>RHLS01000072.1 GCA_003712145.1 Desulfuromonadales bacterium | reverse complement strand
ATGGATTTTTGAAATGAATTGTTGTCAATTATTCCTCTCTTTCATTATGCTCAACTCGTGATTGACCAGTCAGAGCCTGGTTTATAACAATATAAACAAGTTTACAGTATTGGAAACAAGCTTATATATCTATAAGCCTCTGGCGCTTCTACTATTATAAACTTCGGCTGTTCTTATCGATCTTCCTGGTTTCTACTACTATAAACTTTTCCAACTTCGTTCCGACGATACATCCATACCTCACGAACCAAACCTGCTGCGCCCGATCCCATTGCCCACCTAACGCCCTTACCTGTTCCTGCAGTGTCTTTTCTGTCACGCCGACCCGCAGCGGAACCAGTGAGCTTTCAGGATATTTAGGTGGCGGGGGTGTCCACTCAGTCTCGCTTACAATAAGCTCGACCGTCTTCACCTGCCTGCGTTTTTCAGGGTCATACCTGTAACGGACGCAAACCAGGGAATCACCGTATTGCGCAAGCAATTTCTTGGTTCCTTTCTGTCCCGGTTTCAGTTTTACCCGCGTCTTCATCATGTCTCCGGATGCTCTCGTGTAATTTTGTGTCTTATAGCACAGATACATGCCACCATAAAGCGCATTTATGAGAGCTTTCTATTGACATCGTAATTGCATGCCGTTAAGGTTGTCATGTGAAAACCTGACATGGTTGTACTACTCAATTTCTGGGGTATTGACTTATGATTCAAGTACCACGTGACGTACTGATCCGGTTTGAGGCTGTTCTCAGAATACGGGAGATCCCTCTCGGTCGGTGGGGAGATTACAGGAAATGGCTGCGCTATTATTTCGATTTTTCTACAAAATATACAGAATCTCGGGGCAGAGTTGAACAGGTCCGCAGGTTCCTGGAAAAGTTGCGTGGGAAGAATCAGACTGAAACCCAATGCAGACAGGCAGCCCATGCCATTTCACTTTACTTTGAGATGCAGAGAGGGGAGGAGCAGCCCGAGAGTGGCGATACCACATCCTCACCTTCTCAACCTCCGTCGGTGATTGCTCCACAGTCTCCAGTCCCACAGCGCAAGTCACAGTTTTCCGAAGCCGGATATCAGGAAAAATCCTCATCGCCTGAATGGGATGCCGTGATTGCCGCTCTGGCTGCCGAGATCAAGGTGCGCCACTACTCCCGCAAAACCCTGAAGACCTATGCCCTCTGGTCACGGCAGTTCCAGCGGTTCCTGAAGAACAAGCCGCCACAGGAACTATCGACCGCCGATGTGAAGGAGTACCTGACGTACCTGGCGGTGAAGTGCAAGGTCGCCGCCTCAACCCAGAACCAGGCGTTCAATTCCCTTCTTTTTCTCTTCCGTCATGCCCTCAAGAGAGAATTCGGCGAACTGCGGGATGTTCCTCGGGCGAAGAAGTCCCTCTATGTTCCGGTGGTGCTCTCCCGGGAGGAGATCGACGCCATCCTGGAGCATCTATCGCATCCGTTCAACCTCATAGTAAATCTCTTGTTCGGCTGCGGTCTTCGGTTATTCGAGTGCCTTCAGTTGCGGGTGCGGGATTTCAATTTCGACGCGGGGGTGCTGACGGTACACGGGAAGGGGAAGAAGGATCGAACGGTGCCGCTGCCGGAATCAATTCTTCCGGAATTGAAGGCTCAGATGGAGTTCGTGAAGAAGCTGCTTGATCACGATCTCGCGGCGGGATATGCGGGGGTGTTTCTCGACGACGCTGTGGAGAAGAAGTATCCCCAGGCGCCGAGGGAACTGGTCCACCAGTGGTTCTTTCCGCAGCAATCATTGACACCGATGGTGGAAAGCGGCGAGTTGCGGCGTTACCACATCCATGAAACCGCTTTGCAGAGGGCTTTGTACACGGCAGTTCGCAGGGCGAGGATACCCAAGAGGGTTACTGCCCATACATTCCGACACTCCTATGCGACTCACCTGTTGCAGGCCAATTACGATATCCGCACTATCCAGACCAAACTGGGGCACGCCAGCCTCAAGACGACCATGATCTACACCCATTGCGTGCCTGTCAGGACGGTGAAGGAGGCGAGAAGTCCGCTGGATCTTTGAGTGGAGGGAACGAGCTCCTCCAATCAGTCTGGACAGCAATAGACGCGGTAAGTGAGCGCTTACCGCGAGAGGGATTCGGGAACTTTGAGGTGGAGTAGGGGAGGGACGGCTTTGCTGAGAGTCACGGCAACTGGTTCAAGAGAATACTTTTGCTCTTGTCGGCCCTGGAAGGACATGGTCGGTGCTCAAGACCACCACGATTTGCCAGGAGCGGCCCATCTGTTAGGGGGGGGGGCAGAAAATCAAGAGGTTCGCTTTGCTAAGGTGAATAAGGCCCGAGAAATTCGAGCCTGTTGATCGCTTTCACTGTAGTCTCACTGCATTCGCGAAGCCTAATGCTTTTAGGTGCAGTTAAATGAAACTGAAGCCGGATAGAAAGTTGGAATAATAGGTTGAAATACTGATGTATTTTAGTTATTGTTGGGTGTCTGAACCTTTGACTGAGCTGGATTCGAATCCCGTTTCCCGCTCCATGAAAGCCCAGGGGCCAGATCAAGAATCTGGCCCCTTTTTCATTCGTATTTGCTGCCAGTTAGCAATTTATGCTCTTCTCTTTGAACTCACTTCAAGGCATCTCTGTAATAAATTCCCCATCAAATTAGTCAAGTCTGTGCCCATCCTGTGCCCAAACTGTGCCCGACACCAAAAATCGGCTCTCGTTTGACCGTGGGAAAATGACCGTAACCCTGTTTTTGCCTACTCCCTTGGCGGGGGTGAAAAAGTCTCTATCAGGATTTCTCCCGGTTGACCTGGAATATGAAATGGCTTATTAAGAATGCTTGCGCTTGTGCGATGCTTGAAGTTGTGAGTAGGGCATTATATTGGTTGGCTGAGGCTGGAGGTCTTCTCCTGAAGCTTACGGCCTGTAATGTAAATTGGAGGCAATTTCAGGTGTCGCCCTCGTTGAAGCATATCCATGTCACTTGCGCCATCATTGAACGTGACGGCCTCGTTCTCGCTGCCCAGCGGAGCGCCGTCATGAGCCTGCCGCTCAAGTGGGAGTTTCCCGGTGGCAAGATCGATCCCGGAGAATCGCCCGAAGAATGCCTCCGTCGGGAGCTGGTGGAAGAGATGGGGATTCACATTCACGTCGGGAAAAGCCTCCCTCACAGCACACACCAGTACCCGACGTTTGCGGTCACGCTCCATCCGTTTGTCTGCGCTATCGAATCGGGAGAGATCGTCCTTCACGAACACGCTGCCGTGACCTGGCTCTCCCCGGATGAACTTCATACTCTCGACTGGGCCGAGGCCGATGTGCCGGTGATTGAATCGTATCTTGCCGAAATCGGGATCTGTTGCCCATGAAGCACCTTTCTCCCGGCCTCTACGAAGCACTTCTCGATGAGTCCCTTCGCGACGCACTCGCCCTGCGCCCGGAACTTCGGAGAGTTTTCGGCAAGATCGATCCGGAAGAACAGCCGGGGCTGTACGCATCTTTCGTTGCCAAGGTGCTGGAACAGGCGCTGCGCGAAGAAACAGACCCGGAACGGCGCCTGGCTCTCTGCAACCGGATACTCGGCCAGGTTTCCAATGAGCCGGGTAGGGGACACCTGGAAAAACACCGCCTCGTACCGGAACAGAAGCCGCTCCTCCTTGAGATCACTCCCCCCAATTACGGCAGGCCAGGCATTCCCCGCCCCCACACACCCCTTGCAGAAAGCAGTCTCTTTACCGGCTCCCCCAACGAACCACAACTTGCCCATGAACTGCACGAAGAGATGCGCTCCGCCGATGGGGTGGACATCCTGGTGTCGTTCATCAAGTGGTCGGGCCTGCGGCTCCTCATGCCGGCCTTTGAAGACCTGCGGGACCGGCAGGTGCCGGTGCGGCTGATCACCACCTCCTACATGGGAGCATCCGATGCCCCGGCGGTGGAGTGGCTGGCCAAGCTCCCCAACTTGCAGGTGCGGGTTTCCTACGACACCGAGCGGACCCGGCTCCATGCCAAGGCCTACCACTTCCGGCGTAACACCGGCTTCTCCACGGCCTACATCGGCTCGGCCAACATGTCTCACGCCGCCATCACCAGCGGCCTTGAATGGAACCTCAAGGTCACGGCCCAGGACATGGGGCACATCCTCGAAAAGTTCTCCGTCGAGTTCGAGACCTATTGGAACAGCCGGGAGTTCGTACCGTTCGATCCGGCGAATCCGACCCTTTTTCGGACTGCCATTGCACGGGCAAAGAATAAAGGTACAAACGCAAACGGCCCGGCAGTCTTCTTCGATCTTCGCCCCCACCCCTTTCAGGAGCGCATCCTTGAGGCGCTGGATCGGGAGCGCAGAGCCCACGACCGCTGGCGTAATCTGGTCATCGCCGCCACCGGCACCGGCAAGACCGTTGTGGCCGCCTTTGACTTCAAGCGCTTCTTCGAGCAGCGGCAGCGGCAAGCACGCCTGCTCTTCCTGGCCCACCGGCAGGAGATTCTCCAACAGGCGCTCGGCACCTTCCGCAACATCCTGCGGGACCAGAATTTCGGCGAACTGCAGGTCGGCCCCTACGAGGCCACCCGCCTGGAGCACCTGTTCTGCTCCGTCGGCATGCTCGCTTCCCGCCGGCTCTGGGAGCAGGTGGGGAGCGGCTTCTACGATTACATCGTGGTGGACGAGGCCCACCACGGCACCGCCAGCAGCTATCGCCCCATCTTCGACCACTTCATCCCGCAGATTCTCCTCGGCCTCACCGCCACCCCGGAGCGGATGGATGGCGACAACGTCGCCGCCGATTTCGGCAACCGCTTTGCCGCCGAAATCCGCCTCCCCGAAGCGCTGGAGGAAAAGCTCCTCTGCCCGTTCCACTATTTCGGCATTGCCGACCCCATTGCCATCAACAGCGACCAGTTCTGGCGCAATGGCAAGTATGACGCCGCAGCGCTGGAGAATGTCTACGTGCTGGACCCGGCCCGCGCCCGTCAGCGGGTGGAGGCGATCATCACCGCCCTGCACCGCTACGAGCCGGACGTGGCGAGCCTCAAGGGGATCGGGTTCTGTGTCACCATCCGCCATGCCGAATACATGGCCGAACAGTTCAGCCAGCGCGGCATCCCGTCCGCCCCCTTTGTCTCCGGCATCGACTCCGACCAGTGTGCCGACCTGCTGGCACGGCTGAAAAGCGGCCAGCTCACCTTCCTCTTCACCGTGGACAAGTTGAGTGAAGGGGTGGACGTGCCGGAGATCAACACCGTCCTTTTCCTCCGCCCCACCGAGAGCCTGACGGTCTTTCTCCAGCAACTCGGCCGCGGCCTGCGCCATACCCCGGAGAAGGAGTGCCTCACCGTGCTCGACTTTGTCGGTCAGGCCCACCGCCGCTACCGCATCGACACCAAGCTGAAAGCGCTCCTCCCACGGCACCGCTTCTCCATCGACAAGGAAGTGGAGCAGGATTTCCCCCATCTCCCAGCCGGCTGCGCTATCCAGCTTGACCGGCTCTCCCGTCAGTACGTGCTGGAGAACATCCGGGAAAATCTCGGCCGGCTGGCCGTGCAGGTGCCGGACCGGCTCCAGACCTTTACCAGCGAGACCGGGCAGGAGCTGACCTTTGGCAACTTCATCCGCTACCACGATTACGAGCCGGAAGTGCTGCTGGCCAAGGAGTCGTGGAGCGAGTGGAAAGCCAGGGCCCAACTGGCGCCGATTCCGGTTGATTCCGATCTGGCGCGCCTGAAGAAAACGTTGATCCGGGCCGCATTCATCAATGGTCCACGGGAAGCGACACTGCTCCGTCAGGTGCTGGCCATGCTGGTGGCCGGACAGGTGGCCGAGGCGCTTGACCTGGCCGGTGTGTCCGCCATGCTGCTCTATTACCGCATCTGGGGGGACAAGGCGGAGAAAGTCGGGGTAGCGTCGCTGGCCGAAGCTTTCCAACGGCTGGCTGCCAACCCGACGGTCTGCGCTGATCTGAACGAGATTTTGGACTGGTCGCTGGATAGCACCGACGTCGCCGGGACCGCCCCGGAGCTGCCGTTTGCCGTGCCGCTGGAATTGCATGCCCAGTATGGCAACAAGGAGATTCAGGCCACCTTTGGCCGGGCCAGCCTGGAGAGTGCCGGTCAGACCGGGGTCGGCTCGTTCCACTTTGCCGACATCAAAACCTACGCCCTGCTGGTGACCTTCCAGAAGACGGAAAAGGAATTCTCCCCCAGCACCATGTATGCGGACTACCCCATCAGTCGGGAGCTGATGCACTGGGAGTCCCAGGCCAACACCGCCCAGCACCACACCGACGGGCAGAATCTGATTCACCATCAGGAGCGAGGCTATACGGTACTGGTCTTTGCCCGTGGGCAGAAGAAGCGGAACAATGTGACAGTTCCGTTCACTTATTTGGGGCCGGTGGATATGGTGAGTTACGAGAACGAGCGGCCGATCAAGATGGTCTGGCGGCTCAGGTATGCGATGCCGGTGGAGATGTTTGAGGATAATCGGAGGGGTGGGTAGACTTTGAATCCGTCTTTTTTTCGAAGATTGACACTATGTAGCTTATAAATTACAATAATATGAAAACATTCCCATACGAAATAGAGCATTTTATTACCGAGGCAGGAAGTAAGCCATTCAAGGAATGGCTGGAGGGGCTGAGAGACGTTGCCGGAAGGGCGAAGATTCGCATTCGGCTTGACCGGGCAAGGCTCGGCAACCTTGGTGACAACCGTTTCGTGGGCGAGGGAGTGCGGGAGCTGCGGATCGATTACGGCCCCGGTTATCGTGTCTATTTCGCACTCGACGGTACCCGGGTTGTACTGCTTCTGCTCGGTGGCGACAAGTCATCGCAGGAAAGGGACATTGCTCGTGCAAGGGAGTATTGGCGGGAATACCAAAGGAGAAGGGATCATGGCTAAGACGACCGAGTATCAAAAGGACCTGATCGAGGCGCTCAAGGACCCGTGCGAGGCGGCGGCCTACCTGAACGCGGCCATCGAAGAGGGGGACCGGGAGGTATTTCTTCTGGCCCTGCGCAACGTGGCCGAGGCCAATGGGGGAATGGGAACCGTGGCGGCAAAGGCCAACCTGAGCAGGGAAAGTCTCTACCGGATGCTTTCCAGAAGGGGGAATCCGGAGATCAAGAGTCTCTTCACGCTGCTGCACTCCATGGGCTTAAGGCTGGCGGTGGAGGCGGAGCCGCATGTTTGCGGGGCGGGGTAGGGA
>RHLS01000007.1 GCA_003712145.1 Desulfuromonadales bacterium | reverse complement strand
ACCCCATACCGATGATCCCGCCCACCGTGGTGAGCAGCACCGCCTCGGTGAGGAACTGCAGCAGGATGTCCCGCTGCTTGGCGCCGATGGCCATCCGGATCCCGATCTCCCGGGTCCGCTCGGTCACCGAGACCAGCATAATGTTCATGATGCCGATGCCGCCGACGACGAGGGAGATGGAGGCCACCGCACCGAGCAGGATCGACATGACCTTGGAGGACTGCTCCGATACGGCGAGGATCTCCGACAGGTTTCGCACCGAGAAGTCCCGCTCCCTGCTCGGGCCGATCCGGTGGCGCTGATCCAGGAGCGCGGTCACCTCCTCCTCGGCCTTTTTCAGGTCCTCGGCACTCTTGGCCTGGATCATCATTGCACTGATGGTGTTGGGAAACTGGCTGCCGAAAAGCTTTCGCTGGGCCGCACGCAGCGGGACGAAGATCACGTCGTCCTGGTCGGTCCCCTGGGGCGACTGACCCTTTTTCCCCAACAGCCCGATGACCGTAAAAGGAATTTTCTTGATCCTGATGATCTTGCCGATGGGATCGGCATCGCCGAAGAGATTGTCGGCCACGGTCTGACCAATGAGACAGTTCTTCGTGGCACCGTCCACGTCGGACTGGGAGATGTTCCTGCCGGCAACCACTGGCCAGTCCCGGACAGAGAGAATCTCCGGAGTGACTCCCATGACGATGGTGGACCAGTTCTGGTTACCGAAGACGATCTGGGCAGTCCCCCGGACCGTGGGGGCCACCTCGGCCACGGAAGGGCATTCCGCCTTGATGGCCCGGGCGTCGTCATAGGTGAGGGTCGGCGTGCCGCCGGCACCGGTGCGCAGGCCGCCGCTGGTGGTGGAACCGGGCAGGACCAGCAGCAGGTTGCTGCCGATGCTGGAGATCTGGTCGGAGATCATCTTGCTCGCCCCGGCGCCGATGGCGACCATGGCAATGACGGCGGCGATGCCGATGATGATGCCGAGCATGGTCAGGAGCGCCCGCATCTTGTTCACCCGCAGCGCCCGGAGGGCAATCAGAAGGCTTTGCCAGAGGGTCGTCATGGTGCCTGCTCCTCCACCGGCGAGGCAACGTGCGGTGCACTGTTGAGGGCGTCGGAGATGATGAGACCGTCACGGAAGATGAGATGCCTGCTGGTGAAGGCCGCTATTTCCGGTTCGTGGGTGACCATGAGGATAGTGATGCCCTGCCGGTTCAGTTCCTGGAATATGGCCATGATCTCCACGGAGGTCTTCGAATCCAGGTTTCCGGTCGGTTCGTCGGCCATGATGATGGACGGTTCATTCACCAGCGCCCGGGCGATGGCGACCCGCTGCTGCTGACCGCCGGAGAGCTGGTTCGAGTAGTGGTCCTCCCGGCCGGCGAGCCCCACCCGCTCCAGGGCTGCCAGGGCCTTTTCCCGGCGGACGGCAGCCGGCACACGGGCGTAGACGAGGGGGAGCTCCACGTTTTCCCGGGCGGTGGTTCGGGCCAGAAGGTTGAACCCCTGGAACACGAAGCCGATCTTGCTGTTCCTGATTTCCGCCAGCTCATTGCGGGAGAACTCCCCCACATTCACCCCTTCCAGCCGGTACTCGCCGCTGGTCGGGACGTCGAGGCATCCAAGCATGTTCATGCAGGTGGACTTGCCGCTCCCCGAGGCCCCCATGATGGCGACGAATTCACCCCGCGAGACCGTGAAGGATATCCCCTTCAGGGCTTCCACCCGCTGGTCGCCCATGGTGTAGACCTTGGTGACGCCCGTGATGCTTACCACCTCGCCCATCTAGAACCTCGGCCCCATGGGCGAGCCGCCCCCCATGCCGCCCGACTTTTTCTGCTGGGGCATGACCTGCTCGATAATCACCTCGTCGTTTTCCTTGAGATTCCCCTCCACAAGCTCCACCTGACCGTCGTTGCCGATGCCGGTCTTCACCTGAACCGCCACCGGCGTTTTTTCCGGGCTGAGGATGAAGACCTGCTGCACCGCCTCTTTCTTCATCCTGCGCTGCGCCGGAGCGCCCGATGTAACTTTTGCGTCTTTTGCGTCCTTGTCCTTCTTCGGCTTGAAGCGAAGGGCGGCGGACGGAAGCTTCAGAACATTCTCCTTCCGGGCGGTCTCGATGCTGACGTTGGCGGTCATCCCCGGCTTCAGCTTCAGCTCCTTGTTGTCCACGGCGATCACCACCACGTAGGTGACCACATTCTGGGTCACGATCGGGGCGTTCCTCACCTGCCGGACGGTACCGGTGAAGCGGCTCTCCGGGTAGGCATCCACGGTGAAGGTCACCGGCTGGCCGACCTTCACCCGGCTGATATCGGCCTCGTCGACGCTGGTGTCGATCTCCATCCGGGTCAGGTCCTGGGCGATTGTGAAGAGGGTCGGCGTCTGGAACGAAGCGGCCACCGTCTGTCCCACGTCCACGGTGCGGGAAACCACGATCCCATCCACCGGCGACCGAATGGTGGCGTAGTTCAGGTTCGTCTCGGCCTGGCGGAAGGAGCCGCGGGTCTGGGAAACAGTCCCTTCGGCGGCCTTGACGGCGGCCACCGCCTGCTCGTAGCGGTTCAGCACCGTGTCGAAATCACTCTGGGCGACGATGCCGTCTCGGATGAGCTGGCGGTTCCGCTCAAGGGATCGCGTGGCATCGGCCTGGTCCGCCTTGGCCTTTTGCAGGTTGGCCTGGGCACTCAGGTAGTTCCCCCGGGTCTGCTCAACCTGGGCCGAGAAGAGGGAGGGATCGATCTGGGCGATGACCTGCCCCTTCTTCACCGGCGAGTTGAAGTCGACAAAGAGCTTCTGGATGGTGCCGGACACCTGGGTGCCCACCTGCACCGTGACCACAGCGGCCAGGTTGCCGGTAGCGGAAACGGCGGAGACGATATCGCCCCGCTCAACCTTGGCGGTCTTGAAGGTCCGCTCCGGTTCCTTCTTGGCAAACACGTAGTATCCACCGATCGCGGCAAGGATGACGACCACGGCGATGATGGCAAATTTCTTCATGAAGACCTCGTGGCGAGAGGATGGATTGCCTGACGTATATAGCACAGAAACGCCCAGCGGCTCAAATCGTTGACACAAAAAAGCCCCCGTCCAAGGTCATGAACGGGGGCCGGTCTGGTTAGCCCGCCACGGTTACGCGACGGGCTGGCGTCGGCAACCCTCCTTGCAGCGGGTCACCGGGCGAAGCATATAAATGGTGGTCCACATGGTACGGGGTCTCCTTTCGCGAAATTTCGGTCCGCTATCGGCGGGATGATTTAATTGTAATCTCCACCCCCTGTAAAGTCAACGGAGCGGGATATTAAATTCCTTTATACACATTTCCTTATAATCTTCAGTAGCGCTCCCTCCCGCACGTCTAGGGCATCCTCGGGGCAGAGTTCCCGACAGCAGAAGCAGCGGATGCAGGCATGGTAGTCGAAGTGGAGCTTCCCGTGCCGGATCTCGATGGCGCGGGGCGGACAGGCGTCACGGCAGATGCCGCAGAGCTTGCACCCCTCGGCCCGCTGCACGGGGCGCGATGTGAGGTAATGACGCAGCCGGTTCTTCAGGAAACGGGGAAGACCGAACTGGACGTCGGAGAGGTGCGGGAGGAGAAAGGGAGGGCCTTTTGCCTCATCAAAGGGTATCCCGCAGGTTTCGATGGTAGTCCGGTCCCAGCCGTCGATGCCGAGGGCCTCGGCGGCCCGCTCCACCCAGAGGAGCTTCTTCGGTATGCCGGCCAGTTCCGCGGCTACCACATCCACCGCCACCGGGTTCGTGCCGGCAAGCAGCAGCCCCGCATGGCGCGGATCGCCGCTCCCGGGGCCATTCCCCTCCATGGCGAGGACGCCATCAACGATGGTCAACTCCGGCTTCCGGATGAGGTATATCTCCAGGAGCATCCGGGCGAAGAGCTCCCGGTCGGCTCCCGCCTTCAGGTGCCAGCCGGCCTTGGCGGTCCCCACCACCGCGCCGAAGAGGTTCTTCACGGCGCAGGTCATGGTCATCATCTCGTGGGTCTTGAGCTTGGGGAGGTTGATCAGCTTATCCGCCTCCAGGTAGGGCCGAGCGATGTCGAACCGCTTGAAGAGTCCGCCCGCCTGCACTGCGGCCGTCTCCTCGAAGGCCACCAGCTCGGCCCCGGTCTCCTCGATGACGGCCAGCATGCCGCTCTTCTCCGCCACCCTCCGGATGCCGCCGACGCCGGGTGAATCCCCCACCAGCGGAACGCCGCCCGCCTCCCGCACCAGCCCGATCACCGCCCGGAGCACCGCAGGGTGGGTGGTCACCGCCCGCTCCGGCTCTTTCGCCGCCAGCATGTTCGGTTTCAGGAGCACCCGCTCCCCCGGCCTGACAAAGGCCCCCATGCCGCCGAAGGGCTCCAGCAGGCGGATCAAGGCGGGAGCGATGATGTCGGGACCGTATGTTTCGGCCCGCTGGATGGAGACGGTGAGCATCCCCTACTCCGCCCTCTCCCGCTCGGTGATGAGCCGCACCTGCCGCTCGTGGAACCAGTAGTACCAGATCCAGTTGAGCATGACGACGATCCGGTTGCGGAAGCCGATCAGATAGTAGAGATGGAGCAGCAGCCAGGCCACCCATGCCGCGTACCCCCGGAGGTTCATCCCAAAGGCACTGGCCACGGCGGCACTGCGGCCGATGGTGGCCATGTTCCCCTTATCCCGGTAACGGAACGGCGCAAGGCTCTCGCCCCGCTCCCGGGCCAGGATCGCCTCCCCCGCATAGGTCCCCATCTGCATCGCCACCGGCGCCACCATGGGGAGCGGCGCCCCGTCCTGTTCCAGCCAGGCCATGTCGCCGACGACGAAAACCTCGGGCCGGCCAGGGAGCGTCAGGTCCGGCTCCACCGGTATCCGGCCGCCAGCCTTCTGGGGGGCTCCCAGGGCCGCAGCCAGCGGAGCGGCCTTGACCCCGGCGGACCAGAAAAGGGTGTGGGCCGGGATAACGGCGCCGTCGTGGAGGGTTACCCGCTCGGGACCGGCGTCCACCACCCGGGCGTTCAGGAGCACCTCGACCCCCATCCCCCGAAGCTTCTCCAGGGTGTAGACCTGCAACTCCTCCGGCATGGCTGCCAGGAGGCGGTCGAAGGCCTCCACCAGCACGACCCGCGCCGCCTGGACGCTCAACTCCGGGTAGTCCTTGGCGAGCACGTAGCGGACCAGTTCCACCAGCGCACCGGAGAACTCCACCCCGGTGGGTCCACCGCCGACGATGACGAAGGTCATCAGCGCCCGCCGCCGGGCGGGATCGGGCTCGATGACCGCCCGCTCGAAAGCGGTGAGGATGTGATTGCGGAGCCGCTCTCCGTCCACCAGCTCCTTGAGGTCGAAAGCCTGGCGCTCCACCGACTCCAGGCCGAAGTAGTTGGTGACGCTCCCCGCCCCGACCACCAGGTAGTCGAAGGGAATGGGATCATTATCGGTCAGCACCCGTCGCCCGTCAAAGTCGAAGCCGGTCACCTCCGCCAGGTGGAAGCGGGTGCCGGGCCAGTGGCGGGCCATGGCCCGCACCGGGTAGGCAATGGACTCCTGCTCCAGGCCGGCGGTGGCCACCTGGTAGAGAAGCGGCTGGAATAGATGGTAATTGTTCCGGTCAACCAGCACCACGTCGAATCCCTTCCCTGCGAGAACGCGCGCCGTCCGGATACCGCCGAAACCCATGCCTGCGATGACCACCCGTTTCACGATCCTGTTACCTCCCGGTTTCTTGCTGCAAACGTAAACTGATCGCCGTCCGAGAGCCTTGACCTGCGTCACAGGGACACGAGCGCGAAAATGAATCATACCTGTTTTTCTCCATGAAACAACAACTGTTCGGTTTACATCGTGAATCTGGTATGATGCGTGACACGGAGACACGCCCATGGAAGACGCCATCACCACCTTCATTCGCCATATGGAAACCGAGCGAAACGCATCTCCCCACACGCTGGACGCCTACCGCTCGGATCTCCACCAGTTCCGGGAGTTCGTGCGGGCTGAACTTGGAGCTGCAGCCGGGCCGGATGCGGTTTCCCACCTCCTCATCAGACGCTGGCTCGCACAGCTGCACCGGGATCACAAAAAGAGCTCCATCGGCCGAAAACTGGCGGCGGTGCGAGCCTTCTTCAAATATCAGGTCCGGACCGGGAGCCTCGGAAAGAACCCGGCTGAGCTGGTCAGCACGCCCAAGAAGGAAAAGAGGGTCCCCTATCACCTGAACATCGACGAGGTGACAACCCTGGTGGAGGCACCCCGAGAACTGGAGATCCTGAGCCTGCGGGATCGGGCGATCCTGGAGACCCTCTACTCCTGCGGCCTGCGGGTCTCGGAGCTGACCGGCCTGGACGTAGGGGGGATCGACCTGGATGACGCCACCGTGCGGGTTCTGGGCAAGGGGGGCAAGGAGCGAGTAGTACCGGTGGGGAGCCAGGCCCGGGCAGCGCTCTCCCTTTACCTCGCCGCCCGCAACCATCCCGGCATCCAGACGCCTCTATTCCTCAACGCCCGGGGCGGAAGGCTCACGAGCCGGAGCGTCCGGCGGGTGGTCGACAAATACATCCTCCGGATCGCCGCCATGCGGAAAATATCCCCCCATACCCTGCGCCACACCTTCGCCACACACCTACTGGAGGGAGGAGCGGATCTCCGCGCCATCCAGGAACTCCTGGGGCACGCTTCCCTCTCAACCACACAGAAATACACCCATGTGGGGATTGACCGGCTCATGGAGGTCTACGACAAGGCCCACCCCAAGGCACGCCGTTAATCAGGCCGTTCGGAGCACCACCTTCAAGCATGGCAAATAAATCCTTGTCATTTTGAGAATAATCCCGTATGGTGCCCGTTGACTGATCAACGCTCAGGCGGAACCTGCCACCAAGGCATACCCCGTAGTACCCCGCCGTTTGCTTCATCGCTCACTAACCCCCTTTGCTTACAGCACGCTTCACGGCGCAGCAGCACAAACGGTTGGCGACGATGTCTCATGCCAGTCAGTTTTGTGTTGGTGCCGTCCCCCATCAGGTCATCAGTTTGTCCTGCGGCTCACACGTGTACCCATTTCTACGTTCCGGCGACAATCACGGCGGTCTCACCGGCGCGCGGCATGGTGCGTTGCATGCCTGAAGCCCGCTCAGTGACGCCTGTTGTCCTGCGGAAACGACAAAGGAATCGATCGAATGACATTTTCCGACCTGCAACTCATCCCCCCCATCCTTAAGGCCGTAACCGCCTGCGGCTACACCGACCCGACACCGATCCAGGCCGAGGCGATTCCCCGGGCGCTGGCCGGCCGCGACCTTCTGGCCACAGCCCAGACCGGCACCGGCAAGACCGCGGCCTTCGTCCTGCCGGCACTCCAACGACTGAGCGCCCCTGCCCTGAAGCCCGGCCGCGGCCCCCGCGTGCTGGTGCTCACGCCGACCCGCGAACTCGCCCAACAGGTCACCGACGCGGTTCGCGCGTACGGCAAGCTCCTGCGGGTGAGAAGCGGCGCCATCCTTGGCGGCATGCCCTACCGGGAACAGCTCCGGCTTCTCTCGGCACCGGTGGACCTGATCGTGGCCACGCCGGGCCGTCTCGTGGACCTGCTGGACCGCAGAAGCCTCGACCTCTCCCGGCTTGAAGTGCTGGTTCTCGACGAGGCCGACCGGATGCTCGACATGGGGTTCAGCGATGACGTGGACCGGATCGCCGCCGCCTCCCCCGAAAGCCGCCAGACTCTCCTGTTCACGGCAACCATGGACAACGCCATGGCCAGGCTGGCTGGGCGGCTGCTGCGTGACCCGGAGCGGATCGAGATCACCGGGCCCAAGACGACCCATGAGCACATCGAGCAGCGCCTCCACGTGGCCGATGACCTCTCCCACAAAAACAGGCTGCTGAACCACCTTATCACCGATGCGGACCTGCACAAGGCCATCATCTTCTCCGCCACCAAGCGCGACGCCGAAAACATGGCCATCGAACTCAGGAACCAGGGTCATTCGGCGGCGGCCCTTCACGGCGACATGCCCCAGAGTGCCCGCAACAGGACCATCGCCGCCATGAAGCAGGGGCGAATCAGACTCCTGGTGGCCACCGACGTGGCAGCGCGGGGGCTCGACGTCTCCGGCATCAGCCACGTGATCAACTTCGACCTGCCAAAGTTCGCCGAGGACTATGTCCACCGCATCGGCCGCACCGGCCGGGCCGGCGCGTCGGGTATCGCCATCTCCTTCGCCTCCCTGAACGAGGTCAATTACCTCTCCAAGATTGAGCGCTATATCGGCCAATCGCTTCCGGAGCACCAGATTCCGGGACTCGAGCCACGCCGTCCCCTGTCCCGCGTCTCAGCCGGCAAGGGAAGCCGGCCGGGAAACGGAAACGGGGCAGCCAGAAAGGGCGGCTATGCCCAGCGCAGCACCGGCAAGGCGGGCAAGGGATCTGGCAGCACCAACCGCTCTCCGTGGAGCACATCGAAGTCGTCCCAAGGGCCCATTGTAGAGTATCGCAGTTCCAAGGGTCGGCAGGGCACCGAGCAACCCCGCCGGCAATCCTGACAGACGCAGACTGCCAGCTCAGCACCGAACACTTCGCAGTCACAAACAAGAAAGCCCCACCAGTTTCCTGGTGGGGCTTTCTTGCGTGAACCTTCTGGAACGAATCTACCCCTCGCAGAGGTCGATCTTCACGTCCCAGTTCTTGATCTTCATGGTGCCGTTGCGCTCCAGATTGAGGTGCATCTTGAAGGCGCGGTCCCACAGCTGCGGCTCGTGGCCGACCTTGCGGGCAAGGCAGTCCTTGGTGGCGATTTCCAGGTACTCGGTGAGGATCGGCTTGTAGTCCGGATGGGCGCACTTCTCGATGATCCGCTTGGCGCGATCTTTCGGCGCCATGCCACGAAGGTCAGCAAGACCCTGCTCGGTCACGACGCAGTCCAGATCGTGCTCGGTGTGATCGATGTGGGAGCAGTGCGGCACAACGCAGGAAATGCCGGTCGGGTCGGTCTTGGACGGGCGGCTCGACGGGGTGTGCATGATCTTCAGGAAGCCGTTGCGGAGGAAGTCGCCGGAACCGCCGAGGCCGTTGATCATCCGGGTACCGCCAACCAGGGTGGAGTTGGCGTGGGCATAGATGTCGATCTCAACCGGGGTGTTCATGGCGATACACCCGAGGCGACGGATCGGCTCCGGAGCGTTGGAGATCGACAGGGGGCGCAGGGTGCACTTGGAGAAGTACTTGTCCCAGTTCTCGAAGAAGCGGGGGAAACCCGGGCTCTCGGAGAGGGAGAGGGAGCAGGCGGAAGCTGCATCGCACTTGCCGGAATCAAAGAGATCCAGAATGGTGTCCTGAAGAACCTCGGTGAAGACGGTCAGATTGGTGAAGGGCCCCTTGGCCAGACCGCCGATAACGGCGTTGGCGATGGAACCGACGCCCGACTGGATCGGGAGGAGGTTCTTGGGAAGCCGGCCGGCCTTCACTTCGTGGGAGAAGAAGTCAATAAGGTGGTTGGCGATTGCCTCGGAAGTGTCGTCCTGCTCGGCAAAGGCGCGCCCCTTGTCGCGGAGCTTGGACTCGACCACGGCAATGATCTTGCTCGGGTCGCACGGCACGTAGGGGGTGCCGACCCGCTCATCAGCCTTGGTGATACCGATAATCTGACGGTTCGGCGGGGTCTGGCAGACGATGATGTCGTGAATCCCTTCGAAGGAAGGCTGTCCGGTGTTCACCTCGACGATGATCCGGTCGCACTGCATGAGGATTTCGGGGATGACGCCGCAGGAGGTGGTGGGAACCAGGCCGCCGTCCTCGGTAATGGCGGAGACTTCGATGATGCCCAGATCAAGACGGCCGGTCTCGCTGTCCTTGGTGTAGAACCCGTAGCCCAGGTCCTGGGCGAAGAGGGAGAGGTGCTTGTCGCCCATCCGGATCCGGCCTTCGTTGATGCCGGCGGCGATGTTCTTGCCGGTCTGGTACGGCCAGCGGCGGTCGATCATGTCGAGGGTGGCCCAGCGGTCTTCGGTCTCGGCACCAACGGAGGCGCCAATGAAGAGGTTGAACTTCATCTTGCCCTGCAAGCCGTTCTTCTCAACGTGGTCGGCCAGCGCGATGGGAACCACCTTGGGGTAACCGGCCGGGGTAAAGCCGGACCAGCCGAGATTCATGCCGGGCTTGAAGAACTGGATGGTCTCCTCGGGTGACATGACCTTGCTGAGCAGTGACTTGCAACGTACGCGGTCTTGCAGTGTGCCGTACTCTGACATCTCTTACCTCCGTTTTGTGATGGTGATTACAAGCAACGCCTGTAAACGCTGAACAATGAATTGCAGTGGCGACAGAAAGGGTTCACCGAACCTGATTGTGTCTACCCTAAATTAGAACTGGATTTTACTTGCCACCTTTTACATAGTCAAGCTAAAAAATTATTAACAATCCGTGGAGTAGCATTCTTCTGTCCGCATACTGCATACACATGCCCCGGTGCTCGGCCTGGGTCAGAAGGCCCGCTGTCACGACGGCACCTTGCGATCCAGGCTGCGGTACTGGATCGCTTCGGAGACGTGCTGCTCTCGGACCCCATCGCTGCCGTCCAGATCGGCGATGGTGCGGGCCACCTTGAGAATGCGGCTGTAGGAACGGGCCGAGAGGCCAAGACGGTCAGTGACCAGCTCCAGCATCCGGCTGCCGGCCGAATCGGGTTCACAGTACTTCTTGATATAACGGGGGGCCATCTGGGCGTTGCTGTGGACCTTGGAACCCTTGAAGCGTTCCCGCTGAACCTCCCGGGCCTGCTCCACGCGGCTGCCGATGGCCCGGGAGCACTCCCCCTCGCGACCGTCGGCCAAATCCCGGTACTTGACGGCTGGGACTTCGATGTGGATGTCGATGCGGTCCAGCAGCGGCCCGGAGATGCGGGAGCGGTAGCGCTGGACCATCACGGGCGTGCAGGAGCAGGGGTGGAGGGGGTCACCCAGGTAGCCGCAGGGGCAGGGGTTCATGGCCGCCACGAGCATGAAGCGTGACGGATAGGTGAGGGATATGAGGGCACGGGAGATGGTAACCCGGCCGTCCTCAAGGGGCTGGCGGAGGACTTCAAGGACGTGCTTCTTGAATTCGGGAAGCTCGTCCAGGAACAAGACTCCATGATGGGCCATGGAAACCTCGCCGGGGCGCGGCGTGTTTCCTCCTCCGATCAATCCGATATCCGAGATGGTATGGTGCGGTGACCGGAAGGGCCGTTGTGCCACCAGGGCGTTCTCCCGATCCAGAAGACCCATGACGCTGTAGACCTTGGTGGTCTCGATGGCCTCTTCGAAGGACATCCGGGGAAGGATGGTCGGGATCCGGCGGGAAAGCATGGTCTTGCCCGATCCTGGTGGACCGATCATGATGATGTTGTGCGACCCGGCGGCCGCCACCTCCAGGGCCCGCTTGGCAAGCTCCTGTCCCTTCACCTCGGCGAAGTCGTCGCCGGCGTCGGCGCTCCGCTCGAAGAATGCTGCCACATCTACCCTGGAAGGGCCGATGGTTCGTTCGCCGTTGAGGAATTCCACCACCTCGGCCAGTTCCGAGACGCCGATGACCTCGACCCCCTCAACCACCGCTCCCTCGGGTGCGTTTTCCTGGGGGACCAGGATGCCACGCAGGCCGGCGGCGCGGGCCGCCACGGCCACCGGCAGACAGCCGCGCACCGGCTTGACGCTGCCATCCAGGGAGAGCTCGCCCAGCAGGAGGTACTCCCTGAGCCGTTCCCCCTTGACCACGCCGGTGGCGGCCAGGATGCCGATGGAAATGGGAAGGTCGAAGGCGGCCCCCTCCTTCTTGAGGTCGGCCGGGGCGAGATTGACGGTGATCTTCCGGGCGGGGAAGTCGTATCCGGCATTCTTCAGAGCGGACTTGACCCGGTCCTTGCTCTCCTTGACGGCACCGTCGGGGAGGCCGACGGTGGCGAACTGGGGCAGTCCCTGGGCAATGTCCACCTCCACGTCGACGATGACGGCATCAATACCCAGAAGAGCACTGGAGAGGGCCTTGGCAAGCATCGACTACTTTTGCATGTCCAGGTAGCGCTCGGCGTCCAGGGCGGCCATGCACCCGGTGCCGGCGGAGGTGATTGCCTGGCGGTAGTGCTGGTCCTGGACGTCGCCGGCGGCAAAGACTCCGGGGATGCTGGTGGCGGTGAAGTTCCCCTCGCTCCCGCACTGGGTACGGATATAGCCGCCGTCCATCTCAAGCTGCCCTTCAAAGAGGATGGTGTTGGGGGTATGGCCGATGGCGATGAAGCAGCCGTGGACAGCGATATCCTTGGTGGAGCCGCTGGTGTGGCGGATGCGGATACCGGTGACACCGCTCTCGTCCCCCAGAACCTCGTCCAGGACGTGGTTCCACTCGATGGTGACGTTGCCGCCGCGGGTCTTGGCGATCAGCTTGTCGGCCAGGATCTTCTCGGAGCGGAGCTTGTCGCGACGGTGAATGAGGGTCACATGGCTGGCGATGTTGGATAGGTAGAGGGCCTCTTCCACGGCGGTGTTGCCGCCGCCGATGACCGCCACGGCCTTCCCCCGGTAGAAGAAACCGTCGCAGGTGGCGCAGGCGGAAACCCCTTTTCCCTTGAAGGCTTCTTCCGAAGGGAGCCCCAGATACCGGGCGGAGGCGCCGGTGGCGATGACGAGAGCATCGCAGGTGTAGTTGCCGCTGTCCCCCTCCAGGCGAAAGGGACGCTCCCGGAGGCCGGCCTTGTTGATGTGGTCGTAGATCATGGTGGTGTTGAAGCGTTCGGCGTGGCGGCGCATCCTCTCCATGAGATCGGGGCCCTGAACCCCGTCCGGGTCGCCGGGCCAATTGTCCACTTCGGTGGTGGTCATGAGCTGCCCCCCCTGCTGGAGACCGGTAATCAGGGTTGGGCCCAGGTTGGCCCGGGCCGCGTAGACGGCGGCGGTGTAGCCGGCGGGGCCGGAACCGAGAATGATGAGCCTGTGATGTGTGGCTTCCATATTAAAAACCTCCAAAAACGATCGGGCTACGATAACAGCAACAACGTGGAAATGCAAGGGGGGAGCGGTTCTTTCCGTTTGACCAGTCAAAGGGGCATCTGCTACAGTGAATCGCTGCCGGGAAGGAGGGACGAAGCCAACAATGCACGCCGAAACGCAGCTTGACCGGAGCATCACCGGACGGTTCAAGTACGCCATTATCCTGACGACCCTGACGCTTGTGGCCGAGGTGGCGGGAGGTATCTGGACCCACTCCCTGGCGCTGCTGTCGGACGCGGCCCATGTCTTTCTCGATCTCTTCGCCTTGGTGCTTTCGCTGGCGGCCATCAGGCTCGCCGCCTACCCGGCCTCGGATACCCGCACCTTCGGATGGCACCGGACCGAGGTCTTTGCCTCCTTCATCAACGGCGCAACGGTTTTCCTCATGGCCCTCGGCATTTTCTACGAGGCGTGGGAGCGACTCCACAATCCGGTGGCAGTCAAGAGTCTGCCGATGCTGATCATCGCGGCGGTGGGCCTGGTCATGAACCTGATCGCCGCATCGGCCCTCCACAGCCACTCCCATGACGATCTGAACGTCCACAGCGCCTTTCTCCACGTGATCGGGGACGCAGCCGCGTCGGTGGGGGTCATCATCGGCGGCGTCATCATCTACTACACCAACTGGTATATCCTGGACGCCCTCATCTCCATCGGGATCGGCTGCGTCATCTTTTGGGGGTCATTGCGGGTGATCCGGGAATCGACCCACATCCTTCTTGAAGGGGTCCCCCGGGGAATGAGCACACAAGTGGTGGCGGAGACCTTAGGCGGCATCGAGGGGGTGAGCACCGTACACCACCTGAATATCTGGACCATCTGCTCCCATATCCTTGCCCTGTCTGCCCACGTGGACGTGAAGCCCGAGTACAAGGAGCGGCAGGCCGAGGTGCTTCGGCGGATCGAGGAACTCCTCTTCGAGCGCTTCCACATCTCCCACACCACCCTCCAGGCCGAGTGCACCCGGTGCGCCGAGACGGCCGTCATCAAGGAGCTCCGCCATCGGCCACGCCACGGCCAGCACCACGACCACCATTCCCACGGTCATGGGCACGGTCACCAGTGCCACGGGCACAACCATGGCCATGACCATCATCACCATCATTAAGACAGTGCCGGAGACGCCATGCTTCCCTATTCCCTGATCCAGGAAGCGGCTGACCGCCTGAAAAAGCGGGTACGCCGCACCGAGCTGATCCATTCCCACCACTTCAGCGACCGGCTCGGCATCCCCCTCTCCTTCAAGTGCGAGAACCTCCAGCGGACCGGAGCCTTCAAGATCCGCGGAGCTCTCAACTTCATGACCGCCCAGCCTCGGGAGGCCCTGGCCAAGGGCGTCCTCACCGCGTCGGCCGGAAACCACGCCCAGGGAGTCGCTTTCTCGGCGGACCTGCTCGGGGTGCGGGCCACCGTCTTCATGCCCGAGAGCACCCCTCCCCAGAAGGTCCAATCCACCAGGGAATACGGCGCCGAGGTGGTCCTGGCCGGCAGGAACTTCGACGAGGCCTGCACGGCGGCCCTCCAGACCCAGAAGGAAACCGGCGCCCTCTTCGTTCACCCCTTCGACGACCATCTGGTCATGGCGGGACAAGGGACCATCGGGCTGGAGATCCTGGAGGAGATGCCGGACGTGGGGGCTATCCTGGTCCCTATCGGCGGCGGCGGACTCATCGCGGGGATCGCCACTGCGGTGAAGGAAACCCATCCGCACGTCAGGATCATCGGCGTGGAGTCCAAGGCGGCGCCGTCCATGCACTATTCCCTCAAGAAGGGGAAGGTCCTGGAGACCCCCCTGTCGGTGACGCTGGCCGACGGGATCGCCGTCAAAAGGGTGGGAAAAAACACCTTCCCCATCGTGCGGGACCTGGTGGACGAGGTGGTGCTGGTGGAAGAGGAAGAGATCGCCCTTGCCATCGTGGCGCTTCTCGAGCGAACCAAGCTTCTGGTGGAAGGGTCGGGAGCGGTGACCCTGGCGGCGGCGCTGAACGGCAAGGCGGGCAGGATGCCGGGAAAGACGGTCTGCGTGCTGTCGGGTGGGAATATCGACGTAAAGACCATCGCCACCGTGGTGGAGCGGGGCCTTCTGGCGGCGGGGCGCTATCTGAAGCTTCAGGTGGTGCTGGACGACGTACCCGGCTCCCTGGCGAAGCTGGCCACCGAGGTGGCCGCCGTTCGGGCCAACATCTTCCTTATCAACCACGAGCGGCGCTCAATCGATCTCCCCCTGGGCAAGACCGACGTGCTGCTGGAACTGGAGACCCGGGGGTACGAGCACATCGAGGAGATCATCGCCTATCTGGGGACGCGGGGGTATGAGGTGGATGTCGTAAAATGAATTCCCTCGTGAGGGGCGCCCCATTTGCCGGGTCGGCGAGTTCCGGCCGCAGGAGGTCGGCGGCCGTGTCAATGTCGTGCCAGACCGGCAGGAGCGCCGTGGCGATTCCCGCCACGGTGGACCGCTCCAGGGACCGCTCCAGCACCTCGCCCGTGGACCAGGGGATGCCGGTGAAAAGTTCCGGTTGAAAACGCTTCATGGCCAGAAGGTAGTAGCCGCCATCGTCACTGGGACCAAAGACGGCATCCACGCCGGAGTCATCCAGCAGACCATAGGCCCGCCCGATGAACGCCGCAGGCAGGTCGGGTGAATCGGTGCCAATGATGGCCACCCGGTCGTACCCCAATCCGAACACCGTGCGGAACGCCCCCGCCATCCTATCTCCGAGGCCATCACCTTCCTGGGAATACACCTCACCGTCGGAAACGAGCGTTGCAAAGTACTCTCGTGAGCCGTCTCCCTGTTCAAAAAAGACGAAACGGTCAATATCCGCCATTTGGCCCGTCTTTGCGAGAATATCAAGAAGCATGCGCCGGTAGAGTTCAGCGGCTTCCTCCGGAAGAAAGGGGGGGGTCAGCCTGGTCTTCACGCACCCCGGAACCGGCCTTTTAGCGAAAACAATCAGGGCGGACATCAAGGCGCAGACCCGTGCCAAATAAGGGCTTGACAACCACAACCCCCAGCCTTATCCACAACTTCGGGCTTTTTCCACAGAATTATCCACATCGACTGTGGAACGGGTCGCCGGCATGGAACAACGGCATGGTGCCTCGCAGGAACATTCCCGCCCATTACTTCCCCCGCTTGTCCCGCTCTATGGCGGCATAGGCCGAGTGCTTGTGGATCGACTCGAAATTCTCCGCCTCTACGGAGAACCAGGTGATGGCGTTGTGGGCAAGGAGCTTCTGCGTCACTTCGCGGACAATGTCCTCCACGAACTTGGGGTTCTCATAGGCCCGCTCAGTGACGTACTTTTCATCGGCCCGCTTCAGCAGTGAATAAACCGGGCTCGACCCGCACTCCTCGATCATCTCCACCAGCTCTTCGATCCAGATGAAATCGGTGTATCGGACCCGCACGGTGATATGGCTCCGCTGGTTGTGGGCACCGTAGCGGGAAAGCTCCTTGCTGCACGGGCAGAGGGAAGTGACCGGTATCTGCACCCCAAGGATGAAGTCGAATTCTTCAGCCAGGGTACCGGTGAAGGTGCAGGTGTACTCCATGAGGCTCCGGGCGCCGGAAACCGGGGCGCGCTTCTCGATGAAGTACGGGAAGTCAATCTCCAGGTGGGCCGAGGAGGCGCCGAGTTTTTCCTTCATCCGCTGAAGGATCGGCTCCATGGTGTCAAGGGCGATCTTTTCCCGGTAGACGTTCAGGATCTCGATGAACCGGCTCATGTGGGTCCCCTTGAAATGATGGGGAAGGTCCACGTACATGTTGACCCGGGCCACGGTCTGCTGGAACTTCTTGTTTTTGTCCATCACCACGATGGGGTAGGAGATGTCCTTCACCCCCACCTTGCTGATGGGGATCTTGCGGGTATCGCGCGACGTCTGGACATCGCTGAGTGAGGAGTGTGGGGTGACGGGTGTGGGGTTTTGGTCGCCTGTCTTATGAGCCATTAGTAACCGTATCCTTGTATCGAATAAATACCCTGCAAGTGCTTGCTTGGAGGCTTATTGCTCCTCATCCCTCACTCCTGGCGGCGTACGTGACAGGGTCAGGTACCCCCGCCTCCGCAAACCCCTTGAGCCGCAGGCGGCAGGAGTCGCAGAGGCCGCAGGAGAGCCCTTCCGGCGTCGGGTCGTAGCAGGAGTGGGTCCGGCCGTAATCGACGCCGAGGGCGAGCCCCTTCCGGATGATATCGGCCTTGGTGAGACTGATGAGGGGAGCATGGATTCTGAACCGTCCCGTCCCCTCCACCCCGGCCCTTGTCGCCAGATTGGCCATGGTCTCGAAGGCGGCAATGTACTCGGGACGGCAGTCGGGGTAGCCGGAGTAGTCCATGGCGTTGACCCCGATGAAGATATCGAAGGAGCCGAGCACCTCGGCCCATCCCAGGGCGAAGGAGAGAAAGACCGTGTTGCGGGCCGGCACGTAGGTAACCGGGATGTCGCTCCCCACCCCCTCCTTGGGGACGGCGATGTCGCCGGTGAGGGCGCTCCCCCCCACCTGGCGGTAGTCGAACTCCACCACCAGATGATCCACGGCCCCCATGGGCCGCGCATTGGCCCTGGCGCACTCCAGTTCCGTGCTGTGCCGCTGGCCGTAGGAGAAGCTCATGGCGTACGGCTCATACCCTTCAGCCTTCGCGATGGCGAGGCAGGTGGTTGAATCGAGTCCTCCACTGTAAAGGATAACTGCTTTCTTTTGCATCAGTTTCATTTCCTTCCCGTTAGACAGACTATTCACGTACCGCAAACACAGCGAGGCCTTCTGCCTCCGCCGCTCCGTTGAGCTTCTTGTCGAAGGATGAAAAGGCAACCTCCACGGCGCCATTGTCATCCGACAGCAGCTTTGCCGCCGCCAGATGCACTGCGTCGAATCCGCGCAGGCCATATTCCCTGACAAGACGACCCGCCTCGATCTCATCGAAATCGAGGGCGACGATATGTTCCCACTGCCCGGCGAAGCACTCCGCGAGGGTTTCGTATCCCTCGCGCGGGAGATCGCCTCCATTGTACCTTCTGGTCAGGGCCGACATCATCTCCGGATAGGCCACGCGACAGGTGGCAACAGCTTCGGCGCTCTCGACCCACTGCCGGACGGCGTCGGAATGGGCCTCCTCCACATACAGCTTGACCAGGCTGCTCGTATCGAGGTAGAGGATCAACGGCGCTCCTTCAGCACGGTATCCGAGAGGGACTCGCCTTTAACCGAGACACCCCGCTTTCCCGTTGGCTTCCCGCCGGCCCATTTCGCGCGGCCTTCATCCATGAGCGCCTTCACCGCGCGGCGCTCCGGGGAGATCGGAACGACCAGCGCCACTTCCCTGCCATGGTCCGTTATGACCACCTCTTCTCCCTGCTGCACCTTTTCGACGTAGCTGCTCAAACGCGCCTTCAACTCCTTGATTCCTACAGCTATCATGGCACCACCTCACCAGAATAAGTAGTTACAAGATTACAGTAAAAGTGGTCACACTACAAACACAAAACGGGATTACAGAAACCAGCTCACCGACTCGCAGACGCGCTCCAGAAGGCGCACATGCCACCCGCGGCTCTCATGCTCCGCCAGGAAGATGCGGCGTGAGCCTCTGAGATCCTCGACGAACATCTCCGCCACCTGGCGGCCGAATTCATGGCTGGCGACGATGGTGTTCACCTCGAAGTTGCGATGGAAGCTGCGCTGGTCCAGGTTTGCCGAGCCAACCACCCCCCAGGTATCGTCGATGAGCATCACCTTGGCATGAAGAACTGGCCCCTGGCGCTCGTAAATCTCGATGCCGGCCCTGAGAAGCGGCGTGTAATACGTGCGGCTCACGAGCCGCACAATGGGGACATCATTCTTGGCGGGAAGAATCAGTTGAACCCTGACGCCACGCCGGGCTGCCCGCAGGAGAGACCGGACCACCCGTGGCCCCGGCACGAAATAGGGGTTCATGATCCGGATTGATTCGCCCGCGCCGGCCATGGCAATACGGAAGGCGTTACGGATGAAGGAGCGGGTGTGATGGGGTCCATCACTCACAATCATCACCTCGGCGTCCCCCATGCCGGCCATGGGGGCATGCTCCAGGAACCAGGCCGGGGAGGGACTACCCTTCTCCTCCAGCCAGAACTCCCTAAAGAGTCGCGAGAGATCGGAGACGGCCGGTCCGTCGATCCGGACTCCCACATCACGCCACCGCTCGGCGGCGGACCAGAAGCCCGAATATTCATTGCCGACGTTGACTCCTCCCGTGAAAGCGGTTTCTCCATCGATGACAGCCATCTTGCGGTGGTCCCGCTTGTCGAACCAGGCGATCCCCCGCTTGAAGGGGGGCGGGTTGAAGGCAAGGCAGCGGACTCCTCCCTGCTCCAGGCGGCGGAAGTAGGAAGAGGGGGTATCGAAACAACCGATGTAGTCGTAGATAAGGGAAACGTCAACCCCGCGGGAGGCGGCTACCAGGAGCGCCTCGGCAAATGCGGCGCCGGTGGCGTCGTTGCGCACGATGTAGAATTCGGCATGGATATGGTGACGGGCCTCGGCGAAGGCCTCCAGCATGGCCGGAAAGAACTCCGCGCCCGAGCCGAAGAGCTTCACCCGGTTGCCCTGGGAGTGGGACGCCTCGGCATTCCTCCTGAAGATGCGGAGGAAGCGAGGGGCACGGTTGGTGCCGAATATCGTTTTTCGACGGACGATGGACATGGCCCTGGCTCCTGCATCAAGGGTAACGCAGGCCGAGCGTAAGGGCAAGAGAGACGATGGCGGGAAAGAAACCGAAAAGGCGCGGAGTTTCCTCCACGCCTCCCGGCCGTCTTCGTAAGCTATTCCGTTTCAGCCGTCAGTCTTCATAGGCGACCACCCTGACGAGGCCGATGGTCTCCCCCTTGTCGTCGGTGGTCGGCGAGTCGGAAACCGAGATGATCCGCTTCACGCCGTTGCCTGCCACGAAAGCGTTGACCATGGCGTCCAGGTCGGAAAGCTCCTGCATGGTCTTGAGGGGACGGATCTCCATGCCAAACGTTTTGACCTTGTAGCCCATGCCATCCTCCTTGAGATTCCTGCTTGCAATCAAGCTGATTCGGGCGCTGCGCGCAGCGCCCCTACTGGACTGAAACCACTTCCTTCACACCGGGGACCTTCTCCTTCAGGGTCCGCTCGATTCCCATCTTGAGCGTCATGGTGGACATGGGGCAGTGGCCGCAGGCTCCGACAAGCTTCACCTTAACCACGCCGTCCTCGGTAATCTCAACCAGTTCCACGTCGCCGCCGTCCGCCTGGAGCGCAGGGCGCACCATATCGAGAACCTTCTTCACGTCTTCCAGCATTGTTGTCTCCTCCTTGTGGGTGTGTGCTCTGCCTACGTGATCTTTCCCGGCACGCCGGGACCGGTGAGGGGAAACGGGTCGAGGATCTCAGCCAGCCGCTGGGCCGACAGGAGTTGCCGCTCTTCCACGATCTCCCGGATACTCCGGCCGGTAGCCGTCGACTCCTTGGCCACCTCGGCGGCGGCGGCATAGCCGATGTACGGCGCAAGCACCGTCGCGAGCCCTACCGACTGGTCCAGATACCGGCGGCAGCGTTCCCGGTCGGCGATGATGCCGGCGATGCAGGTGTCGGTCAGCTTCGGCACCGTGTTCTTCAGGATCTCCAGAGCAAAGAGGAGATTGAAGGCGATAACCGGCATCATGACGTTCAGTTCAAGCTGCCCGGCCTGGGCGGCAAGGGTGATGGCCGTGTCGGCGCCGATCACCTGGAAGGCGACCATGTCGGTGACCTCGGCCATGACCGGGTTCACCTTCCCCGGCATGATGGAAGAGCCGGGCTGGAGCGCCGGCAGCGCGATCTCGGCAAGACCCGTCCGGGGGCCCGAGGAAAGGAGCCGGAGGTCGTTGGCGATCCGCACCAGGTTGACGGCGAGCCCCTTGAGGGCAGAGGAGAGGGCCACAAAAGGGTCCATGTTCTGCATCCGCTCCACCAGGTTGGCGCCGCGGACCACCGGCAGGCGGGTTTCCCGGGCCAGTTCCGCCACCACCAAGTCGATGTAGGCCGCCTCGGCGTTCATGCCGGTGCCGGCTGCAGTGCCGCCGATGCCGAGTTCCGCAAGGCCCGGGAGGGCACCGTCGATGCCGGCACGGTTCTTCTCCACCGCCACGGCCCACGCCTCGAACTCCTGGCCCAGCCGGATCGGCACCGCATCCTGGAGGTGGGTCCGGCCGCTCTTCAGGATGCCGTCGAACTCCCCCCCCTTTTTTCTCAGTTCCGCCACCAGTCCCGCCAGGGCCGGGCGAAGATCCCCGCTCAGCCTGAGGGCCGCAAGCCGCATGGCCGTGGGGAAGACGTCGTTGGTGGACTGGGCCATGTTCACGTGGTCGTTGGGGTGGACCGGCGCGTAGACGCCCCGCTCGCCCCCCAGGAGTTCGTTGGCCCGGTTGGCGAGCACCTCGTTCACGTTCATGTTGTGGGAGACCCCGGCCCCGGCCTGGAAAGGGTCCACCACGAAGTGGGGGTCAAAGGAGCCGGCCAGGGCTTCGTCGGCGGCCCGGACAATGGCTTCGCCGAGTCGGGCGTCAAGCCTCCCCGTGGCCATGTTGGCCCGGGCGGCGCACTTCTTGACGACCACGGCGCCCCAGACCAGCGCGGGGTGGGGCCGAAGCCCCGAGATGGGGAAGTTGGCCACGGCCCGGGCCGTCTGGGCACCGTAGTAAGCGTCAGCAGGGACATGAACCTCGCCGAGGGTATCCTTTTCAGTGCGAAACATCACCAATCCCTGGTCCCCGTTCCCCAATCACCCCTTGATGGCGTTGAACTTCTCGGTGATCACCCGCAGGTGCTCCGACTCCTCGTCCCGCAGGGCCTTGAGCATGCTCTTGCCGTCGGGATCGGTGGTCTTCTCCATAAGGGCATCAAAATAGGCGATCCCCTTTTTCTCGATCCCCATGGCGATCTCCAGGGCCTGGAGGTCGTCCGTGTCGTAGCTCACCTGTTTTTCTCCCGGACCGGCCGGATCGAGGGAGATGGTGGAGCCGCCGTAGAAGACCCAGCGTCCACCTTCGTGGAGCGACTCGTAGAGCTCATTGAGCTTCAGGTAATGCTGCTCCTCGGTCCTGGCGAGCCAGCGGAAAATCCGCTTACCCTCGGGGTTGAAGGTCTTGTGCTCGGCCCTGGTGTAGAAATCGAAGGTCTCCTTTTCGATCTCCATGGCCCGCATGATGGCGTCGAGAATCTCTTTGGTGTGCTCGTTCATCGCTACTCCTTAGGTGATGATGGATTCGATGGTCAAAAGTTCGTCAACGGTTTGTGTCAGAAAAACCCGGCATCCCAGCTCCGCCGGCAGCCTCAAGTCGATATCGTAACGGTCACCCACAAAAAGACACTGGGACGGGGTCATCCCGATCGCCCGAAGGATGCCTTCCAGAACGTCCCGGTCGGGCTTGGGTCGCCAGGAGTCCTCGATGGTGAAGACCCGTCTGAAAAGGTCCGCAACGCCGAGTGCCGCCATTATCCGCCCGGAGAGAGAACAGTTGTTGTTGGTGTAGAGATGGAGTTCGTGACGCGCCCCCAACCGCTTCAGGAGCCGCACCAGCCGCTCGTCGGGTTTAACAAGCCGCTCCGGTTCGATATCGGCGGCAAAGCGGCGGTGAAGGACCTCAAGATCGCCCCCCAACTCGATGCAGGCATGGCTGAGGGACGAGGAGTAACCGGTCCTCTCCTTCAGCACTTCCCTGGTTGCCTGGATAAGACGTGCCGCCTCGGCGGGCGTTACCCCCTTCAGGTCCGCAATGTAGCGGTCGGCGCAGGCGGCGATCTCGTGTCCCAGCTCCTCGCTCTGATAGAGGGTGCCGTCCAGGTCAAAGACGATGGCCCTGATTCCGCTCTGCGTCAAGTCTATCACCGCCGCCGGGGGTGTCAAAGGAGCCGCCCCCAGTCGCGCATACAGAGGAGCCGGGGTTCCTCAACCCCCCTGGCCTGGACCAGCACCTTGAAGGTATCCCCCATCCCCCCCTCGGGGAGGATCAGCTTCTTGAGGACAAGGCGGATTTTGAGCCGCTCCTGCTCGCTTTTCGCCTGAGCCTCCAAGGCCATCAGCTCTTCCATCATGCCGGTGGCCACCAGGAAGCGGTACTGCTCGCCGTACCAGACCCTGCGCAGGCCGAACGCCTCGCCCTGCTCGGCGAGGGTGGTGAAATCCACGTGGGTGGTCATGTCCTGCCGGCCGACGCGGACGTAGGGATTCTCCTCGATGGTGTGGCGGTAGTAGCAGAGCAGGGTCCCGTTCTGCCGCATGGGGCCGTAAAGCTCGGGAGCGAGGTAGCCATAGTCGATGGTGACGACGAAACCGCGCTCCAGGGCATGGGCCGCCGATTCCAGCCACCGGACGGCGTTCAGGTTTATCTCGGCCCGCTGTCCCACGTGGAGGGAGATGCCGAGACGCGCGAGATAGGCCTCAAGCTCCGGCGTGGAGGGGACGTCGAGCACCTCGGCGAACTGGTCGCCGTCGGCGGTGACAAAGACTTCCCGCAGCCCGTCGGGACTCATCTCGACCAGGTGGACGGGGAAGGAATCGATCAGTTCGTTGGAGTAGAGACAGCCGGAGAAGCAGAGACGCCCTTCGGCCAGGTCGGCGGGGGTTTTCCAGGACACCTTCGGCTGGTGGTCCGCCAGAAGCTGTGCCTGCACATCCGCGAGGGAGGGCTCGGCCTCGATGAGGGTGAGGCATACCCGCTCGTACAGCTCGGCGTTCAGGCCGCGGATGCCGTCGAGGACATCCTTGGCCAGCTGGCCGTGACCGGCGCCCGCCTCAACGATGTCGAACGTTGCGGGACACCCCATCACCTCCCACATCCGGCATACCTCCCGGGCGATGAGGCGGCCGAAGACCCCGTGGACGTTGATGCTGGTGTAGAAATCGCCCTCGGCTCCCACCTTGCGGCCCGGGGAGGTGTAGTAGCCGAGCCCCGGCTCGTAGAGGCAGGCGGCCATGAACTCTACGAAGGGAATCCGCCCCCGCTCCCGAATCCGGTTGAGGATGATGCCGCGCAGAATGCCGTCGTCTGGTTGATCCACGAAACCTCCTGAAAAATTGAATTTATAGAGTATGCACAGGGTTTTGTCAACGAGCGGTTCGTGGTCCGCCCGAGGGCTTGCGGTCCCTGATCCATCCGCCACTGGTACTTTGTTCCATTCTCCCTAAAGTTTCAGAAATCATTACCGATACGTTCCTTAAACGGACTTCCCTCACGTCTTGTCGGAAGCCCCTCAATCCATGAATGGAGGCAACACGATGAAAAAGTTTTTGCTGCTGTTGGCCGGTCTGATGGTGTTCACATCCTTAAACGCCTTTGCCGACGAGGGTTATCCCGATGCCATGATGGACAAGATCATGGCAATGAAGGCGGATGCCGAGGTCAAGAAGGAAATGCCCGCATCGGTTCCGGGAGCGACAGTGGTCACCACCGCCGAGGCCCTGAAAATGTTCAAGGAAAAGAAGGTCATCTTCCTCGACAACCGCGTCAAGACCCAGTTCGACACGGAGCGGATCGCCGGCGCCAAGTGGCTCTTCTGTGACGCTCTCCTCGACAATCCGGCCACGGCCAGCGGGCTCGACAAGGAGAAGGAATACCTCCTCTACTGCAACGGCACCCACTGCTGGCGCTCGCCGGCGGCAGCCATGATGCTCTCCCACCTGGGGTTCAAGAAGCTCTACTGGTACCGCGACGGGATTCCGGCCTGGAAAAAAGGCGGGAACCCCGTCGAATAAGAAGCGGCGCACGGTTGCGCGGAGGGGGTATCCGCCCGGGATACCCCCCAGTTCATGAGTTCGAGGCCCGTTAATGAAAATCAAGACCAAGCTGTTCCTGAACGTTGCCATCTTTGCCGGGATTTCAGTGACGATATCGGCCACCAGCTACTTCGGCATGACCTTCATCAGGGAAAAGCTGGCCTACCTGACCGAGAAAAGCACCCCGTTCCAGATCCGGACCCTTGAGCTGCAGCGGTCTGCCCAGGGGGCAACGGCCGACCTGGTAAAAGTCGGAGCCGCAAGGACGAAACCTGATCTGGCGGCTTTCAAGGCCGATGCGGAAAAATCCCTCGACGCCGTGAAGAAGGCCCAGGACGCCCTGGAAGGGATGTCCAGCGAGAAGCACAGCACCCATGCGGACCTGATGAGCGTCTACGCGAGCCTTGCCAAGACCATGGCCGACAACCTCGCCGCGGACGAAGAGGCCGGCGTCGCGGCCAAGGCGCTGAACGAACAGCTCTCGGGAGCCATAGGCACCCTCAGGGAGCTTGACAGCCGGGTAAAATCCCTCCAGCTCACCAGCTCCGCCACCTATGCGACCTCGGTGGAAGACCGCGGCACCATGGGCGACAAGCAGACAAGCCTCGCCACGGCAAAGGCGCAACTGACCGATGTCATGGTTGTGGTGCTCCAGTCCCAGCGCGGCAATGCCAAACGCTACCGGTCTCAGTCGAAAGCGTTGCTGGACCGCCTGCAACAGAACGGCAGCGTGCGCGGCAACCCCAAGATTCGGACCGAAGTCGCGGCCATGGCAACAAAATCAGAGGAGTATTTCACCGTGAGGATCGGCGGCGACACCGCCAAGGCCGACAGCCTGATCAGCGAAGTGTCGGGAATGATCGACACCGTCATCACCCTCGTCGGCCTCGAACTGGAAAAAGTGAACGAAAAAATCGGTGATGCCACCGGCAAACAGGGGACGAACTTCACGGTTTCAAGCATTGCGGTGAACGCCCTGGCGAGCAATGCGGAGCTGGTCGCCAACGGCACCGCCATAGACGGCCTGGTGACCAGACTCTTCAACGCCGGCACGGTCAAGGACGTCGAGGCCATTCTTGCCCAGATCGACTCCCTGAATGCCCGGATAAAGAAGTCCGCGGCAGAGTTGGAGCGGCACCTGACCAAGGTAAAGGCCACCAGGGAACTCGGCTATCTCAGGAAGGCAACCGCATCCCTTGCCGGAATCCACTCGTCCGTTGCCGCAACGGACGGCATTGCCGCCAAGGTGAAGCACCAACTGGCGCTGCATGAGCAGGCAGCCAGGGAAACCGGAAAGCTCCGTGACATCGTGGTAAATCTGGCGGAAAAGGGTAAAAAGACGGAGATGGCAGCCCAGGGAGAGCAGGAGAAATCGATCTCCGCCGTCAACGGCATGATCAGGAAGAGCCTTTCCCTCATCATCGGCATCGGCGCCGGCGCCATCCTGTTCGGCATCATTTTCGGTTTCTGGATCTACCGCTCCATTTCCGGGCCGCTCAACCAGATGATCGAGTGCGCCGGCAAGGTGGCACAGGGTGACCTCTCCTGCGACATGACAAGCAGCCGGACGGACGAGTTCGGCAAGGTGCAGAGCTCGCTGGCGGCCATGGTCGGCAACATCCGGGAGATGGTCGGCAGGATCCGCGGAGCCACGGAAAACCTGGCCTCCAGCTCCGAGGAGCTTTCCGCCACCGCCAGCGCCATGGAGGTGGGTTCCCAGGAGCAGACGGCCCAGATCGAGCAGTCGGCCACCGCCATGACCCAGATGTCCCAGACCACCGAAGAAGTTGCCCGCAACTCCGGCGACACCTCCGACGCCGCCGTAAAGATGAAGCAGGTGGCCGAAGAGGGAAGAGGCGCCATGCACGGCACCATGCGGGAGTTGACGCATTTCGCCGACACGGTGCAGGAGTCGGCCCGGAAGGTGGAGGCGGTGGGAAGCCAGTCCGAGAAGATCAACGACATCGTGGAGCTCATCAAGGACATCGCCGACCAGACGAATCTTCTGGCGCTGAATGCCGCCATCGAGGCGGCCCGGGCCGGCGATCAGGGGCGGGGATTCGCCGTGGTGGCCGACAGCGTGCGGCAGCTGGCGGTGCGGACCACGGAAGCCACCTCCGAGATCGGCGCCACCATCAAGGCCATGGAGTCGAGCATCGCCGACTCGGTCAACTACATGCATGAGGAGCGGGAGTCGGTGTCCAAGGTGGTGGAGCACGTGAATCACACCCTGGGGAGCATCGACGCCATCGTCACCTACGTGGAGCAGGTGACGGACATGGTGCAGCGGACCGCCGTGGCGGCGGAGGAGCAGTCGGCATCCACCAATGAGGTTTCGCGCACCATGGAGAGGATCTCAGGCATCACCCATGAGTTGAAGAGTTCCTTTGTCGATGTCCGCAACTCTTCCGCCGACCTCTCCCGGTTGGCCACGGAACTGAACGGGATGGTGGGTTGGTTCAAGGTGTAGGATCACAAGCAATCCCTCGTTCAAAAGCAAATGGGGCGCCACCTGGCAAGGGGCGCCCCATTTGCTTTTGTAGTAACTCCAGGAAGAATCCTCACACCACCCTGATCCGGTCCCGGGCCTCCGCATGGACCGGGGCAAGATCCAGGGCCTTTCCCTCGGCCAGCATCCGACCCAATTCGCCGGCGGTAACGGGGCGGCTGAAGTAGTACCCCTGCATCTCCTCGCACTGGTGCCTGCAGAGGAACTCGATCTGCTCCGCCAGTTCCACACCTTCGGCAATGGTCTTCATGCCGAGGCCGTGGGCCATGGTGATGATGGTCTTCACCAGGGTGGCGTCGTCCGGGTCGCGGGTCATGTCGCGGATGAACGACTGGTCGATCTTCAGGTTGGCGATGGGGAAGCGTTTCAGGTAGCTGAGGGAGGAGTAGCCGGTGCCGAAGTCGTCGATGGCCACCTCGATCCCCATGGCCTGCAGCTCGTGGAGGATGGCGGCGGATTTCTCCGCCTGCTGCATGACCAGGCTCTCGGTCAGCTCCAGCTCCAGCCACTTCGGGGCGAGCCCGGTCTCGCCCAGAACCTCGCCCACCATGGCGATGAGGTTCTCCTGCCGGAACTGGCGGGCAGAGAGGTTGACCGCCATCCGCAGCGGCGGCAGCCCCGCTTCCTGCCACGCCCTGTTCTGGGCGCAGGCGGTCCGGAGCACCCACTCGCCGATGGGGACGATGAGCCCGGTCTCCTCGGCCAGGGGGATGAATTTCGCCGGCGAGACGAGCCCCATCTCCGGATGGTTCCAACGGACGAGGGCCTCCACGCCGCAGACCTGGCCGGTCCGCAGGTCAACCCGGGGCTGGTAGTGGAGCAGGAACTCCCGCTGCTTCAGCGCCCGGTGAAGGCTCGTCTCCAGGGCCAGCCGCTCGAAGACCCGGGTGTTCATGTCGGCAGAGTAGAACTGGTAGTTGTTCTTCCCCTGTTCCTTGGCGTGGTACATGGCGGCGTCGGCGTTCTTGAGGAGCGCGTCCACCGTTTCGCCGTCGGTGGGGAAGAGGGCAATACCGATGCTTGCGGTGACGTAGATCTCGTTCCCCATGAGGAGGAACGGCGCGGCGAAAACGCTGATCATCTTCTTGGCCACGGTCACCACGTCGTGCATCCCCCGCACGTTGGGCAGGACGATGATGTACTCGTCTCCCCCCAGCCGCGACACCGTATCCCCCCCCCGGATGCAGTTCCTGATCCGGCTGGCCACCGCCTTGAGCAGCATGTCCCCCACCGTGTGCCCCAGGGTGTCGTTCACCTTCTTGAAGTTGTCCAGATCCAGGAACATGACGCAGAGGGGATTGCGGCGCCGGGACGCCTCCACGGCCAGGGCCTGGCCCAGGCGGTCCTGGAGGAGGTTGCGGTTGGGGAGGCCGGTGAGGGGGTCGTGGGTTGCCTGGTAGACCAGCTGCTCCTCGTAGTGGCGGTGTTCGGTGATGTCGTTCATGACGCCGATATAGTTGGTCACCACCCCGTCCCGGTCACGGACCGGCGCGATGGAGAGCTCGTTCCAGAAGAGGGTGCCGTCCTTGCGGTAGTTGCGCAGGACGAACGCCCCCTCGTGCTCGTGTCGGAAAGCGAGCATCAGCTTGTGCAATTCCGGCTGGTCATGGTCGGCCCCCCGGAGGAAGCGGGGATTTCTGCCGATCACCTCCTGGGCGGCGTAGCCGGTTATCCGCTCGAAGGCGGGGTTCACGTAGATGATGGGATTGTCGGGGCGGGTTACGTCAGTGATGGTGATGCCGTTGATGCTCGACTCCATGGCCCGCTTGAGGAGTACCAGTTCCTGTTCGTTCTTTTTGCGGCGGCTGATGTCGGAGAGCAGGATCACGGCGCCGGTCACGGCACCGGAGCCGTCACGGGTCGCGGCGCTGGAGACGCTCACGTCCACCGGCGAGCCATCCTTTCTCTTCCGGCGGACCTCAACGGCGTTGGCGCCGTTGCCCGCAAGTACCGCATTCTTCATCGCCTCGAACTCTTCCCGCCGGTCGTCCGGAACGGCTGGATAACTGTTGCCGACAACCTCCTCGGCGCTCCAGCCGAAGATTACTTCCGCGGCCGGATTCCAGAGGGTGACCGTGCCGGTGCGGTCCAAGGCAACGATCCCCTGGGGAGAGGCCTGAAAGATGGCGCCAAGCCGCTGGTTCGTCTCGTGGAGCAGCCGATCGGCGGCAAGGGTTTCCGTCACGTCACGGACGATGCCGATGTAGGTCCACTCATCATCGAGCCACGCCCGGCTCACCGAAAGCTCCACCGGGAAGCGGTTCCCGTCGCGACGGATCCCGTCCACCCGATAGCAGATGCGGACACGGGAACCCTTGTCGTCGGGAACGATCTCAAGGGGGAAGCACTCCCCCTCCGCCGAGCTTCCACCCAGGATGCACTTGATCTCCTCGCCGACCGTCTCCTTTTCGGTATAGCCGAACATCCGCTCGGCGGCCGGGTTGAGAGACCTGATCGTTCCCTGGCCATCGAAGCTTATGATACCGTCCGCCACATGATCCAGGAGCATCTCGGCCCTGAAGGCCTCCCTGACCGCCATCCCCCTGAGTGGTTTCACGATGTACCACCAGATGAAGGGAGAGCTCAGGATGACGAGCAGCAGGCCATCGACCATGGCCCCGGCAACCGTGTCATCCCGGGGCGCCAGATACGGGAGAAGAACCACCGTAAGGGTTTCGACCATGAAGACAATGAACAGGAGTGCAACAAGATGCTTCAGCGGCGAGGGGAGTTTACCGCGCACCTTTTTGCATTGATCGGCGAACCCCATATGCATGCTCCACCGCAACGCCCGGAGCAGTCCACTGATGGCCCTGCATTCTCCGTAGCCCGCGCAATTCGGAATAGTCGTCCTCTTCTATCCGTATCGGCCGGGCAGGGAAAAACTTTAGTGGCATATCATCACTGGTCAGACACATAATGGCGCAGCGTGCCGACGGTAGGCATCGGCCATGGCAGCCGCGGTCCGGCCCACCTCTTCCCGCAATTCCTGCGGCGCCAGGACCTCGGCGTGGCTGCCGTAGGAAAGGATCCAGGAGACGATCTCCATCCGCCCGCCAGCGGTGAAGGAGAGGATCAGACTGCCGTCGGGCTCCGTCCTGACGGTCTGGCTCGGGTGCCAAAGGCGCTCCCCCACCGCATGGGCGATCTCAGGGGAAAAGCGGACCACGACCTCCCGGGGCTCCTCCTCCACGATGCCGAAGGCCCCCTTCAAACGCTCGCCTGGGTGGTAGTCGTCGGGTATCTCGAACCGCTCCTTAAGCACCTCCACCCCCGCGATCCGCTCCGCCGCAAAGGTCCGCAGCGCCTTGCGGTTGTGGGCGTACCCCACCAGATAGAGCCCTCCCTTATAGAAAACCAGGGTATAGGGATCCACCAGATAGACGCCGGGCCTCCCCTTCCCCCTGGCCCGGTAGGAGATCTTCACCCGGTACTGGAAAATGAGGGCATCGCGCAGGCTCGCAAGGGCTTCCGCAACCGGCCGGTAGTCGCGCCCCCCATGCAACAGCGGCAGCGATACATCGGCAATCCGCTCCATATGGGCCGCGTACCGGGGGGGAAGGACCGAATTGATCTTGCGGAAGACGGCGTCAAGGTCTTCCCGGAAGGGGGTACCGTCTAGAAATTGGAGTTGGGAGCGGAAAAAGGAGAGCGACACCAGTTCCTGGAGGGTGAAGGTTACGGGAGGAACATCCTTGAAGCGGGTAAGGAAGCGGTAGATCTTCCGACCGTCGAGCCAGTCGGACACCAGGGGATAGCCGGCATCGTGGATGGCGTTCAGGTCCCGGTGGATGGTGCGGCGGTCCACGCCGGTCTCCTCGGCCATCTCCTCGATGGCGACCCCGTGACGCGCCTCAATGAGGCGGATCAGGTCATGGACCCGGGCCGCCTGGGAGTATTTCTTCGCCGGTTTTCCCTTCCGCACGTTCGCACCTCCACGGGATGAATGACGTCACTGCCGGATGATAGCGCAGCCGCGACAGGCGGCAAAGGCAAAAGAGGAGTCAGTCCATGGTGCCGAAGCGGTCGGCCAGAACCGTGCGCCGGAAATCGAAGATGGACGCCAGCCGGCGCGCCACCAGCGGAGCAGCGATACCACCCAGGAGCCCGAAGGGAAGCCCGTAGTGGACGATGTCGTCCATCTCCACCCCTCCCGTCACCTCCCGGAACAGGTGCTGGTGATGCCAGAACCGGTAGGGTCCGAAACGCTGCTCATCCACGAAGAAGCGCGGCTCCTCCGCATGGGTGATCTCCGTCACCCAGCGAACCGGAATGCCGGCAAAGGGGGTCACCGTGTAGGTGATAACGAGGCCGGGATAGGTGCGCGACGGCACCGGCGAGGTTATGGCGAAGCCCAGATCGGGGGGGGTGATGAGGCAGAGATTGCAGGGATCGACAAAGAACGCCCAGGCCTCGGCGAGGGTGACGGGGAGACACTGGCTCCTTTCGAGGCGGTGGATCTTCACGGCGGAACCTCCAGTGATGCGGATGACGCAACTTACCAAAGGGTACACGATTCCATCCCTTGCACAACGCCATCCATGAACTATACTTAACCTCGTTCACTATCTTTCTCAGGAGGAGGAGCCGCAATGAAAGGAAAGACCATCCCGTTGATACTGATACTTGGCCTGGCCGCAGGCGCTGCGTGGGGCAAGGAGGACGTCATGAATCGGGCTCGGGGAATCTTTAAGCCGATCCCTGCCAAGGCCCCGGCCATGAAAGACAATCCAGCCAACCCGGCACGGGTGGAACTGGGACGGATGCTGTACTTTGACCCCCGCCTCTCGGCATCCCACCTCATCAGCTGCAACACCTGCCACAACGTGGGGCTCGGGGGCACCGACCTGCTGGAAACCTCCATCGGCCACGGCTGGCAAAAGGGACCCCGGAACTCCCCCACGGTGCTGAACGCCGTCTACAACATCGCCCAGTTCTGGGACGGCCGGGCCGAGGACCTGGCGGCCCAGGCCAAGGGGCCGGTCCAGGCGTCGGTTGAGATGAACAACAAGCCCGAGAACCTGGTGGCAACCCTTAAGAGCATCCCCGGCTATATCCCGATCTTCAAGAAATCCTTCCCCGGTGAAGCTGATCCCGTCACCTTCGACAATGTGGCGAAGGCCATCGAGGTCTTCGAGGCGACCCTCGTCACCCCCGATGCCCCCTTCGACAAATACCTGAAGGGTAACCGGAAAGCCCTCAGCGCCGCCGAAGAGCAGGGGCTCACCCTCTTCCTGGACAAGGGGTGCGTTGCCTGCCACAGCGGCATCAACGTGGGGGGCACCGGCTACTTCCCCTTCGGGGTCAAGGAGGACCCGGGACCCGAGATCCGACCCGTGGACGACACCGGCCGCTACAAGGTGACCAGCACCGCCGCCGACAAGTACGTCTTCCGCTCGCCATCCCTGCGCAACGTGGCCATCACCATGCCCTACTTCCACTCGGGCAAGGTCTGGAACCTGAACGACGCCGTGAAGATCATGGGAAGCGCCCAGCTCGGCATCAAGATCACCGACGACGACGCAGCAAAGATCACCTCGTTCCTCACCACCCTCACCGGCAAGCAGCCGAAGGTGATGCACCCTGTCCTACCCCCCAATTCCGACACCACGCCACGACCGGTGACGAACTGAGCCAGCTTGGACCGGGAGGTGCCACACGGCCCCTCCCGGTTCTCTTCAGCATCCTCCAGCAGCCCTGGTGACACCTTGACTTTTTCCCAGACTCATGCAGTATGAGTCACATAAAGCGCCAAAAGCCGCAGCGCACCTGGGAGGAGCCCCATGTCTCCACTGGAACGGGAACTGGAGCAGGTCATCGCCAGCATCCGGATCAACTACGACCCTGAGAAGATCATCCTCTTCGGTTCCCTGGCCGAAGGGAATGCCGACGAATCAAGCGACATCGACCTCTTCGTCATCAAGGAAACCGGCTCGAGCCCTTGGGACCGGAGCGCCGAAATCGACCGCTACATCGACCATCGCGTCCCTGTTGACATCCTCGTCTACACTCCCACCGAAATCGAAGATCGGCTTGCGCTGAACGACTTCTTCGTCAGAGACATCATCGAGCATGGCAAGGTCCTTTATGAAAAGCGAGTATAAATCAATCGCCAGAGAATGGCTGGCCAAGGCCGAAAGTGACTTGGCCTATGCCCGGGCCAGCTTCAGCGAGTTCGACGACTTCTTCTCTCAGATGTGCATTCTCTGCCACGATGCGGCGGAAAAATTTCTCAAGGCCGTCATTGTCTCCAAAGGCGGCAAGCCCGAGAGTATCCACGATCTTGTTACACTTCTGGGCTCCTGCACCACCGGCGATACTGAAACCGCCACTCTCCCTGATCTTGAAGAGCCCTGCCGCCTCCTCAACCGCTACTACATCCCTCTCAAGTATCCATCCCACTATCCCGCGATGAGCAGGATGCAGGCACAACAGGCCATCGAAGCAGCCGAAATCATCCGAATGGTCGTGCTCTCCCGCTTGATGCCTCATCTTGAGACCTGACGGAGAAACCTCACAGATACTACAAACGGCCCGCTGAGATTCCACTCAACGGGCCGTTTGCGTTCCGACTTTTCATCTTTCGGTCTTTAGTTCCCGACTAAGCACCACCAAAGTGTCATCGCGTTCGTATGTGGTTCAGATTTGGCTGAACCGATTGAGCACAACCGCAGGCGCAGCTCGGCTACTATTTCCCCTTCAGGCTGTAGACATAGGCCAACACCTCCGCCACCGCCGCGTAGAGCGATTCGGGAATCGGCTCCCCTTCCTTGACCTTGGCGTACAGTTCCCGGGCGAGGAAGCGGTTTTCCACCAGCATGACGTCGCTCTCCCGGGCAATCTCCTTGATGGCCTGGGCCATGTGGTCGACACCCTTTGCCAGCACCACCGGTGCCGCCATGGTTTCACGGTCGTACTTGAGTGCCACGGCGAAGTGGGTCGGGTTGGTGACGACCACGTCGGCGGTGGGGATGATCTTGCGCATCCGGCGCTGGGCCTGCTGGAACTGCATCTGCTTGATCTTCCCCTTGACCTTCGGATCGCCCTCGGACTCCTTGTGCTCGTCCTTCACCTCCTGCTTGGTCATCTTCTGCTGTTCCATGAAGCGCCACTTGATGAAGGCCAGGTCCAGGGCCCCCAGCACCAGCAGCACGCCGCAGGTGTGGAGGACCAGTTTGAAGGAGAGGTGCTTGAGCAGCTCCAGGATGCTGAGGATGTCACCCTCGGCCAGGTAGAGGATGCCGTCCATCTCGTCGCGCATGATCTTGTAGGCCATGTAGCCGACGATGATAATCTTGAGGACCGCCTTGGCCATCTCCATGATGGAGTCTTTGTTGAAAAGCTTGCCGAAGTTCTCCACCGGATTGAGCTTGTCGAGCTTGAAGGTTATCCGCTCGCTGTTCAGGGAGAAGCCCACCTGGAGCATGGTGGTGACGACCCCCGTCATGACGACCACGAGCATAAAGGGGGCGATGACACTCAGGATGACAAGGAAAAGCCTCACCAATAGCTGCTCGACGCTGGCCTCGGTGAGCTGGAAGGTTCCCATGGAGCCGAGGAGGTCGCCGGTAGTCTGCTTCAGGGTGGAGAACATGAAGCCGCCGGTGGAGTAGAGGGCAATGATGGAGGCAATAAGGGTTACGGTGGAGGTGAGGTCGCGACTGTGGGGGATTCCCTTTTTCTTGGCTTCATCCAGCTTCTTCTGTGTCGGTTGTTCTGTTTTTGAATGCTTGTCCTCTGACATCTACCCTCCGCCCATGAGCTTCATCATGACCTTAAGCTGGCTCTCGAGTCCGTCAAAAGAGCCGCGGATCGTGTGGAGGAAGAAGTGCAGGGAGAGCCCGAGAATGATGAAGCCGATGCCGATATTGAGGGGCATGCTGACGAAGAAGACATTCATCTGGGGAAAGGAGCGGGCCATGATGCCGAGGACGACGCTGGTCAGCAGCAGCGTCACCATGACCGGCGCCGCCAGTTTGACCGCCAGCACGAAGATCTGGCCGATGGTGACGACCAGGAACTTGAGGAGCCCGCCGCTCATGTGCCACGCGCCCAAGGGAAGAATGCTGTAGCTCTCCACGAGGGAGGCGATGAAAACGTGATGCATGCCGAGGGAGAGGAAGAGGAGCGTAGCAAACATCTCCTGGAAGATGGAGATGACCGATTGCTGTTCCCCCTGGGAGGGGTCGAACTCGGTGGCCATGGAGAGGCCGATCTGGATGCCGGCGATCTGACCGCAGAACTCCACGGCGGCAAAAATGATGAGGGAGAGGAGCCCCAGGGATGCGCCGATGAGGGTTTCCTGCACCACCATGATGCCGAGGGAGAGCATGTCGGCCGGGAGCTGGGGAACCTTGGCCCTGACCAGGGGAAAGCAGACAATGGTCAGGGCGAAGACGAGCAGGGCCTTGATATTCATCGGCACCCGCCGCCCGCCGAAAAGGGGGATGGACGAAAAGATGCCCGCCATCCGGCCCATGACGAGGGCGAAGAATGCGACTTCATTGGTAGTGGGGAATTGGGTCGTCAGGGGGAACATGGCCCCGCCTCTACTTCCTCATGTTCGCCATCATGGCGAACACTTCACGGGTGAAGTCGCTCATGTAGCTCATCATCCACGGGAAGAAGATGACCAGCGCCAGCATGACGGCGATGATCTTGGGGGCAAAGGCGAGGGTCGCCTCCTGGATGGAGGTGACCGCCTGAAAGATACTGACGAGAAGGCCCACCACCAGGCCGGCGAGGAGCAGCGGCGCCGAGAGCATCAGCGTCACCTCGAAGCTGCGGCGGGCGAGTTGGACGACGAGATCGGGACTCATGGAATGTCTCCGTGTGTAGGGGCTCTGCTTGCCGCGCCCTGTTTGAAAATGGGCGCGGCAAGCAGCGCCCCTACCCGTTTTCTACCCGAAGCTCTTGATCAGGGAGCCAATCACCAGCCCCCATCCGTCGACCAGGACGAAGAGCAGGATCTTGAACGGGAGCGAGATCATGGCCGGCGGCAGCATCATCATACCCATGGACATGAGGACCGAGGCAACCACCATGTCCACCACCAGGAACGGGATGAAGATCAGGAAGCCGATCTGGAAGGCGGTGCGGAGCTCCGAGATCATGAAGGCCGGCACAAGGGTGAGAGTCGGGATGTCGTCGGCGTTGCGGGGACGCGGCATCTTGGAGAGGTTCAGGAAGAGCGCAAGGTCCTTCTCCCGGGTCTGGGAGAGCATGAACTTCCGCATGGGGACCTGGGCCCGCTTCAGGGCCTCTTCCTGGGTGATCTGCGCGGCCCGGTAGGGCTGGATCGCCTGGCTGTTCACCTGGTTCCAGACCGGCGTCATGACGAAGAAGGTCAGGAAGAGCGAAAGGGCCACGATGATCTGATTGGGAGGGGCCTGCTGGGTGCCGATGGCATGGCGCAGGAACGAGAGGACCACCACGATCCGGGTGAAGGAGGTGGTCATCATCATGAGCCCAGGCGCCAGCGACAGCACCGTCATGAGGAAGAAGATCTGGAGGACCGACGAGACGTCGCCCGGCTTGGAGGCCTTGCCCACGCCGATGGAGAGGGTCGGGATCAACGGCTCCGCCGCGGCAATGGCGGCGAACCCTGCGATCACGAGGATGACCGTGATGAGTGCGAGGATGCGTTTTGTCATGACAACACCGTCCCTGGTGTTAAAATTTCGCGGCACGACGGCCGGGATCGTCGGCGCGCCCCTGCTTGATGGCGGCGATCCGTGCCGCCATGGCGTCGAGCTTACCCTGGAAGACCATGGCCAGGGGGCGCTTCTCCCCGTCGTCCACCACCTCGATCTCTTCGAGGATGTCGATCTGCTTGATGAAACTGAGATTGTCGCCACTGGATCCCAGGAGCAGGTACTCCCCCGCCACTTCCACCAGCACCAGCGACTTCTTGGGGGCCAGGTAACGGGTCTCCACCAGGCGGATGTGGCGCTCGCCGCCGCCGCTCCGGGCACCCAGCTTGAGCCAGCGGTTGGAGAGGTAATAGAAGAGGTAGATCACCCCCAGCACCAGCGCCAGGGAAGCCGCCATCTGGAGTGAGAGCACCAGGAAGCTGGCGCCGCCCGGCGCCTGCCCCTCCGCCGCCAGGGCCGACATGGGCAGCGCGGCCCACGCGGCCGGGATGATCGCCGCCAGGCGTCTCACAGCACCTTCTCCACCCGTTCGTTGGGGCTGACGATATCCACGAGCCGGACGCCGAACTTCTCGTTCACCACAACTGCCTCGCCGCGGGCCACGAGCTTGGAGTTGACGAAGACGTCAAGGGGTTCGCCCGCCAGCTTGGAGAGTTCCACCACCGCCCCCTGGTTGAGCTGGAGGACATCCTTCACCAGGACCTTGGTGCGGCCCAGTTCCACCGTCAGCTGGAGCGGGATGTCGAGGATGAACTCAAGGTTCTTCTTGTCCAGGTCGCCATCCTTCTGTTCGGCTTTCTCGAAATCGCTCACTGCTCTCTCCCTTTACCCATGATGTTCGTGATCTGCACCGCCTTGTTGCCGTGCCACAGTCCCGGCGCTCCCGAGAATTTTGACACCCCGCCCACCTTCACCGTAAGGTCGCTGGTACATGAGGTATCGAGCATGATGGTGTCGCCCGGCGCCAGGCCCAGCAGGTCGTTCAGGCTGATGACGGCCCCTCCCACCTCCACCGAAACGTCGAGGGGAGCCTCCAGAAGCTCCTGGGAGAGCCGGTACGACCACTGGGGGTCGATGGCCATCATGTCGACCTGCATCCCCGACTTGAGCTTGTCCCGGATCGGATCGATCAGCATGTAGGGGACGGCGAAGGTCATCCGTCCGTGGACCTGATCGATCTGGATCTGCATATCCATCGTCACCACCTGGTACTCGGGGGGAACGATGTTGACGAGCCGGGGGTTCATCTCCATCCGGAGCATACTCATCTTGGCCGGGTAGAGAGGAGCCCAGGCCTTTTCCAGATCGGCCAGGATGTCCTTGACGATCTTGGAGACCAGCTTCAACTCGATGGAGGTGAACATCCGGTTGGCACCGGCAGGAACCGCCGAGATGCCGGTCCCCCCCAGGATACAGTCTACGATGGTGAAGACCAGCGTGCTGTCGAAGGCGATCAGCGCAGCCCCCTTCAAGGGATCGGCCTTGTAGATGGCCATGCAGACCGGCGACGGCAGGGTCTGGACGAAATCGTCGAACTTGTAGGAGCCGGCCCCCATCTTCTTGATCTCGACGATGCGCCCCAGGCGGTTCGACAGGGTGCCCCGCTGGTAGCGGATGAAACTGTCGTAGATAATATCCAGATTGGGGATATTCCCCTTGTGGGCCTCACTGTTGAAGAGGTCGTAGGAGCTGACGGTCCCCTGCTCCCGGGCCAGTTCGCGCTCGGGCTCGATCTTCCCCTCGAAGACGGCGGCGAGCAGAGCTTCGATCTCCTGTTTTGTGAGGATCTTTTCCATGGACAGGCCTTGGCCCCGCTTCCTTTATTGCACGACAAAGTCGGTGAAGTAGACCTTGCTGACCTTGCCCGGGGGGAGGATCTTGTTGGCTGCCACGAGGATCTCGTCGCGCAGCTGGTTCTTGCCCTGGAGGTCCTGGATATCCTGGAGGGTCTTGGTGGTAAGGAGCACCAGGATCGCATCGCGCAGCGGCGCCTGACGCATCTCGATCTGCCCCTTGGCGTCGGCGGCGGCGGTCTCGAACTCCACCTTCACCCGCAGGTAGCGGATCTCCTGGCCATCGTAGATGTTGACGATGAACGGTTCCATGGGGAAGATGTTGGCCGCCGCGCCCCCCTTCTCTCCCTCCTTGCCACCGCCATGGCCGCCGCCGGCCGGAGCTTGGCCGTTGCCGCCACCTTCCGCCTTCTGCTCAACCTGGGCCTGGGCCTCACCCTCTTTGGCGGCGCCCTTCTCCTTCTTGCCGCCCATGAGAAAAAAGGCAGCAAGGGCAATCACCACCACAGCGGCCGCGCCGATAATGATGAACATCTTCTTGTTGTCTTTCGGCGCTCCTTCTGCCGGCGCCTTTTCTTCAGAAGCCATCAGCTCCTCCTTCGTATCCGTTTTCCTGACTATTTCAGGGTAATTTCGCGTGTTGACGCTTACACTGCAACCGAAGTGCCAGAAATATGGGTTAGGCTATCACGGCGGGAACATTACGGACGGGATTGGGACTACGGAGGGATAATCCTGAAAAGCAGTCAACCACAGAGGGCACAGAGGTCAAAAGGAAAAACCTATTTATTACGAACTATTCCGGGAACTGGCCACTCCAGGCGAACGTCACCTTCCGGTGAAATGTTCGACTTGGTATTCATCGGTGTTTTCCTCTGAGTCCTCCGAGGTTATTGCTTTCCATTGCTCGTCGCCCCATTGTCCAGATTTTGACAGTGAATCATCAGACTGAACGGCATAACACCTGTGAAACCATACCCGCACCGCATGAAACACGGCTCGACAAGGGCAAAATCAGCTATGCGGTCAAATTTTTGTCAGAGGTGTCGTTCGCCCATAAAAAAAGGGGGGAGCCATGCGGCTCCCCCCCGGAGGGGGTCAGGTCTACCGCTTGAGGTTCAGAACTTCCTGGAGCATCTCGTCGGCGGTGGTGATGGTCTTGGAGTTGGCCGAGTACCCACGCTGGGTGGTGATCATCTTGACGAACTGGGCCGCCATGTCAACGTTGGACTGCTCCAGGGAGTTGGCAAGGACCTTGCCAACTCCCGGCGTGGCCGCGTCGGAAAGGAGCGGCTGGCCCGATTCGAGGGTCTCCTCGAACATGGTCCCTCCCGCCTTGGAGAGCCCCTCGGTGGAGGAAAACTTGGCCAGGGCCACCTGGTAGAGCTTCTGGAGCTGGCCGTTGGAGTAGACGCCGCTCACATACCCCTTGTCGTCGATATTGATCTTGACCAGAGTTCCCTGGTAGTAGCCGTCCTGGGTCTGGGAGGAGACAATGGAGGGGCTGGCGTACTGGGTGGTGGCCCCCACCCCCAGGTCGAAGGTAATCGGCTGGGGGGCGGTGACGCCACCCGGGAACGTGACGTTCTGGGCCGCACCTGCAAGGGGAGTCTGTGCGGTAAGGGCGCCGGTGGCGTTGAAGGTGAGGGTGCCGTCCACGGGGCTGCCGGCCGTGGCGTCGGGAATGATGGCGTGCCAGTCCCAGCTGTTGGCCGCCGTCTTGCGGAAGTACATGGTTGCCGTGTGGGCATTGCCCTGGGAGTCGTAGATGGAGAGGCTGGTGGAGAAGTTGGAGGTGGCCACCGGATTGGTCGGGTCCCAGGCCAGCACCGGCGTGGTCTGGGTGGAATCAAGATTCACCACCATGTTGACGCCAGAAGTCTGTTTCGGGGGGGTAGTGGCGAAGGCAGTCAGGTCGATGGGCTTCAGGACACCATCGGAGAGGCCGGAGGAGGGGATGATGCCATACCCCTGCACTTGGTAGGACTCGGGATTCACGAGGATCTTGTCCTTGTCGAAGTGGAAGGCGCCGGCCCGGGAGTAGAAGCGGCCGCCCGAGTTCTGAAGGACAAAGAAGGAATCCCCCTGGATGGCCAGGTCGGTGTTACTTTCGGTGCTTTCGAAGGAACCCTGGGTGAACTGGTTCTCCACGGTCTGGATCTGTACCCCCCGGCCGATCTGGGAGCCGCCGCTGATGGAACTGGAGAGGACGTCGGAGAAGAGCATTCTCCCCTGCTTGAAGCCGATGGTGTTGACGTTGGAGATATTGTTGCCGATGACGGACATGGCCTCGCCGTTGGCATTGAGGCCGCTGATGCCGGTGTAGAGTGCGGATGTAACGCTCATTGTGATGCCTCCTGAGGGTCGGCAGCCTCGCGGCTGCCGCCTGGGTTGGTTGGAACGCCTCGGTCGGTTGGCGTCCCACGGGCCCCCATGAAGGTCCGGCCCGTTGTGGATCTTTATTCTTCCCTGCTCTTTCCGGTCTCCTGTCCCTGGTCCCCGTTTCCTAGAAAACTACAGCTGAGTCGATGTTCGTGAACACATTCCCTTGCATGCTCGCCCGGTCCATGGCGGTGATGACTGTCTTGTTCTTGACACTCACCACAAGTGCCGCGTCGCCAAGCATGATGAGCGACTCTCGCCCACCCTTCTGGGCCACGCTCTCCACCGCTCCTTCCAGCCGTTTCAGGTCACTGTCCGTGAAGTTGATCCCACGGGCCCTGAGCCGTTCCTGGGCGTGGCTGGAGAACTTCAGCCCCTGGACAGGGAGCTTGCCGTCGAGGATCCGGGCGAAGTCACCCGCCTTCTCGCCGGACTTGGCTGGCTGCGGTTGCGCCGGTTTCTGCCCCGGGTTTATGGGAAGTGGTTCGGGAAAATAGATCCTGTCGATCATCCCTTAGGTCACTCCTTTCACCGAGAGTATCTGCGAGAGCGGTACGCTGATGCCGCCGATGGTTATTACCGGCTCCTGACCTTCCACGTTGATCCCGTCAACCTTGCCGATGATCTGGGGACTGCCGTCGAACTTCGTATCGCCCGTGATGCCCGTAACCGAGAAGCTGTATGAGCCCGCTGGGGCCTGGGTGCCTCCATCGCTCTTTCCGTCCCACCCGATGGTCCCGTCTCCCGCCTGGGTTTTTCCCGCGGTGAGGGTACGGATGGTAACGCCCCTGCCATCCCTGATCTCCACCTTCACCTGATCGGCGTTGGCCGGCAGCCGGTAGCCCAGGAGCGCCTGTTTGCCACTGACCAGGTTGATCTGGTTGCTTGAGGCCGAAACCTCCTTGCCGATGAACGAGACGCTGTTGAGACTCGACATTCCGTTGATGGCAGTGAGAAGATTCGCCAGGTTGGTATTGGTGTTGTAGGACTGCTCCACCTGGGTGAGCTGGGCGAGCTGGGCGATGAACTCGTTGCTGTCCTGGGGTTTCAACGGGTCCTGGTTTTTCAGCTGCGTGACGAACAGCGTCAGGAAGTCATCCTTGTTCATGCCTGTCGCCTTTTTCATGGTTGCCGCCGCAGCGGTCGTGTCGTTGGTTATTCCGCTTACCACGTGTTCCACCTCCTTTCCTAGAGTCTGACGTCGAGGATCGAGTCGCGCCGGTCCGTGTAGTAGAAACTTTCTACAGCCTGAACCGCCGTGGTTTCGTCTTCTTCCATCATCCCCTGCGTGTACAGGGTCTTGGTAGTGCCCTGCCCGGTTGCCCGCCCTTCGCGGAAGAACTGATCGAACCCCTGGCCGGTGCCGGTCGAGACGTCGAAGCCGGTCATTGTCAGGTTCTGGCGCGAGAAGTTTTCCTTGAGGCTGTCCAGATTGCCGAGAAGGATGTCCCGTACCTGGCTGTTTGCCGCCAGCACTTCCACCTTCACGTGCTGGTCGACCACCTGGACGTTGATCCTGAGCTCGCCCAGTTCCGCCGGGTTGAGCCGGATCGCGATCTGGCCGTTTCCGGAAGGCTCACGGTGCGCGATACCCTCTTTCACCTGGGCCATGATGCTGTCGCGAAGGCCGTGCGAGGATTGGTGCTCGGTCTTCGTGGTCCCCTGAAGGGTCGGCTCGAAGGATTTTACCGCGTCGGACTGGACAGGTGCGGCGAGAGCCTTCGTGTCGGCGGTTTGGCCGCCGCCTTTGCCCTGCTCGCCGGCGGACTGCCGCTCTTCGGCTCCGCTTCCGATGACCACCTCCACCTCCTGAGGCTTGACACCCGCAAGCGGTGCGGTCTCCGTCTGCCCTGCCGTCTCCGCCGCCTCTGCCCGTTCTGCCGTTGCTGCCGGGACAGGGGTGTCCACCCGTTTCGGGATGGCCGGTATCCGGTCCGGATAGGCCGCCGCCGGACCCGTGGTGCGGGGTACCGGTTTGTCCGCTGCCACCATCTCCGGTGCCGGTGCCGTTTCGGTCACTGGCGCGGATGCTGGTGCCTGTGGCTTTGCCGGGGGTGCCTCGGAGGTTTTGGCCGGTTCGAGGGTAACCTGCAGGACCTCCACCTGCTCCTTTACCGGGGCCGAAACGATGTCGGTCCGGGTATCTGGTTGGGTGGGTGCGGCCTTGACGGCGTCGACCGGAGCCGGGGTCGTCTCCCGTGGGGTATCCGGTGGGGGGATGACGGCTTCGGCTTTCGTCGGCTCAGTCTGCAGCGGCGCGGTCTGCGCCGGTACGGGCTGAAGCGAAGCGACGGTGGTTGCCTCGATGGTCGTACCGGTCGGGAGGGGGGTTTCGGTGACCGGAACGGCCAGCTGGACGGTCGGCGGGGGCGGGATGAGGGCCGCGAGTGACATCATGGCGGTTTCGGTGGTGGCGATGTCTGCGGACTGCGGGGCGGTGCCCTGCTGATCGTCCTGCGCTGCGGCCTCCACGGGGAGAGAGGGAAGTTCTGCGGAGGCCGTCGTGGTCGCGGGCTGGATGAGCAACCCGGCCATGAGCGAGGCGAAGAGGTCGGCGGTGGCGGTAGATCCGGCAGGGGTTTCAGGTGCGGTTCCGGTGGGTGGGATGGCTTGAGGAATCACCTGGAGCATCTGCATGATCTCCATACTGTTTCACCTCCTTTCTTGTGAGATGAAACGCGGCGGTGCCGCGCTTCGTGCTGCTATTCGGTTATCAGAGAGCAGAACTTACCTAAAAGCCTTAACGCAAAGACGCGAAGGCGCAAAGAAACCAAAATCTGTTGTTCATGTTTTCCTTAAGACCCTCTTTGCGTCTTTGCGCCTTGAGCGAACGCAGTGAGCGGGCGTTAAGCCTTGAACAATCACTTCGCCGCCAGATTCTGCCTCGTCCACTTCAGTGCCCTCTCCTGCTTGATGAGGGGGAGAAGCTTGGCGGCCCGTTTCTGGTCCATCTCGCTCAGGAGCTCAAGGGCCTCCCCTTCGTCCATCCGGTCGAGGAGCTTCACCGCCTCGTCGGGCTTGAGGCCCTTGTAGACCTTGAGCAGTTTCTGGTAGTTGGCGCTCTGCACCTTCTTGCGGGCATCCAGTGACCTGTCGATTCCCGCCTTGGCTGCCTCCAGTTCCTTCACCCGGGCGTCGAGGGTGGCGGCCAGGTTCTTCAGCTCCTGCTCCTTGATAGCCAGGGCAGCCTCCCGGGCGGCAAGCTGCTGCCGCTTCATCTCCGGGAGCGCCGCCTCGCCGGGGGCGCTCTTGCCGGCCGCCTGCCCGTTGCCGGTGGCGGGCGCGGCCGGTTTCGTCCCCACCGTGCCGGGGGACTGGGCACGGGCGGGAGAAAAAACCGGCAGCGCGGGGAGGAGCAGCCCCGACACCGCCGCAACCGCTATGAGAATCGTTTTACGCATCGTTGGTCAACGGGCCGCTTTCTGGATGGCCAGCTCCTCCAGGAATGCCTGCTCCTTCTCGGCCTGTTCGCGCCGAAAGGCCAGCGTCTGCTTCTCCTTGAGGAGCTCCAGGGCCTTCTTGTCCTTGGCGGCGTCCATCAGCACCTCGCGCCTCTCAGTCATCTCCCGGCCAAGGGAGTCGACCTGGACCCGCTGGGACTGGATATCGACGGTCTTGCGCCGGAAGAAGTCGGCGTACATCTGGAGCTCGCTGGCGGTCACACCGACAGCCTGCTTGTTGTTGTATTCGACCCGGGCCCGGTCGTTCTCCGCCTTGTGGCGCTCGAGGGTCTCGGTGGCGCTCTCGAACTGATGCTTGGCGGTGGCGAACTCGAGGGTCCGCATCTTTTCCACTTCCTTGCGGTAGTTGAGAACCTGCTGCAACTGGAATCCGTGTTTCTGCATCATGACGTGCTCCGGAACTCTCGGGAATCAGGAACGGATTGACCTGTACCCTTGGGTGTGCAATCAGAGTGCCATTCCCTCGTCGAAGAGAGCGGCGAGCTCGCCCACGGCATGCTCCATGGTGATACCGTCGTGGATCCCCTGGCGGAGATAGCCGATCATCCCCTCCATCTTGGCGATGGCGATGTCGATGGTGGGGTTCGAGCCCGGCTTGTAGGCCCCGATATTGATCAGGTCCTCCGCCTGCCGGTGGGCGGCCAGGAGCTCCTTGAACCGGGAGGCCATCTGCTGCTGTCCCTTCTCGGTCACGTCCATCATGACCCGGCTGGCGCTGGCCAGGATGTCGATGGGCGGGTAGATGGCCCGGGCCGCCAGTTGGCGGTTCAGGACGATGTGGCCGTCGAGGATGCTCCGCATGGCGTCGGAGACCGGCTCGTTGAAATCGTCCCCCTCCACCAGCACCGTGTAGAGGCCGGTGATACTGCCGTCCTGGAAGTTGCCGGTCCGCTCCAGGAGCTTCGGCAGCGCCGCGAAGACCGACGGGGTGTACCCCTTGGTGGTCGGCGGCTCGCCGATGGCCAGCCCCACCTCCCGCATGGCCATGGCGAAGCGGGTGGCGGAATCCATCATCAGCAGCACTTTCTTCCCCTGGGCCTGGAAATACTCGGCGATGGTGGTGGCGATGTAGGCCCCCCGCATCCGCACCAGGGGAGGCTGGTCGCTGGTGGCGACCACGACGACGGATTTCTTGAGTCCCTCCTCCTGGAGGTCCTTCTCGATGAACTCCCGCAGCTCCCGGCCCCGCTCGCCAATGAGGGCGATGACGTTCACGTCGGCCTCGGTGTAGCGGGCGATCATCCCGAGCAGTGTCGATTTTCCGACACCGGAGCCCGCCATGATTCCGACACGCTGCCCTTCGCCGCAGGTCAGGAGCCCGTTGATGGCGCGGATGCCCAGGTCCAGGGGCTGCCGGATGGGGCGCCGCGTCATGGGATTCACCGGGTTGGCGTAGATGGGATATTCCTCGCGGATGCTCAGGGGGCCCTTGCCGTCAAGGGGCATGCCGAGGCCGTCGATGACCCTCCCCAGGAGGCCGGGGCCGACGCCGAGGGACGCCTTTTTACGCTTCACGGTGATGAGGCTGCCGAGCCCAACCCCCCTGAGTTCTCCCAGGGGCATGAGCAGCGTCTTGTTGTCCCGGAAACCGACCACCTCGGCCGGGATCGGCTCGCCGTCATGGGGGTGGACCTGGCAGAGGGTGCCGACGGCGGCGTCGGGGCAGAACCCTTCGATCACAAGCCCCACCACCTGGGTCACCTTGCCGTGGAAGCGGATCGGCTTCACACCCTCCACGGCTTTCACATAGCGTGAGAGATCAATCTTTCCCATCTGCCAGAATCCTCTCACCGTCAGCCTTCACCCAGGAACCCTGCCCCTTGAATGGCGGAATCGCATCCTCTGCCACAAGAGAGAGATCAACGGGAGGCAGCTCCTGCTCGGCCTGCGCAGGGGCCGGCGGCTCCACCGGAGCACTCCGCTCCTCCAGCAGCGCCCGGTAGATCTCGTCCAACTGGGCCTCGATCCGGGCATCAACGGTGCCGGTGGCAGTCTCCACCAGGCAGCCGCCGGGGCCGACCCCATCGTCGGGAGTGAGGGTGATGGGGGTCTCGTCCCCAAGCCCCGCCAGGTAGGCCTGCCGATTGGCGGCCACCACGGCGTAGTCATCCGGATTCAGGCGCACCACGACACGGTCACGCTCGGCGCACCCCCCCACGGCGGCGGCGACGATGGCAGCCAGGATCCGCGGCTCCTGCCGGATCTCCTGCTGGACCACCTTGCCGGCGATCATGACCGCCAGCCGCAGCAGATCCTCCTCGCTTTCCTTGAGGACCCGGCTTCGCAGGCCAGTGAGGGCGGTCACGCCGTCGCGCAGGGACTTGAAAACGTTGGCGAGCCCCCGCTCCGCCTGGCGCCGCCCCTCATCCATGCCGTTGCGGTAGACCTCGTCCACCCGGGCCTGGAGTTCCTCCTCGGTCATCACCACCATCCCCTCAAGGTCGGGCATGGCAGGAGCCTCGGCTACGGCGGCATCCATGGTGGACAGGTGGTATCCCGTCGACTCGCTGCCAAGGGCACAGGGGACGAACCCTCCGGCACCAGTCGGGACGCTTTCTTCCACGGCAAAACCCTGGATCTGGCCGAAGCTGAAACTTCGGACGGCGTTGGGGTGGGCATCGCCCGACTTGATGATGCGTGAGAGCTTCCTAGACGAGGACATCGTCCCCTCCGCGACCGGCCAGCACCACCTTCCCTTCCTCCTCCATACGGCGGACGATCTTGATGATCTCCGACTGTCCCTTCTCCACGTCGGAGAGGCGGACCGGTCCCATGACCTCCAGGTCCTCCTTGATCATCTCGGCTGCTCGGCTGGAGATGTTGCGGAAAATCTTCTCCTTGATCTCGTCGGCGGCGGTCTTCATGGCCAGGGTCAGGGTATCGTTGGAGACCTCACGCATGATGGCCTGGATGGAGCGGTCGTCCAGTTTGAAGATATCCTCGAAGGTGAAGAGGTGCTTGCGGATGACCTCGGCCAGCGGCGGGCTGAGGGTATCGAGCTTTTCGAGAATCTGCTTCTCCTTGCTCCGGTCCAGGTGATTGAACATGTCGACCACCTTCTCGACCCCGCCCACCTTGTAGCGCTGGATCCCACCCATGGCGGTGAGCTCGCGCTTGATGACGTCGTCGATGTCCTGGAGGATCTCCGGCGACACCTGGTCGACGTCGGCGATCCGCAGTACCACCTCGGCCTGGAGTTCCTGGGGGAGCATGGAGATGATCTCACTGGTCTGCTTGGCCCGCAGCTTGGCCAGGATGACGGCAATGGTCTGGGGATGCTCCTGGGAGAGGAAGTTGGCGATGGTCTTGGCATCGAGGTTTGCCAGGATGTCGACCATATCGCTGAAGTTGGACGACTGGAGTTCCTTGAGAAGCATCTCGGCCTTCTGGGGTCCCAGGGTCTGCTCCAGGATCTTGCGGACGAACTCCTCACCTTGGGAGAAGAGGCCGGTTTCCGGGTTTGTCATCTCGGTGTACTCGGCGACCACCTCCTGGATCGTGGTGCGGGGTACGTGACCCAGCCGCGACATGCTCTTGGATATCTTCTTGATCTCGTCGTCGTCCAGGTGCTCGAACACCTTGGCGGTGGCATCGGGCCCCAGATAGAGGAGGAGTATGGCAGCCTTGTCGGTTCCTTCCATTGCGGTACGCCTCGGTTCAGGATAGTGGAGCGGGGGTTATTCTTCTTTCTTCTGGCTGAGCCAGTTCTGGATGATCTGGGCCGCCTGGTAGGGTTCCTGCTTCACCTTGTTAATGAGCTCCATCTGGCTCACGGTCTGGTTGCCGATCTGGAGCCGCTGGAGGTCGGCGATCTGCTTGAGGGTATCCTCGGCCGACGGGAGCGGTTCGAAGGTGGTTTCCCGTGCCGGCTTCAGGGCCTTCATGAGGGGCCGGATCACGAACAGGAGCAACGCCAGGAACCCGAAGCCGATGAGCCCGTTCTTCAGGAGCGCCAGGACGATCGGCGCGTTCCACCACTTGTCCGCCTCGTCGGTTCCGGCCTCGCCGGAATCCTGGAAGGGAACGTTGACCACGGTCACCTGATCGCCCCGCTCGGCGCTGAAGCCGACGGCGCTCTTGACCAGGGCGTCGATCTTCTGGAGCTCGTCGGCGGTGCGGGGGGCATACTTGGGCTTGGCGGCCTTGCCGTCCTTGCCGGGTGCGGCGGCATCGTACTTGCCGTCCACCAGGATCGCCACCGAAACCTTGGAGAGCTTCCCCACCGGCTCCACGGTCCGGGCGGTGGAACGGCTCACCTCGTAGTTGAGGGTCTCGTCGGCCTTGCTGCCGCTACCGGCAGCCCCGCCCCCCGGGGCGGCCGGGACCTTGTTCAGGTTGGTCTGGGCACCCGGGATTCCGGCTGCCCCGTTGGCGCCGCCCAGCTTCTCCTCGCTGCGCTGCTCGCTGCGGACCACGGTTTCGGGATCGTACTTCTCCTCGAACTTCTCCACCTGGCGGAAATCGAAGGTGGCCGACACGCGGGCCACCGACTTGCCGCTCCCCACCGCCCGGTCCAGAAGCGACTGGAGCCGCTCCTCGGTCCCCTTCTCATAGGCCCGTTGAACCTCCTGCATGGAGGCGGTCATCTTGCCGGCCGCATCGGTGGGGTTGTTCTTGGAGAGAAGCTTTCCCTTCTGATCCAGGATAGTCACATGCTCGGGGTCCATCCCCTCGATGGAGGCGGCCACCAGGTGCACGACCCCCTGGACATCGCTCTCCTTCAGGCCCCGGTTGCCCTTCACCTTCAGGACCACCGACGCCGTGGGGGGCTTCTCGTTCTCCTTGAAGAGGGATTTCTCGGGGATCACCAGGTGAACCCGGGCCTGCTCCACGCCGGCGATCTGGCCGATGGTGCGGGAGAGCTCCCCCTGGAGCGCCCGCTGGTAGTTGAGCTTCTGGACGAACTCGGTCATGCCGAAGTTCTTGCGGTCGAAGATCTCGAACCCGACGCCGCCCCCCTGGGGAAGCCCCTCGGAGGCCAGGGAAAGGCGCAGGTCATAGACCTTGTCCGCGGGAACCATGATCGCCTTGCCGTCGGAGGCAATCCGGTAGGGGATCTTCTGCTCCTTGAGCTTGGTGACGATGCCACCGGCGTCCTCGGTGTTCAGGTTCGTGAAGAGCGGCCGGTAATCGGTCCGGTTGGCGATCATGATCAGGAGGGTAAAGGCGATGATGGAAACACCGACAACCCCGCCCACCAGCCACCGCTTTGCGGGGGGGAGGGCCATGAACGGCTGCGCCAGTTTTGTCAGACCTTCAGGCATTCGAGTACTCCGGTTTCAGTTCTATTGGGTTTTCGCCTCATCGGTGAACGCTCAAAAATGCCCAGATGCCAAGCGCCCGAGCCCGAGGAGTGAGGCGTAGCCCGGCTACGCCGCAGCGAACGAGGGTGAGGGCAACAACGCAGATAGGCGTTTTTCAGCGTTCACTCACCTACACCTGCATGCGCATGACTTCATTGTACGACTCAATGGCCTTGTTCCGCACCTGGGTCAGGAACTGGAACGCGATGGACGACTTCTCCATGGCGATCATCACCTCGTGTAGCCCCTTGGAATCGCCGGTAGCCAGCCCCTGGACGGCGCTGTCGGACCGGGCCTGGAGGTCGTTCACCTTGGAAACCAGCTCGCCGAAGAATTTTCCCGCGTCATTGGCCAGGTTCGAGGAACTGGCCTCCTTGCCCGCCACGCCGGGAAACGCCGGGGTGATGCCGATGCCTGTTTCGAGTCCGTTGATCACGTCTGCCTCCTGAAAAAACCACTAAAGTTTCTGTATCCGCCGCCGATAAGCTTTCATGAGGGTGCCTGTGTCGCACCCTTTTTTCGTGTCAAAAAAAATCACAACCCGGAACCCGCCACCGTTACTTCCCGAGCTCCAGGGTCTTCAGCGCCATGTTCTTGGCTGCCTGCACCGCGGTGACGTTGGCCTCATAGGCCCGGGTGGCGGCGATCATGTCGGCCATCTCCTCGACCACGTTCACGTTGGGGAGCGCCACGTACCCTTCCGCGTTGGCATCGGGATGGGAGGGGTCGTACTGGAGCCGTGGCGGGTTCTGGTCCTCGACGATCTGGGTCACCTGCACCCCTGAAGGGCTCCCCCCCTTGCGCATCCGGTCCATGGCCGCCCGAAAGGTCTCCCCCGTCTGAGTGGCGGCGAAGACGGCGTCTTTCCGCTTGTAGGGCCCCCCTTCGGCGGTGCGGGTGGAGTTGGCGTTGGCCAGGTTGGAGGAGATGAGGTTCATCCGGGTCCGCTCGGCGGAAAGGGCCGAGGAACTTATCTGCATGGAGTTGAAGAAGTCCATTATTTATTCTCCCTGATGGCGTACTTGAGCCCCTCGAATTTCTTGCCGATGATCTGGATGGAGGCGTTGTACATGATCTGGTTCTCGGCCATGCGCCCCATCTCCGCCTCAAGCTCCACGCCGTTATTGTCCCGGCCCGGCGCCTGGGCAGGGGTTTCGACGACCCGCCCCTGGACCTGCTGAATGGATGCACCCTGCCCTTTCAGGGGGATATGCCGGGGGTTCGTGAGGGCCGGGGCCCCCTTCTTTCCCTTGAGGGCCCCCTTCAGCTCATCCTCGAAGGAGAGGGAGGTGGGGGTGTAATTGGGGGTCTCCACGTTGGCCAGATTGGCGGAAATCATGGCATGGCTCCTGGCCCTCAGGTCTATGCTTTTGGCCAGCAGATCCACCGTCGATCCGAATATCCCGTCTATAGGCATCTCTCACCCTCCTTTTACCGCACATCCTCTTCAGCAAAAGCCGTACCAGTAATGAATGTGAGGGGTGAGGAGTAGGGGGTAAGGGGTAAAACCGCACATTTGAAGCACTGCGTCTCCCTCATCACGCCTCACGCCTCACCCTCGCCTGGAGTCACTATTTTGACAAAGGCACCTTCCCCGCCAGCCGCCTGGTGAGTTCGATATCGGCCAGGGCCTGGGCAGCCATCTTCTGCCAGAGAGGATCCCTGCCGGTCGTGGCGACCGCCTTGAAGTGGCTTGCAGCCTCGTCGCGCCTGCCCTCGGCGCGGGCGATCTCTCCCATTTTATAGAGGAATGGCTCCCGCTGGGTTTCGGGAGCCGTGGCACTACCGGCACGCAGAAGCTCCATGGCCCCCTTGCGGTCACCCCTGGCCAGCCGGGCAGAGGCGGCCACGTAGTAGGCATCGGGAGCAAGCTCCGAAGTGGCGCTCCGCTGTCGGAGTTCCGACACGAAGAGGATCATGGCCTTCTCCGCGTCACGCCGGTTGCCGGCACCATCCAGGGCCTTGCCCAGGTAGTAGAGGCTCTCGGCCTCTTCGGGACGCGCCTTGCCGGCGAGGAGGGGGGCAAGGCGTGCGATCACGGTTGCCATGTCGCCCCGGTGATAGGCAAGGCCCGCCAACTGTTCCCGGTAGCGCAGGGCCGAAGGATGATCGGGGAACTTCCCCAGGAAATCGCCGGCTGACTTCTCCAGAAGCGCCAAGTCGCCGAGACGCTCCGCATCGGCCACGAGCCGCCGGTAGAGCTCCGGCGCCTGGGGAGCGCTCCACTCCCGCTCCACCAGGAAGGAGAAGAGGGTCGCCTCCTCCTTGAAGGCCTCACGGGCCGCAAAGGCCTCGGAAAGCCCCCTGACGAAGCCGGGATCGGCAAGGCACTTGACCAGGTATTCCTTGTTGTCCTTGGCGAGCTTCGTGAGTCCCTCGTGGTCCCCGGCCTTGACCAGCCTCTGTACGACCGGCACCAGGAGTTCCTCGCGCATTCCCCGGACTATGCTGCCGTAAATTCCCTGGGGGAACCTCTTCCCGTACTCCACCACCAGGGCGAACCCGGCGTCTGCATCACCGAACAGGGCGGTGAGGAGCGCAGCCTTGAACAGGGCTTCCTCCCGCAGAACATTGTCGCCGCCGCGGTCGAAGATCTCCCGGTACTCGGCCACGAGCCCGCCGAAGGTAGAAGGCTCCACAGCCATCAGCCGGCGGTCGACCAGCTTCATCCTGGCCTGCCAGACCGCTTTGTTGCCGGCAAAGTTCTCCGACACCGTGCGATAAATGGCCACCGCCTCCATCTCCTTCCCCTGGCGGGCCAGAATGTCGGCAAGCCTCACCAGAAGCACCGGAGCGTACTTCTTGTCGGCGAGCCCCGCGATGAGCCGCCCCAGGAGCCGGCGCCCCCCCTCCAAGTCGCCGCTGCGGACGATGCTGTCGGCATAGACAAAGGTGGTGCCGGGGGAGAGATTCAGGAACTCGGGCCAGAGACGCTCCGCCTCCCGGAAGTCCTTGAGCGCTTCGCCGTACTTCTGGAGCGTGGCGCGGGCCTCCCCCCGGCGGAAAAGCGCCAGCCCCTTGGCCGGAGTATCCTTGGCGGCAAGGGGCGAGAGCAGCTCCTCCGCCTCGCTCCCCTTACCCCGGTAGAGGGCGGCCTCGCCTGCCAAAAGCTGTTCCACGTCGGGGGGGGGAAGTATTTTTTCCAGGCTCCGCCGGTCCGTGGGGACGAAGGGAATATCGGACTTCAGTGGAGGGTCGAAGCGGGTGACGAGTTGTTCTACGCCGCCACGGATTCCCTCCCGCCCCTGGGTGAATGGCACTGTTCGGGGGGGGGCAAAACCTGGACCTATGTCGAGAGTAAGAACGCCGGAGCCCGCCGAGGTCAGGGCGCGAACCCCACGGGGATCCCCTTTCACCCCCACGGTTACCAGCAGGTCACTCTGCCGCCTGCCAACGGTTATGCCATCAATAGCCTTGTCGCTATAGGAACGGAGCTTCTTCCACCGCCCGCCGTCGGTGCCCCGGAGTGTCACCCGGACCCGGTTTCCAGGGAGCTGGGTGACATGGAACATGGGCTCACGGTCAAGGGAAAGCTTCAGACGGGTGAATCCGGCCCGCGGCGTCACGCCAATCCGGTAAAGCCGGTTGTCCTGCGCCGCACCACCATCCGCAGCCCCCCACAGAAGGGAAAACAGGAATACGGCTGCCGCCTTCAGGACGTGTATCGCTGGTTTGGTCACGGCTTTGACACCTTTCAGCTTCGAATAGTTCTGCCCAAAGACACTAAGGGCAAAAGGCGTGCCGACAAGCAGGACAAATAAAGGCATTCAGAGGGGTATAATCTGGGGTAAAGGATGGCTGGACGTCAAAACCGGCCAGGAAAAGTCACCGTTTTGACACGTGGAAAAAGACAGTGGTGTCAGGCCGCGGTCAGGAACCTCTGAACCTTGGCCACCACCTCCTCAAGCTGGTAGGGCTTGACAATAATATCACGGGCGCCGTACTTGACCGCCTTGAGGACGCCGGAACGGGTCCATTCCCGGGCGCACATGATGATGGGAAGGGTTTCCCCCTGGGCGATGGCCTTGATCTTGATGCAGAGGGCCATGTCGCGGTCGTCGTTGTTGTGGATGCCGAGGACCACGAGCCGAAAGCCACCCTGGGAGAAAATCTCGCGGATGTCGGCGTCGAGCCCCGCCTCCACCGGCTCGAAGCCGCGGGCCGCGAGGAGTTCCCGAACCATCTCCCGGTCCAATGCGTCGTCCTCCAGGATCAGCACCCGCCGGACTCCGTCATCGACCGGGCTTCCGGCACTCCGGGTCTCCGCGGTCTGCGCTGCTGCGGCAGAATCATCGGATTCCTCCGCGGCCTTGCCTTCGTCGGCGTCCCCCTCATCCTGCCGGTCCCGCCCTGGGGCCTCCTCCGTCTCGGGGGCGTCGGTCCCCTCCTCCTGGGGCGGCTCAAACAGCTCGGCCAGTTCCCGGGGGATGAAAAGGTCGAAATTCCCCATCTCGTACCCGGGGAGTTCCATCCGGCCACGGAAGAGGAGATACTCGCCGTCGGGCACCGGTTCGGTGTCGGTGATCTCGGTGGTTTCGGGAATGAACTTCTTCGGGGGGACGACCTTGAGGTGGACCCTGTTGTCGAAGGCGGGCTGGAAGACCGAGTTGAAGGAGCCGACAGCCTGGTTGATAATCTCCGAGAAGGCGTCAACGTCGTCGTTCTCCATGATGGCGAGCCGACGCTTCTCGTTGATGCGGGCAGGGGGTATCCCCAGCAGCATGCTGCTGAGGCCGATGGCGTCCCTCAGCCCCAGGATGGCATGGAACTTACCCGGGAATTCGCCGCTGGCGGTAATCTCCGCCACAAAGCAGACGTCATCCAGATCGCAGAAGTAGCTCTGGCGATTGGTGCCGATCAGATCAGCGTCGCCAATGGTCAGTTCCTGCCCCAGCAGCATGCCGCTGTCTTCGGCGGCCTGCCTGAAAGCGTTATTGATGACGCTGGTGAGATTCGCAAACCCATCCATGGATCAAGACGCTCCTGCTACGATTCTTTTTTCAGCTTCAACCCCACGATAAACCTGTGTCCATCGCCGGTGAACGGCACGATCACGCACTCCTTGTCGGACAGCGCGACCACCGTATACTCCTCGCCGGAGATGACGGTCGGCACCGACAGGTGCAGATCCGCCCCTCCCTTGGAGAGGGCCATCTTGATGTTTCCCCCCATCATGTTGGCGATCTCACCCAGGGCATCGGTCACGTCCTCGCCGATCTCGGTCACCTCCATCCCCAGCATGTTGGAGGTGGCGAGCATGGCGAATTCGGGGGGGCAGTGGATGGAGAGGATCCCCGAATAGGAGCCGGCCAGCCCCACCATGCCGGTGACGCCGCAGTGGAACATGCCGAGCGGCTCGGCGAGGGGGTAGGCGTCGGCCACCTCCATCATGATCATGGTGGAAAAAACGTCCTTGGTACCCTCAATGATGAAGCCCGCCAGCTGCTCTTCGGTCAGATGGGCTGCCGCGGCGACCTCCGCATTCAGGCTCATAGGAGGCCCCCAAGCTTTTCGTTCAGTTGATCAGGAGTGAAGGGCTTCTTGATGCTGTCGCTGGCGCCGCTCGATATGGCCTCCTTGAGGATATCCTCCCCCCCCTCGGTGGTGATCATGACGATGGGCGCCTTGCAGCCGTTGGCCCGGGCCTGCTTGATGAATTCAAGACCGTCCATGTTGGGCATGTTGATGTCGGAAAGGATCAGGTCGACGCTCTTTGACGACAGGACGTTGAGCCCCTCGATTCCGTCGCCCCCCTCGAAGATCTCGTCGACGGGCAGCCCTGCCTGGCGGAGCGAGCGGGAAATGATCTTCCTCATGGTTGAGGAATCGTCCACGATGAGTACGTTGGCCATGCCTATATCCTCCTTCTCTTTCTTGTCCGTGTATGCCGGAACGCCGTTCCGGCGAGTCAATTATTTGAATCACCCGGTCAAAACTGTCACGCGGTGCGCATGAGTCGCGACATCTCGACGTTGGCCTCCATGGCTCGGGCAGCACTCCCCCCGAGCCGAACCAGTTCAGCAACGTGCGTCTCGGCCTGAAACGCGCAGTTCTCCAGGGTGTGAATCACCATCTCCAGGGCCATGAGATTGGACGCATCGACGCTCTCTTCCATGGCGCGGAGTATATCGTCCCCGGCTGCGGCGGGTATTCTGGCACTGTTCATGGCAAGCCTCCCTGCATACAGAAATATCCTGCGGACATCCGAGCGCATTGCACGGTCCGTTCCAGACAGATGCACACCGCCCGTAAAAAGCTCGGCGCGGCGATCCGGCGGCAGGGTGGAGTGACTAGGAAACGCCCTTGGCGTTCAGATACACCCCGTACTTCTTGTCGTCCCCCTGGATGTGCTTGGAGAGCCAGTCGCGAAGGAAGGTCATGACGTTCTGGGTGAGAACCGCCTTCCCTTCCTGGAACTGCTTCTGGAGATCGAGAACCTGCAGGACGAGGGTGTTGTGCTCCTTTTTGTGCTCCTCGAAGCCTGGGTAGCCGTACTGCTTCATGAGCCGTTCCTCGGCGGCGAAGTGGGTCTGGGTGTAGGCAATGAGCTGTTTGAGGATATCACCCATCACCTGATTGCCTTTGCCGGCCTTCATGGCGTCGAACAGCTGGTTCACCATCTCCACCAGCTTCTTGTGCTGGTCGTCGAACTGCTTGATCTTCACACTCAGGCCGTCGCTCCACGTGATAAGTGCCATGTCGTTTCTCCTTCAGGATTTTTCTGCCCTCTACTAAGGCTTTTCGGAAGCTGCCCTCAAAACTTTAGGTACATGGGCAAAAAATGCCATAAGTAATGAGGGGATTCCCGGCTTCATGCCGACAGCCTGAACCTTCCGACCAATCTCTGTAATTCATCAGCCAGGGTGGCGAGTTGCCCGGCCGCCCCCACCGACTCCTGGGCCCCCATGGCCGTATCGTGGGCCACGTCGGTTATCCGCTGGATATTGCCGCTGATCTCGGTGGTGGTGGAGGTCTGCTGCTCGGCGGCGGTGGCGATCTGGCTTACCTGCATGGTCACGGCGTTGATCTGCTGGAGGATGTCGTGAAGAGCCTCGCCGGAGCGGGCAGCCTCACCGGTACCCCGCTCAACCTCCTGGACACCATCCTCCATGGAAGCGACAGCCCCCCGGGTCTCCTGCTGGATCGCCTTGATCATCTGGGAAATCTCCTTGGTGGCCCGGGTGGTCCGTTCGGCCAGGGCACGCACCTCGTCGGCCACCACCGCGAAGCCACGCCCCATGTCGCCGGCCCGGGCCGCCTCGATGGCAGCGTTCAGGGCCAGGAGGTTCGTCTGGTCGGCGATATCCTCGATGGTCCCGACGATCTCCCCTATCTGATCGCTCCTGCTGCCAAGACTCTCGACGGTCTTTGCCGTCTCCTTCACCCGGTCGGCGATCCGGTTCATGACGCTCACCGTGCCCTGCACCACGGCCGCACCGGCTGTGGCCGAATCGCTCGCGTTACGGGCGCCTTCAGCCAGCGCCGTGCAGTTGGAAGCGATCTCCATGCTCGTGGCGGCCATCTCCTCGCTGGCGGTCGCCACAGTACTGGCCTGGTCGGCCACTTGGCCGGCACCATCAGCCATCTGCCTCGACGTCGACTCCACCTGGACCGCGGCCGTGGCAAACTGCCCGGCATTTCGGGCAACCTGGAGGACTATCCCCTGGAGCTTCTCGACGAAGGTATTGAAGGCGCATGCCAGTTCGCCCGACTCGTCCTCCCGGATAACGTTGATCCTTCTGGTCAGATCACCTTCCCCTTCGGCTATGTCCTGAAGGCTGGCGATGACCGTGCGGAGGGGACGGACAATACCCAGCCCCACGGAGAGGGCCAGGGACAGGACGAAGACCGCAAATACGAGCGTGCCGGCGATACCTGCCCAGTGGAGCACAGCCATCTCCTTTTTCACGTCGTCGAGGTAGATGCCGCTGCCGATGACCCACCCCCACGGCTCGTAGAGCTTTACGTAGGAGACCTTGGGCACCGGATCGCTCGCTCCCGGCATGGGCCACAGGTAATCCACGAACCCCTCACCCTTTTCCTTGCAGACCCTGGCGAACTCCCGGAAGAGATACTTCCCCTTCGGGTCCTTGTTCCCGGTCAGGTCCTTGCCATCCAGCTCGGGCTTGATGGGGTGCATGACCATGGTCGGGTTGAGGTCGTTGATCCAGAAATACTCCTTCCCCTTGTAGCGGAGGTCCCTGATATCATCCAGCGCCCGCTTCTGGGCATCCTCTTTCGTCAGTTCGCCCTTTTGCACCTTCTCCCCGTAATCCTTGAGCGTGTGGTAGGCGACCTCGACCACCTGCTTCGTTGCCTGCTTCTTGCCTTCCACCATCTTGTCCTCGATGTGCGGAAGGAAGAAGATGAGCATGAGCCCCGCGAACGTGGCGACGGTCACCGCGGAAATGGTCATGATTTTCGGCAGGATTCCCCAGTTTCTGTAACGCTTGATGGTCATTCTGTTCTCCTTTGGTCAGGATATGAAAATGGTGTCGAATGAATGGAGGAACGCTGCGCCCGGAGGTGGAAGAAGGGCGCAGTATACGTATCGGCAGGGAGAGGGGAAGACTTTAATCGAGAATGATGATTGAAAAGCAGGAGAGAGAAAAAGAGGAATGTTTCGTGTGGTTATGAAGAAACCGTCAATACCCGAACCACCCGCGCTGCCATCCCCTCCGTGAGGGAATAGCAGACCCTGGCGCCGTCGCGCCGGGCCTCCAGGATACCATGGTCCCGCATCACCTTCAGGTGCTGCGAGACCACCGCCTGGGGCATGCCGAGGCACTCCCAGATCTCCTTCACGCAGGCGCACTCCTGGGCGAGCCCCGCCGCGATCCGCAGCCGCACCGAATGGCCCAGCACCCTGAGGAGTTCCGCCGATGCCTGGAAATCATGGTCAGTTCCGGTAACCACGGCCTCCCCTCCTCAGCGTGTCACGGGAAAGCCGTTACGGTACCAGCCGACGATCCCGTCGGCCATATTGTAGACTTCCCGGTAGCCGCTCCGGGAAAGGAATCCGGCCACCTGGTTCGACCGGGAGCCGACGGCGCAGTAGACGAGCACCGGCCGGTTCTTGGGTATCTCGGAGATGCGGCGCTCCACTTCGCTGATCGGGATGAGGGTCGCGCCGGCCAGCCGCCCCTGGCGCCACTCATCGGGGGTCCGCACGTCCAGGAGGTAGACGTTCCTGTTTTTCGCCAGGAGCGACTGAGCCTCTCCCGACATGATGTTCCGGTAGCCGGCCGCCAGGGCGACGGCCGCGAGGCTGAACACGAACAGCGCAACAAAAGCGATTTTCTTCATGAAACCATATCTCCCGTGTTCCTAGATCTCAACCGTATACCCCACACACGCCTGCTGGAACCGGCCGGGAAACTCCTGGGCCAGTCGCGCCGCCGCGTGGAAACCGGTGCAGTGACTTCCAAGGATCTTCCGGACGTCGTAGCCGCGCAGCGCCTTCACCGTCTCCTCCAGTTGGGCGTTGCCGCAGAATCCCAGATGGGTCCCGCCGATGACGGCATGGACCTCGCCGACACCGGTCGCCTCGCGGGCATGCTCGATGGTGTTCACCAGCCCCGCGTGGCAGCACCCCAGCAGCAGCACCAGACCCCGCTCCGTCCGGATGACCAGGGACTGGTCGTCCCGGATCGGATCGACGGCGCAGCCTGCTGCGTCGCAATAAAGTCCCGTATCTCCGACCTCGAAGGGGGTCGTGCGGGGAACCTCCCCGGTCAGGAAGATCCCCGGCCCGATCTCCCGGAACCGGTCCGAGAAGGAAAACCGCGCCCCCTGCCCGATAAGGAACTCTTCGGGATAGGGAATGCCGATGGAGAGGGCGTCGCCCGTATCCTTCACCCGGTAGCGGGGAGCGAAGATGCCGGGATGGGCGAAGATCTCCTTGCCGCCGCAGATCCGCAGAAGCTGCCAGAGCCCGCCGGCATGGTCGTAGTGACCGTGGGAGAGGACCACCTGCCGCACCCGGTGCAGGTCCTTTGCCATCCGCTGGGCGTTGCGCAGCAAGGTATCCCCCTGACCGGTGTCGAAGAGGAGCGCGTCGCCCTCCCACTCCACCAGGGCGGCGAACCCGTGCTCGCCGATGGTTCCGGAGAGGGGGCCAACGGTATTGTCGCAGAGAATGGTGATCCGGTACTTCATCGCGGGCATGCATCCTTGGGAAAGCGCGGCACCCCCAGCTTTTCAAGAATTGTGAACAGGGGGCAGAACTGGGTGAACCCCGACTGGAACAGGTTCAGCCCCACGAAGGCGGTGAACCAGAGCCATTTCGGGCTGTGGACGTGGGCCAGGGTGAGCGACAGCAGGACAAAGGTCCCGGCTATGATCCGAACGATTCTCTCGACGTACATCGTGGTTCTCCTTTCGTTACCCTTCCAGCAGCTCCGCCACCTTCTTCGCCACCTCGCCCGTCAGCACCGCGCAGCCACCCTTTTCCCTGGCGTTCTTCGTGGCGGTGCGGCAGCAGGTGGCGCCATACTCCTGCTTGAACCAGTGGTGCAGCTCGGTGGTCAGCTTTTTGACTTTCTTTTTGTCATCGGGCAGCACGATCCCGAAGGCCATGGTGCCGCCGGCCACGGCGCCGCAGAGACAGCCGCCGGCGGATCCGCCGCCGAAGCCGGCCGCCAGCCGCACCACCTCCTCCGGCGTTTCGGGGGAAAACTGGTTGCGCGCCGCCATCAGCACCGCCTCGGCGCAGTGCATCGCGCCCGAGCGGTACAGTCCCTCCGCCTCCAGGCCGACCTTTTCGGCCACCGACCCGGCGGCGTGATTGTCATTTTTCTTCTGCCAGAACATGAAACCTCCGATTGATTTATAGGTTGTGTAGGGGCGCCGCTTGCTGCGCCCTGATTGTCTTACGTTCCGCATACCACGAAGGGCGCAGCAAGCGGCGCCCCTACGGTGCTTCTGCCAAAGCCTTCCGATGCCGTTCCTTCCACGACTCCACCAGATAGTAGAGGATCGGAATGGTCACCCGCGACAGGGTCGTAGAAGCGATCTCCCCGAACATCATCGCCAGGGCAAGCCCCTGGAAGATCGGGTCGAAGACGATGACGAAACTCCCCACCACCACCGCCGCCGCGGTCAGGAGCATGGGGCGGAACCGTACCGCGCCGGCCTCGATGATCGCCTCATCCAGCGGCAAGCCCTCCCTCCGCTTCATCTCGGCGAAGTCGATGAGGATGATTGAGTTCCGCACGATGATGCCGGCCAGGGCGATGAAGCCGATCATGCTGGTGGCGGTGAAGAAGGCGCCGAACGCGGCGTGTCCCGGCAGGATGCCGATGAGGGTGAGCGGGATCGGCGCCATGATCACGAGCGGCGTGGAGAAATCCCTGAACCAGGCCACCACGAGAAGGTAGATGAGGATCATCACCGCGCCGAAGGCGAGTCCCAGGTCCCGGAAGACCTCGTAGGTGATATGCCACTCGCCGTCCCACTTGATGCCGGGGCGCTCCTCGCTCCAGGGTTGCGTCGCGGCCCGCTGCTCGATTGTGTAGCCGCCGGGAAGCGCAATCCCGTCGATCGCCTTCTGCATCTTCAGGATGGCGTAGACCGGCGCCTCGATTGCCCCGGCCACGTCGCCGGTGACGTAGACCACGCTCCGTTGGTTCTTGCGGTAGAGGGTCTTCTCCCCGGTGCCGCTCTCCACCCGCACCAGCTGCGAGAGCGGCACGTTCCCCTTCGGCCCCGGCACATGGATGGCGGAGAGGGCCGAAACGGAGCTTCGCTGAGCCACCGGCAGCCTGAGGTTGATGGCCACCGCCTCCTTCTCCTTCGGCAGGTGCATGATGCCGGCATCCATGCCCGAGAGGGCGATCCTGAGGGTCTTCGCCACATCCTCCACGGCGATGCCGGAGAGGGCAGCCTTCTCCCGGTCCACGGCAAAGGTCACCTTTGGCTGGTCGTCCTCCACGTACCAGTCGGCATCCACCACCCCGTCGATCTTCTTGTAGATCGCCTTGATCTGTCGCGCGATATCCAGCCGCGTCGCCTGGTCCGGGCCATAGACCTCGGTCACCAGCGTCGAGAGGACCGGCGGCCCCGGCGGCACCTCGGCCACCTTGATCCGGGCGCCGTACCGGTCTGCCACCTGCTTCACGAGCGGCCGAATCCGCTTGGCGATGGCGTGGGACTGGTCGTTGCGCTCGCTCTTATGGACGAGGTTCACCTGGATGTCAGCCACGTTGGTCCCGGTGCGGAGATAGTAATGCCGCACCAGGCCGTTGAAGTTGAAGGGGGCGCTGGTCCCCACGTAGCTCTGGAAGTCGGTCACCTCGGGGATGTTCCTCAGCTCGGCAGCCATCTCGGCGGTCATCCACGCCGTATCCTCCAGGGGGGTGCCGTCGGGAGCGTCGATGATCACCTGGAGCTCGTTCTTGTTGTCAAAGGGGAGCATCTTGACGGTCACGAGCTTGAAGTAGATGAGGGAGCACGACAGGAGCAGCAGCGCAACCACTCCGGCCAGGAAGCCGTAGCGGAGCCGCTTCCTGTGCAGCAGCAGCCCCATCCATTTCCGGTAGAAAGCGGTGAGTTTCGACTCCTCGGCCTCCGCCTCGCTCCCGAAGTGGGACTCCCCCTTCATGAGCCGGAAGGCGAAGTAGGGGGTGACAATGAAGGCGATGAACATGGAAAGGAGCATCGCCATGCTGGCCCCCACCGGGATCGGCCGCATGTACGGCCCCATGAGCCCCCCCACGAACCCCATGGGGAGGATGGAGGCGATGACCGCGAAGGTGGCAAGGACCGTGGGGTTGCCGATCTCGTCCACGGCCCGGATGGCCGCTTCCAGGGGCTTCAGCCGCGTGGTGGTGAAGTAGCGGTGAATATTCTCCACCACGACGATGGCGTCGTCCACCAGAATGCCGATGGAGAAGATCAGGGCAAAGAGGGTGATCCGGTTCAGGGTGTAGCCGATCAGGTTGAAGACCAGCATGGTGAGGGCCAGGGTCACCGGGATGGCGATGGCCGCCACGGCGCCTGCCCGCCACCCCATGAAGACGGCGATCAGGATCGTGACCGAGATGGCCGCCAGGAACATGTGGAACAGGAGCTCGTTGTTCTTCTCCTTGGCGGTCTCGCCGTAGTTGCGGGTGACGGTCACCTGCACGTCGGAGGGGATCGTCTTCCCCTTCTGGAACTCCACCCGCTTCAGCTGGTCATCTGACACCCAGGTGGCGTTGGCCCCCTTGCGCTTGGCCACGGAGATGGTGACGGCGGGATAGCTGGCCAATTTATTGATGTTTCGTAAGGGCAATTCATGAATCGCCCCTACACCACCCGCCGGCCCCATGCCGAAGGAGACGTAATCCGCCGGCTCACGGGGACCATCCTGAACACTGGCCACGTCACCCAGATAGACCGGCCTGCCGGCGACAACGCTCACCACCAGCCGCCGGGCCGTATCGGCATCGGCCAGAAAACCGCCGGTCTCCACCAGGGTTTCCCGGCTTCCCGCCGCAAATGAGCCCGACTGGAGCGACGCGTTCCCCTTCTGGATGGCACCCGCCACCTGCAGCGGCGAAAGTCCGTAGGCGGCCAGCCTGGCGCTGTCGAGGCGGACGGAGAGCTGGCGGGCGAGCCCCCCCTTGATCTCCGTCTCCGCCACGTCCTCGCCCTTCTTGAGTTCGTCACAGAGCTCCCGGGCCACCCGGCGCAGCTGGTACCCATCGTAGCGGTCGGACCAAAGCGTCAGGGCCAGGATCGGCACGTCGTCGATGGATTTCGGCACCACCAGCGGCTCGCCGGCCCCCGGCGGCAGGATGCCCCGGTTGCTCATCACCTTGTTGTAGAGCTTGACGAGGGACTTCTCCATATCCTCGCCCACCAGGAAGCGGACCGTCACGATCCCCATGCCGGGGCGGGACGCCGAGTAAAGGTACTCGACCCCCTTGATCTCCCCCATCTTCTTCTCGAAGGGGACCACCACCCGCTCCTCCACCTCCCGGGGTGAGGAGCCGGGCATCGGGAGATAGATGTCCACCATCGGCACGACGATCTGGGGCTCCTCCTCCCGTGGCGTCACCAACACCGCATAGAGGCCCAGCAGGAGGGACGCCATGACGATGAGCGGCGTCAGCTTCGAGTTGATGAAGGCCTTCGCTATTTTTCCGGCAAACCCGAGGTTATCCATGAAAGTCTCTTGGAGCTCTTAAAATTCCGGGAACGTCCAGCCACCACGAAGTATCAGATAGATGCAGAGTATCAGCACCCAGACCGCAAGGAAGCAGAGGAACCACACGAGGTGGGACGGAGTTCCGCTCTCCCGGTCTTCCCTGTCGTCGTTGTCAGGATTCACGCCAGCCGTACCCCGCTTTCGCTACTTGACCACTGCACCCTCGACGATTTTTTCCGTTCCGGCGGTCACCACCCGTTCGCCCGCCGCGAGACCCGCAAGGATCTCAACCCGGTCGCCCTGGACCGCGCCGGTCTTCACCAGCCGCATCCGGGCAATGCTGCCGCTATCCACCACCCAGACCGAGATGAGGGCTCCCCGCTCGACGACGGCACCCCGGTGAACAAGGATTCCCGGCCGCTCGCCGGTGGGGATGACAACCCGGCCGAACATCCCTGACCGGACCCCTTTACCCGCCACATCAACCTTAACCGTGAAGGTACGGCTTGCCGGGTCGGCCGTCGGCACCACCTCGGCGACCCGGCCGTCGGCGGCGATCCCCGCCCCCTCCACGACCACCCGCACCCGGGCGCCAACCTTCACCCGTCCCATCTGCGACTCGGGAACCGCCACCTCCAGGCGGTAGTTCCCCTCCTCTTCCACCGTAACGAGCGGCGTGCCGGGGAACACAGTCATTCCCGACTCCACCTGCCGGGCCGTGACGATGCCGGCCAGAGGCGCCGTGATCCGCGTGTAGCCGGCAACCACCCCGGCAGCCCGGGCACCCTCACGGGCCGCCGTCAGCCGCGCCTCCGCCCGTGCCACCCCCTGCTCGGCCACCTCGCGGTCGGCCCGGCAAGTGTCCATTTCCTGACGGGTCACCGCATCTTCCCGAAAGAGGTTCTGGTAGCGCTCGAAGGTGGCTTCGGCAAGGCGCTTCCGGGCCCGGGCCTCCTCCAGCGCCCGCACCGCCTCATCGGCCGATGCGGTGGCTGACGCCGCCTGGGCCGTGCTCTCGGCCGCCTCGATGGTCGCCAGGAGCTTCCCCCTGCCGACCCGGTCCCCCTCCCGGACCAGGACACCGGTCACGGTGCCGGAAATTCGGGCGGCAATGACCGCCGCATTGCACGCCTTCACCGTCCCCACTGCCTCAACCCCGTCGGGAATGCCGGCGCCGACGACCTGTTCCGTCGTGACCCCCGTGACCACCGCCGGCGCAGCGCCACTCTTCGGCTCCCGCGACTTCCCGCCACAGCCGGCAACCGCCAGGACCGAGACGAGCAGAAGAGGGGTCACCCTCGCGATCGATCTCCTCATTCCGTCATCTCCTTCAGAAACACGCCGGCGGCGCGGTAGATCCGTGCCGTTGCCAGCAGGTACTCGGTTTCCCGCTCCACAAGCCCCGTCCGCGCCCGGCTGAGAGCCGACTGTGAATCCAGGAGCTCCACCACGGTGGAGAGACCATTCTCGAACCGCTTGTTCACCAGCCGCATCCCCTCATCGGCGGCCAACAGCGCATGGCGCGCCACCTCCAGCCGCTTGCCCGCCTCGGCCCGGCGCAGGATGCTCTCGCGCACCTGGAGCGCGATCTCCTTCCGGAGCTGCTCCAGGTACTGGGCCGACGCGTCCCGCGAGGCCCGGGCACGGGCCTGGTCATTGGAGCGGCGCCTGCCGTCGAACAACTCCCAGCGCAGGCTCACCCCGGCGCTCCACGCATCGTTGTCCCGGCCGAAGGGAACGTCCTGGTCGTTCATCTGGTAGGAAGCCCCGGCGTAGAGCGTGGGAAACCATGCGCTCCGCGCGAGTCCTTCGGCCGTTTCGGCACGCTCCATCCCCTTCTCGGCCCCCTTCAGGTCCCGGCGGCGAAGAAGAGCTTCACGCACCATCTCATCCTCGTTCATCCGGAACGGCTCACCCTTCACCTCTTCCCGGATGTCCAGGGATTCGCCGGCGCCCCCCCCGACCGCCAGCGCCAGCCGCATCTTGGCCAGCCGCAGGTCGTTCAGGGCGGTGATGTTCCGCTCCTCCATCTCCGAGAGAAAGGTCCGGGCGCGGAGCTCGTCGGACTTGAGTCCTGCCCCCTGCTCGTTCCGCGCCCTGGCCACCCTCAGGTGCTCCCGGGCCTCGGCCACGTCCTTCTCCGCCGTCGCAAGCACCGCCCTGGCCCGCTGCACCTCCAGGTATGCCGCATAAACCGCGTATCCGACCTCCTCACGGCGCCCTTCGTAGCGCTCCCCCTGCTGCTCGGCCTCGCGCTCCGCCAGGTGGCGGCCGTAGCCGATACCCAGGTCGAAGATAGGTTGCTCAACGGAAACCGTGGTACGGAAATCGGTGCGGGACGAAGGGCCGTTCAGGTTGCCGATCAGAAAATCGTCACTGGCGAAGCGCCCCTGGTCCAGCTTCATCATGAAAACCCGGGTGGGGGAATTGGACACGGCAAAGGACTCGTCAAGGAAGATGCGGGGGAAGTAGCGGCTCCAGCTGGCGGCCGCGCCACGTTCCGCTGCCTCCTTCTCGTACGATGCCCCGCTCACCAGATGGTTACGCTCCATGGCCAGAAACAGCGCCTCCTTCAGGCCAACGGAAGACTCCGCGGCCCACAGGATCGATGGCACCATCAGAAACAGTACACAGCTGGAAACAACCGATTTCACGCTTTCCCCCTCGACGCAGTCACACAGCGTTATATATGGATTGATATATATATTCTACACCTAATATTGTCAACGCTAAAAGTATACCCAAAGGCGAATTATTTTCAGGACAAGAACTGCGGCGGGCACGGGGGAAATGAATTGACAAGGAAGGGGGCGGAACTTTAGACTCAGTGCTTCTATCGACGGAGGGGTGCGTGCTCGACAAGGAAAAGTGGAAAAAGAACATCAAGACCATCCTCTCCCTGGACAGCCATCCGGGACACATCGCGGCGGGGTTCGCCGTGGGGGTCTTCATCAGCTTTACCCCCTTCTTCGCTTTCCACACGATCTTGGCCATCGCAGCAGCCTTCATCTTCCGGCTCAACAAGCTTACCTGCGTCACCGGCGCCTGGATCAATACGCCACTCACCGTGGTCCCCGTCCTGGCGGCCAGCTACAAACTGGGCCTGGTGGCCCGGGGGCTCCCTCCCCAGGAGTTTCAGTTCACGGGGCTCCAGTGGTCGCACCTCAAGAACCATGCCGCCACCCTGATGGTCGGCACATCCCTCCTCGGCTTTGCCGCAGCCCTCGTCTCCTATGCCCTCTGCTACTGGCTCGTGGTCCGCTTCCGGAGGAAGGACGAAACCCTCGCCGCCCTTACCCGGGAGATGGAGGAGGTCGGCGAAGAACTGGAATAAAAAAAAGCGGGTTTCCCCGCTTTTCTCATGTCATGTCTTTCGAGGATCGTCACCGTTCCCCTCAGTTCCGTATCCCGACTCACGCCCTTCTCACTTGCCCAGCATGGGAGTCAGCACCTGGTAGGTCGCGAAGGCCACCATCGCCGATGCGGGGATGGTGAGCACCCACGCGGTGAGGATGCGGCCGGCCACGTTCCAGTTGACCGCCGACATCCGCTTGGAGAGGCCGACGCCGAGAATGGTGGAGGTGATGACATGGGTGGTACTGACCGGCATGCCGATGGAGGAGGCCCCGAGGATGACCCCCGCCGACGCCGTCTCCACGCAGAAGCCGTGGACTGGCTGGAGCTTCACGAAGTCCTTCCCCACCGTCTTGATGATCCGCCAGCCGCCGCCGGCGGTGCCGAGCCCCATGGCCACGGCGCAGGTGACCTTGACCCAGGTGGGAACGGTGAACGTGGAGAGCGAACCGTAACTGATGAGCGCCATGGTGATGACCCCCATGGACTTCTGGGCATCGGCGGTGCCGTGGGAGAAGGCCATGAAGGCGGCCGACAGGACCTGCAGCCGACGGAAGTGCTTGTTAATGCTGTGGGGCGACGAACTCCTGAAGCTCCAGAGCATGATGACCATGACGACAAAGCCAATGGCCGTGCCGACGACGGGGGAGATAACCAGGGAAAGGATGATCTTCTTGAGACCGCTCCAGTGAAGGGCAGCCGTGCCGGAGTGGGCGATGACCGCCCCCATGAGCCCGCCGATGATGGCATGGGAGGAGGAGGAAGGGAGTCCGTAATACCAGGTTATGAGATCCCAGATGATGGCCCCCATGACCCCGGCCAGCACCACCATCTGGGTCACGTTGCTGGCGTCCACGATCCCCTTGCCGATGGTGGCCGCCACCTTGGTGGAGATCATGGCTCCGGCGAAGTTGAGCACCGCCGCCATGGTGATGGCGGACCTGATGGAGAGTGCCCTCGTCGACACACAGGTGGCGATGGCGTTGGCGGTATCGTGGAAGCCGTTGATGTAGTCGAACGCAAGGGCCGCCCCGATGACCAGAATGAGCATCAGGAACGTGACATCAAGCATTTTTTACCACCACGCTTTCCAGGATGTTGGCCGCGTCCTCGCACTTGTCGGTCGCCCGCTCAAGGGTCTCGTAGATCTCCTTCCACTTGATGAGCTGGATCGGGTCCTTCTCCTCGTCGAAGAGCCTGCTGATCGCCTCGCGGCAGACCCGGTCGGCCTCGTTCTCCAGGGCGTTCACCTCAACGCAGTATTCGGCGATATGTTCGAACTTGCCCCCCAACTGGGCCACAGCCTTGGCCACCGACTCGCACGACTTGAGGATGATGAAGGCGAGTTCCTTCGCTTCCTGGGTCGGTTTCTCCACGTTGTACATGACGAAGCGCTGGGATGATGCGTCGATCAGGTCCAGGATGTCGTCCAGGGCCGCGGAGAGCGCATAGATGTCCTCCCGGTCCAGGGGCGTGACGAAGCTCTTGTTGAGCTTCTGGATGATGTCGTGGGTGATCTGGTCACCCTTGTGCTCCACATCCTTGATCCGCTTCTGAGTCCCCTGGGGGTCTTCGTAGTTGTCCATCAGATCCTTGAGGAGCCGCGCCCCCTCGATGATGTTGGCGGTCATATCCTTGAACATGGCGAAGAATTTTTCTTCCTTGGGAATCAGCCCGAACATCTGCGCCTCCGTTGCCGGCCGTGTGCCGGCGATTAGTGAGTGAAACGGAAGAGAAATACCATAGATCGGCCCCGATTCCTACGAAAAATATTACAACGGCGTTACCGTTTCACGCTTCCGTAACACAGGGATTTTGTCTTGATTTTGCGGCACGTTTGCTCTACTGTGCTGACGCTTGCCCCCCAAGGAGACACCGTTTATGAACCCCCTTCACGCAGCAGTCCTCGGTGCCCTCCAGGGGCTCACCGAAATACTTCCCATCAGCAGCTCGGCCCACCTGATCCTGGTGCCCTGGCTCATGGGGTGGCCCGAGTCGGGGCTCACCTTCGACGTGGCCCTGCACCTGGGCACGCTGATAGCCCTCTGCATCTACTTCCGCCGTGACATTGCCGAACTCGTCGTGAACGGCATCGCCGCCCTCTCGGGAGGGATGCGCAGCCAAGTAACCCGCCTGCCGTGGTACATCATCGCCGGCACCATTCCCGCCGCCGTGGCGGGCAAGACCCTTGAGGAGCCCATCGAGGAACTCTTCCGGAGCAATCCCACCGTCATCGCCGCCCTTCTCATCGGCTTCGGCATCCTTCTGGCGCTGGCCGACACCCTCGGCTCCAAGCGTCTGCGGATGGACCGGGTAGACCTCAGGGTCGCCATCACCATCGGTATCGCCCAGTGCCTGGCGCTCATGCCCGGCGTCTCCCGCTCAGGGGTAACCATCACCGCGGCGCTCTTCCTCGGGTTCACCCGGGAAACGGCAGCCCGCTTCTCCTTCCTCCTCTCGCTCCCCATCGTTGCCGGAGCCGGCATCCTCAAGGTGGGACACCTGGTTAAACAGGGAATCCCCCAGGGAGAACTCGCACCGCTGCTGATCGGCATCGGCACCTCGGCATTCTTCGGCTACCTGAGCATCGCGCTGCTGCTGAAACTCGTCCAGCGCCACTCCCTCTATCCCTTTGTCTGGTACCGTCTCGTTGCCGGCGCCGCCATCCTGCTCTTTCTGTTCGCCAGATAGCACACCCTCTTTTCATTACCGCAAACTCATGCTAAAGTGCCCGCTCCCGGGTGCCAACTTGCCCGGGGCAATCCGCGGCAAGGGGGATTCGGCATGGCAGGGGGGATCAAGGAGTGGCCGGAGGACGAGCGGCCGCGGGAAAAACTGATGAGACGGGGGAGCGCAACCTTATCGGATGCGGAGCTTCTTGCCCTCATCATCCGGACCGGCGACTCGGTAACGGCACGCAGCGCCATCGACCTGGGGCGGGCGCTTCTCCAGGAATTCGGCGACCTGCGCACCCTGGCGGGGGCCACCGTGGCCGAACTCTGCACCGTGAAAGGGACAGGGCCGGCAAAGGCAGCTTCCATCAAGGCAGCCCTTGAGATCGCCGCCCGAATCAACTCGGACCGCCTCATGCTCTGCAGCGAGCGCTTCACCTCCCCCGAGCAGGTCTACAACCACTACCACTACGCCTTCCGGGACCGGCGCAAGGAGTACTTCATGGCGCTCCTGCTGGACGGCAAGAACCGCATCATCCGCGAAGTTCAGATCTCCGAGGGCTCCCTGAACCAGAGCATCGTCCACCCCAGGGAAGTCTTCAACCCGGCGGTGCGGGAGTCCGCCGCCGCCGTCATCCTCGTCCACAATCATCCCACCGGCGACCCGGACCCCAGCCGCGAGGACCGGGAAATCACCCGCCGTTTGCGGGATGCGGGAGACCTCATGGGGATCAAGGTCCTGGACCACATCATCATCGGCGACGGCCGTTTCACCAGCTTCGTCTCCGCCGGGCTGCTGTAAATCGTCAATAAAAGAGGCGCTCGACACAGCCGGGCGCCTCGTTTTCTTTTTGAAGCCGAGCGAACTTCACCGCAGGTATTTTCGAATACCCGCCTCGAACCCCTCAGGCTCGAATCCAAAGACTTCGGGCCAGGGGCTCGAGCAGATGTTTTCCTCGGTGAGCATAGTGATCTGGTTCATGGTGAGAGGGAAAAAGGAGAATCCCTGCATAACGGGGACAACCAGCTTCAGGAGTCCCAATGGCTGGGGGATTTTCAGCACGTGCCCCCTTCCCAGAACCCTGCCGATGACATCGAGTATCTGGTTGTAGGTGAGTCGGTCGGGGCCGCAGAGCTCGTATGCCTGCTCCACGGTCTCCGTCATCTCCAGTGCTTCGGCAAAGCAGCGGGCCACATCGTCGGCCGCTATCGGCTGAAGCCGGTACGCACCATCGCCGATCACCGGCACCGCCGGAAATCCTTTGATGAATCCCGCCAGCATGTTGACGAAGGCATCCTTGGGGCCGAAGATGAGGGAGGGACGAAAGATGGTCCATCGTAGCCCCGATCCCCGCACATACTCCTCGGCCCGCCACTTGGTTGCATGGTACGCGGAAGTGGCGCCGGCACGTGTTCCCAGGGCCGACATCTGGAGATGGCGCCCGATGCCGGCCCGCTTAGCCGCATCGACCACGTTTTTCGTCGCCTCCACGTGAAGTTTCTCGAAGGTTACACCCCGCCCCCTGAACTCCCTGATGATCCCCACGAGATTAACGGTGGCGTCGCACCCCTCCACGGCCGCCGCGAACGTATCGAGCCGCGTCACGTCACCCTCCGCCTGCTCCACCCCCGCTTCGAGCCCCTCCCGGCGGCCGTGGACCAGAAGCCGCACCGTGTGCCCCCGCTCCAGGAGCGCCCGCCGCAGGTGACCTCCCACAAATCCGGTTGCGCCGGCAACGAAAACCTTCATGGATTCCTCCTTGACTTGCGTGGTTGTCCTGGTGAAAAGTGTAGCTCACTCCCGGCCGATTGCCAGCGATCCACGTATACACAAGAGGCTTGTACTCGAAGGAAGTGTGTGTTAATAAAGTATCATTTGGAACAAAGGGGAGGATTGAAGGCCATGAGCGAACAGGGTGCCGTCTGCTATACGTTTGAAGCCGCCGTGGAAATGGCGATCCAAATGGAGAATGAAGGGTTCCGCAACTACCTGGAAGCCATCCGGAAGGTTAAACATAAGGGGGCAAAGGAGATCCTGAAGGAGTCCGCCATGGACGAACTGGAGCACAAGCACAGCCTGGAGAAGGCCCTCCTGGAGGGGCAGATGGAAGGTGCCCAGACCATGGAAAAGCAGATCCCCACCATGCGCCTCGACTACTTCCTGGCCAAGAAGGAACTGAACTCCCAGTCCGACACCCGTGACGCCCTCGCCTACGCAATTCACCTTGAGAAAGGTGCCATCGACTTCTACCACCATATGGCCCAAGGGTGCGCCGGTGCCCCCATGGCAAAACTCTTCGACCGGTTGCTGGCGGATGAGACGAAGCATCTGCAGCAGTTGGAGGATATGTACGAAGAGCACTTCATGACCGAGAACTGAGAAAACGGTTCTTTTCCGCCCTGGCGTTGTTGCCCTTCAGGATTACTTGTGCGACGTACCATTGGGTACGCCTCCGCGCAATCCTTCGGGCGCCTAGCCAGGACGAAAAACTCCTCGTTTTCTGAAGGCAAAAGCAGAAAAAGGGAAGAGGCATCGAGCCTCTTCCCTTTTTCTATGGGTTCTCTGTCAGACTGGGTATCAGGCGATTTCGACGAGGGATATCTCGAAGACGAGCTCTTTCCCGGCCAAGGGGTGGTTGGCATCGAGGGTCACGGTCGTGTCGTCCATGGCGGTTACCATGACATTGAAGACCTGACCGTCGTCCTGGGTCACCTCGTACTGCTGGCCCAGTTGGGGCTCGGAACCGGCAGGCAGGTACTCACGCTCCACCTCGGCCACCAGTTCGTCCAGCCGCTCGCCGTAGGCCTGGTCCACGGGAATCGTCACCGTCTTTTTGTCGCCGGGGCTCATCCCGACCACCGCCTGCTCGAAGCCGGGGATTACCTCCCCCTCGCCGACGGTGAACTCCAGCGGCTGGCAGTCGCCGCCGCAGTCGCAGTCCTCGGACGAGTCGAAAATCTCCCCGGTGGTGAGCTTGCCGGTATAGTGAACCTTGACGGTATCCCCCTGTTTCGCCTGTGCCATAGTGTACGATTCCTTTCATGGGTAAATGGTCACGCTCACACGCCACTATACCAGAGGGGCGCGGCACAAATCCACGTAAAAACTGTTACTCCTTGATCTGGAACGCTACCTTGAGCACCACCTGATACTCGGTCACCGTCCCGTCCTCCCCCACGTGGCCACGGATCTCCTGCACCTCGAACCAGGAAAGCTTCTCAAGACTTTTGTGGGCCTTGGTGACCGCCGCCTGAATGGCAGCCTCAAGCCCCTTCTTCGACACGCCGATAATTTCGACCTTCTTGTAGACCCTGTCATCGCCGTAGCTCATGGAATCCTCCCTTAAACATAGTTTTTCCAAAAGCTTACCACCACCCGGCGAGGTGTAAAGAATCTATTATTTTGCCGTCTTCAGGGCCTCAAGCCGCTCTTTCGCCTTGGCCGCCACCTCCGACTGGGGATGCTTGGTCACGATCTCCTCGTAGAGCTTCTTCGCATGTTCAAGGTTGTGCTGCTTCTCCTCGAACTGGGCCGTTTCGAAGAGCTCCTGAGCTCCCTTGCCCGAGCAGGCCCCAAGGGCGAGGGAAAGGGCCAGAATCATTGCCACTGCTGTTTTGGTCATGGGTGGTATCCTCCTTTAGATGGTGGCATGCGCCTCGCCGTAGCTCGACGCATGGTAAGAACTGCGCACGTAAGGCCCACTCTCCACGTGGGCGAAGCCAAGGGCAAGGGCTCGCTCGCGCAGACGTTCGAAGGTTTCGGGCGGAACGAATTCCCGCACAGGATGGTGGTTCCTGCTGGGGGCCAGGTACTGGCCAAGACTCAGGTAGGCGCAACCGGCACTCCGCAGGTCTGCCAGCACCGCCAGCACCTCATCTTCCGTCTCCCCCAGGCCGAGCATGAGCCCCGACTTGGCCGGGATCCGCGGCGCCAGCTCCCGCAGGGCTTCGATGACCGCCAGGGAACGGCCGTAGTCGGCCCCAGCCCGGATGGCGTAGAGGCGCGGCACCGTCTCCAGGTTGTGACCAATGATGTCGGGGGCTGCGGCCACTACCGTCGCAAGGCTTTCCCGGCTGCCGAGGAAATCGGGGATCAGGAGTTCCACCTTCGTGGCGGGCGACGCGCGCCTGATGGCCGTGACGGTTTCCGCATAGTGACGGGCACCGCCATCGGGAAGGTCGTCCCGCGTCGGGCTCGTGATCACCACGTGGGCGAGCCGGAGTCGCACCACCGCCTCCGCCACCCGCGCCGGTTCGCCAAGATCGGGAGGGAGCGGCGTCTTTTTGGTCACGTTGCAGAAGGAGCACTGTCGGGTACAGTCGGCGCCGAGGATCAGGAACGTTGCCTGACGCTCCCGGAAGCACTCCGTGATATTGGGACAGCGGGCCTCCTGGCAGACCGTGTGGAGCCGCAGCTCTCCCAGAAGCCCTTCCATCTCCGCATGGGCCGCCGGGTTGATCTTTTTCTGCAGCCACGAGGGCTTGCGGACAATGTTCATGGGGCAACTCCTTGCAGATTCCAGGTGTCATTCAGGTAGCGGCATTCCCGGAGCCGACTGGCGGTATCGGCCTCTTCTCCGGTCAGCTCCGACCGGACGAGTGAAACGCCAAGGGCTTCGGTAAAGGATGCGGCAAGAAGCTCAGCCAGGCGTGGCCTCTCCTCGGTCACACCCAGTTCGCGGAGGCTGACAGTCCCCTCCAGGAGACCGGGGGGAACCTGCCGGAACAGGGGAAGAGCTGCGGCCAGCGCACCCCGCAGGGGGATGGAACCGTGCTGGAAGATCCGCTCCCGCAGTCGGCGCTGGGCGTTGCCGCCGATCTTTCGGCCGCCGATCACCACATCATACTCCTCCCTGCCGGCGAAGCAGAGAGGGGTTCGCTCTCCGAGCCGCCCCTCCTCCCGGCAGACATCGGCAGCCCAGGAAGCCGCAAGCCCCAGCCGTTTGTAGAACCGGAGGAGAAAACCCGTGAGCTCCCGGAACGATTCCTTCACCCCCTGCCCGCCGGAGAGGTGCCGGGGCGAGCAGACGATGCTGTAGGTCAGCTCCTCGGCATGATAGATGACCCCGCCGCCGGTGATCCGACGCACCACGGGAATCCCCGCCTCAACGCACCGCTCCAGGCAAAGGGCATCCTCAGCCTGCTGGAATCGCCCCAAAGAAAAAGCCGGTGGCTCCCACCCGTAAAGGCGGAGCACCGGCAGCGATGCGGCGGGATCGAAGCTCTCCAGGAGCGCCTCGTCCACCGCCATGTTCATGGGACCGTCGAGGGGCCCGGTGTCGATGAGACGCCAGCAGCTCGGCATGTGGGGAGCGTCAGCACCCAAAGTAACAGACGTTCTGCTCCCGGGCCGCCTTGGTCTCGTCCAGCCGGGTGACCGGCATGGTCTTCGGCATGGCGGAGAAGGCGGCTGGGTCTTTCTCGGCCAGCTCCGCCGCCTCTTTCATGATGGCGATAAAGGCATCGAGGGTCTCCTTGCTCTCGGTCTCGGTCGGCTCGATCATGATGGCCTCCTTGACGATGAGCGGGAAGTAGACCGTGGGCGGATGATACCCCTTGTCGATCAGGAACTTGGCGATGTCGATGGCGTGAACGCCGTTTTTCACCTGGCGGCTTGCCGAGAAGACACACTCGTGCATGCAGGTCTGATCATAGGGGAGCTCGAACGCATCCTTAAGCTGGCTCATGACGTAGTTGGCGCTCAGGACCGCCTGCTCGCTCACCTGGATGAGCCCGTCGCGGCCGAGCATGGTCATGTAGGCGAAGGCCTTGACCATGACGCCGAAGTTGCCGAAGAAGCCGGCGGTGCGGCCGATGCTCTCGTGGGTGTGGGTGTCGATGGCGTAGCTGCCGTCGTCGGCTTTCACGATCCGAGGCGTCGGGAGGAACGGGATCAGCTGCTTCTTCACCCCCACCGGACCGCTGCCGGGACCACCGCCACCGTGGGGGGTACCGAAGGTCTTGTGCAGGTTCACGTGGATGACGTCAAAGCCCACATCACCGGGACGGACCTTGCCGAGGATGGCGTTCAGGTTGGCGCCGTCGTAGTACATGAGGGCGTCGTGGTCGTGGGCGATGTCGCTGATTTCCTTGATATGCGGATTGAAGAGACCCAGGGTGTTGGGGCAGGTCATCATGACCGCCGCAACTTCGTCGGTCATCACCTCCCGGAATTTGTCCAGGTCCATGTCGCCGTAGGGGGCGGTGGGAACGGTGATGATCTCGTACCCCACCATGGCGGCGGAGGCGGGGTTGGTGCCATGGGAGGAATCGGGAACCACCACGTACTTCTTCTTGCTCCCCTTGGCCTCGTGGTAGGCGGCGATCAGCATGATGCCGGCCATCTCGCCGTGGGCGCCGGCCAAGGGCTGGGTGGTCACCTCGTCCATGCCGGTGATCTCAGCGAGGCACGCACCCAGCTCATAGGCAAGCCCCAGGCATCCCTGACTGAAGGAAGCGCCTTGGGGGAGCAGCGGCACCATGGGATGGAACGGGGCGAAGAGCTTCGCCGCCTCTTCCAGGGCCTTGGCGTTGTACTTCATGGTGCAGGAGCCGAGGGGGTAGAAGTTGGTGTCCACCGAGAAGTTGCGGCGCGAGAGATTAGTGAAGTGACGCACCACGTCCAGCTCGCTCATCTCGGGGAGGCCGGGGGCATCGCTCCGCCGAAGCCCCGTCGGAAGCTCGGCGGCCTGGGGAACGTCACTGGCCGGGAGCCGCACGCCCCGGCGGCCGGGGATCGATTTCTCGTAAATCAGCTGCATAGGATAGCCTCCAGGTGCCGGGCCAGGGAGTCGATCTCCTCCTTGGTCCGCTTCTCGGTCACGGTCACCACCAGACACTTTTCCAGTTCGGGATAGTAGCGCCCCAGCGGCACGCCGGTCGCCACCCCCTTGCGGAGCAGCGCCACCACCACCTCTTCGGCGATCTTCGGCAGGCAGATGGCGAACTCGTTGAACGTGGGACCGCCGTTCATCACCTCGACCCCGCCGATCCTGGCAAGGACGTCCTTCGCATACTGGGCCTTGTCGTAATTGAGACGGGCCAGATCCGCGAACCCCTCGTTGCCGAGGGAGGAGAGGAAGACGAGGCCGCGCAGGGCACAGAGGCTCTGGTTGCTGCAGATGTTGGAGGTGGCCTTGTGGCGCTTGATGTGCTGCTCCCGCGCCTGAAGCGTCAGGACGAAGCCCCGCTGGCCGTTCTTGTCCACGGTCTCGCCAATGATCCGGCCCGGCAGGTTGCGGATGTACTCCTTGCGGCTGGCGATGAAGCCGAAGGATGGACCGCCGAAAGAGAGAGGGTTGCCCAGGCTCTGGCCGTCCCCCACCACAATGTCTGCTCCCATGGCGCCCGGGCTCTCCACGAGGCCCAGCGCCACCGGGTAGGTGGAGACCACTAGCAGCGCGCCGACCGCGTGGGCGTCGGCGGCAAGCTTCCGGAAGTCGCTCACGCTGCCGAAAAAGTTCGGGTTCTGGACGATGACCGCGGCGGTGGCGTCATCCACGGAGGCGCGGAGCCGGGCATCGTCCTCCATCCCCAGCTTCGGCTCGATCTCCACGAGCTCAACATCCAGGTTCGCCAGATAGGTCCGGACCACCTCGCGGTGGAACGGGTTCACCGCGCCGTCGATCACGAGGCGGTTCCGGCCGGTGACCCGCAGGGCCATCATGGCCGCCTCGGCCAGGGCCGTGCCGCCGTCGTAGAGGGAGGCGTTGGAGACGTCCATGCCGGTCAGGCGGCAGATGGCGGTCTGGTATTCGAAGAGGGCCTGGAGCGTCCCCTGGGAGCACTCGGGCTGGTAGGGGGTGTAGGCGGTGTAGAACTCGGCCCGCCCCGAAAGGTGGTCAACCACGGCCGGGATCAGGTGGTCATAGAAGCCGCCGCCGACGAAGTGGACCAGGTGCTGGGCGTTCTTGCCGGCCAGGGACTGGAACCGGTGGAGCATCTCGAACTCCGACATCCCCTCAGGGAGATCGAAGGATCTGGCCCGCAGCCCCGGCGGGATCGGACGGAAGAGGTCGTCCAAACTGGCGACGCCGATGGCGTCGAGCATGGCACGGATCTCCTCCGGCGTATTGGGGCAGTAACTGGCAGTGCTCATCCGAGGCTCCTCACATACTCGTCGTACTGCTCGCGGGTCATGAGGCTCTGCACTTCGGAGGCGTCGGCCATCTCGATCCAGGCGATCCAGGCAGCTTCCTCGGCGCTTTCGTTGACGATCTCGGGGCGGTCGTTCAGGGCCTCGTTCACCTGGGTCACCTTGCCGGAGACAGGCGCATAGATGTCGCTGGCCGCCTTGACCGACTCGATGGCGGCCAGGACCTCGAACTGCTTTACGGTCTTGCCGACCGCCGGGAGCTCCACGAACGTCACGTCTCCCAGCTGATGGGCTGCAAAGTCGCTGATACCCACCGAGGCGACGCCTTCCTTGATCTTGACCCACTCGTGCTCTTTGGTGAAATAGGTTTGCATGGTGATTCCTCCTGTAATGTCAAAATATTACTAAAAATCTTCTCCCCCCTCCCTTGACGGGAGGGGGTCAGGGGGTGGGTGAAATCTCAACATTCCGGGAATAAGTCAACTCCCCCCCACCCTGGCCCTCCCCCGCCGAGGGGGGAGGGAACTTTTTACAAGAGCCGCATTCATTTACGACCGCAGTGATCCGCCGCGGTAGAAGGGAAGCTCCACCACCGTCGCCTCCATGCTCACCTTCTCGTGGCGAATGGTGAGCGGCGCGCCGAGGGTGGCGACGTCGGGCGTCACGAAGCCGATGCCGATGCCGCGGCCGAGCATGGGGGAGAAGACGCCGCTGGTGACAGTACCGACCCGCTCCCCCTCGAAGCAGATCTCGTAGTCGTGGCGGGGGGAACGGCGGGAGGTGACCTCAAAGGCGACCTTGACCCGCGGCAGCCCGTCCTGGCGCCTACGCAGAAGCGCATCCTTGCCGATGAACGCCTTGTCGAAATTGACGAAGGCGTCGAGCCCTGCCTCCAGCGGCGTGGTGGCCTCGTCGATATCGCTGCCGTAGAGGCTGTACCCCACCTCCAGCCGGAGCACGTCCCGGGCGCCGAGGCCGGCCGGCTTCACCCGCTCGTCGGCCAGGAGCCGGTTCCAGAGCTCCACGGTCTTCTCAGCCGGCAGGAAGACCTCGTACCCAAGTTCCCCGGTGTATCCGGTGCGGCTCACGATGGCGTCGGCGCCGAGGACCTTCGTCCTGATGAATTTGAAGTAGGGGATGGTGGCGATCTCGGGGCCAACGACCGCCGCGAGGACCTCGCGGGAGAGGGGCCCCTGGATGTCCAGCTTGCCGGTATCGGCCGAGATATTGCGGAATTCCCCGCCGGAGAGGCGGGCGGAGATGGCGGCAAAGTCCTTGTCGATGGTGGCGGCGTTCACCACCACCATCGCCTCGTCCTCGGCCAGGCGGAAGACGATCAGGTCATCGATGACGCCGCCGTTTTCATTCAGGAGAAAACCGTAGCGGGAGCGCCCCACCGGGATCGACGCCACGGAGAAGGTGAAGACGTCCTCGAGGCCCGAGGCGACGATGTCCCCCTTGAAGAGGAACTCCCCCATGTGGCAGATGTCGAAGAGAGCGGCCTTCTCCCGGCACCAGCGGTGCTCGGCGATGATCCCCTCGTACTGGATCGGCATGTTCCAGCCGCCGAAGGGGGCCATGAGGGCTTTGAGACGTTCGTGTTCGGCGGAAAGAGGTGTGCTCTTGAGGGGTTCCATGGTGTGACCTCGCAATAGAGGATAGGCGGGATCAAGGGGATAAACTGTAAGATATTTGCCTGGATTTGTAAATCCTGAATCCGTAAACGTGCCGGAAAAGGGGTTTGGTCCAGACGATGGGGCACGTTTTACCGACCGTACTCGACTCCTCACTCCTTACGCTTCACTCCTCACAGACTCAGGATTCAGGTGCCGCCGAGGAACCGATACGCCGGGATCATTGTGATCGTCTTGCCTCCTTCGCTGATCTCTCCCTCATCCTCGTAGGTGACAACCGTTCCCGCTGTCAGCCCGGCCTCGTCAAGCGCCTTCACCAGGGCCTTAAGCTCGCGCGATCGCGCCTTTTCCCCCGTCATGTCCCTGGCAACCTGAATAAACCTCGAAGGCTTCCCTCCCTCGCGGCAGACAAAGTCCACTTCCAGGCCGTTGACGGTCTTGTAGTAGTAGACTTCGCTCCCTTGGCGCTTCAGTTCCAGATAGACCAGGTTTTCCAGATAATGCCCGACGTTTTCCGAGAAGCTGAAAGCCGTCGCCGCAGCCATGCCGGTGTCGATGGCATAGACCTTCTTCGGACTTTTAATCTGCTCTTTGACGGAAAAGTCATAGGCATCAAGCGTGAAGAGAAGGTAGGCGTCGGCAAAGTAGGAAAGATACTCCTTCACCGTCTTGTCATTGAGACCGACTAGCGCCGACAGACGATTGTATGTATAGAGCGAGGCAACGTTCGAGGTCAGATAGAAAAAAAGATTTTCCAGCTCCTGCGCCTTTTTAACGCCAAAACGCGGGGCTATATCCTGGCAGAGTACGTTGCGGGCGTACATGACCAGAACCTCTTTTCGCGCGGCCTCTCCCTCGATGAATGCTGTTTCGGGAAAGCCGCCTCCTCGGAGGTAGTCGTCGAAAACACCCCTGAACCGGTGCCGCTCTCGGAACATGGTTAGCCGGTCATTGGCGTCGAGCCCTCTGGCCCGCGCAAACTCCGTAAAGGAAAAGGGAAAGACTTCGATGGGAAGCGTCCTGCCCGAAAGCAAGGTAATGAACTCGGAGGAAAGCAGGCGGGAATTCGACCCGGTGACAATGAACTTGATCCCCTTCCGCTCGTAGCGGTCCTTGACGAAGACCTGCCATTCTGGGAAAAAGTGCACCTCGTCCAGAAAACAGTAGACCAGGCCCTCCGGGGAGACGAGCTTCAGGTAATCCTCGTAAATCCGCTCCAGCGAGGCAACATCGTTGCGAAAGCGACTGAACTGGGGCGTTTCCAGGTTCAGGAACAGGATATTCCTCGGATTGACCCCCTTGTCCCTGATGAGGTGATTAATGGTCTGCCGGGCGATGGTGCTCTTGCCGGCGCGGCGCACCCCGACGAGCGAGAGGATGTGGGGAAGCTCAAGGAACTCCAGCACCTTGCCGAGGATGTCCCGCCGCACTCCTTCGTGGTAAGGCTGACCGGTCCAATGGGGATTTTGATCGACGACTGCCTGTTCAAACATGATTACTCCGAACAAACAACTTATTGTTCGCATCATAGCGCGAATTATTGTAATTGCAAGCGGATTAACTTTGGTTTTTCAATAAAGCCGGGACTGCAAGGGGCAGACAATCTCATCAGGGACACGGAAGCACACGTTAAGCGTCAATCCGCTCATGCGAGAAATCCTCGTAAATGTACACTAAAATGAAACTTGACAGGACAATCCGCAACAAGTACAAATGTGCGAACTTTAACAAATTTTTTACAAAGGCAAATTACCAGCGAGCGACAGTCGGCCATGTACAAATCGAGACTTCTTAACATCCTAAGATATTTTCTATCGTTTCCCTTGAAAAAACATATCGGTATTCATGCAGGGCTAATTGCTCTTATGTCGGTTGTGGCAATGGCCGTCTCCGGCTGTAAAAAGGAGGAATCGCCCCGTTCCTACAAGCTAATTGATACCGGCATGTGGACCGGTGTGCCAGGCGGCCCCGTCAAATGGCTTGATAATGATCGGGTGCTGTTTCCTTCCAATGAAAAACTTGCTCCGGGTGGAGGGCCGGCCCGCATGACGGTCTGGAGACCGGCAACCGGCCAGGTTGAGTTCTTCCAACCATGGAGCAGTGATGTGTGCGTTGAAGATGGCCAAGTGGTGTAGGCGTGAACGATGCCACCGGCAAGAGAGCGCGCCAGAAGGGGACGTTGTTGGCGCCAGGGCGCCAGAAGGGGGCGCCAGAAGGGGACGGGCGCCAGAAGGGGACGTTGTTAGCCAGCTAATTAGCTGGTGATTTTTTCTTTAAGTGTGGGGTCCGAAACCAATAACTCGTCCCCCCTCGCCACGGCCAGGGTGACTCCTGCGCGGCTCATTTTCAACACCCGAGCGATATCCGCTCCGCTGTATCCCATCTCACGCACAGCTACATAACAGATGATGCTCCGCGCCTCGGCAACTCCCGCAATCCTCGTGCGCCTGAAAAGCGAGTCGGGGTCCACGTCACACATTTCGGCAATCCGGCTAATAAGCTCATCGAGGGAGAGGACCGATCCTGCCTGCCGTGGTTCAGAGAGTTCGCCCAGGATGCTCTCGACGAATTCGCCAGCACCGAGAATGCGTTCGTCGAACGATTCGATCTTCCCTGAGGCCACGGAACCGCTCCTTCGGAGGCCGCCTCCCGTAAGCTCGCCTCTCTTGCCGAGTGCAATGCCGTCCGCGACGAATTGCCGGTAGGCATGCAGGGCCTTTGCCCTTTTGTGCCCGAAGCGTGAGAGGATTTCTTCGGCCTGTTGCCCGACAAGCTCCCGAGCCCCCATAAGGACTGCATGACCGCTCCATGGGTAGCGGCCGAGTTCTTCCATGTCTCTGACCGCCCCAGCCCGCAAGGGGTTCAGGTGGATGTAGCGGACGAGTTCGAGCAGATACGGCTCTTCCTCGCAGACGATGGATTTGTAGCGGTTCTGGAAGAGATGACCGACGCGGCCGTGGCGAAGGTTGAAGGTGACGGCATGGCCGGTGAGGAGCCTCCGCATGAAGACGGATAGCTTCGTTGGGCCGGTTCGCAGCAGGAGGTGGAAGTGGTTGTCCAACAGCGCCCAGGCGAGGCAGTCGGTACCCGTCTGTTCGAGAAGCCGCGCAAGGCGCGCAGTAAACGATTCACGGTCGCTGTCATCCATGAAGATGACCCGGCGTTCGATCCCCCTGACAATCACGTGGTGGAGGATGCCGGGAATGTCGATACGGGCAGTGCGTGGCATGGCCGGAAGATAGCAGAAGCACGAAAGCTAGTCAACTAGCTAACAACGTCCCATCTCTGATTCCCGAAGAACCACGAAAAAAGCCCCTAGTCCTCGCAGGGAAAAGGGGCTTTTCCGATAGTGGCCGGCCTGGCAAATCAGCTTGTCTTGAATCTGCGGACGATTCCCTGGAATTCATCGGCGAGCGACATGAGCTGGTGGGCGGCGTTCGCGGAATCGTGGGCGCCTCGGGTCGATTGCTGGATCACCATGGATATCTGGTGAATATTGGATGTTATTTCGGAGGTCGTTGCCGTCTGCTCTTCGGCGGCCGTGGCTATCTGGCTGACCTGCATCGAGACGGAATTGATCTGGTCAACTATCCCGTGCAGGGATTCGCCCGATCGTGAAGCGCCCTGTTTCCCCTTTTCCACATCGCCCACTCCCTGCTCCATGGCCGCGACGGCTTCACGGGTTTCATTCTGGATCGCCCGTATCATCTGCGCGATTTCCTTGGTGGCTTTGGTGGTCCGTTCCGCAAGCGCCCGCACTTCGTCCGCCACGACGGCGAAGCCTCTTCCCTGCTCGCCGGCCCGGGCAGCTTCTATGGCGGCATTCAGCGCCAGCAGGTTCGTCTGGTCGGCAATGTCCTCGATGGTTCCGATGATCTCCCCAATCTGGTCGGATCTGTTGCCGAGCATTTCGACGGTGGTCGCCGTTGTATGCACCCGTTCGGCGATCCTGTTCATCAGGCTGATGGTTTCCTGAACGACTCCAGCCCCGGCTTCCGCCAATTCCTGGGCGTGTTGCGCGCCTTCAGCCGCGCTTGTGCAGTTCCGGGCTATGTCGGTGGAGGTTGATGACATCTCCTCGCTTGCCGTTGCAACGGTGTTGGCTTGGGTGGCTACCTCCTCGGCGCCGGTCACGAGGCTGTCGGTGTTCGCAGTGAGCTGACTGGAAGCAGTTGCAAGGGTTGACGAGCTTTCCACGAGTTTTGCGATGGTTTCTTTCAGGTTGGCAGTCATCCTGGCGAAAGCATCGGCCAGCTGTCCGACTTCATCCCTGGATTCGTGTATGATGGACGTTGTCAGGTCGCCATCGGCGATTCTTTCGGCCTGCGAGGCAAGCTCGCGGATAGGCTTGCTGATGAGTCCCGCAATGAAAATCGCCAGGAAAATGCCGGCCGCGACTGCCCCAAGGATACAGAAAAGCATTACCAGGGACATGGTGCGCACGATTCCGTTGCTGCTTTCAAACCCTTGCTTGGCATGGGCTTCCTGCATTGTTACAAGTTCTCCCAACGCCTTATCGGCTTCATCGAACGCGGACTGCGTCTCTCCGGTCAGCAACTGGATTGCCTCGGTATTTTTCCCCTCGTAGGAGAGAGGTATTACCTTCTGGGCTGCGGCGAGGTACTTGCCCCAGGCAGTGTCGAACCTCTTAAGGAGTTCCTTTTCCTTGTCTGTGAGATTGAGTTTTCTGATGGTTTCCAGGTTCTGCTTTACGGATGCCTCATTTTTTCCCATCTCGGCTTTAACTTTATCCATCACAACGTTGTCGAATTCTGAGACAAGGCGATAGAGCCCCCTGTTGTGAAAGATCACCTGAATGTTTGCTTCGTTGATCTCAACAATCGGTACGAGCTTGTCTGAGTACATATCGTTCAGAAGACCGCTCATCTGCCTGATATTGTTGAACCCGAGAGCCCCCATGACACTGGCTATGAGAACGACGGTCATAAATCCAGCCAGAATTTTTGTTTTTAGCTTGAGTTTTGAAAACCAGTGCATGTGGCCTCCTTCTGAGTATGGGGATTGACTCAGAAAATGAATTGACCTGCCCGGAAGGTTGACCCGGGCAGGAACCGACCTTCGATTACTGCTTGTAAACGCCTCCGCAGACAATCACCTTGCCCGACTGCTCGCAGTACATCTGCTTGGGAAGGGTCTGCTTGGTCAAGGGGTCGGTAAACTTGTAGTCCTGCCAGAAGGTCTTCTTGGATTTTGCAAGGTCAACCCGCTCCTTTACGAATTCCTTGCCGTCGGCATCCTTCAGCCCGATGAGATCCCTGCCCACCTGCTTGGCATTCTGGCCGTGGGCGAGGCATTTGCCGTTCATGTCGTAGACGACGATGTACAGATCCTTGTCGACGTATGTCTTTGCGGGCGCGGTTATGTCCTTGTAAACGGCATCCCCTTTGTCCTTGATGGCCTTGGCGGCTTTCTTGACCATCTTTTCGGCGTCTGCCTTGGATGCGCGATCCTCGGCGAACGATACGGCGGCAGTGAGGCAGAGTGTTATGGTTGTGGCGATGACGACAAGTTTCTTCAGCATGGTGGAACCTCCTCTTGATGTGTGGGCAACTGGGGCCTGATGTATTCTTCGGCACATCGTCCGGTTCCTTGAGCATTTTTTCAATGCAACCATACACATACACGAATATTACTCCACCTCCACCTCCTTCACCCGCAGCTCCTCGCCGGCCACCACCCGAACCCCGTAGGCGCCACAGCCGGGGCAGGGGTCGAAGTAGCTCCTGACCGGCGATTCCTTGCCGCAGGACGGACACCGGCCCACCCCCGGCACCCGCTCGATCACGAGCTTGGCCCCCTCCAGGAGGGTACCGCTGGTGCACGCTTCGAAGCAGAACTCGACCGCGTCTGGCACCACGCCGGAAAGCTCGCCGATCTCGAGAACCACGGAAAGGACCCGCCGCCCCTCGGCGCTCTTCTCGCAGATATCGACCACGCTCTGGGTTATTGACATCTCGTGCATGCATGCCTCCACCGCCGACGCCACGGCGTCGGGGAAAAAATACGATCGCAGTTGCGATAGAAACCGCATGATAGCAGAGTCACCCAGCCGAACGGAAGGGAACCTTGCAGCCCTTCGGCGGCTCGTGTATACTTCCGGCGTAATTCCACGAGGTTTACCCAAGGAAACGCCCCCATGACGCTGAACTCCAAGCTGGTGATGATCATGCTGTCGCTGCTGGTCATCGCCGTTCTCACCCTCTTTTTCCTCAACCAGTACAGCCAGAACGATATGGTCAAGGAGATCCAGGAGAGCTCATCGGTGGTCACCAAGGCCCTCCAGATGAGCATCGAGGACCTGACCTCCGAATATGAGCCCGACCGCGAGCGCCTCATGGAGTACATGAAGGAGGCCCGGGAGCGGGGAGTTAAGGAGATCAACATCATCAGCAACGAGGGGGAGATCATCGACTCCTCCGACCCGACGAAGATCGGCAAGAAGCGCGAGATCAGGAAGATGGAGAAGGGGCTTCGGGCCTCCCCCGGGGGCAAGCCCGAAGGGGCCGGCTCGAGCCGGGCCTATGACCTGGTGGTGCCGGTCATCGTCGGCGACGAGCAGTTGGGGTACGTGCAGATCAACCTGCTGCTGGACAACATCCGCACCATCCAGCACGACAACTTCGTGAACCGGGTGGTGGCCACCTCGCTGGTCTTCCTCCTCGGCATCACCCTCACCATCTTCCTGGCCAGACGCTACACGGCCCCCATCAACCGACTGGCCGGCGAGGTGCGGCGGGTGGCCGACGGCGACCTTTCGGTAACCTTTCCGGTGCAGAGCGGGGACGAGATCGGCGAACTGGCCAGGAACTTCAACGAGATGGTTGATAAGCTCCGAGAGCGCGAGATCCTGGAGAAACGCCTCTACGAGGCCGAGCATCTCTCCAAGGTGGGGCAACTGGCGTCGGGGATCGCCCACGAGATCCGCAATCCCCTGAACTATATCAGCCTTGCCATCGACCACCTGAAGAGCGAGTTCCACGCCGCCTGCCCCGACAAGGAAGGGCGGTTCATCCCCCTGGCCGACAAGATCAAGGAGGAGGTGCGGCGGGCCAACTACATGGTGGTGAACTTCATGAACTACGGCCGCCCCCTCAAGCTCCGGATCGCCGACGTCTCCTATCCGGTGCTGATCGAGAAGGCGATGCCGGTTCTGCAGGAGAAGCTGGCCGAGCAGCGGATAACCGTGAAGACCGCCTTCGATCCCGACCTCCCTACCATGCGGGTGGATGGCGAGATGCTCCGTAACTGCCTGTTCAACTTCGTGACCAACGCAGCCCAGGCCATGCCCGAAGGGGGGACCATCACCCTGGGCGCGGCCTTCGACCGGAAGGAAGGGCGCTTCCGGCTCACCTTCAGCGACGAAGGGATTGGCATCCGCGAAGATGAGATCGCAAAGATATTCCAGCCCTGGTTCACCACCCGGGAGGCCGGCATCGGCCTGGGGCTCGCCATCACCGAACGGATCGTGAAGGAGCACGGCGGCGAGATCCGGGTGGAGAGCACCGCGGGACGGGGAACGACCTTCACGGTGGTGCTGCCGGGGTAACATCGGAAATCGGGACTCGCACAAGGAGATTCAATGACAGAAAGTATTCTCATCGTCGACGACGAACGGGGCCAGCGGGAGATCCTCCAGACAATCCTCGAAGGTGAGGGTTACCGGGTGGCGGCCGTGCCAGGTGGCCGCGAGGCCCTGGAACAGATGGAGACGCGCGGATTCGACCTGATCCTCACCGACCTCAAGATGCAGGGGATGTCGGGCATGGAGCTCCTGGAGAAGACCCTGGCCGACGACCCGCTCCAGTGCGTGGTCATGATGACCGCCCACGGCACCGTGGATTCGGCGGTGGAGGCCATGAAAAAGGGCGCCTTCGATTACCTGGAAAAGCCCCTGGAGCGGGACGACCTGCTGCTCACTCTGCGACGGGCCTTCGAGCGGGTGAGCCTCCTCAAGGAGAACCGCGCGCTCCACAAGCAGTTGGAGGATGCCGGCGGCATCCCGAACCTTATCGGCGAGCACCCAAAGATGAAGGAGGTCTACCGGGTCGTCACCAAGATCGCCCCCACCACCTCCACGGTCCTGATCTACGGCGAGTCGGGGACCGGCAAGGAACTGGTGGCCCGGGCCATCCACGACGGCAGCCCCCGGAAGAACAAGCCGTTCTTTGCCATCAACTGCGCCGCCATTCCCGAAACCCTCATGGAAAGCGAGCTCTTCGGCCACGAAAAGGGGGCCTTCACCGGCGCCAGCAGTCGGGAGATCGGCATCTTCGAGGCGGCCGACGGCGGCACCGTCTTTCTCGACGAGATCGGCGAGATGAGCGTGGGGATGCAGGCAAAGCTCTTGCGGGCCATCCAGTCTAAGGAGATCCGCCGGGTGGGGGGCAAGGTGAACGTACCGGTGGATGTGCGCATCGTCTCCGCCACCAACCGGGAGCTGGAAGGAGAGATCCGGAAGGGGAACTTCCGGGAGGATCTCTTCTACCGGCTGAACGTGATCCGGATCAACCTGCCACCCCTGCGCGAACGGGGGAGCGACATCGCGACCCTGGCCGACTTCTTCGTGCGTAAGTACAGCGCCCAGGCCGGGACCAGCGTGAAGGGAATAACCAAGCCGGCCCTGAAGCTGCTCATGAACTACAGCTGGCCCGGCAACGTCCGGCAACTGGAATCGGTCATCGAGCGGGGTGTGCTCATGGCCGAGAGCGACCAGATCGAGCCCTCCGACCTGCCGGCCGAGGTGACGGAGGGGCTCTCCCAGGCGGGCTGGGTTCCCTTCGAACTGCCCCCCGAAGGGATCCAGTTCGAGGATCTGGAGAAGAACCTTATTATCAAGGCCATGGAGCGGGCCGAATGGATCATCGCCAAGGCGGCGCCGCTGCTGGGCATGAGCTACAAGACGCTGCAGTACCGGCTGGACAAGTTCGGGATAGCACGGGGCAGGGAGGAGTAAGAGGCCGGAAAACCGCTTGAAAAATCCTCCCATCGCAGCACTGTATTTTTTCTCCGGGCAACCGATAAGAAGTACATGATCATCTCTCAGGAACTCGCACGGGTCGCCCAGGCCCTTCTGAAGGATTCCACAGCCTCCCTGGTGGAAGGGACCTGGCAGACCCTTACCCACCTGAACCTCACCCCGGGACAGATGGTCCAGGGGGAGGTGATGGCAAACCTTCCCAACAGCCGCTACCTTGTGCGGGTCGCCAACGAACTCCTGAAGATGGAGATCCCCCTGAATCTCCAGCCGGGGCAGGCGGTGGAGCTCACCTACGTCTCCGACGATCCCCGCCCCGTCTTCGCCCTCTCCAGGGGGGCCAACTCCGGGGTGCCGGTCCAGATCAGCGACACGGGGCGCTGGCTCAACCAGCTCTCCAGCGAGGAGAGCGCGCCGTCATCGACGTCACCGCTTCCCCGCCCGTCGCTCATTCTCTCCGGTCCGCCCCGCGATCCGGCGGCCCTGGCCGAGGGGCTCAGGACTACCCTCACCCGGAGCGGGGTCTTCTACGAGGCACACCTTGCCCGGTGGGTCAGGGGCGAGCACCCCCTGCCCGAGCTTCTCAGGGAGCCCCAGGGGAGCCTCTCCCCCCTTGCCGGCAGACTCCCGGCCGAGGTCACCACCCCACCGCCGCCTGCGTCACCGCACACGCCGACTCCTCAGCCTGCTGCGGAGCAGGCCGCCCGCCCCGTCGCGACGGCCTCGCCCCAGACCGCTCCCGCGCAGATATCGCAGCATGACCCTGCAACACGGGCCGCGCCTGTACTCCAACGGAACGAGCCACCTTCAGCGGGAACAACCCCTCCTGCCGCACCACAAACGGCACCGGCCGAACCGCGTCAGGGCCAGCACCCCATCGTGCAGCCGGCAGGTGATCGCACAAGGCAAGGAGTACCGGCTTCGGAACGTCCCGTCACCCCGCCGGAACAGCCCATGACCTCTCCTCCGCGCACGGCGGTCCCTGCGGAGCAGCCACCTCCACCAGCAGCACAGCAGGCCGCGGCCGCTCCCGACGGAGGTCAGCCCCGGGCGCCCATCGGCACGGGTCCACTTTCCCCCCCTCCCATTGAGGGGAACGTGCCGGCAACCGCCCCCCACTCCTCCGCCGCCACGACCACGCCTGTGCCGCCACCGCAGGCCAAGGCGCATCATGGGACCCTTTCCCCGCTTCCCGAATGGGCCGCCCGGGAGCCGCAACCAGCTGCGCCGCCCCCTGCGGCGACGGCAGGAGGGCGCCCCCCGCCCGGAGGAGCTCCTGATGCGAGGGAGGCCGGCGCCGGGCAGCAGCGGCAGGTCCACGAAGGAGTCCAGGCGATGCAGCCGGGACGGCCAGCCACGGCATCCGCCATTCCCGACGGCACCCCGGCGGCCTCGCGCACACCTTCTGCCGTCGGCGAGGCCATTCCAGCCGACCGGCCAACCGCTGCCGGCGCCGTCGCGCCGCAGGCGCCCCAGCGGGGATTGGAGCCCCAGACCATCCCCCTCATCCGTGAGCAGCTGGCTACCCTTACCACCGGCGCCTTCGCCTGGACCGGCCAGGTCTGGCCCGGCCAGGAAATGGAATGGACAGTGGAGGAACGGGAAGCTGACGGGGGCGGCAGGGGTGAGCGGTCCTGGCTGACCGAGGTAGCGGTGGAGCTTCCCCACCTTGGCGCCATCAGGGCGGTTCTCAGGGTGGCGGGCGAAGGGGTCGCCGTACACCTCGTTGCCGACGACGACCGGACCGCGACGGCCCTCGCAACAGGCAGGGAAAGGCTCGAAGACGGCTTCGGGGCCGCCGGCATAGCGCTCAGCGGCTTTACGGTGAACCATGCACGAGAATGAGCGCGAGAAAAAGGCAGTGGCCCTCTCCTACCGGGAGGGGCAGTACGCTCCCCAGGTGCTCGCCAAGGGTCACGGCCTCACCGCCGAGGCAATCATCGCCTGCGCCCGGGAAGCCGGCGTCTATGTCCACCAGTCGCCGGAGCTGGTCAGCCAGCTGATGCAGGTGGACATTGACCAGTACATCCCCCCCACCCTCTACCGCGCCGTGGCCGAGCTTCTGGCCTGGCTCCACTGGCTTGAACACGACGCACGGGGAGATGTTGGGCACACGCCACGGTAAGGATCGGACCGGGAGACAAACCCCGCCGAATTTCGCTCACCCCCGGGGCATAGGCTTCCGGGCCGTGGCCAGACCCGACATCGTCGGCCCCGTCGACCTGGGGTCCGCGGAGACGGTCCCGCGATCTTCGTGGAACTGGGGACCTTCTTCTACTGCATGACCCTCTCCAGCATTGTTCCCTGCCGCGTTGCGCGGCGCTCCAACTCCCCGTCGATGGCGCCGAGAACCCCTGCCTTGTCGAGGGTCCAGGCCGGCGCGACCAGATGGTCGGCCGGCGCGTCCCCCACCAGGCGGTGGATGACGATCCGCGGATCGAGCCGCTCCAGGAAGTCGCAGGCGAGTCCCACATAGTCGTCCCGCTCCAGGCACCGGACCTCCCCCTGCCGGTACATCGCATCAAGGGGGGAATCCTTCATGACATGGAGGTGGTGGATCTTCACCCCGTCCACGCCGAGGTCGTTCAGCATCCCCGCCGTGCCCAGCATCTCCTCGCAACTCTCTCCCGGCAGCCCCAGGATCACATGGGCGCAGAGCCGAATCCCCCGCTCCCGGCAGCGCCTTGCGGCAGCGGCGAACGAGGCGACATCGTGCCCCCGGTTCAGAAGCGTCAGGGTCCGGTCCAGCGACGACTGGAGCCCCAGTTCCAGCCAGAAGTAGGTTTTCCGGGCATACTCCATGAGAAGGTCGAGGACATCGGGGGGAAGGCAGTCGGGCCGGGTGCCGACGATGAGCCCCGCCACGTCCGGCACTGCCAGAGCCTCGTCGTAGAGGAGGCGAAGCCGCTCGGGGGGGGCGTAGGTGTTGGAGTAGGACTGAAAGTAGGCGAGAAATTTCCGGGCGCCATAGCGTCGCGCCAGGAACTCCTTGCCGTGGAGAAGCTGATCGGCCACCGACAGCTCCGGCCTGATGCCGAAGGAGCCGGACCCCTTGCCGCCACAGAAGATGCAGCCTCCGGTTCCGGCCGCACCATCCCGGTTGGGACAGGTGAACCCGGCATCCACCGACACCCGCTGCACCCGGCAACCGAAAACCCGGCGCAGCTCGTCGGCAAAGGCGGTGTAGCGCCGTACCCCATCGCTCACCGGACCACCTCGAAGATCTTCAGGCGGTCGTTCCAGGTGTAGCCGGTACTGCTCCAGAGAGACTCAATGGTCTTCCAATCGGGGCCGAGCCCCTTCATCTCCTCGGTCAGGTAGTAGGCAGGCATGATCTCGTTGTCGTCGATCCTGCCGTCACTGTTCACATCGGCCCAGTGGATACCGTCCACGGTGAGCCGAGCCGCGCCGCCCGTTGCCTGCTTCCGTGTCACGGAGCCGTCAGCCCGGACGATCTCGCCGTCAAAGGCGAAAGCGCTCTTCAGGGGAACTGTCTGGGGGATGACGAGGGTGTAGGAGATGGTGACCGGTCCAGTGCCGCCGGGGACGAGCCACTTGACCTCCCGCTCACCCACGTCGCCGGTCACGGGTGGATTGGCCCCCAGGAACCGCCATCCGGCCGGAATCCGCTCCTTCACGATGAATCCGCCGTCGGCATCGTCGCCTCGGGCCACTTTCACTTGCACCGGGACGATCTGCCCCGGTGCACAGAAGGCGGGAACCCATCGGGTAGCCACGGGACTGTCGCCCCCCAACCGGAAGAGGACGATCCATACCACCAACGCAACCATGAGCGTGACGAGCCCCCCCGCAAGGACCAGGGGCGCGAAGCGCTGGCGGGGCGGCACCGGCAGCGGAGCGTCGGCTTCCAACACCGGCTCGGAAGGTGACGGATCCTGCCGGAGAATCTCCTCCAGAGGAACCTCCAGGGACGATGCCAGCTTCTCCGCGTTGTCACGCTTGATCGTCGGGTAGCGGTTATTCTCCCACCGGGAGATAGTGTCGGTCGTCACCCCCACCACACTCGCCACGTAGAGCTGGGTCAGCCTCTTGGCCTCGCGGATTCTCCGTATGGCAGACCCGTCTATGGCGACGATGGGAGTAATGGCCCGATCGTTTTTGTCGGCACGGTTGTCCATTGGCTCACATTGTAACAGGTTTTCCGGGGGCACGGTAGCGTTCTGCGGAAAGTGTTCAGAAACCGCCACAAAAGGGCAGGGAATTTGCAGAATTTCGGCACGGGGCCCTCCCGCTGACTAGGAGTCTGTCGGACTTAGGAAATCGTAGCGAAAATTCGGCTGGGCGAGGCCAGATTTTGTCGATTTTGCAGGTCAATAGTCATTCTATTGACCAAGAAAGCGGCGAAATATGGGCCGTCCAGACGGATTTGCGGCAGATTCACCCTAAGTCCGACAGACTCCTAGCAACGTACGAAAGGAGCAGACGCGATGCATGCACTACGACCCACATTGACGGCGGCGGCACTTGTTATCCTCACCGGCATGGCCGGCGCCGTCGAAACAATCACCTACCCTAACCGGATCGGCACGGTGGTCTTCCCCCATAAAAAACACCAGGGCGCCCTTGGGCAGTGCCGGGGATGCCATGAGAAGGGGCCTGGCAAGATTGACGGTTTCGACAAGGTCCTGGCCCACGGCAAGGGATGCAAGGGGTGCCACGCGGAGATGAAAAAAGGGCCGCTCCAGTGCAGCGGCTGTCACGCCTCCGGGTGAGGTGAGAGGAGTGAGGTGAGAGGAGAAAAATACCATTTCTGACAAAGCCTTATTACTCAACTCCTCACTCCTTATGCTTCACTCCTCACGGATATCCGACCCGACATCGGGTCGCATTTCGATAGATGTCGGTATTCAATGCGTGGGCGACTCTCCTACAATGAGACCATGAAGTTCGCAGAAGAACCCTTGAAAGGAGTTGAACCATGAAGAAACTGATCGCAGTGGCGGCCTTCACCCTGTTGGCCGCGGGAGCGGCCCTGGCCGCGGACACCATGTCACTCCCCGCCAAGAACGGGAACGTGGAGTTCAATCACAAGAAGCACCAGCAACTTGTAGGCGACTGCAAGGCATGCCACGAGAAGGGCCCGGGCAAGATCGAAGGGTTCGGCAAGGACTGGGCCCACAAGAACTGCAAGGGATGTCACGAACAGAAGGGTGCCGGACCGACCAAGTGCGGCGAGTGTCACAAGAAGTAACATCCCGGCGTAACCGCCAGGGGAAAGGGGCGGAGCGATCCGCCCCTTTTTTGTTGCCCCCGCGCTCGCCTCTCCGGTATCCTCGACGGGATGAAGCGCTATTTTTCAGAGCAGGCAATCCTCGCCATGCGCGCGGCCATCGCGGAGGCGGGCGGGAATGAAGTCTTCTTCCTCGGCCGCACCGACGAAAACCGGCTGGTGGTGGAGGTTGAGCCCCTGGCCCGGGGAAACCGGGACGCGGTGGCAGCCGTCATGATCGCCACGAGTTTCGGTGACGTGGTGATCCACAACCACCCCTCGGGGAACCTCACCCCGTCCCAGGCCGACATCGAGATCGCCTCGCTCCTGGGAAACCAGGGGGTCGGCTTCTCTATCGTCGACAACGCCGTGGAGCAATGCTACCAGGCGGTTGCCCCCTTTGCCCGCCGGGACGCGGAACGGCTCTCCTTCCCCGAAATCGAGGGGATGTTCTCACCCGGCGGCGTCCTGGCCACGAACCTGCCCGACTACGAGTTCCGCAACGAGCAGCTCCGGATGGCCTTTGCCGTCACCGAGGCGTTCAACGACGACCGGGTGGCGGTCATCGAGGCGGGAACCGGCACCGGCAAATCCCTGGCCTACCTGGTCCCCGCCGTGCTGTGGGCCATCCGCAACAAGGAGCGGGTGGTAATCTCCACAAACACCATCAACCTGCAGGAACAGCTCACCAAGAAGGACATCCCCTTCCTCCAGAAACACGGCAGCCTCCCCTTCCGGGCGGTGCTCGTCAAGGGGCGGAGCAACTACCTCTGCCTCCGGAAGCTGGCGGGGGTGAAAAGCGAGCCGAGCCTCTTCGCTGACGACCCCGCAGCCGGCGAACTGGAAGCAATCATCGCCTGGAGCGGAACCACCAGCGAAGGGTGCCGCAGCGACCTCTCCTTCATCCCCAAGCAGGAAACCTGGGACGAGGTGGCGTGCGAGGCGGACCAGTGCGGCCGGGTCCGGTGCCCCTTCTACACCAGATGCTTCTTCTACGGCGCCCGACGCCAGGCGGCCAGCGCCGACGTGCTCGTCGTCAACCACTCCCTGCTCATGGCCGACGTGGCCCTGCGCCAGGAGGCCGGCTACCGTTCAACCGCCATCCTTCCCCCCTTCGAGCGGCTCATCCTTGACGAAGGTCACCATCTGGAGGACGTGGCCACTGGCCATCTTTCCTCCCAGGTCTCGCGCCAAGGGCTCCTGAAGCTGGCCGGGCGGCTCCAGAACCCGCGCAAGCCCCAGCGGGGACTCCTCCCCCAGCTCTCGGCCCATCTCTCCAGGGAGGTGCCGGTGGAACTGGACGATCTCTACCGGGAACTGGCCGAACAGCTGGAGGAAAAACTCATCCCCCGCTGCCAGGCCTTGGCCACCGACATCGTGCGGACCATGGACACCATCGGCCTTGCCCTCCTCACCCACCTGAAAGCAAGCGCCACGGCAAGCGGCGAGCGGAAGCTGAGGATCACCCCCGCCCTCTTCGGTTCGAAGCTCTGGCGGGAAACCGACGACGAGGCCCGGGAACTGGCCGCGGACCTCAACGGCTACGTGCAGGAACTGAAGCAGTTTTTTGCGCTCTGCGGCAGGTTACCCGAGCGGGTTCAGGAGAAGCTGGCGGGGCTCGTCATTGATCTCAAGGGGATCGCGGGCCGCCTCGAATCCTCAGCCGGCGACCTCCTCTTCTTCATCGCCCGCGAAGGAGAGGTCTGCCGCTGGTTCGAGGTGAAGCGGGGGGCGAAAGGCCTTACGGTCAAACTCTGCGCTTCACCCCTCGACGTAGCCTCATCCCTCAAGCGGACGCTCCTCGATGCCTTCCGGACCGTGGTCGTCACCTCGGCAACCCTGGCGGTGGGGGAGCGGTTCGACTACCTGGAGAACCGGACCGGCATCGGGCTCCTGGACCGCGCGCGGGTTATCGAACTTCTCCTTGCCTCCCCCTTCGACTATGAACACCAGGCCTTCGTCGGCATCCCCGCCGACCTCCCCGAACCCACGGCCCGAGGCTTCGACGAGGCCCTGGAGGTCGCCCTCCACCGCGGGCTCGCCATCTCCGATGGACACGCCTTCGTCCTCTTCACCTCCTACGACCTTCTCGCCCGGCTCCACGGCCGCATGGCCGAAACCCTCCGGCGCCGGGGACTCACACCCCTGCGGCAGGGGGAGATCAACCGCCACCACCTGCTGGCCCGGTTCAAGAAAGAGCCCAACGCCGTCCTCTTCGGCACCGACTCCTTCTGGGAAGGGGTCGACGTGCAGGGGAAGGCGCTGGAGCTCGTGGTCATCACGCGGCTCCCCTTCCGGGTGCCGACGGAGCCGATCCTGGAGGCCAGGGCCGAGCATGTCGCCGCCACCGGCGGAGACCCGTTCATGGAATACACGGTCCCTCAGGCGGTCATCAAGTTCAAGCAGGGATTCGGCAGGCTCATCCGGAGCCGGGAGGACCGGGGTGCGGTCCTGATCCTCGACAGCCGGGTACTCACCAAGAATTACGGCAGGCACTTCCTTCGCTCGCTGCCGCCAGTGAGACTAGTGAGCGGCAGCAGCGAAGATGTCTTCGGGGAAATGGGGACGTTTTTCAATCCCGTGTCAGCGAAATCGATTTCAGACGTCTAGCAAGGCGGCAAGGAAGGGGCGACGCAGGCGTACTTGGCGTACGTCGAGGAGCCCCTGACGCAGCCAACGCCGCTAGACGTCTGAAGGCGATTTCGCCTTCATCAGTTTCTTCGAGACATAGTTAAAGCACTGAAAATAGGTGAGGTACGAGAGCAGGAAGATGGCGAGGATCATGTACTGGATCTGGGGCGCTGCTGGGGCCCTGAGGGTGAAGACGAAAAAGAAGATGATCAGGGCGCCCTTCAGGATATCGCTGAAGACCCGCTTGCGGCGCAGTCCGTTCTGCTCGTCCGTGGAAAGCCCCGAGGCCGCCGACGCCACCTCGCGCTCCGCATCGGACAGCGCGAACTTGTAGATGGGGTAGAAGAGGATCAGTTGCACCGCCACCACCCGGATGATGCTGTTCATGAAAATCTGGGACGGCACCTTGCCGAGCAGCACATACGAGGTGCCGGCGAGAAGCACCATCAGGAACACCTGGACCACCACATGGATGACCGTAAGCCGTTGCAACCGTTTAAAATCAAACGTCTGAGCCATGAAAAACTCCCGCGATGTAATGATTGCCGCTTCTGGCGGACGAACCTTACCTTATCAGATAAAATAACGTTTTACAACCATGAGGTTCGAGAACCGTTCGCACTGAGCAAGCATGGATAATACCTGCTCTCGACCGTTTTACCGAACCCCCCGCAACGAAAAAGGCCTCCGGAATAGGAGGCCTTTTTCGTTGGACCGGAGGCTGGAGTCGCCGCGAGACTACATGACCCCCGCGACCTCCGCGGAAACATTGGCCTTATACTTCTCGAAGTTGGCGCGGAACATCCCCACCAGCTTCGTGGCGGTCTCATCGTACTTCGCCTTGTCCGGCCAGGTACTCTTCGGATTCAGCACCTCCGCCGGCACGCCGGGGCAGGAGACAGGGATCTCAAGGCCGAAGAACGGGTCCTTTTCGAAGGAACCGGCATTGAGGTTACCGTCCAGGGCCGCATTGACCAGGGCACGGGAGTACGCGATCTTCATCCGCGAGCCAACGCCATAGCCGCCACCGCTCCAGCCGGTATTGACCAGCCAGCAGGAGACGTTATGCTTCTCGATCTTCTCGCGCAGAAGCTCAGCGTAGACGGTCGGATGGAGCGCCATGAACGGGGCGCCGAAGCAAGTGGAGAAGGTGGCGGAAGGCTCCTTCACCCCGGCCTCGGTGCCGGCCACGCGGGCTGTGTAGCCGGAGAGGAAGTGGTACATGGCCTGCTCCTTGGTGAGCCGCGCGATCGGGGGGAGTACGCCGTAGGCGTCGCAGGTCAGCATGATGATATTCGTGGGATGCCCCGCACACCCCGACGGAACGATATTCGGGATGTGGGTCAGGGGGTAGGAGGCACGGGTGTTTTCGGTGAAGGAGTCGTCATCCAGGTCGACCCGGCGGGTACGGGTGTCGATGGCCACGTTCTCGAGAATGGTGCCAAACCTGCGGGTTGTTTCGTAGATTTCCGGTTCGGCCTCCTTGGAGAGCTTGATGATCTTGGCGTAGCAGCCACCCTCGAAGTTGAAGACCCCCTTGTCGTCCCAGCCGTGCTCGTCGTCGCCGATCAAACGGCGGTTGGGAGCAGCGGAGAGGGTGGTCTTGCCGGTGCCGGAGAGGCCGAAAAAGACTGCAGTGTCACCCTTCTCGCCTACGTTGGCGGAGCAGTGCATGGAAAGGATCTTCTTCTCGATGGGAAGCAGGTAGTTAAGGATGGTGAAGATCGACTTCTTGTTCTCGCCGGCATAGCTGGTGCCGCCGATGATAATCAACCTGCGGGCGAAATTGACGATGATGAACGCCTCCGAGTTGGTGCCGTCCATCGACGGGATGGAATGGAAGCTCGGCAGGTTGATGACGGTGAACTGGGGCTTATGGCTTGCCACCTCGTCGGGGGTGGCACGGACAAACATGTTGCGGGCGAAGAGGGAGTGCCATGCACGCTCGGTGATGACGCGGATGGGAAGACGATGCTCCTTGTCGGCACCGGCGAAGCAGTCCTGCACGAACAGGTCGCGGCCGTGCATGTAGGCCAGCATGCGATTGTAGAGGGCATCAAACCTGGCCGGATCGAAGGGCTTGTTCACCTTCCCCCAGGCTATGTTAGCGTGCGAGCTCGGCTCATCGACGATGAACTTCTCGTTGGCGGCGCGGCCGGTGTAGTGGCCGGTTTTTACGGCAATGGCTCCCAGGTGGGAAACAAGCCCTTCCCCCCGCTTCACGATCTGTTCGTAGAGAACAGGCGTGGGAGGAGTCCAGTAGATAAGGTTAGCGTTGGTGATGCCGTGTTCTTCAAGCCCCGTGCCTCTGGAAATGTCGTTCAGCTTCACAATCGTTACCTCCTGTATGGGAATGTGATGACAACCGGTGAGAGCAAGATATGTTCAGTATCACAAAACAAATACAGTGTCAGTAAAATAACCAGATAAGATCAGACGTTAGACGGATTGCCGTCAGGATCGCGCCGCAAAGCCGATTGACAGAGGAAACCCCACTGCTACAATTGGGGCAACTGTCAGTCAAAGGAGGAAAACGAATGGCACAGACGCCATGGGTTGATCAGGAAGCGTGCATCAGCTGCGGATTCTGCGTATCGACCTGCCCAGGAGTCTTCAGATTCAACGATGAGGGAAAATCAGAGGTATATGAACCCAAGGGAGCCACGGTGCAGGAAATCCAGCAGGCAATCGACGGCTGCCCGGTGCAGTGCATCAGATGGAAGGACTAGCCGCGGTCGCACCTCTGATCGGAGAAAGGAGACGCCAAACCATGAACGCGTGGAGATGCACCATCTGCCAGTATGAGTACGACCCGGCACAGGGGGACCCGGCGAACGGCATCCCGCCAGGGACCTCCTTCGAGGAGCTCCCGGACGGGTGGGTCTGCCCGGTCTGTGGAGCCGGCAAGGACCTGTTTGAAGAGGCCTGACGCAGCAACACGGCACTCACACAGGCCAGCCGACCGACGAAGCCTCCTCAACGGGAGGCTTCGTCATTAGTCTTTCTTTTCCGCAGCCTTGATGATGTCGATTTCCGGGGCACCCTTTACCATCCTGATCCTCCAGACCAGGCCGCAGGCACCGCACTCCTTGACCGGCGATTCCTCGGCCGTGAACCCCTCGGAATGAATGTCGATCTCCACCGATGTTCTGTTACCGCAGTTGGGACACTTCATTGATCATACCCTCCTAGTTATTTTGCAGGCTCGGGCCGAAACAGCGCATTATAGTATAACAGCTTGTGCCGAAATGTCAGGCTCCCCCGATTCAGCCAAGCTCCCCGAGGCATTCATCGGTCACTGCGAGGAATTCCCCCAGGTCGGCCAACTGCATGTCACCCATGTGGGGGATGCGGAAAGTCTTTCCCTTGATCTTGCCATAGCCGTCATCGAAGGCGAAACCCCGCCCGCCGAGCATCTTCTTGAGGGACGCAAGGTCGGTACCGCGGCTATTGACGGCGCAGGTGAGGGTGACCGACCGATAGGGCTCGTCGGCGAAGAACCCGTAGCCACGTTCGGCAACCCACCCGCGGACGTACTCCGCCATCTGCCGGTGCCGCTCCCAGCGCCGCTCCAGCCCCTCCGCGAACATCCTCTCCAGCTGCTTGTCCAAGGCATAGATCTGGGAGATGCAGGGGGTTGAGGGGGTATTGTCCTTGGCATCGTTGGCCTCAAACTCCAGAAAATCAAAATAGTAGCCCCGTCCCTCGACGCTCTTCGCCCGGTCGAGAGCCCTCTCGCTGGCGGTGAAGACAGCCAGGCCCGGTGGCAGGGCAAATGCCTTCTGCACGCCGAAGATGCAGCAGTCGATGCCGAGTTCGTCAACCGGTATGCTGAAGGCGCTCATGGAGGAGACGGTATCGATAATGGAGACCACGTCAGGGTAGTTCCCGAGGACCGCGGCGATCTCCGGCAGTGGAGACATGACACCGGTGGAGGTCTCGTTGTGGATGAGGGTCATGCTGTCGTATCTGCCGGTGGCGAGAGCGGCGTCGACCATCTCGGGCGTTATCGGCTTGCCCCACTCGGCCTTCACCGCGTCGGCCTCCTTGCCGCAGCGCACCGTCACGTCATGCCACTTGTCGGAGAAAGCGCCGTTACAGAAATTGACGCAGCGGCTTCCGACAAGGTTCCTCACCGCGCCTTCCATAACGCCGAAGGCGCTGGAGGTAGCGAGGAAAACCGGTTTTTCGGTGGCGAGAAGACACTTGAGTCCCGCCTTGACCCGCCCATGGAGCACCGCGTACTCAGGCATCCGGTGCCCGATCATCGGAGTCGCCATCGCCTGGAGAACGTCGGGATGGACGTCTACGGGGCCGGGAATGAACAGTTTTTTTATCATTGTAGTCTCCTGGTCACTGATGGTAATATCAATCCAGCTGTGATGAATAGTAATATCATTGTGATGATTTATCCATACAGACAGAGCAAGGGGGCCTCGTTGAGCGCCCTTTTTTTGTGCCCGGCACGTCCCGAAGCTAGCAAAACCACCCCGTTCTGTCAAGGGAGCCACCGTCGGACCGCAAACCGCATTTTAGAACTGGCTCATGAATCCCGGCCCACCACAGCAGCGTTGATTCCTGCGGCAGCGACTCAGGTTTTCCGTCTAACCAGTTTTTTTATTTGACAACCCAGACAGGCCCGCGGTAGTGTAAACGGCTTTAAGCGCGAACACATCCACACTCGCCGACGCGGCACCATAAAAAAGCGTTTGTTTTTGGAGGAGAACGTATGGCTTTACGTAAAACCGCTGGCTATCTCTGGAATCCGATCAGCCTCATCGGCCTGATTCTCGCTGTCGCGGGCACCGGTCTCATCATCGCATTCGTCGCGATGGAGATGATCACCGGGTTCGATCACCCCTACATCGGGCTTCTGACCTACTTCGCCTTCCCGGGCATGCTGATCTTCGGCCTGCTCCTGGTTCCCGTGGGCGCCTGGCAGGTCCGACAGCGGAGACGCTCGGAGGATGAAGAGATCCCCCCCTATCCGCGCATGGATTTCAATGACCCCCACAAGCGGCGCCTCTTCATCTTCTTTTCGTTGGCCAGCATCATCTTCGTCCTGATCGTCTCGATTGCCTCCATACTCGGCTTCCATTTCACCGAGTCCACCACCTTCTGCGGTGAACTCTGTCACACGGTCATGGAACCGGAGCACACCGCATGGAAAAACTCCCCACACGCCAAGGTCAAGTGCGTGGAATGCCACGTGGGCCCCGGCGCCCAGTGGTTCGTCAAGGCGAAGATTTCGGGTCTCCGCCAGGTCTGGGCAGTGCTTGCGCACACCTACCCCGCCCCCATCGAGACCCCCATCGAGAACCTGCGACCGGCACGGGATACCTGTGAACACTGCCATTGGCCGGAGAAGTTCTACGCAGGCCGCCAGAAGGTGTTCTACCACTACGCCCCCAACAAGGAAAACACGCCGCGGGAGACCAACCTGCTGATCAACATCGGCGGAACGCCGAAATCGCCCAACGCCCATGGAATCCACTGGCATATCGGGACCGAGGTCTACTACATCGCCCGCGACAAGAAGCGCCTCGACATCCCCTACATCACCGTCAAGCAGAAGGATGGCTCCTTCGTGGAGTACATGAGCACCGACAAGCCAGTCACGAAGGAAGAGATCGCCAAGTCCAAGAAGCGGCTCATGGACTGCACCGACTGCCACAACCGGCCTACCCACATCTACAAGTCCCCGGCGCAGGAAATGGACGAGCATATCGTCTCCGGACTCATCGATCCGTCGCTTCCCTTCATAAAGAAGGTGGGGGTTGAAATTCTGGAGAAGCCCTACAAAACCAAGGAAGAGGCAATGACGGCCATCGGCGCCAAGCTTCCCGAGTACTACGCCAAGAACTTCCCCGAGGTTGCCAAGAGCAAGGCGGCGGGCATCAACCAGGCGGTGGACCAGCTGAAGGATATCTACTCACGGAACTTCTTCCCGGAGATGAAGGTTTCCTGGAACACCTACCCGAACCATATCGGCCACTTCTACACCCCGGGCTGCTTCCGCTGCCACGACGGCAAGCATAAGACCGCAACAGGGAAAGTGATCTCCAAGGACTGCAACCTGTGCCACACGGTCATCGGCCAGAAGCAGGAGAACATCCCGGCCGGCAAGGACGTCAAGGAATTCGTCCATCCGGTCGACATCGGCGACGAGATCATGAAGACCAACTGCAGCGACTGCCACATGGCCGGCGGCGAAGACGCGCCGGGCGGCGGCAAGCACTAGGCTGCAGCACTGCTGTGATAATAACCCCCGGGGGATCGCCTCCGGGGGTTTTTTTTTGCCGCCAAGGCAGTCGAAACGTGGGAATCGCAGAGATTACAACTCTTCGAACACCTCGTTCTCCACGTCCTCCGCAGCCTCGTCAGGCTCGAAATCCTCGTCCATGACCCGCTCCAGAAATTTCCGGTTGGTGTCTATCACCTTGCGGATCTCCCTGGCCAGTTCGTCAAGCTCGTTCTTCTGGTCACCCATCGCTCACCCCCGCTTCCGTTCCAGCCCAAGCCGGTAGAGTTCCTCGTACTTGCCAGCGGCGTGATGCCACGAGACGTCGCTGAGCATCCCCCGCCGCATGATCCTGCGCCACCCCTCGCGGTCCCCGTAGGCGGCGAGCGCTCGCCCTATGGCTTCCTGGCACGCCTCCGGCGTAAAGTCGTCAAAGGAGAAGCCGTTTCCCTCACGCGGATTCCGGCTGACGTCGATGATGGTGTCGGCCAAGCCACCGGTGCGACGCACGATCGGCACCGCCCCGTACCTGAGCGCGATCAGCTGGCTGAGGCCACACGGCTCGTATCGTGACGGCATGAGAAACATGTCGCTCCCGGCATAAATCTTCGCGGCCAGAGGCTCGCGGAAACCGAGGGTTATGGAGACGTTGGGCACCCCCTTCAGCCGGAACTCGTGCAGCAGCGTCATGAGGCGGATGTCCCCCGTGCCGAGAATGGCAAGCTGGAGGTTTTCCTCTGCAAGACGAGGCAGGAGCTCTACCACCAGGTCGATTCCCTTCTGCTCCACGATCCGTCTCACCATGCCGATGAGGGGAACCGTCGCCGAAACCTTCAGCCCCAACTCCCGCTGGAGCTCACGCTTATCGGCCCCCTTGCCGGCAAGGGTCTTGGGTGAGTAGTTCCGGTGAATCTGCCGATCGGCGGCAGGGTTCCACTCATCCGTGTCGAGGCCGTTCATGATGCCGAAGAGGTCATCCCGGCGGCGCTCCAAAGCGTCTTCCAAGCCGTTTCCCTGGCCCGGTGTCAGGATCTCGCGGCGGTAGGTTTCGGAGACTGTGGTAATGACGTCGGCAGTGAGAATTGCCCCCTTCATCAGGTTGATCTGGCCGGAAAAATCCAGGTTGACCAGCGCGGGTGGCGAACCGTCGAGTCCCATCTCCTCAAGGGATGAGGGGGGAAAGATCCCCTGGTGGGATAGGTTGTGAATCGTGAAGACGACGGTGGTCCGGGCGAAGAAGGGATCGTCCCGAAGCTCGGCACCAAGGATAGTCGGAATGAGTGCCGCCTGCCAGTCGTGGCAATGGATCACATCGGGCCGGAAGTCGAGCCGCTTCAGGAACTGGAGAACTCCGCGACAGAAGAAGGCGAAACGGCGGGCATTGTCCGGGTAATCGCCCTCGGGAGGACCATAGGGGTAATCGCGGCCAAAGAGCTCCCGGTTCTCCATCAGGTAGACCGGCACATCCCCCAGCGAGGTCTGCCGCAGGAACCCCTTGTGGACCACCCCCCCCAACGGCACCTCGACGCTCTTGCGCGCCTTGCGCACGGGGAACCCTCCCTCCGCGGTACCCTTGTAAAAGGGCATGATAATTCGCGCATCGTGCCCCATCCTCCTGAGCGCCTTGGGGAGCGAGGCGGCCACGTCGGCCAATCCGCCGGTCTTAGCAAAGGGAGTTACTTCGGAAGCAACCAGAAGTATTTTCATCGGCACCTCCGCCGGTCAGTCTGCCCGCACCTACAATTCAGCGCCCCGCAGGAACGCCGCCGCATCCTCCGGCGACGTGGGATTGATGAAGAACCCGGTACCCCACTCGAAACCGGCGATGGAGGTGAGCCGCGGCACCAGTTCGATATGCCAGTGGTAGTCGTACTCGATGGAACTCCAGTAGTCTGGCTTGCCGAGCCGTGGGTGCCGGGGCGGAGCCGTGTGGAGAATGAAATTGAAGGGAGGGTCCTTGAGGACGCTCCTGAGCCGGCCGAGCATGTCCTTCAACGCCACGGCCAGGTCGAGCATCTCCCCATCGGAAAGAAGCGCAAAGTCGTGGGCATGCCGCTTGGGGTAGAGCCGCAGCTCGAAGGGAAGGCATGCCGCGTAGGGAGCCATGACGACGTAGTTGGCGAACTCCCTGACGATCCGGTCACCGCTGCGGAGCTCGAAATCGATCAGATCGCAGCAGATGCACCGCTCCTTGGCGGCGAAGTGCTCGCGGCAGACCCGCAACTCGGTGGCCGCCACCGGCGGGATGAGGGGAACGGCGATGAGCTGGCTGTGGGAATGGGACAGGGTTGCGCCGGCCCGGACCCCCTGATTTTTGAAAAGGACCATGTAGCGGAACCGCGCGTCCCGCCGCAGGTCGAGAAAGCGCGAACGCCATGCCTTGAGGACTTCCGCTATCTCGGCCGGCGTGAACTCCGCCAGCCCCCGATTGTGGTCCGGGGTCTCGATAATGATCTCATGGGCGCCAATGCCGTTCATGACGTCGTAGAGTCCGTTAGCCCGGCTGTTGAGTTCCCCTTCGATTCGAAGCGCAGGATACTTGTTGGGGATCACCCGCACCTTCCAGCCAGGGGAATTGGGAGCCCCCGAAGGGCGAACGGCATAGATCTCGCCGGGGGTCTTGTCCTCGTTGCCGTAACAGAACGGGCAACTGGTCATCTCTGCGGCTTCCGGCTCCACGAGGAAGTCCCGGGGACGCCGTCCCCGGTCGGTGGCAATGATGACCCAGTGCTGCTTCAGGGGGTCCCATCTCAGTTCGGACATTGATCCTCCATCTTCATATCAGCCAGTTGTCCGCGTCGATATCCGGTCCCGCATAGAAGAGGGAAAGAGGGGCATCCGCCGGCCAGCGGCCGAACTCCTCGCCGGCGCGGACAAGGCTCACGAAGACCGAGAGCCTCACGCGGGGCTGAAGCCCGAAGGGGGAGAGGGGCAACTGGATCTCGCAGACCTTCCCGATGCCCCACCGGCAGCAGACACCAGCCTTCCGCCACGTTTTGCCACTCAGCTTGAAAAGTTCCGCCTGGTTGCCGCCCGGGACAATCTCCAGCCGGTAGTCGCCACCGGCAACCAGGTTAAGATACAGCCGGTCCCCGGCCAGCAGCGATGACGCGAAAGAGGATTCGCTGTCGAGCCTCACGTAAAGGTTCTCCCGATCGAATCCATAAAAGAAGGACTGGAGAAAGCTTTCGGCCGCATGCATGGCTGACGACTGCCTGGTCAGGTCGAAGAGTCCCGCCGCGAGCCATTCGAAGTAGTCGTCCACCACGCCGTTCACCGTGGGGGCTATGAGGGCCGCCGGTTCCCGCACGAGACCCGCCGGGCTCTTCTTCTTGATCGGCTCGAAAAGCTCGCGGGGGACATCGAGACCCAGGAGCCGGTAGACGTTCATGAGGTGCTTGCGGAAGAGGCGGTCGAAGCGGTCGCTGTGGGAGGAAAAGTGGTCGTCGCCGTACCACCAGAACCAGTCGCTCCCCTCGGCGGCGTAGAGGGACGTGCAGACAAGCCGTGCCGTGCGCTCCTCTTCCGTCACCTCTCCCTCCCGCTCGCCACCTACGGCCAGAAGATCGGCCACCAGCGGACTGGCGGTAACCGCCGCCTCACGGGTCCGCTCCAGGTAATCCCATCCCAGGTTCTCCTCCGGGTGCCCCACCCAGATGCCATAGTCGGCGTTGATCCAGGAGCCGGGGTGAATGTGTTCGATGATCCGCCGCTCCGGTTCCCGGTCGAAGAGCTCGGAACAGGTGACCGGCTCCAGCCCGTCGGCCCCTTCAACGGAAGCATAGATCCCCTGGAGGAAGTCGAAGCCGTTGTCGGGATAATACTCCCAGGCATTCTCGCCATCGAGGATCACCGGCACCACCCGGGCGTCGGGAACCCGTCCCCTGACATCCCCGAGCCGACCCAGGAAGTTTTCCACGGCCTTGGCCGGCTCCCACGAGGAGTAGGTGAAACCAACAAGGTCGGAGATGTGGTGGTCCCGGAACAGGACCTTCAACTCCCGGGCACCGTATCGGAAGGTGTAGGGATGGTAGAGGAGCCCCCGATCGGGGCCAAGACCGCCGGGGAGGGTCCGGGCGAGAACTTCCTCGTCGGTGGCGATCCATTTGATGCCGCAGCCGGCGATGATGGAGAGCGCCTCATCGCTCACCGCTCCCTCCGACGGCCACATCCCCACGGGCGCAAAGCCGAATATCTCGCGGAACCGGGCGATTCCCCGAGAGACCTGACTCCGGGCGTCCTCGGGATGGCGGAAGCGGGCCGCCGGCAGGTTCACCCGGGGCATGGCGGTGATGGCCGCCTTCATGTCGCAGAGCAGCGGCAGGATCGGGTGGTAATAGGGGGAGACGGCCAGTTCCGCCTTCCCCTCAGCGTGAATCTTCCGGTAGAGGGGGATGATCTCGTTCAAAATGAGGTGATGCCGGTCAAAAAGGAGCTCACGGTCAGCCACCGTAAAGCTCCGCCCTTTCCTGACCAGCTCCTTCAGCTCCGGGTAGCGGCGCCGGGCCGCCTCACCGGTCCAGGCAAGTAAAAACCAGACCTGGAGATCCAACAGGTCCTGGTCGCTGAAGTGACGATGCCGCTCGCGACTCTTTATCCGCGTGCCGTCGCCGGCCAGGGCCAGGAGCTCCCGGTAGCGGGGGTGGGGATCGATGAGCCGCTGGCGGTTGGCGGAAAAAAAGTTGTCGAGGACGAAGATCCGGTCCCCCTCGGTCATGTCGCCGGGAGAAATCTTCCCCCGGGCGATCCAGGGGTCGACGGCCGTGCCGTCGGCATAGTCCAGGAGCTGATCCAGGAGCGACGGCACCAGGTTGAAGACCGCCCGGGCTCCGGGAGTGGCGTCCACAATGGCCGCCATGTCGTAGTAGTCCTTCACGGCATGGAGGTAGGTCCAGGGGAGCGCATACTCCCCCTTCACCGGATCCTTGTAGTACGGCTGGTGCATGTGCCACAGAAAGACTATCCGCAGCGGTTCAGCCATCTACGACAGTTCCTTCTTCCACTGCTCCACTTTCTTCTGGTACTCGCTGAGGAGCTTCTGGGCCGTTTTCGGGTCCTTCGCCTCGGCAACGATGTGGACGTAGGGCTGGTACTGGTCGGGGAGAACCAGGGCCCAGTCCTCGCCCATGTGGACCTTGATGCCGTCGATGAAGCTCGCCTCCTTGTCGAGGCTGTCCTCGCTCATCTTCCGCATGACCCCCCCCTTCATGTCCCAGATGCAGGAAACCCGGGTCTGAAGGAAGGCACGCTGGGGTATCTCCGCCGAAACCTTTGAGAGGGGGAGCCCCCCCTTGACCACCATCTCAATGGTCTTGGCTATGGCGAACATTCCGTCGAAGGCGGCCTGGAATTTCGGGAAGGCAAAGCGGCCGTCCATGGTGCCGGCCAGGATCACCTCGGAGGATGCGGTCGCCTCGATCATTGCCCGGTCGGCGCTCTTGGTGCGGGTGACCGAGCATCCGCGTTCCTGTGCCATCCGTTCGATGGCCGACGGCGCCGAGACCGGCACCGCGAAGATCCCCTTCTCCCCGGCCTTGAGGGCCAGTCCCACCATGAGAGGGAGGAGCTCCGCCCCCTCGTAGACCGTGCCGGTCTCATCCACCGCGATGACCCCTTCGATGGTCGGATCGAGCCAGAAGCCGGCGTTGGCCTCCAGAGTGGCGACGATCTTGGAAAGCTGGGAAAGACTCTGTTTCCGCTCCCCCACGGCCTGCACCCCACGTTCCTCATCCACATAGGCATTGAGGCTGATGACGTCGCACCCCATCTGGGTGAGGATTGCCGGAAGGAGTTGACTGGCCGTGGAGTGGTTGAAGTCGATCACCACCTTGAACGGCTTCTTCTGCAAAGGCGATTTGCCGATGGCGTGGAGAAACCCCTCGCGGTAAAAGTCCATCACCTGCTGGGGAATCTCGGTGAGCGCTCCCGGTTCCGTGTGGTGGGCCCGGCGGAAGTTCTCCTTGAAGAAGATCCGCTCAACGTTCTTCCCCATGGAGCTGGAGAAATCAAGCCCCTCGCCATCCAGGAAGACGATCTCGGTGAAGGCGGGGTCGTCGACAGCCTGGCGGAAGTGGAGTCCTCCCACCTCGCCGAAGGTACGGAGCTTGTAGCGAAGGACCGGCATCGGCACCATGGTCAGGTCCCGCACGTTGATCCCGGCTGAGAGGAGACCGCCGATGAAGCTCCGCTTCAGCATCCGGGAGGAACGGTAGGCATCGCGGCCCGAAATAACGAAGCTCCCCTTGGGAAGAGTCGTCCCGTAGGCGCAGCCCAGCTTGGCCACGAACTCGGGGGTCAGCTCCATGTTGGTGAGCCCCTTGATCATCGCCCCCTCGAAGAGGGCCTTCTTCCACTTTTCTCCCCAGATCAGGTTGCCGGTGACCGTGGCGCCAGCCTCGATCACCTTGCGGGGCCAGATCTTCACGTCGCGCTTGATGTAGGCCTCTTCGCCGATAGTCGTGTCGTCGGCGACGATGGACCCCTCCTCCATGACCACCCCGTGGCCAACCCGCACGTTGCTGCAGAGGACGCTATCGTTGAGTTTGGCGCCCTTCTTTACATAAACGTTGTCCCAGATGACGCACCGGTTGAGCCTGACCCCCGACTCGATGGTGCAGTTTCGCCCGATGACCGAATCCTTGATGTGGGCGCTGTCGAAGACCTGGGAGTTGTCGCCGATGACCACCGTCCCCTCCAGGGTAATGTGGTCGTCCAGGTTCACGTCACTCCCCAGCCGCAGGTCCTTGCCGACGAGGTCCTGCTTTGGCTCGTCGATCTTCACGTTCACCTTACCCTTGAAGATGTCGTGGTGGGCCTCGCGGTAGGAATCGGTGTTGCCGATGTCGCGCCAGTACCCCTTGGCGGTATAGCCGAACAGGGGCTCCTGCTTTGCCAGGAGCTTCGGAAAGAGATCCTGGGAGAAGTCGAAGTTCTCCTCCGCGGGGATGTACTTGAAGATCTCCGGCTCCAGCACGTAGATGCCGGTGTTAATGGTATCGGAGATCACCTCGCCCCACCCCGGCTTCTCCAGGAACTGGGTGATCCGTTTTTCCTTGTCGGTGACGACGACCCCGAACTGCAGCGGGTCCTTGACGGAGGTAAGGGTGATGGTGGCCAGCGCCTTGTTGTCGTCGTGAAAATCGATGAGCTTCTGGAGGTTGAAATCGGTGAGGAGATCGCCGCTGATGACGAGAAACCGCTCGTCCAGGAACTTCTCGGCGCACTTGACCGCGCCGGCCGTCCCCATATCCTGCAGGGGGGTCACGTAGGTGATCTTCACGCCAAAGTCGGTGCCGTCGCGGAAGAAGTTCTTGATGACTGCGGGCTGGTGGTAGAGGAGCATCACCAGATCGGTGATCTCGTACTTCTTCAACAGTTCCACGATGTGGAGCATTATGGGACGGTTCAGCAGCGGAATCATCGGCTTCGGGATGCTGCTCGTCAGGGGCTGGATGCGGGTTCCGAACCCGCCGGCCATGATCACGGCTTTCATAGGATGCTCCTTGTATAGTATTGAGCGAGGCAGTGAGAGAGCGAGGCAGGTTGGAAACTTAACTATCTCGCCACCTCACTTCCTCGCCATCTCACTTCCCTTTCTTCGCCAGGACCCGCTTGACCTCTTCCTTCAGTTCCGTCAGGTCGCTGGATTTCACCACGTAGCCGTCGGCGAGCCAGGCGGAGAAATCGTCCTTGAAGCAGGAGAAGGCAGTACAGAGAACCACCGGCAGGTTGTGCCGCTCCTTGACGATCTTCTGCAGCAGATCGAGCCCGCTCTCGTTTTTCAGCTTGATGTCCAGGACGATCAGGTCGAACTCGCTCTCCTTGAGCCTGTCCACCGCCTCGGCGGCAGTGGCGGCGGTCACCACATCGTACCCCTCGTCCACCAGCTCCTGGGAATAAAGCAGCCTGATGCTGCTCTCGTCGTCAACCACCAGCAGTCGTGCCATTGATAACCTCCTCCCTAGTCACGGGTAATTTGATGATATACCGCATCCCCCCCGACGGAGGGGTTTCAACCTCGAAGATGTTGCCGTGCTTCTCCATGATCGTCTTGCAGATGGCCAAGCCGAGCCCGGTACCAAGCTCCTGGGTGGAACCAAACGGCGTCGTCAGGGCATCGATGCCTACTAAGGGGGCCGCAACGCCGCTGTCCAGCACATCAACCACGACCCACCCCTCTTCCCGCCGGGTCTCGATCCTGATCTCACCGCCGTCGGGCATCCCCTCCATGGCGGTGGTAAGGATGGACCGGACGCAGTAGGCCACCTGCTTGTAATCGATCCGCGCCGGCGGCAGGTCGGTCTCCAGCCTCAGGCGGCAGGCAATCCGCCGCTCCCCCAGCTTCGTGTTCAACTCACGGCAGACGGAACTCACCAGCTGGTTCACGTCCCAGCTGTCAAGGGTCGGGTAGAGGGAATCCGAATAGTTGAGCACCTCCTCCAGCACCTGTTCCAGCTGCCGCGACTCCCGGACGATGGACTCCAGGTACTCCCGTTTCGGGTCGTCGACGCCGGCCCCCTTCAGGAGCGTGCGGGCAAAGCCGCCGATGATCATCAGCGGATTGCGGATGGAGTGGGCGATGCTGGAGGTGATCTTGCCCACCAGCGCCATCCGCTCCATCTTCACGATGATCTCCTGCTGCTCCTTCAGCTTGACGTTGGCGGCGGTCACCTTCAGGAGCTCCTCCTGGAGCCGCTCGTAGAGGGAGGCCCGCTCGATGGCGAAGGCCACGGGAAACGCAAAGGTCTCCAGGGACTGGACGTCCTGGGGAGTGATCGGCTTGTGGGTGATGCAGTTATCGGAGATGATGACCCCGATCCGCCGGTTGCGCGAGATGAGGGGAGTGATGAGGAAGGTATCGACCCCGAGGGTCTGGGCCAGGCTGTAATCGACCTCCTGGTTGTGGAAGGCGTTCTCCACGAGAAACGGCCGCTTTTCCCGGAGCGCCCGGTTGAGAATGTGCCCCTGCTCCGCGAGGGGGGTCGACAGCTTCTCCAGGATGTCGTAAAATTTCACCTTTTCTGAGGAGAGCTTCGTCTTGTAAAAGTTCTTTGCCATCTCCTTGAGGGTGAAGTCGTCCCGGTTCACATCTTCCCAGATATTCCACGCCTCGCCGTAATTCCGGGGCCCCACCCCCAGGTAGCCCCGCAGGAATTTTCGATCCTTGTCGGCCAGCAGCAGAAAGGCCCGGTTCATGCCGAACCCCTTGCCGGCAGTGATGGCGGTCATCACCACCGAGAGGACTTCATCCAGGTCGATGGAGGTCTGGAGGACGAGGTTTATCTCGTGCAGGAACTTGATCTCCCGTTCCCGGCTGTCGAGAAAGCCGACCATGGACTGGAGTTTTCCCCGCTGCTCCTGGAGATCAGCCACAATCAGCGGGAAAATCGCCGCAAGGGGGTGCCCCGTGTCGCGGAATCGCTCAAGATCGCCGCGGAAGTTGGGGCATTCGACGCATTTCTCCAGTACCCGGCGCCCCAGCGAGGTATAGAGGACCTCCTCTCCCTCGCCGATGTTGGGGCACTGGCCCGGCTCGACAACTTCCCTGTCCCAGCAGCACTTCCCGTCCACAAATGTCTCCAGGGGGGTTGATTTCCGCGCGACGAACGGCACAATTATATCAGCCGGCGCCACGCTTTCAAGGAAAACCGCCAGCGACTCACAGGTTTTTGTTAATTAAATCGGCAGGCAACCGACTGCCCAATTCGACCCTAAACCCCCTTCCATGTATCATCGGCTCAGGCAACCGTTTCATGAATCATTTTTTCAGAAGGAGCATTGAAACCATGAACACATCCGCTTCCCCCATAAAAATCGGTGTAAGTTCCTGCCTTCTGGGCGAAAAAGTCCGCTACGACGGCGGTCACAAACACGATCGCTACATCACCGACACATTGGGAAAGTTCTTCGCGTTCGTTCCCGTCTGCCCCGAAGTGGGATGCGGCATGTCGATCCCCCGGGAAGCAATGAGGCTGGAGGCCACCGCCGAAGGGGTCCGGCTCGTCACCAACAAGACCTTCGAGGACAAGACCGAGCAGATGCTCGCCTTCTGCCGGGCCACGGTGGTTGAACTGGAACAGGAGGACCTCTGCGGGTTCATCTTCAAAAAGGACTCCCCCAGTTCAGGGCTTTTTAACGTGAAGGTCTACAGCAAGGGGATACCAGCCAAGGCAGGGCGGGGACTCTTCGCCGATGCCGTGACGAAGCGCTTCCCCCTCCTGCCGGTGGAAGAGGAAGGGCGTCTCCACGACATGGGGCTTCGGGAGAACTTCATCGAGCGGGTTTTCGCCTACAGACGCCTGAAGGACCTCCTGGCGGGAGAGAAGACCGTGGGGCGCCTCGTGGAGTTTCACACCAGCCACAAACTCCTCATCATGGCCCACAGCCCCGAGATCTACCGGGAGATGGGGAAGCTCGTGGCCCACGGCAAGGAACTGGCGCGGGAAGAGCTCTTCTCCCGCTACGAAGAGCTCTTCATGAAGGCTCTTGCCCTCCACGCCACGGTCCGGAAAAACACCAACGTGCTGCAACACGTCGCCGGCTACTTCAAAAAACAGCTCTCAGGCGAGGAGAAGGCGGAACTCCAGGAGGTCATCGAAGAGTACCACCGGCGTCTCGTTCCGCTCATCGTCCCGGTGACGCTCCTGAAACACTTCGTGAAGAAATACGGTGAAGAGTACCTGGCGAGGCAGCTCTACCTGAACCCCACACCGCTGGAGCTGATGCTGCGAAACCACGTGTGAACCAACCGAATCAGGATGCCGCCGGCTTCTTGCCCCGCCGGCGTCGGCGCCGCTTTCGCGGCTGCCCTGTCGTCTCCTCCCCAACACCCGCCTCCACCGGCGGCATCACGCTCTCCCGGGCATAGCGCTCCCACCAGGCAAGGACCTTTTCCCCCTCGCCAGTCACCGCGCAGCGACAGCGAAGATAGGCCATCGCATCGGCAAAGCAGGTCCGGGCGAGCACCCCCTGGGGACGCTTGCCGGGGATTTTCCGGAGCCGGGACTGCATCGCCAGAATGTCCCGCACTACCACCCCGACCCGGTTGGGAACGGAGACCAAGGGGGCCAACTCTCCCAGGAACTCGGCCACCGCGGCATTCATGGACTCCTGGGGTGGCATACCGCCGGAGGCAAGCTCTTCGGCCCGCTCTTCCAGGAACTCGCCGAACATGAGGGTGAGGAGCAGCGGCGGCGACACCGGCTCGCCGCTTCCCACCTGACCGTCCACCCACTCAAGGGCCTTGCCGATCTGGGAATGGGGAAAACCGTCGGTCTCCCGGTCGAGCCACGCGCTGAATCGAGGAAAGAGATGGCCGAAGAGCCCGGTCTGGCGCATCAGCTGATAGACCCGCTCACCCTCGCCACAGAGGAAGAGCTTGAGGACCTCTTCATAGAGCCGGGGCGCCGCGGCCCGGGTAATCGAGGGGGCCAGCTCCAGGAGCGCCCGCCAGGTGGCGTCCTCCATGGTAAAACCGAGGAGGGCGGCGAACCGCACTGCCCGGATCATCCTGACCGGATCCTCGGTGAAGCGGACCGCCGGGTCACCGATGGTGCGGATCACCCCCCGTCGCAGATCCTCCACCCCCCCCACGTAGTCGATGATGGAGAAGTCGGCAACGCTGTAGGCCAGGGCGTTCACGGTGAAGTCCCGGCGCAGGGCGTCCTCCGCCGGCGTACCGAAGACATTGTCCCGCAGGACCATCCCCTCGTCGCTCACCAGATGCCGCGGCGGCCGGGGACGGCTCTCTTCGCCCTCAGCAGACGGTGGCGATTCCAGCTCATCCTCCGGCGAGTCCGGCGCCAGCGCCCGGAAGGTGGCAACCTCAAGAATCTCGTCCTGGAAGTGGATGTGGGCCAGCCGGAAGCGCCGTCCCACCAGCCGGCAGTTGCGGAAGATCCGCTTCACCTGGTTCGGTGTGGCGTCGGTGGCGATGTCGAAGTCCTTCGGCTCGCGTCCCAGCAGCAGGTCGCGCACACACCCCCCAACGAGGTAGGCCGTGTAGCCGTTGTCTTTGAGCCGGTACAGAACCCTGAGGGCGTTGGGACTGACAAGGGAGCGGGAGATGGGATGCTCAGCGCGGGGAATGATGACCGGTTGAATGTTCATGGGGGTTTACATAGCACAGAAACAGGGGAAATGCAAAATACCCCGCCCGAACTCTCCGCATCCGGCACAGGAAAAATGTTTTTTGACCTGCGTCATGACAAACACCCCCATTTTCCCCTAAGATGTCTCCATGGAACAGTTCACCAGGGATCAGCAGAAGGACCTCAAGGTCATCATCGATTTCGTCAGGGTCTACTGTCACGCCCGACACGAGCGCGCCGGCCGCGCCCCGTTCGAGCTGCCCCAGGAAATGACCCGGCACTATGGCAAAGGGGTGGACCTCTGCCCCGAATGCGCCGGGCTCCTGGCCCACGGCATCACGAAGCGCCGCATCTGCCCCCTCGACCCCAAGCCCTCGTGCAAGCACTGCCGAATCCACTGTTACAGCAGGGAATACCGGGCGAAAATTCGCGAGGTGATGGGATTTTCGGGGCGGCGGATGATCATGCGGGGCAGACTCGATTACCTCTGGCACTACTTCTTCTAAAGGAACCTTTTTCGTACCCTGAATTTAAAACCAGCCCTCGAAGGATAAAAGGAGCAGACCATGATCAGAAAAATAGTACAGATAGACGAAGAGCGATGCAACGGCTGCGGTGACTGCGTGCCGGCCTGTGCCGAGGGTGCCATCACCATCGTGGACGGCAAGGCGGTGCTGGCCGCCGACAACCTCTGCGACGGCCTCGGCGCGTGCCTGGGCGAATGCCCCCAGGACGCCATCAGGATCATCGAGCGGGAAGCTGACGAATTCGACGAGGCTGCCGTGGAAAAACACCTGCGGCACACCGACAAGCCGGCAACCCACCACACCCCACCGGCCCCCGCGCACCCTGGCGGCGGCTGCCCCGGCTCCCGGTCCATGGTGTTCGACACCCCCCGGACCGCCGTCGAGCAGCCGGCCGAAGGAAAGATCGCCAGCCGGCTCCGCCAGTGGCCGGTGCAACTCCACCTGGTGCCGACCACCGCCCCCTACTTCCAGGACGCCGACCTGCTCATCGCCGCCGACTGCGCCCCCTTCGCCTATGCCGACTTCCACCGGGAGTTCCTGGAGGGGAAGGCACTGGTGATCGGCTGTCCCAAGCTGGACGACAACCGCTTCTACACCGAGAAGCTCACCGAGCTCTTCCGGGTCTCCTCCATCAGGAGCATCACGGTAATGCGGATGGAAGTACCCTGTTGCGGCGGGATCGTCATGGCTGCCCAGCAGGCCCTGGCAGCCTCCGGCAAGGATATCCCCTTTACGGTTGTGACCGTCGGCATCCAGGGAGGTATCCGGTAGGAGGGACAACCCGCCAGATACTCGGCAGGGGCGAGGCGTGCCTTGCCCCTGCCGCAAAAGACAAAAAGGATATTTTTTATCTTTTTAATTGACAAGAGGTACCGGGGCTGGTATCTCTTATCCTGTGTCATTCAATCACCATGACCAGGAAAGGAGATACGTACCATGTGCATGTGCACCCTCGTAACCAAGGAGGCCCCTGACTTCACCGCCGATGCGGTCATGCCCGACAACACCTTTGGCACCATCAAGCTCTCCAGCTATCGCGGCAAGCACGTGATTCTGTTTTTCTACCCGCTTGATTTCACCTTTGTCTGCCCCTCGGAGATCCTGGCCTTCAACAAGAAGCTCGACCAGTTCAAGGGGAAAAACTGCGAGGTTATCGGCGTCTCCGTCGACTCTAAATTCACCCACCTGGCATGGAAGAACACCGCAGTCGAGGATGGCGGCATCGGCAACATCCAGTACCCCCTGGTGGCCGACCTGAAGAAGGAGATCGCCACCCAGTACGGCGTTCTGTTCGAGAATGCCGGCGTTGCTCTGCGGGGCCTCTTCCTGATCGACACGAAAGGGGTCGTCCGCCACGCCGTCATCAACGACCTCCCCCTGGGCCGTAGCGTCGACGAAGCCCTGCGAATGCTCGACGCCCTCCAGTTCGTCGAAACCCACGGCGACCAGGTCTGCCCCGCCAACTGGAAAGAGGGAGACGAAGCCATGAAGCCGACGGCCACCGGCGTCGCCGAGTACCTGGCGAAACATGCCGTAGGGTAGTCACGTCGACCCGACGCACCAGGAGGCACGGTCCCGCGACCGTGCCTTTTTTGTCTCCGGAGGGTCCGCCATGGCCGAACTCCGCCTGACCGACAGCCCCATTCTCTCCGGCGCCAACCCCACTGAGGGGATCGTTGCCGCCGAACTGGCGGGACGCTTCATCCGCCTCTTCATCCGTACTCCCGAGGGGGTCGTCTTCCGGGATGCCCCGTTCCGTCCCTTCATCCTGCTGGAGGATCCGGCGCTTCTGGCCGGTTCCAGGGAAACGGCCGAGATCCACCCCCTCACCGGCCCCGGCGACTACCGCCACGTGGCCATCTTCGCCGACTGGCATGCATGCGTGGCGGCACGGGACTTCCTGGCGAAACGGACAGGCCGCTCCCCTTCTGCTCCCGATGCCCCCTATCTCTATCTCTCCGACCCTGTCCACCAGCACCTTCTCCTCACCGGCACCACTTTTTTCAAGGGGCTCGAATTCGGCAGTCTCCGGCGCCTGGCCATCGACATCGAAACCTCCTGCGCCGCAGGGTTCGAATTCTCCAACCCGAAACGGGAAGAGGACCGCATCCTCTCCATTGCCGTCATGGAGGAGGACGGCTTCGAGGAGTATCTCCCTGCCCACGAGATGAGCGAAAAGGAGATGCTGGAACGGCTCACGGCAATCATTCGCGAGCGCGACCCGGACGTGATCGAGGGGCACAACCTCTTCCGCTTCGACCTGGAGTACATCCGCGTCCGGGCCGCCCGCCACGGAGTGCGACTCGCCTGGGGACGCGACGGAAGCGAGCCGCGGGTCCACCCCTCACGATTCACCGTGGCCGAGCGAACCATCGACTACCCCCGCTGGGACATCTACGGCCGCTCCATCATCGACACCTACTTCCTCGTGCAGATCTATGACATCTCCAGCCGGGAACTGGAGAGCTACGGCCTCAAGCAGGCGGCAATCCACTTCGGCCTGGCGACCACCAACCGGACCTACCTCGACCGACAGCGGATGAACGAGATTTCCGCCGCCAATCCGGAACTGCTCCGACGCTACAACCTGGACGACACGCGGGAGACGCTGGCCCTCTCCCGGCTCCTCTCCTACCCCTGGTTCCTCCAAGCCCGCATCTTCCCCTACTCGTACCAGACCTGCGTCATCCGGGGGAACGCCACCCGGATCAACGCCCTTTTTCTGCGGGAGTACCTGCGCCGGGGGGCGGCCATACCCCGGCCGTCCGACGCCGATGTCCCCTTCGAAGGTGGCTATACCGACGTCTTCGAGACCGGCGTCCTCGGCCCCATCGTCCACTGCGACGTGGCTTCCCTCTACCCGTCGGTGATGCTCGCCTACGGCTGTGCGCCCGGACGGGAGCATCAGGGGCTCTTTCTCCCGCTCCTGGCTGAACTGCGCCAGTTCCGGCTGGCGGCCAAGGCACGGGTACGGGAGACGACCGACCCCCGCGAACGCGAGTATTACTCCGCCCTTCAGCAGACCTTCAAGGTGCTTATCAACTCCTTCTATGGGTATCTGGGCACCTCGATCCACCACTTCGCCGACATGGGGGTGGCCTCCACCGTCACCCGCACCGGACGGGAGCTGATCCAGGCCATGATCGGCTGGCTGCGGAAACGGGGGGCACGCCCGGTGGAGGTGGATACCGACGGCATCTACTTCATTCCGCCGCCGGGAACGGCAGGGGCCGACCACGAGGAGGAAGTCGTGCGGGAACTCTCCACCACCCTGCCCGCCGGCATTGTCGTGGAGACCGACGGCCGCTACCGGGCCATCTTCTCCTACAAGATGAAGAACTATGCGCTGCTGGGGTACGACGGGAAGGTCACGGTGAAGGGAAGCGCGCTCCGCTCCCGGGGTATCGAACGGTATCTGCGTGATTTCATGGCGGAGACGATCAAACTCCTGTTGCAAGGGGAAGGGGAAAAGGTCCCGGCACTCCACGACGAGTACCTCCGCCGGCTGCGGGACCACCAGACCCCCATCGAACGGCTCGCCAAGACCGAGACCCTTGGCGAAGCGCCGGCAACCTACCTCCAGAAGGTCCGCCAAGGGAAGCGCAACCCCTCGGCCGCCTTCGAGATCGCCTTGCAGGGAGAGCGGGAGTTCCGGGCCGGTGACCAGATCAGCTACTATGTGACCGGCCGCGGCAGAGGGGTGACCGTCTATGGGAACTGCGCCCCGGTTTCCCGCTTCGACCCGACCCGGCCCGACGAGAACACCGATTACTACGTGGACAAGCTCAACCACCTCATGAAGAAGTTCTCGCCGTTTTTGCCCAGGGAACGTACGCTATTTGACTGAACGGACGGCCTGGTCGCCGCTTGCCACCTGTACGCAAGTATGCTACAAGGGGTACAGGTCCTCACCACCTGTTACAAAAGGAGAATGTATGCGCAGTTTCGCATGGTTTCTTGCCCTGATGGTCACCCTCTCCTGCTCTGCTCCTCTCCTTGCAGCCCAGGATGAGCCCAAGGCGGAATTCATCGCCGAAAAGATGGCGGCCAAGCTTGTTCGCGGCATCACCAACATGGCAACGTCAATCGTCGAGCTTCCGAAGCAGTCGTACCTGACCGTCCGGGACAGGGGAGACGTCGGCTACGTCGTCGGCCCCCTGAAGGGAGTGATCATGACGGTCTACCGCGCCTTCATAGGCGCCACGGAAACGGCATTCTTCCTGGTTCCCCAACCTGGCTACTACGACCCGATGATCGACCCCGACTACGTCTGGAAAGGGTGGGAAGAAACTCGCAAGGAGCCTCTGAAGGCGGGCGACACCAACGGAAGCGCAACTGAACCCGATAAGGGGGTGACGGGACAATGAGTCGGCGATCCCTGGTCACGTTGGCCACCCTGACACTCCTGACTCTGGGCTGCCTCCAACAGAGAGCCCATGCCACCAGCATGCACACCGTTGACAAAGCCTCGGCTCAGGAGATTGTGGACGGCATGGCCACCAAGCTCTCCCGGGGCATCGCCAACACGGCGACCGGGTGGGGTGAGTTCCCGAAACAGATCTATGTGACGTGGAATGAGGACGGACCGACGCGGGGGATCCTCATCGGTCCCCTCAAAGGCATCGGCATGACGATCGCGCGTACCCTGAGCGGCGTCGGCGAGGTGGCAACTTTCTTCATCGCCTGGCCCGGCTTCTTTGATCCCTACATCGACCCACCATTCGTCTGGCAAAAAGAGTAAGTGACACTCCGGGCTGAACGGCCATTCGACACTGGGCACAAAAAAAGCCGCATCCTAAGATGCGGCTTTTTTGTATCCAGCGAAGAAGATGAATTACTTCTTCTCGGCAGCCGGAGCAGCCGGAGCTTCTTCCTTCTTCTCTTCTTTCTTGGCTTTCTTGGCTTTCTTGGCCTTCTTAGCCGGCTTCTTCTCTTCCTTCTTCTCGGCAGCCGGAGCAGCCGCGGCAGCCGGAGCAGCCGGAGCAGCTTCCTTCTTTGCGGGCTCACTGGCGAATGCAACACCAGCGAAAGCAACGGCTACGAGAGCGGCAACGATTGAGGAAAGAACTTTTTTCATCACATACCTCCAAAAGGATTGTTTTGTCCCCTCTACAGCAGGGAACGTGCCAGCTTTGGCTGCGGCGTCCACTTCCATGTCAAAGCAGCATGTTATACATTCCGTGCCCTCCCAGACTCTCACCGAAAACGGTCACCATTGACCCGATATCATCCAGCGCACACCTCATATGAGGTACACGCTGGGTCGTGGCCCCCCTCCGCCATACACCCCCTGCCGCCACGGGCGTCACACGGCCCTTCTTTTGCCTTGCCATGACCGGGATAATCAACTAAATTTAAGTGTTTATCCCACTACTGTCCGGTAAATTTTTCGGCAACCCAACTTAACTTGTCGTAACAGCGAG
>RHLS01000099.1 GCA_003712145.1 Desulfuromonadales bacterium | reverse complement strand
TGCCGTTTTAGGACCTGATGCGGGATAAGCTACCCACTAATTCTGCGGAAGAACCTATATTTTTTCACATAATGAGTCTCATCATTTCGTAACCAACGTGCCAAATCAGAGCTCTTCTTAATCCTCTCATTATCAACGTAGTTCTGAATACATTTTGCTAAAGAGCACTTTTCTATATCTACTTCTTTGTTAGGATGTAATGTTTTCGCATAGTATTTTATTAAAAATTCTAAGGCTTTCCCATAGCCAATACCACAAATATATAGGCTTCCATCTTGTTCCGCCTCGTATGATTGACTGAATATTTCACAGAATGTTGGCGAAATACTTTATAAGTTCTGAAAAGCTGGCGGGATCATTTCCTAACAACCCTCTCATTTGTCTTCTAAAACCTTTAAAGGTCTCATATTCCATGGCTTTGCCTCTTAATGTTTTTGTGCGATATATGTCTGAGGCAAGCCAAGTGACTGCTATGCAGACAAGGCATAAAAACAACACAGTGCTATATTCCATTTGATCTCCTTTTTGCTGTCCAACGGTCTTATTGGGAATCGCATTTCTGAAAATTCAACTTAAAAGAGTTGCCAACAGTGATTCACCAACTCATTCTCCGAGCCACGGAGCTTTCCGAATCTCAATTCTAGTGTGTGCAAGCTGAAGCCCTTCTAAGTTCCGAAGTATTTCGGCAATTATCGTCAAAGCTACTCTATACCAAGAAACGATGCCGAAGATTGTCGGTTGATCGCCTTGCCCATATCTGTAGTTTGCAGCCTCTTGCCATCTTGGTAATTTACGTAGAAGCTCTCTTGGGACGTTATCAGAGTACGGCAAGGAACTATCATGAAGAAAAAATAGGTCATGTGACTCGATGAAATTGCCTGTTCGTTGTTGAAGTAGCCCTTTATAGGCGGACTCGCAGGCCATTTGCACTTCCCATTGAGCACGCCCGAAGCTACCCTCTTTTTCGTACCGTAGAATGAGTGCGCTGGCTGATTCAAGGTGAATAATTACGCCTGCTAAAAGACTTTTTGCAATTTCATCACTTAAATGTGTACCTGTCAGACGAGACCAAATAGCTCGTAATTTCGATGCAACGTCGGTTGCAAACTTAATTGCCTCCAATCGTGATTCTTCGTTATAACTGCTGAGATCAGGTGGATTAACAATCCACGTTGTCACATCTTCGTCGCTGAGTACTACATCTGGCCATGTCAACCATACAGTTTCACCAGGAACACCGGGAGAAGTAACTGTTGTCGGCACTTGTAATTCAAATGGGGTGCTTGCGAAAAGGGCTATTCCTTGGAATCGTCTTGTGGAGCCACTGTCAACTCTCGTGCCATACCGTACCCGATACCATAGTTCTACATGTGCATAGAGATATTTAAACCAAGTTTCGGATGCAAATTCGGTTAGCTTTCCGGGTTGCTTCGTGCCATCTTGCTCAGTATGTACTTCGGTAACAAATTCTCGTACGAACGTCCATGTAGCTTGAAATGGCCTTATGGCGGCCCCGGTTTTCTTGGACACGAAAATGAGGTAAATATTGTGTTCAAGGAGGTCGTCAATGGTAAAGGATGAAACTGTCTCCGGTGCTGCGGAA
>RHLS01000098.1 GCA_003712145.1 Desulfuromonadales bacterium | reverse complement strand
GTGCCGATTTTTACTCAATGTCAAGCAAAAAATGCAGCAACCAGCTATTTTTATTCACTTTTTATAGAACGTTCCGGTCCTGCAATTTTCTAACCGGACAATGCTGACAAAAACTCACAAACACTATTGCGGAATCGATCTCCACGCAAAAAAAATGTTCGTCTGCATCCTGGATGCTGACGGTGCGGTTGTTTTGCACCGCAACATTGCCACTTCACCGCAAGATTTTCTCAGGGTCATTGCGCCTTTCCGGGACGACCTGGTAGTCGGCGTGGAATGCATGTTCGCCTGGTACTGGCTCGCCGATCTCTGCAGCCGCGAGGGCATCGATTTTGTCCTCGGTCATGCCCTGTACATGAAGGCGATTCACGGCGGCAAGGTGAAGAACGACAAGGTCGATTCCCAGAAGATTGCCGGGCTTTTGCGCGGCGGCATGTTCCCCATGGCTTATGTCTATCCGCCCGAGATGCGAGCTACTCGCGACCTGCTCCGCCGCCGCTGCTTTCTGGTCAGAAGACGGGCCGATCTGTTGGGACATGTGCACAGCACGGCCATCCAGTACAATCTGCCGGAGATCGGTGTCCGGCTCACGTACGAAGGTCCACGCAGCACGGTTCCCGATCATTTCCCCGATCCGGAGGTGCGAAAGATCGTGCAGATAGATCTGGCGATGATAGATGCCTACGATGATGTCATTGGCGCCCTGGAATGGGAGTTGGAGAAAACCTCCCGCCGTCAGGATCGGCGTACGCTGATGTTGCTCAACTCGATTCACGGTGTCGGCCGAATTCTTTCTATGGTGCTACTCTACGAGATCCACGACATCAACCGCTTCGAGTCGGTGCAGGATTTCGCCTCCTACTGCCGCTTGGTGAAGTGTCCCCATGAGTCGGCCGGCAAGAAGAAGGGGACCGGCGGCGCCAAGATCGGCAATGCCCATTTGAAGTGGGCCTTCTCAGAAATGGCAGTGTCGTTCTTACGCCATAATCCCCCAGGCAAGCAGTTGGTGGAAAGGTTAGCCAAAAAACATGGCAAGGGGAAAGCGCTGTCCATCCTGGCCCACAAACTGGCCCGGGCGATCTACTACATGCTGAAAAACAGCGTGCCGTTCAACCTGGAGAAATTCATGGCTACGGCATAGAGCTGGAGGGGACGGGAGCAGCCCGACGTCTAACTGGAGTCACCCTGAATGAGCATGACCAACGACCGTGAAAAATTATGAGGTGCGTCTTTCGAACGCGTACCGGTCGCTATGCCGATACTCCGGCAGCCTGTCGGCCTTGATTGGGAGCCCCGTCCCGCTCCTTACATAAATGAATCGTCTTACTTCAGCTTCAGTGTGTTCTGCCCCTCGCCGAGTCCGGTACTAACTGCGCCGTGCGAAAGCAACGAGCCCGACCTTTGAATGGGACGGCATGATTTTGTTGATTGTCACTACTGTCCGGTAAAGTTCGAATGTACTTCTGTAACCAGCTGATACTTATAGCTCTTTGACGCAATTGTTCTTTTTTCGATTTGAATTTGTTTCGGATGCTACCTTCCTGACTTCACAGGAGGGTGGCGATGCAATCCGGCAAAACGGTTTTCAAGCAGCTTTTACAGTTCTTACCCCGGTACGAATTCAA
>RHLS01000071.1 GCA_003712145.1 Desulfuromonadales bacterium | reverse complement strand
TTCCGCAGCACCGGAGACAGTTTCATCCTTTACCATTGACGACCTCCTTGAACACAATATTTACCTCATTTTCGTGTCCAAGAAAACCGGGGCCGCCATATCAATAGGTGGGTGGTGCTGAGGTGGGATTTAATTGATGGGAATGACTATACTGCCGTGTCCAGCTCTGCTGCTTCGCTCTCTTCACCTCCTTTTCTGTTAAGAATATAATCACTGGCCTTTTGTGCTTGTGCTGCAGCATGGATCAATAGGGTCTTGTCCTCCTTCAATTTCCGCAACCAACCATTGATGTAGGCTGCGCTGTTCTCGATGGTCCTGTTTTCAATTCCACTATGACCACACAAGAAAGCAGCTCCCATCTCCGCTACCAGTTCTTCCTTGCTGTATTCATGGCTCCCGAAGTAGGAGGGTTCCAAGATACTCTTGCGTCCTACCCTACTTGAATGTCCGGTAGCATGAGCCAGTTCGTGAAATGCAGTGGAGTAATATTCTTCTGGGGATTGAAAGGTATGCTGGTGGGGTAGTTGAATGTAGTCGTTGGATGGGGAGTAGTAGGCTCGGTTGCCACCATGCCTGATCTCTGGTCGTAGTGGCATGTCAGCAATTAACTCATCTGCCTTCTGGATCGGGTTGAATTCCTTGATTACCTCCTTTGGTTCCGGTGCCTTAATTCCTTCCACTTGCTCCAAGTTGAATACCGAGTAATAGCGTAACAAGGGAACCTTACCCTTGGTGCCAGTAATCTCATCATCTTGAATATCAGCATCCTTCTTGTCAATCCACTTCCAAAAGACTACCGGAGTCGACTTCTCGCCTTTTCGTACATACCCTCCCCTGTCCTGTACCTGCTTGAAGGTGAGCCAATATGTGGAACTGTAGGGCATGCACGATAAAAGGAATACGTTGACTCCCCTATAATCCTTTTTGCTTATGAGGTTCTTGGGCATGTTGCTCTCTGCGTTCCAGGGCTTCCTCCATGGTACCGTTCCCTGCTCCAGTAGTTCCATGATCCTGCTGTTGATGACATCGTAGACTTTACACATGGATATACCTCCTTTGAGAAATGAACGAAAAAAGGCGCAAAAATCCCTTGAGACTCTGCGCCTTGATCGTTTTGGTGGTCTGATTATGGGTGAATGTGCTTCAGGTGGGTTTACTTGAGGATGGGTGTGTCGCTGGAATACTGTTTAACGACGGTATCAGGTCTTCATGGATTGACCTCCTTTGTTGATGTATTTTGCTCCTCTGGGGTCCGTATTTCCTTGTAATCAGCTACAAATATTCAATCTGGCTACTCTCCTGATTCTATGAAAATGAAGACCTATATACGAGGAACTTATTCCCTATACTGGGAACAGGAACCCTATATAGGGAGTCTGTCGATTCTTTATACAGGCAACATAACCCTACCCTTCGCTTACCTACTCTTGGTAATTATATTATAATTCCCACCGCAAGGACTCCCCCGGCACGTTCCAAGGCAGTGGTGCCAACTTTTGATGCTAATTCAACCTTCGCCAACGACACGAACGTTTCTATGGTACTGGCCGCGGTAAGCGCTGCGCTAAGCGCGTCCCCCCCTGCGGCATCACGGACTGCGTTGCCGATATCAACCGGTGCGGCGTTGACCGACAACAGACCGAATACCCTCTCAACCGTTTCCTTCATCGCCGGACTAAGTGTAGCCATGATTAGCTCCCTCCATGGACATCATGAGAATAAGATTTACGATTCAATAAATATGTAGCGAATAACCCAATGAATGTGATTCCGAGCCATACTGAAACTATGATCTTATCAATCCTTCTGAAAAAAAGTAATCTCTGATAGTGGGCTTGGTTGTATCCGTCACTTATGTATTCATCGCCATTCTTTATCTCTGCTAATTCTTTGTATTTAAATAGTAATGCGTTCAAGGAATAACTATAATACACAGTTATATATTTCCCCTTAAGATTGTTCAATTTTTGTATAGCTTTGTATTCTAGAGTTCCCTTAAACTTATCTTTTTTACCGTTATCATATCTAATTGTTAAATTACCTCTACTTCTACCCAAGCCATATTTCTCATAAATACCTGTTGCAACCTTCAACTCTTCTGGCGGCAATGGTGTGATGAGTAACTGAACAAGTGAAATGTAACCAACCATCGAGATCAAACCGATAGACACACGTATTATTCTCGATGGGAGATTCTTACTCGCCCGAACAAAAAAGATCTGATACATTTCTGTATCCAGTACCCATGCGTATAGCCGTTGCAAACTGCTCCCTGGTCTTGCCGTGCTTTTGTCTGGCAAAGTTGTGACATCAGCTATGTTATGTTGGTCGTTCATATCATTCCCTGGTCTCTTTATCTATATTTCAATAGTAGCCTTTTCCAGCTATCACATGCCTTATCCCACCTCTAGGGTCTTCAACATCTCCCTCACGCCTTGGTATCAAGTGTATATGAGCATGCATTACCGTCTGCCCAGCTACTTCACCGCAGTTCATTCCCACATTGAACCCACTAACTGATTTATCCTTCTTTGGAATCTCGTTCTTGAAATAACGGATCAACTCCTCAGCACATTGACGCTCATGGGAGGTCATGGTGAAGTAGTCTGGGGTATGTCTTTTGGGGATTACGAGTAGGTGGCCGGGGGTGACAGGGAACTTATCTTCAATGGCGAGGACTAGGCCGTTATCGGCAATTGACCTGGTGACTATTTCTTTTGAGCAGAAAATGCAGCTTTCTACCTTATCATCAGGAGGATTACTCCTGAAGTCTGTATCATCCTTATCCCTTTTGCTTCTGTTGCATTTGGAGCATAAGACCTGAAGGTTGGATATGTCGTTACTCCCGCCTCTGTTCCTGGGGATGATATGGTCAACATCTAGGGGTGAGTCCTTCTTAGTCACGCCGCATAAAGCACATCTTCCGCCTGATTCCTTTAGGACCTGATATCGAAAGCTATCCGGTACAGGATCGCTCTCCAGTAGTCTATAATCCCATATACTAAGGCCACGCTTCTGAACGAATTGCTGAAGCTTCTGCTCGCATATGCTACGAATATGAGCCTTCTGCTCCAAGGTAAGCCCCTTGACGTTTAGATGGACCAGTTCTCCATCCTTACTTACGATCCCATGCTTGGAAAGTACCTTGAGAGGCATTTCCTTGATGCGGTTTTCGTAGTAGATAAGCTGGCTTTCGTCTTGGGAGAGGAAATATTGAGCTAATTGCCGGAGGGTAGCTGAACCACCTGCATCGACAAGGTTCCTGATGAGGAGGGGTTGGTAGATATGGGACATCTTCATCTTGGTGGAGATGAAGTCAATAAGCTGCTCAAAGGTCATGGGAGATCCTTGATGGTTGGTTGCACCCCTGCAGCGAAGTGTGACATTAAAAATTATCTCGGATATACCACAAATCTTCTGATTGGGAAAGATTCATATACCAGAATGTTGATGGCTGGGGTCCGAAACTTCCACATGAGCCTCTATCTACCTTCACTTAAACCTCTCCCTATGGATTTCTCGGACAAAATCAACTTTATCCCCCTCCCCCTCCTCTTGCACACACGGTAATGATGCATTCTCCCTTCACTGCTGAGATATGTTGCTTGCGAAAGAAGAAAAAAGGGTATGGAGGTGTTAGCCCCATACCCTGAAATTAATTCAACTTTGAACACTGTGTATTTGTTGATGATTGCAAATATTATCTAATACAAAACTGTGGCCAACCAATTTTATATCTCCACCACTTTTCTATTGTATCTCTTAGAATTGGATCAGATATTTCAAAATAGTATATAGCCAGCTCATATTTTTTGTGCAAGGGATGTTCAGATATATCAAACCCCAATTTACCAGTATTTTTGTGTCCACCATTGAATAAATGCTCATTTATTCTGCCGTGTATATTCCCATGTGTTCCATTATACACAATATATGGACCATTATTTTGTTGTTTTATTAAATTAGTAGATGATGGAGTACGCTTTCTTGTTTTGATATTTTTGTTAGTAGCTTTGTTTACATATATTATTATTTCGTCCTTAGGCATTGTTGTTTCGATCCAATAGCACCCTGGAGTTGCAGGTATTACTGAAATATCTTTTTTACTTTTCACAGCAATTCTTTTTTTGTTTTCGTCGACATATTTACCAATACGATCAATTTCTTCTAAAACTTTATCCACTGTCAGCCTCCTGTTAATATACAAATGTGTTCATTCAAAACTCACCTTAAATCTCTTCTTTGGGCTCATGAAGCGTACCCTGGCAGGGTCAAACTCTTCAGGATCAAAAGTACATCCTTTCATCGAGTCAACCCATGCAACCGTGTCATCATGCTCTGGATCACTGGGATCGAATAGCGTTTCCAATAAACCGGCATATCCATGCGGCCCTCCGCAATCTTCAGGAGGGCTGTTACGTTCTCCTGCGATACATCTTGGATACTTGGTCCCCTGCACGGCTGGCAAGATATGCTCAAGCTCAATGGTATGCTGCCAGTTATCCCCAAGATCGTAAATGTATTCTATCTTACTGGTCTCTCCCTCAATGAAGCGCTTAACCTTGTACTCCCATCCAGGTAACACAGGTTCATCATCATCAAACTCTGGCTCCATGGGGAAGCCGATGATGATGGGTTTGAACACTTCGTTATCCGTATGGGCGTCAGTGTAGATGAACTGGTGCATGTGGCTATTGGTCCATCCAAAGGCGTCTTGTATGAAGCTGTGAAGGTCCCAAAAGGAACATGTGGCAGGAACCTGTATAATCCTCCATATGGGAGGCTCAATATCTTGAAGGGTTATCTTCAGTTGGTAGACGAACTTCTTAGGTGGCATGGCTACTCTCCATTAAGAGTCTCAAAATATTCCATCTTCAATTGAAAGGCAACTCAAGAAAAAAAGGGCCTGATTTCAAACCAGACCCTCCTATACTTACCTATCAGCTACCATTCTTCAATTATTATTGCATGCTTCACAAACCCGCTACCAGAGGCATTTTGCAACTATTGTGTAGCAATATCATCAAGTTATACTATTTTTCTCTGAGTAATAGCAGAGAGCCATATGTATGCATCCCTTTATCCTATCGGTCGGCCTAGTATATCAGTTACCTACTATATCTAGGTTATATTGTATTATCGTTACGTGTATTGTATTGGAACTTCGATATGTAATCTATGTGGTGTAACTATTCTATTACATAGTGGGTTAGCAGTATCTTCATCGTTGCTTCTATCACAGCTATCTACTAGTATTAAGTGGTTTATTAGGTCCATATCTTCAGTGTAATCTGGGGTGGAATAATAGTCTTCGTCAGGAAACAACTCATTACCGTTAGATCTATCCCATTCATTTGGTTCTTTTATTTGAACTACATATTTAATATTAGATTGGTTGTTACCTGTAACTTCTCTATAAGTCCTTACCATTGCATCTATAAGCTCATCCGAGTAGAGTTTAGGACAAATAAAGCTATCGTGTACTGGTAATACTGGAATACTCATCTGCATCATGGACTTCATTACTAGTTCTGCTATTTGTGAATCTAGGTACATAAGCTTTAACCCTGCTCCAGAGCACAGTTTATTTGAAATTGGTTTATGATATTCCTTGAAATCGTCTATCACCTTAATTAGGTCAGGGATTTGGTCGGGGTAGTCTGCTCTATTGAAATTGATATCCTCTTGGAGTGCTTTTCTTGCTTTTTCTGGGGTTACTGCATTTACAGCTGCCAGCAATAGCTTCTTGAATAGGTTCCGGTACTCTCGTGTTTCAGGATAGCCGGGTATCTCATATGGGTCTTGGTTCTTGCGTCCATAGTCGATACCTGCTTGGTTGTATAGTAGGTGGATATGTATTCCTGAATAGTCAGCTTCAACAACCTTCTGTGAATTGATGATCAACCTCAACCTCAATTTACTGGGCATCTCCATCCAGAAACCACCATAGAACCGTCCACCTTGGGTAAACGATTTATTGTTGAATACCCTCCGCATCTTTTTCTTGGTCAGGTCAAAGTATAGGTGTGTTGGCAAATTAACCATGTATTCAGGTGACAGGTTATTGAGCTTTCTTTCGTGAACGTAGCCCATGTAGTCGATATCAATGTAGGTCTTTTGAAGAAACTCGTTGTATTCGTTTAGGAACTTCCTCATTTTAGGAGTCTCGCGGTTGTCATCATACCATACAAGCTCCTTCTTCTTATCCTTCAAGTAGATCACCTCTTCAGCAGGGTGCCTACCGACTACATCTATCGTAAATGTATATTTGCCCTCTAGTAGATCGATCAGTTTCTGGGTTGCCTTCATCCTGCTGCATTTACCTTCCTTGGTCATCCTGTTCAGATACCCCTTTTTAGTCGTAACATAACCATGCGTGGTTAGGCCATCAATCACCTTTAGCAATGGAGATACGGCTATATGCTGCCGGTTATACCTGAAGTTGATTATTTTCTTGTTGTTGTCGCGGGAGTACCCAATCCACCGTTCAGGGCTAAGATGATATGTCCAGTAGAGGTTAAGGATAGTTACCTTCATATGGGTAATGGCCCTGTCGAGTTTGTAGCCAATTTCTGAGCATAGGTCTTGCGCTGCTGCTTCTACCTGAGGGGCGGTACTATGCAGGTGAATATCCAGAGGTCCTGAATTATTGTAGTCGGGTGGTGTTTCTTCAGGGTCATCTATAAGATCCCAATCCCGACCAGTTGTAAGATCATCAATTTCAGCGAAATCTTCCATGTATCCTCCTTGGAAAGGAAAATGGCCCTGCAACCATTTCCAGCTACAGGGCCATCATCCTGTCTCGCACTTCAATTAAATCCTGAATACTTTACCTAACCAAGGTTCCTTGTTGGTCAAGGTAAACGGGCCATCCACTGCCTTCATGCACCCATTAAGAGGAACTTCACGATCTAAGTCCGTTTTCAGCCAGTTAACCGTAACTCGCATATGTTCAGTATCTACAGAGGTTATAATTCCGATTGCGCGAACACGCATTCTAGCAGACCCAGGACCACTTAAAGCCTTGATCGCTATACGGTCATCCGGTCTCATCTGATTTACACGACGGACATATAGGTTTTTGTCTCTCCCCGTGTAGTTGAGCTCCCAGTATCCTTGTGAAGTAAAGGTCTCGAACATATCATGTGTTGTCCATCCAGCCCCAACGGTCCAGAATTGATAATTCTCTGCCATGATTATTTCTCCTTGTATAAGTAAGGGCCAGCCTTAGATGGCTAGCCCTACATTGGTAGACTATTGGTGTGCTTGATCTGAGAAGACAACAGGGCCAACACCTATTCCGATGTTACTGCTGACTTGATCTTCTTCGACGACTTGACTAGGAGCATCCGTTGTGGCGGTTGTCTCAGCCTCACCTGTAACGACCCTAGAAGCATTATCCTCTTTAGCGATACGTGCATCGACCTCAGCATCACTCACCTTGATACTGTAGCGCGCCCGGTACCTTGGACACAAGATAAGAGTCACGCAGCCATCTTGAGT
>RHLS01000006.1 GCA_003712145.1 Desulfuromonadales bacterium | reverse complement strand
GAAGTCGTAACAAGGTAGCCGTAGGGGAACCTGCGGCTGGATCACCTCCTTTCTAAGGAGACTAGAGCCTGGAGCTCTCAGTCTGACCTAGGTCAATCCCACATTACATGTCTGCTATTTAGTTTTGAAAGACCAAGGCGAAGTGTCTTGGTCTTCTGTTCTTTGCACACAACGTGAATCGTGAAAAGCGATGACGATGGGCTTGTAGCTCAGTTGGCTAGAGCACACGACTGATAATCGTGAGGTCGCTGGTTCGAGTCCAGCCAGGCCCACCACTATCGGGGGTGTAGCTCAGCTGGGAGAGCGCCTGCCTTGCACGCAGGAGGTCATCGGTTCGAACCCGTTCACCTCCACCAATAGTTTGGTACGAAGACACATGTCTTCGTGCTGATACCGTTCTTTGACAATTACATAGCGAGATGTTGTAAGGGTATTTACCGTGACAGGTAAGTACGCTGGGTAGTAAAGAATAATTCAATTTCGGGATTATTTGTGGTCAAGCTACTAAGGGCGTACGGTGGATGCCTTGGCAGAGAGAGGCGATGAAGGACGCGGTAAGCTGCGAAAAGCCTCGGGGAGCCGCTAAACAGGCTTTGATCCGGGGGTGTCCGAATGGGGAAACCCGGCGGAGGTTATGCTCCGTCATCGTGCACTGAATCCATAGGTGCATGAAGCGAACGGGGGGAACTGAAACATCTAAGTACCCCCAGGAAAAGAAAACAATAGTGATTCCGTCAGTAGCGGCGAGCGAAAGCGGAGAAGCCCAAACCAGGCACACTTCGGTGTATCTGGGGTTGTGGGGCCCCGACGTGGGATTGATGATGGGTAGTGGAACGGTCTGGAAAGTCCGGCCATAGCGGGTGATAGCCCCGTACGCGAAACCTTGATTCACTCTAGGGTGACCCCGAGTACCGCGGGACACGTGAAATCCCGTGGGAAGCTGGGAGGACCATCTCCCAAGGCTAAATACTACTCTCTGACCGATAGTGCACAAGTACCGTGAGGGAAAGGTGAAAAGTACTCCGATGAGGAGGGTGAAATAGAACCTGAAACCGTATGCCTACAAGCAGTGGGAGCACTATGTATATCAAGTGTGACCGCGTGCCTTTTGCATAATGAGTCAGCGAGTTACTCTTGGCAGCGAGGTTAAGCTCATAGAGTGGAGCCGCAGCGAAAGCGAGTCTGAATAGGGCGTTTTAGTTGCCAGGAGTAGACCCGAAACCGAGTGATCTATCCATGTCCAGGGTGAAAGGGAGGTAACACTTCGTGGAGGCCCGAACCCACTGGCGTTGAAAAGCCAGGGGATGAGGTGTGGATAGGAGTGAAAGGCTAATCAAACTCGGAGATAGCTGGTTCTCCCCGAAATATATTTAGGTATAGCCTCGTGAAGTAAGTAATGGGGGTAGAGCACTGACTGGGCTAGGGGTCCTACCAGATTACCAAACCCAATCAAACTCCGAATACCATTAACTGTAATCACGGGAGTCAGACTGCGGGTGATAAGATCCGTAGTCAAAAGGGAAAGAGCCCAGACCGCCGGCTAAGGTCCCAAAATCCATGCTAAGTGGAAAACGATGTGGAAATGCCCAGACAACCAGGAGGTTGGCTTAGAAGCAGCCACCCTTTAAAGAAAGCGTAATAGCTCACTGGTCGAGTGGGTCTGCGCGGAAAATGTAACGGGGCTCAAGCATGGTACCGAAGCTGCGGATTCGAATCTTAAGGTTCGAGTGGTAGGGGAGCATTGTGTACGCCTGCGAAGGTCGACCGCGAGGACGGCTGGAGGTATCACAAGAGATTATGCTGACATGAGTAGCGAAAAACAGGGTGAGAAACCCTGTCACCGAAAACCCAAGGGTTCCTGCGTAAAGGTAATCTGCGCAGGGTTAGTCGGTCCCTAAGGCGAGGCCGAAAGGCGTAGTTGATGGGAAACAGGTTAATATTCCTGTACCTCTGGTTACTGCGATGGGGGGACGGAGAAGGGTAGGCGATCCGGGTGCTGGACGTCCCGGTTCAAGCGTGTAGGCGGGAGAGAGAGGCAAATCCCTTTCTCCATTCAACGCTGAGGCGTGATGACGAGGGGGTATCCCCACAAAGTCGTTGATCCCATGCTTCCAAGAAAAGCCTCTAAGCTTCAGGTAGCCAGAGACCGTACCGTAAACCGACTCAGGTGGGTGAGGATGAAAGTCCTAAGGTGCTTGAGAGAACACTGGTTAAGGAACTCGGCAAATTAACACCGTAACTTCGGGAGAAGGTGTGCCCTCATTAGGTGTAGCGATTCGCACGTGAAGCCGAAGAGGGTCGCAGAGAAATGGCGGTAGCGACTGTTTACTAAAAACACAGGACTCTGCTAAGTCGCAAGACGATGTATAGGGTCTGACGCCTGCCCGGTGCCGGAAGGTTAAGGGGATTTGTTAGCGCAAGCGAAGCTTTGAACCGAAGCCCCGGTAAACGGCGGCCGTAACTATAACGGTCCTAAGGTAGCGAAATTCCTTGTCGGGTAAGTTCCGACCTGCACGAATGGCGTAACGATTTCCGCGCTGTCTCAACCAGTGGCTCAGCGAAATTGAATTCTCGGTGAAGATGCCGAGTACCCGCGGCAAGACGGAAAGACCCCGTGAACCTTTACTACAGCTTGACAGTGACATTCGAAACAGCTTGTGTAGGATAGGTGGGAGACTATGAAGCTGGGACGCCAGTCTCGGTGGAGTCATCCTTGAAATACCACCCTGGTTGTTTTGGGTGTCTAACCTGGGCCCGTCATCCGGGTCGGGGACACTGTCTGGTGGGTAGTTTGACTGGGGCGGTCGCCTCCCAAAGTGTAACGGAGGCGCACGAAGGTTCCCTCAGGCTGATTGGAAACCAGCCGTAGAGTGCAAAGGCATAAGGGAGCTTGACTGCGAGACAGACAAGTCGAGCAGGTACGAAAGTAGGTCTTAGTGATCCGGCGGTTCTGTATGGAAGGGCCGTCGCTCAACGGATAAAAGGTACTCCGGGGATAACAGGCTGATCTCCCCCAAGAGTTCACATCGACGGGGAGGTTTGGCACCTCGATGTCGGCTCATCGCATCCTGGGGCTGAAGTAGGTCCCAAGGGTTTGGCTGTTCGCCAATTAAAGCGGTACGCGAGCTGGGTTTAAAACGTCGTGAGACAGTTTGGTCCCTATCTGCCGTGGGCGCAGGATACTTGAGAAGAGCTGTCCTTAGTACGAGAGGACCGGGATGGACGTACCTCTAGTGTTCCAGTTGTTCCGCCAGGAGCAGTCGCTGGGTAGCTATGTACGGAAAGGATAACCGCTGAAAGCATCTAAGCGGGAAGCCTCCTTCAAGATTAGGTATCCCCGGGACGTTAAGTCCCCTGAAGGCCCGTTGTAGACCACAACGTTGATAGGCCGGGTGTGTAAGCGCAGCAATGCGTTCAGCTGACCGGTACTAATCGGCCGTGAGGCTTGACCATAAATTATTCCCGAACTATTTTGATAAGGGGGGTGGTAACCCCACCCCCGCCATACTACCCAATACCAAAACATCTCGCTCTGTGATTGATAAGAAACAATTATCGAGTTTCTCGGTGGCTATGCCGAGGGGGTCACACCCGTTCCCATCCCGAACACGGAAGTTAAGCCCCTCTGGGCCGATGATACTGCATGGGTAGCTGTGTGGGAAAGTAGGTCGCCGCCGGGATTTTTTTAGAAAAGCCCCGCTCTCAGTCCTGAGGGCGGGGCTTTTTGCGTCCAAATCTCTCTTGCGTGCCTTCCCGTAACGTTCTCTGCTCCGTCTGTTGCGGCCTCAGCTCTGAAGCGACAGCGCACCATGATTCCTAAAAAAATTCTTTCGCACTGATCCTGGCGCGCTCACCGGTCCCAGCTATGACGGTCATGTTGACCTTGCCCGCGTACGTTATGCTGCTTGTCTAGGCGCTTTTCCACTGTTATTCTTTGCGTGTTGATTACTCTTTTTAGGAGTCATGGAGTTTCTGATGCTTATAGAGATGCATTGTCATACTTCTGAGTATTCCCTGTGCAGTAACGTTTCTGCCGTAGATCTGGTCCGTCAAGTGCTCGGCAAGAATATTCAGGGCATTGTGTTTACTGATCATCACTATCTTTGGGATGAGCAGGAGTTGAAGGTCGTAAAGCATAAAGCTGAGGTACCGGATCATTTTCTGATTCTTTCCGGGCAGGAGGTCAGTACAAGGGATTCTGGAGATGTCCTGGTGTATGGGGCTTCCACGGTGCTGGCGAAGGGATTATCTTTGACGGAAGTCCGCGAACAGTGTCCTGAGGCGGCCATTGTGTGGGCACATCCTTATCGTAAGGGCAAGCGTCCGGATGATGGAGAACTTCTGAATGGGATTCTTGATGGAATTGAGATTTTTAATGCGAATCATACGGTGAGGGAAAACAGTCGAGCACTTCAGGACTGGCATCGCCTCCGTTTTACGGCGATAGGGGGAACCGACACCCATGGCGAAAGTTATGCCGGGCTCTATCCGACTCTTTTTGATCATGCGGTAAGGAGCGTTGGCGAGCTTGCTGCGGAGATTCGACATGGACGCTGTCGCCCTTTCCTTAAGGAAATACCGCGTGCTGGTGCGAATACCCAGGTAACTGAGGTGACGATAGGTACAAAGGGGCAGGATGAGGTTCGAGAGCGAATCATCATCAAGGAGATTGCTGATTGTCATAAGTGGCAAAGCGCGGAGAGAGCTTACAGGATTATGGACGTAATAGTTCGAAGTGGCTTTGATGGTGGCACTTTCCGTGTTCCAAGGCCCATTGACGAAGAACCGGGATCCATGACGCTCATTGAGCAGGGCGTCAGGGGGAAGTCGCTTTTTGACAAACTGATGTCCTCGGACCTTAATGACGGAAGAGATTACTTAATGCTCGCGGCGAAGTGGCTCGCTCGACTACACAATTGTCGGCTGCGGGTTACGCCACCCGAGGAGTTCGGCAGCAAGGAAGGCAAGCGGCTTGATCGCTATCTGCGAAGGTTTGTGGACGTAGGCCACAGGCAGACACGTAAGGCCCGCGAGATTCTGGAAGCTGTCAGGCTCGGCGAGGAGCGGCTACTTCTCGATTCAGGACCGTTGATGGTACAGGGGCATGGTGATTATCACCCGAAGAACGTACTCGTGGGTCAGGACAACCTCGATAACCGGGCGACACTGTATGTGGCTGCGATTGATTTCGAGAGCTCTTATGTGCTTCCCCGCGCCTTCGATGTCGGGTGTTTTGTGGCCCAGTTCCGCAACCAGTTTTATCCCTATCCGGAGATGATTCAGCGCTATCCGGAAGAGGTATTCCTTGATGCCTATCTGGCACAAGCCGAAGGTCTGGAGTCAGACTTTCTGCGCAACGTGGAACTGTTTCGGGCGAGGACAAACATGAGTATTGCTGCGTATCTTATCAAGGTGGGCATGGGAGAGAGCGAAGACCTCTGGCGGGTGCTCGTGGAGGCAGAGCAGGCCCTGACTCACCTGTAATTTCTGTCTCTGGCCTTTTGGTAAGGCTACGATATACTATGTGTCAATAATCTCAAACATGGAGGAATGCACAATATGCTGAGCAAGAATATGTCGACGGCTCTCAACAGGCACCTGAATACCGAGTTGTACTCCGCCCATCTTTATCTGTCCATGTCGTCCTACGCCAGTTCCATCGGCCTCAAGGGCGCTGCTTCCTGGTTTATGGTTCAATATCAGGAAGAGATGGTGCATTTCATGAAATTCTATACCTATCTCAACAGTCAGGGGGAGCATGTGTCGCTGGGGCCGCTGGATGCACCTCCGGGTGAGTTCAAGTCTCTTCTCGACATGTACGAAGGGACCCTGAAGCACGAGATGTTCATTACCCGTTGTATCAACGAACTGACGGAGCTGGCGGTTACGGAGAAGGATCATGCGACGCAGATTTTCCTCCAGTGGTTTGTAACCGAACAGATTGAAGAGGAGGAGAACGACCGTGAAATCATCGGCAAGCTTAAGCTGGTAGGAGATAACGGCTATGGGCTTCTGATGATCGATTCAGAGCTCGGGGCGAGAGTATTTACTCCTCCGGCGACGGGAGCGGTGGCCTGATAACATTCGGTTCCGAGGTTTTCATGAAAGTAAGGTTTTGCGAACACAACAAGGGCAAGAATAAGGTGTTCAAGAAGCTTAAGGATAATTTTCCGAAGCTCGACATAAAAATCAAGGATTGCATCAAGAAGTGTGGTCCCTGTCATAAGACTCCCTTTGCGGTCGTTGACGGGAAAACCGTGTGTGGTCTCGACTGTGAAGATCTGTACGTCAAGATTGTGAAAGAGATGGAATCCTGATTTGCCAACCAGTGCGCGGGGGGGAGTTTCCCCCGCCTGCTTTCCCCCCCCCTTTGCCCACGATTGCTTGATCCCATCCCCGGTGTGCCACCAGTCATGAAAAACATTTATGTGGCAGTGAGTTAGCCTTAGACTGTACTCTTGTTTACACTATTTTGATCGCATCGCTCAAGTTCTCATTAAGAGCGCCGATACGGGGTGTATGGGGTGTACTGGTCTATCAGGCGGGGTGTGTGATATGGTTTTTCGTGTTCTGTCTTCTCTTGTATCTTCCCGACTCAGGGTAGCCGGTATTCTTGTCCTCTTGGCTCTGGCCGTGCTTTCAAGTGTCGTCAGGGTGCATCTCTACGGCCATTTCGAGGGAATTTACGTCCTGAAGACCAGACCCGGCTGGGTGGAGATCACGGATGATCTGATCTTCGGCGACGAGGGACGTCTGCTTTTTGCCCTGCCTGCCGAACCGATCATCAGATTTCTGCGTGGCGACGTGAGTCATGCGAAGGATGCACCTTACCGCGAATACGAATGGTTCCGCAGCGACGGAAGCGGTTTCGTCCGGGCATATTTCCCGGACGGTACGGAGTTTCTTACCTGCATGAGCAGGTTTCTGGACAGCGGCGGGAACGTGACGAAGGGACTCTTTGTTGGCGGGGCATTGCCCTTCGACCTGAAGGATAGCCGGCGGATCAGTCAGAATGAAAGCGGGATGGCTTTCTTCGACGGTAACCGTTGGAATCACCTTTGGTGCAACGTGAACGAATCGATTTCGTCATGGAAGCATCCGGAGGCAGCCCTGCCGCCGTCGTCATGGCGCTTTCTCGGCAGTGGCGTGGTGAAGGAGACTGGCGATGAACTGGTTATCGCCAGCAGTCACGAGGTAGTTCTTGACGGGGAGCCGGTCAGGATCGACCGCCACGCATTCTTCAAATCGGGCACCCGTTACGTTGCCCTTGCCATTCGAATCACCAATACGGGGAAGTCACCCACAGGCTTCTTCTATGTGTATGGCGATGAGCCGTGGGTTGGGGAGTACGGTTCTTCGGCGGGAAACGTCGGGTGGGTGCGGGACCGGCTCGTCCCTTACGAGGGGACGATAGATACACGAGCGTACCGCTGGGCCGGCTATTTTCACTATGGCAACGAAGCCGCCGGCGAGAGCCATGCGTATTCTGGCTTTGCCAATTTCATCGAGTGGCAGGGGAGCCTCTGCCCCGACCTTGCCTATTTCTCCAACCGGATCGGATTTTTCGCTCGTGAGAAGGACAGGGTTCCCCTGGCCGATGCGAACAACAGGGTTCTTTTCCTCCAATGGGGGCCAAGGCTCTTGAATCCGGGCCAGTCGGAGACGATAATCCTTTCCATCGGCATGGCTGACCGGGACCCCCGAACCGGCTTTCCGGTCAAGCCGGACACCACCTTCGATGCGGCTGGCTATGCATCGCTCCTCGCTACGGGGATCTAATTCCTGCGTGTAATCGCTGTCAACCTGTAGGTATCCACAAAACGCCGATCAATTGCGTCCTTGAGCTGCCAGGCCAGCCGTCCGTGCCACGTGAAGCCGTTGCGGACGAAGATGGCCGTCCCGTCCCCCAGGTTCAGGAGTTGAAGGTAGCTTCGCTGTGGCGAGAAGGGGGTGAGCGGTTCTCCGGCGGCAAGGGCCTTGATGTTGCGGAAGAGGACGGGACCCTGCCGCACGGCGTAGACTCCAACCCTCTGCAGCGGACGCTCGGCAAAGGTTATGCAGTCGCCGCCCGCCAGGATTTCCGGACAGGTCTCCGCTTGCAGGAACCGGTTCACCAGGAGCGAACCGTCGGAGGCAAGGGGGAGGCAAAAGTAGGTCAGTGCCGGCGGCGGCGTTACCCCCGTAGCCAAAAGCGCCAGGTCGAAATCGACTGTCCTCCCGTTGGCGAATACCGCTCGTCCTTTTTCCCACCTTTCGACGGATGTTCCTTCCAGGATTGTAATTCCGCGTGCCGCGAACGACCTGAGCACAACGTTCCGGGCTTTACCCGGGAAAGAGGGCAGGACGCCACCTCCGGCGGCCAGGGTAACTGTGCCCTGCTGGCCCAGGAGACGCCGGCCATTGCCGGCGACCTCAACGCCAGCGGCGCCGCCTCCGACCACCAGGAGGCGAGGCGGGTGCGACCCTGCAAGCGACAGGAGCAGTTCCCGTGCCCGAACGAGGTTTGCAATCGGTTTGACCGGAAGGGTGGTATCGACAGGAGGGGAGCTGACTGTCGTTTCCGAGCCGACATTGAGGGAGAGGATGTCGTAGGACAGGAACCTCCCGTCGGCCAGACTCAGGACGCGTTGTTTCGGGTCCAGGCCTGTGGCGGCGGAAACGATGCAGTGGGCACCTCCCTGTTCGGCGAGGGCCTGTACGTCGATCCGGATAGCGTCGGGATGGTAGAATCCGCCGAACATACCCGGTCCCATGCCTGAATAGTAATGGTGGCGGTCGGGGGTGACGAGGGTGACGGTGATTCCCCGGCCGGTGAGTTCACCGAGACGGCCAAGGGTGAAGAGGTGGGAATGCCCGCCGCCAACCAGAACCAGCTGTCGTGTCATTCTCCACCTCTCAGTGTCTGCGGTCAGTCGATCCTGAAGCGGCTTTTCGTGAGGGACTCTCCGTGCTCCAGCGCGATGCGATGATCAGGGTTGGCGGCGGCGTGGAGAAGAATGCGAAAGACCGTTTCCACGTCATCGGGCCGCCGAAGGACAGCGGCAATCTCTTCGGCGGTCAACGCTCGATCGCACGTCCGCAGGTGCTCGAGGACGACTCCCTGGAGGGCGAGGACCGCTCCGGCCGCCTTCTTGCCGGCCTCGACACCTGGCTGGTGGTAGGCGTTGATGTTAACGAGCGATGCATAGAGCCCAACCGCTCGCTCGAAGAGGGCGATGAGCATGCCGACGGTGCGCGGGGAAACCTCGGGGATAGTGATGGTGAGAGACTCACGGCCGTTGTCGGCGAGGGCGGTCCGGGTTCCCTGGAAAAAGCCCGAGAGGTAGTCGCCTGCTGTGACCCCCGGTTCAACTTCCATTGATGCCCCCGCCCGGTCCTTGAGGACCTCGATGAAGGTGACGAAGAAGTTGTTCACCCCCTCACGAAGCTGCTGCACATAAGCGTGCTGGTCGGTGGAACCCTTGTTGCCGTAGACCGAGAGCCCCTGGCAGACGACGTTCCCCTGCCGGTCCCGCTCCTTGCCCAGGGACTCCATGACGAGTTGCTGCAGATACCGGGAGAAAAGAAGCAGACGGTCCTTGTAGGGGAGGACCACCATGTCGCGGTTTCCCTTGCCGCCGGTGGCGTGGTGCCACATGAGGGCCAGGAGCGCCGCCGGGTTCCGCGTCGTTTCGGTGCGACGGGTAAGTTCGTCGCAGAAGCCGGCCCCTTCCAGCAGTCCGTCTATCTCGATTCCCTGGAGCGCAGCCGGCAGAAGACCCACGGCGGAGGTTACGGAAGTGCGGCCGCCAACCCAGTCCCACATGGGAAAACGGGCGAGCCAGCCGGCAGTCGTGGCTGTAGTGTCCAGTTCGCTCCCGGCACCGGTGACCGCCACGGCGAAGCGGGGGAAGTCAAGGCCGGCTCTGCGGTAGGCCGACTCCGCCTCGAGCATCCCGTTTTTTGTCTCTTTGGTGCCGCCGCTCTTGGAGATGACCACCGTCAGGGTTTCGGCGAGACCGTCACCGATCTCCACAAGGACTCGGTCCATGCCGTCGGGATCGGTGTTGTCGAAGAAGAACGGCTGCAGGGCGTCGCCGGCTCCGCCGAGGGCGTCGGCCACGAATTGGGGCCCCAGAGCCGAACCGCCGATACCGATCACGAGGAGTCTGCGGAAGGGGCGTCCGCCCGGGGCGGTAATTGTTCCGGCGTGGATCTTTGCCGTGAACTCCTTCACCTTCCCGATGGTGTCTTCTATCTCCGAGCGGATTTCCGGAGTTGGGGCGAGGGCCGGGTTCCGCAGCCAGTAGTGGCCAACCATCCGGTGCTCATCAGGGTTCGCGATACTCCCCCCTTCCAGTTCAGCCATCTCGACGAACGCCTTCCGCATCGCCGGTTCCATGGCCGTGAAGAATCCGTCATCAAATTCCATTCTGCTGATGTCGATCATGAGCCCTGTCTCGGGGTCATGAAAGAGGTGTTGTGTGTAGCGGTTCCACTGGGTAATGGCGTTCATGGTGTCCCTCCGGAAGAAGTCAGGCCAGGGCGCCGGTGCAGCTGGAGCCTTCGCCGGCGGTGCAGCTGTAGCAATGCTGGGCCAGGAAGAGTTCGACGCCGCTTCGCGCCGCCTCCTCCAGATCGTCTATTTTGAGGATGTGGCCGTCGGCGCCGGTTATCGGAAGTCCGATGGCCTGGTTGAAGTCGCAGTTGTAGAGGAACCCCTTCCAGTCGACGCTCACCAGGGTCCGGCACATGATGGTACGGGCGGCATCGGGATTGAAACGGGTGGCTAGGGTTGCCAGGTACCGCTCGTATGCTCCCTTTGCCTCCAGGTATTCGCGGAAGCGGCCGATGGGGGCGTTGGCGATGGTGAAGAGGCTGGTGAAGTGGATGCCGTAGCGGGCCAGCAGTTCCTTCTTGTATGACTGTTCCAGCTCTTTCTGCGATCCGGGGACGAAGGGACCGCCGGGATTGTAGACCAGGTCCAGCTCAAGAGAGTCGCCGTAGCCCAGTTCGTTCAGCTGCCGCAGGGCGGTGATGCTCTTTTCGAAGACTCCGCCGCCCCGCTGTTTGTCGACGTTTTCCTCCAGGTAGCAGGGGAGAGAGGCGATGACAACGAGCTCCTGGTCCCGGAAGAAGGAGGGGAGCCACTCCATTCCCGGTTCGGTCAGGATTGCCAGGTTGCTCCGGACCATCCGGCGGCATGAGAGCCCCTGTGTCGCCTCCACAAGGAAGCGGAAGTGGGGATTCATCTCCGGGCAGCCGCCGGTGATGTCGAGGGTTATTCCGGGGCGGCGTGCCAGCAGTCCGGCGATCTTTTCCATCACCTCCTGCCCCATGATCCTCTTTCCCGCCGGCGATGCGTCCACGTGGCAGTGGGCACAACTCAGGTTGCAGCGGTTCCCCAGATTAACCTGAAGGGTCTGGAGACCCTCGAAGGTTGTATAGAGCGGATCGATCTCGCGGAGCTTTTCCTTGAAGGCGGCAACCATCATGTTCTCCTGACTTTATTGTAGATGACCGGTATGAGCGAAAAGAGCCCCAAGAGGGCAAAGGAGCCCAGAACGCGCGGCGATGCTACGTCGCCGGGACTGGTGATGCTGGCCAGGCTAGCTCCGGCGTTCACGTAGACGAAGCCGCCGGGGATGATCCCCACCAGGGTACCGATAAAGAAGGTCCGGAGCGGCAACCGCGTGAGCCCCGCTGCCAGGTTGATGAGAAAGAACGGAAAGAGGGGGACCAGTCGCAGGAAGAGAAGGTAGTTGAGCCCTGCGGTTTCCATTTCCCGGTTGATTGTTGCGAGCCGCGGGCCGAACTTTCGCTGGACCGCGTCGTGAAAGAGATAGCGGGTCAGCAGGAACGCCAGGGTTGCGCCGATGGTCGCGCCGGACACCGCGTAGACTGTACCCATGATGGCCCCGAAGATGGCCCCGGCGGCCAGCGACAGGATTGTGGCCCCGGGCAGGGAGAGGGCGGTCTGGACAATGTATATGACCATGAAACCCGCCACCGCGGCAAAGCGGTTATGCTCGGCAAAGGAGACCAGTATGTCCCGGTTTGCTTTGAGCGACGCCAGGGTCAGGTATTTGCCGAGACCTGAAACGAAAAATAATGCCACGAGTCCGGCCACGGCGAGAATGAGGATAATCCGGTTTCTGGTCATTGGATAGTTATATACCAGGCGACGGCCGCCTGGCAATGGGCGCAGGGGGTGATAGCTATCGCCATAGTCTCTTCCAGCGCACTATCAGATCCAGCACCTTCTTCGTGGTGGGGGTGAGTCTGGTCCGGTTCCATGCGTCCGCCAGTTTCCTGACCGCCTCTGCCTGGGTGGGGTAGGGATGAATGGTGCGGCCAATGGCGCCAAGGCCCATTCCGGTGGTCATGGCAAGGGTGAGTTCGCCGATCATCTCCCCGGCATGGCGGGCCACGATGGTGGCGCCGGCGATCCGGTCGGTACCTTTTTTCAGATGGACTCGTGCGAACCCCTCGGTTTCACCGTCAAGGAGCGCCCGGTCCACTTCGGCCAGGGGAACGGTGAACGTGGTAACCTCGATGCCCTTGGCTCGGGCCTCGTGCTCGTACATCCCCACATGGGCAACTTCGGGGTCGGTATACGTACACCAGGGGATTACCAGGGCCGATGCCCGCTGCCGGGCGCCAAAGAGGGCGTTGGCGATGACGATGCGAGCCATGGCGTCGGCGGCATGGGTAAAACGATAGGGGGAGCAGATGTCGCCGGCTGCGAAGATTCGCCGATTCGTGGTCCTGAGCAGGTCGTCAACCTGGATGCCCCGCGACAGGTCGTAGGCGATGCCTGCCTTTTCCAGGCTGATGCCTTCTACGTTGGGCGATCGGCCGACTCCAACGAGAATGGCTTCCACCGTCACCTCACGCAGGGTGCCCTTATGCTCCGCGATTACCACCTTGTCACTGCCGCGCGTCTCCACCCGCGCAATGCTGACTCCTGTGAGGAACGTCACGCCGTCCCGCTCCAGGGAGGTGCGAACAGTGGCTGCGGCATCGGCATCCTCCCGGGAGAGAATCTGTCCTGCCGCTTCCAGTACCGTCACACGGCTGCCGAAGCGGGCGAACGCCTGGGCAAGTTCGCAGCCGATGGGGCCGCCGCCGATCACTGCCAGTCGCGGCGGCAGCGCCGTAAGGGAGAAGACGGTTTCATTGGTCAGGGCGCCCGCCTCTGCCAATCCCGCTATCGGAAGGGCAGCAGCCCGGGCGCCGGTGCAGACCGCGGCTCTTATGAAGCGGAGCGATGTGCCGTTGACCTCCGCGGTGTCGGGAGCAATGAAGCGGCCTTCACCGAAAAATACGTCCACCCCCAGGCCTTTGAACCGTTCAGCGGAATCATGGGCACTGATGTCTGCCCTGATCCTTCGCATCCGTTCCATTGCGGAGGTGAAATCAGCCGGGGCGGTGGTGACGGCGGTCCCGAACTCACCGGCAGCTCCGGCATCGTGGACTGCCCGGGCGGCACGAATGAATCCCTTGGATGGCACGCAGCCGTAGTTGAGGCAGTCGCCCCCCAGCAGATGGCGCTCCACAAGTGCCACTCGGGCCCCGAGTCCGGCCGCCCCGGCGGCGCAGACAAGCCCCGCTGTCCCGGCGCCGATGACGACAAGGTCATAACGATCGGCCGGCGTGGGATTAGCCCAGCCCGGAGGGTGTACCTGCTCTATAAGGCGGCGGTCTGCCGGTGACGGCGGTGTGTCGTGCACGCCTACTCCTTAATGGGGTTCGGCGGGATGGCTCACGGGTCGTGGAAGTACTATGGATTGTACAGGATGACCGAGGGATTGCAACGGTCAGGGTGCATGATTCCAAAAGGTTGCGAGGCGGGAAGCAGCTAGATTTCTTTCTTTTTCAGCTTGTAATAGGATCCGGCGTTGTCGAGGGCGATGGCCGCGTGGTTTACAATAATCGAGAGAAATTCGGCCTCTGCGTCGGTGAAAGGGCCGTCGCCAACCCGGCCGGAGACCGTGAGGACGCCTGCCACCTTGTCTTTAACCCGCAGCGGCACCGAGAGGATGTCGGGCGGAGTGAAAAGCTCGCCGGTGGGATCTTCCTCCCGGGTGCGGGGGGCGAGGGGAGCGGGAATCTTGCCGCCAACAGCGAGCGCTTTGCCATTGGTGGCGACGAGGCCCGACAGCCCCTGATCCCAGCGCAGTCGGAATCCCATTGCCAGCTCCCGGCTGATCCCGACCGAAACCTTCATGGAGAAGGAGTGACCTTCCCGGTCAGGCAGGAGAAGATACCCTTTTCTGGCATGGAGTTCTTCCACCGCCCCTTCCACAAGCTTCCTCAGAATGTCTCCCGCGTCGAGGCTGGCGGAAATGCCGGCGCAGAGGCGGTTGGCGGTCTTCATCATGTGCAGGGCATCATTCAGCTCACGGTTTCTTTCTTTCAGGTCGCCGATGAGGCGGCGGTTCTCCAGGGTGAGGGTCTGCTTCTCGAGTGCTCGTTCCACGATGTTGAGGAGAATGGCCGGGTCGTCCACCGGCTCGATGATGAAGTCGTAGGCTCCCAGCCGGAGAGCCTTGATGGCGGTATAGCTTGAGGCGTTGCTGGTGACGATGATTAATTCGAGGTCGGGCTTGCACTCCTTGACGAGCTTGAGAAGATTGAGACCGCTCATTCCCGGCAGGGTCACGTCGGTGACAACGATATTGAAGGGAGTAGCCTGAACCGCCTTGAGAGCCTCCTCGCCCGACGGGGCGATGGCTACTGCGAAGCCCCCCTTCTCCAGGATGCGGGCCAGCCCCTTGCGGGAAGGGCTTGTGTCATCGACGACAAGAACACGTTTTTCTGGACTGTTTTCCATGGAATGGACCCTCCTGCCCCGGCGATGTGCCGTGCGGCTGGGAAATGGTAGTTGATGCTCCCTCAAAAATCAACCGCAAATGAAAACTGCCCAATTTGCGGGCCGGCGGCGGCCTTGGCGGGTAGAAATGCTTTGACAACACTGGCGTAATTTCTGTAGGATTGCCGAAACTTTACCTGAGGTTTCCGAATGCACGCTGCACTTGCCCTGGTCGGCGATGACCTGAAAAACGTCGAAGCACAGTTCAAAAAAGACCTTGAGTCGGATGTCTATCTAATCCGCAAGGTGGGAGAATACGTCCTCGCCAGCGGCGGCAAGCGTATCAGGCCGGCGCTGCTGCTCCTCTCCGCCAAACTGTGTGGCTACCAGGGCGATCGGCACGTGCCGCTGGCCAGCGTCATCGAGTTCATCCACACCGCCACGCTGCTTCATGACGACGTGGTGGATAACGCAACCCTGCGCCGCGGCAATGCCTCCGCCAACGAGGTATGGGGGAACGAGGCCTCCGTGCTGGTGGGAGATTTCCTCTTCTCCAAGTCGTTTTCCCTCATGGTGGAGGCGGGGGATCTGCGGGTCCTGAAGGTGATGTCCGGCGCTACAACCATCATTGCCGAGGGTGAGGTGCTGCAGCTGCTGTGCACGAGCGACCTGGAGATGACCCAGGAGCGCTACATCGAAGTGGTGAAGAGCAAGACGGCGGTCCTTCTTTCCGCCGCCTGCGAGGCCGGTGCCATTCTCGGCAAGGCTTCGCCGGAGCAGGAGCTTGCCCTGCGGGACTTCGGCATGGACCTGGGAATTGCCTTCCAGCTCATGGACGATACCCTCGACTATACCGCCGTCGAGGAGCAGTTCGGCAAGGAGATCGGCCACGATCTGGAAGAAGGGAAGATTACCCTGCCCCTCATCCACACCCTGCTGAAGTGCACCGACGAGGAACGCGAAATCATTTCCGCCGTTGTGGAGAAGGATCTTCTGGAGCCGGGCGATTTCGAGGCGGTCTTCACCCTCGTGCACAAGTACGGCGGCATCCAGTACACCACCCAGGTGGCCACCGACTACATCGCCCGCTGCAAGGACTATCTGGAAGCCTTCCCCGATTCGGTGGAAAAGCGTGCGCTCGTGGAGCTTGCCGACTACGTTGTAAGCCGCAAGCTCTAGCCTGCCAAAGACTGCCCCAGCCTGGTCCAAGGTTCTGGCCTACCAGTCGTCATTTCACCGAGATACACCATGAAGCTGACGGGAACACTGCGCATTCTGGTTCTGGCCGTCTCCATCATCGGGATCAGTCTCTTCCACTACCTGACCCCGCTTCACCTCCCTGCGCTCCACGACATCTTCCAACGACTCTACTACCTGCCGATCATCCTTGCCGCCTTCTGGTTCGGACTCCGCGGGGGGCTTGCGGCCTCCATCGTGGTCAGCTGCCTCTATGCGCCCCACATTCTGTTCCAGTGGGGAGCCCGGCCGTCTCTGGACATGGAGAAGTTTCTGGAGATCCTCCTGTACAACGTGGTTGGCGGCGTTACCGGTTTTCTCTGCCAGAAGGAGGAGGAACGGCGGGAGGAGCTCGAACGGGCGGCCCGGCGCCTGGAGGATTCGTACCGCACGCTCCGGAGCCAGGCCGATCTCATTATCGGCATCGAGGAGCAACTCCGGCGGGCCGAGCGCCTTTCGGCCATCGGCGAACTCTCCGCCATGCTGGCCCACGAGATCCGTAATCCCCTTGGGTCCATCCGGGGGACAGCCGAGATCCTGCGTGACGACTTTCCCTCCGGGCACCCGAAGCAGGAGTTCCTTGATATCCTGCTGAAGGAGACCGATCGACTGAACCGGGTGGTGGAGGACTTTCTGCGCCTTGCCCGCCCCGTCGAGGTGGAGAAAAGGACCTGCGATCTGGCCGCCGAGTTGCGGGAACTGGTGAAGCTGCTGGATGCCGAGGCTGTGACCCGCGGCGTTCGCCTCACACTCGACGCGGATGATATCCCCCCTGTGGCCGGTGACCCGGAGAGGCTGCGGCAGGCGTTCCTCAACCTGCTTCTCAATGGCATACAGGCCACAACGGCCGGCGGAAGCGTTACGGTGCGCGTCAGGGAGGTTCCCCGCAGCGGTGACGAGCCGGCCTTTGTGGAGCTGTCGTTCAATGACAACGGTGCAGGTATTGCGCGGGAAAATCTGGAGCGGATATTTGGCCCCTTCTTTACGACCAAAGAGGGTGGGACGGGTCTGGGACTAGCCATTACGCAGCGGATCGTCGAGGGGCATGGGGGAAGCGTTTCGGTGGAGAGCGAGCAGGGCCGGGGTACAACGTTTCGGGTGCGGTTGCCCGTATAGTGTGTGAGGAGTGAGGAGTGAGGAGGCGAAAATGGTCCGGGTGCTGATCGTGGACGACGACGTGTCGCTGCGGCGGGTGCTTGAATACAACCTCCAGGAGGAGGGATATGAGGTACTCACCGCCGGCAGCGGCGAGGAGGGGATGCGTCTTTTCGATGAGCGCTCGCCTGCCCTGGTGGTGACCGACCTGAAGATGCCCGGCATGGGGGGATTCCAGCTCCTGCGGCAGGTGAAGGAGCGGTCGCCGGAGACGGCCGTCATCGTCATTACCGCCTTTGGCGCCGTTGAGGCGGCGGTTGAGGCAATGAAGGCCGGAGCCTACGACTTCATCACCAAGCCCTTCAACCGGGAGGCCCTGAAGCTCACGGTGCGTAAGGCGCTGGCCATGCAGGGGCTCACCCGCGAGAACCGTCGCCTGAAAGAGGAGCTTTCGGAGCGGGAGGCCTTCCGGAGCATCGTCGGCATCTCCCGGCGGATGGAGGAGGTCTTCCGGATTATCGACAGGGTGGCCGACACCGAGGCCACGGTGCTGATCACGGGCGAATCGGGGACCGGCAAGGAACTGGTGGCCCGGGCCATCCACGGCCGGAGCTCCCGGCGGGATGAACCCTTTGTCGCCATCAACTGTGCCGCAATCCCGCGGGATCTGCTGGAGAGCGAGCTCTTCGGTCACGTGAAGGGGGCCTTCACCGGTGCCGTCAAGGACAAGGCGGGGCGGTTCCAGCAGGCCGAGGGGGGGACCCTCTTCCTGGACGAGGTGGGGGAGCTGCCGGTGGAGCTCCAGTCGAAGCTGTTGCGTGCCCTTCAGGAGCGGGAGGTGCAGCCGTTGGGGGGGACCACCGTGCAGAAGCTTGACGTGCGGGTGGTGGCCGCCACCAACGCCGACCTGGAGGAAGCCATCGCCGAAGGGCGCTTCCGGGAAGATCTCTTCTACCGTCTGTCGGTGATCCCTGTCCACCTCCCGCCGCTCAGGGAGCGAAAGGAGGATGTCCCGCTCCTGGTGAGGCATTTTACCGCGAAGCACGGTGGCGGCCAGGTGACGTTCGCCCCGGAGACGCTGACGGTCATGGAGGGTTACGGCTGGCCGGGGAACGTGAGGGAGCTGGAAAACACCGTGGAGCGGATGCTCATCATGCGCAACGGCGACACGATCACCCCAGAGGAGTTGTCGGAGAAGATCCGGAAGGGGCGGCAGCCGCAGCGTGAATGCCCTGTCGTCAACCTTCCCGACGAGGGGTATTCCCTGGAGCAACTGGAGAAGGAGATCGTCATCGAAGCCCTTGAGCGGAACAACTGGAACCAGAGCTCGGCGGCCCGCTTCCTGAGGATACCGCGCCATACCCTCATCTACCGCATGGAAAAGTACGCCATCACCACACCGGAGAGAAAGAAATGAGAACGATTATCCGCCTGCTGCCGCTGCTCATGCTCGTGGCCCTGCTCGGCTGCTCCAAGGAAACGAAACCGGCCCTTGAGGGAAACCCGGCCCCGGACTTTACCCTTAACACCCTGAACGGAGAGGTGGTGAAGCTTTCAGAGCTCAGGGGGCAGGTGGTGCTCCTGAACTTCTGGGCCACCTGGTGCCCTCCCTGTCGGCAGGAGATTCCCTCCATGATGCGTCTCAACGCCGCCATGGCCGGCAAGCCGTTCCGGATGCTCTGCGTCTCCATCGATGATGGGGGGAAGGTGGCTGTCGAGGAGTTCTTCCGCAAGAGCGGGTTCACGCTCCCGGCGCTTCTGGATGGGGACAAGCGGGCAGGGAAGCTCTACGGGCTCACCGGCGTGCCGGAAACCTTTGTCATCAGCAAGAGCGGTGTTATACTCAAGAAAGTCGTCGGCGCCATGGAGTGGGACCAGCCCGAGGTAATCGGCTTCCTTAACGAGGCGATGAACAAGTAAGGGACTCGGAATAAACTGATATACCAAGTTTTACGCTCAGATTTGGGACAGATTTGTCGCTCCTGATTGAGCAAAGCCGCAGGCGTAGCAGGGCTACGTCGAGGATTTTGCAATTGAGGGAGCGGCGAAGATGGCCTGAAGATGAGATGTAATACGGTATATTTGTTTGTTCCGAGTCCCTAAGAGACCGAGGTCATTCATGGAATCTTCCAACGTCACCTTTTTCGGCGCGTTCGTCGCGGGGCTTCTTTCGTTTCTCTCTCCCTGCGTGCTGCCGCTGATCCCCTCCTTCATCACCTACATCACGGGGCTCTCCTTTTCCGATCTCCAGGCGGAGCACCCGAGCCACAAAGTACGGCAACAGACCATTGTCCATACGCTCCTCTTCATCGCGGGATTCACCACCGTTTTCGTGCTCCTCGGCGCATCGGCGACCTTCATCGGCGGTTTTCTCCATGAGCACATGAACGCCATACGCAAGGTGGGAGGGATACTGATCATCATCTTCGGCATCCATGTCTCGGGGCTTGTCCCCATCCACCTGCTGCTGGGCGAGAAGCGGGTCACCGTGCATCGCAAGCCGGCCGGATACCTGGGAAGCTTCCTCGTGGGGCTCGCCTTTGCCGCCGGCTGGACCCCCTGCATCGGCCCGATTCTCGCCTCCATTCTCATGGTGGCGGCTACGGAGGAGACGGTCACCCAAGGCATCCTTCTTCTCTTTACCTACTCCATGGGGTTGGCAATTCCTTTTTTTCTCTCTTCCCTGGCCATGCACCAGTTCCTTGTCGTTTTCAACCGGTTCAAGAAGTACATCCGTATTTTCGAGATCGTCACCGGTGTATTCCTCGTCATCGTCGGGTTCATGATCTTCACCAACTATCTGAGTGTCCTTTCCCGTTACAGTCTGAAGTGGTTCGGAGGTGAGTAGGGCTGGCGTCTCCATCCAGTTGACGGTCGCCGACCTGAGCACCACCGAGGCGTTCTATGCCGGCATCCTGGAGCTGGACGTCATGCGGGCGCTGACGGCCCGGGGAGCGCCCGAGCACCTGATCCTGCGGCATGACGGCTGGGAGATCATCTTTGTGGAGGAGGGGGCTGTAGTGCGCGCCCATCCGATCCTGGGGGAGCGTTTCGAGGAATACCCCAAAGGGGTGGGGATGACGATCCATGTCACCGTGGATGACATCATGGAGATCTACGAGGCGATACTGGAAGAGGAGTTGGAGATTCTCTACCCGCTGGAGCATAAACCTTACGGGGTCAAGGAGTTCTGGTGCTTCGATCCGGATGGGTACCTGCTGGTGATTGAGGAGGCAAGGGGTCCGCGGTGACCGTGTGTAAAGCATGATGACACAAAAAAGGGGCGTGAAACTCACGCCCCTTTTTTGTCGGTTTGTTTCTTGTCCTTCTTCCCGGAAGGACAGGCATCAGCCATTCACGTCTCTACCCCGAGCCGGGGAAGGACCACTTTGTTGAGGACAATCCAGAAAGCCAGAAAACCTCCCACCATCAAGAGTTCATTCATGGTTTCACCTCCTGTAAAACAGTACCATATATTCAGAAAAATGAATAGATGTTTTATCGCTCCACCACACTGTCATCTGTCGCCTCCTGTGCTGCCGGGATAGGAGCGCCATTCCCGACTCGTGATCAGGCGGGCTCCCCGGCCGAAGGAGAGATACGACCATCCCCACTGGAGGACGACGAAGAAGCGGTTGCGGAAGCCCGCCAGGAAATAGATGTGGACGAAGAGCCAGGCGAGCCAGGCGATGAAGCCGGAGAAGCGTATCCGGCGGATCTCGCCAATGGCCCGGCTTCTGCCGATGGTTGCCATGTGACCCTTGTCGAGGTAACGGAAGGGGCGGCGTAGCTTGCCTGCCAGTTCACGAAGGATGTTCCGGGCCGCGTGACGCCCCTGCTGAAGCGCGACGGGGCCGAGGCCGGGGAGCGGCTCCCCTTTTTCGTTTTGACAGTTGGCCTGATCGCCGATGACGAAGAGTTCCGGATACCCTGGCACGCTCAGGTCCGGTTGCACGATGACCCGACCCTGGCGGTCGGTTTCCACCCCAAGTTCCGTCCCGAGGGAAGATGCCTTCACCCCGGCTCCCCAGAGCACCGTTGCAGCCGGGATGAACTCCCCCCCCAGCTCCACCCCCTCCGCGTCGATCCGCGTTACCGCCCGGGAGGTCATCACCTCGACGCCGAGCTCTTCCAGGTAGCGGACAGCGTCGGCGGAGAGCTTTTCCGCAAAGGCGGAGAGTATCCGCGGTCCCGCCTCGATCAGGATCACCCGGCTCATGGTCGGATCGATGCTCCGGAAGTCCCGGATCAGGGTGTACCGGCTCATCTCCCCGATGGCGCCGGCCAGCTCGACCCCCGTTGCTCCCCCGCCGACGACGGCGAAGGTAAGGAGCTTCCGCTGCCTCTGGGGGTCCTTTTCCAGCTCCGCCTCCTCGAAGGCCGAGAGGACCCGGCGCCGGATCTCCGTTGCCTGTTCCAGGGTCTTCAGCCCCGGAGCGGATTCCTCCCACTCCTCGTGGCCGAAGTAGGCGTGCTGGGCGCCGCAGGCGAGGACGAGGTAATCGTAGGGGTAGGTGTCCGTGCTGGTCATGACGGTGCGCCCGGCGAGGTCGACACCGCGTACCTCCCCCAGGTGGACGTGGACGTTGCGGTGCCGAGCCAGGAGCACCCGGATCGGCGCGGCGATGTCGGCCGGGGAAAGCCCCGCCGTCGCCACCTGGTAGAGGAGGGGCTGGAAGAGGTGGTGGTTCTTCCGGTCGATGAGGGTCACCTCGACCCCCGGCCTGCTCCCCAGCACCTTCGCGGCGTTCAGTCCGCCGAAGCCGCCGCCGACGATAACGACACGTTTCATGGCGCGATCCTGTTCGCCGGTGTGCCGGAATTTCCGGTCAATCGGCTTTCCTGAACTTGAGGGCTGCGGAGTTCATGCAATAGCGCAGTCCGGTCGGCTTCGGTCCGTCGTCAAAGACATGGCCCAGGTGGGCGTCGCAGCGGCTGCAGAGGACCTCCGTCCGGGTCATGAAGAGGCTGCGGTCGGGCTTGGTTGTAATGTTCTCCGGGGCGATCGGCTGCCAGAAGCTGGGCCAGCCGGTCCCCGATTCGAACTTGTGTTCCGAGCTGAAGAGGTCGTTGTCGCAGCAGACGCACTGGTAGATCCCCTTATCGTGATGGTTCGCGTACTGGCCCGAGAAGGCCCGTTCGGTTCCCTTCTCGCGGGTGATGTGGTACTGCTCGGGGGTCAGCTGCTTGCGCCATTCGGCGTCGCTCTTGATGACCTTTTCACTCATGATGTACCCCTTCTTTTGTGCCGAGTAGAGTTTGATGGTGGCCGATTTCCCCTTTTCTCCCGAGGCGGCCGCAGCCAGGGCGAAGAGTACCAGTGATGCCATAAGCACTTTCAGCGGTTTCATGTCATTTCTCCTTCTGTGCTTTACCAGGTTTCCGGATACCCCTGTGCCAGTCGCCGATAGGCTAAGAGGTCACCGAGAAACTGCCAAACGGTGACTGGGCGAAACCCCCGTTCCCGGTTCCGGGCGCCGATCTCGAAGAGGATGCGGAACTGCGCGAAGAGCACGGCGTAGGCATCGCCGAGGCGGGTCCGGGCATCCCAGATGTGAGTCGCCTCGGCACCGGCGCCGTTGATCTCCACGATGACGAACCCTTCGCCCCGCGAAAGCTCTTCCTCGGACCGGAAGCGGAGGTCGAAGCGGCCGAAGTGGAACTCCGGAATGGAGCGGGCGATTTCGTCGATCCGGGCGGCAAGCTCTGGTGATGCCAGCTCCGCGCCGTTGCGGAAGATCGCCCCCTGACAGTGGTTGCCGGCAAAGACCAGGGGCACCCGCTCTCCGGCCGCCGGAATCGCCTCCTGCCGCTCCCGGTGGCGTCGGAGGTAGACCCGCCGCAGGCGCCGGGCCCGGGGGTCCGCCAGAATCAGATCCCGCAGGGTCCGTTGCCCGTCGCCCGTCACTGCGGGGAATTCCTTCCGGGTGACGGAGAAGATCCTCCCCCGATCCTCCCCCGGCAGCCGGTACCAGAGGATCCCCGCCTCGTGGGGAAAGGGAACGAGCGTCTGGAGGATCAACCGGGCGCCGGCCGGAAACGCCTCCAGGTATTCCCTGAGTTGCCGACTGTCCTGAAGGGGCCTTACCCCCGCTCCCCGCTGTCCCACGTCGGGCTTTGCCACGAGGGGGAAGACGAGGGCGTTCCGTTCCATGATGGCGGCTGCTTCGGCGCAGGCAGCGTCGATGGAGGCACCGGCTTCCTTCCGCCAGGCCACCCATGGGGCTACCCACCGCCGCTGTTCCCGGGGCACGAGGCTCAGGATCGCCCCCTTCGACTCCCCGATGAATCCCCCGGCATGGATGGAGGGGTTGGCCGCCGTCGGCAGGAGCACCCCCCGGTGCCGCAGGGAGAGCCAGAGCCACCAGGGGACGACCGGCAGGTAGAAGAGCCACGGGGGCCAGAATTCAAAGCCCGACGTGACCGGCTCCGCACCCTCCCGTTCGAACCGTCGGCGCCGCCGCGCCCCCAGCCACTGGCCGAAGGCGATGAGCACCACGAGGGCGAGTCCCAAGGGGAGCTTCATCCGCCCCGCCCGCTCCAGGGCCGCCCCCCCGAGGCGGACGGTGAGGGAGAGGAGGATGAGGGTCCAGGCGACCGACGCGGCCACGGCCACGGCGAGGAACCTCCCCGCCGGCACCTTGAGAATGCCCGCCGCCACGTAGGTGGGGAGCCGCATCCCCGGCAGAAAGCGGGACGAGAGGACCGCCGAAATCAGGTTCCGTCCGAACCAGGCAGAGGCCCGCTCCAGCCGCTCCCGGTCGATGATACCCCACCGTTCCACCCGTCCCTGGGCGAACCGCCCCAGGAGGTAGAGGCCGAAATCCCCGCCGGCAATCCCGAGGGTGAGCCCCACGAAGGCGGTGGTGAACGACATCTTTCCCGCCGCCACCAGAAGGCCGCTCCCGACGGTGGTCGGGTCTTCCAGGACGAAGGTGCAGAGGGCGGCGATGGCCCCCTGGAGGAGAGGCATCCCCATGGCCCCGCGGGCGAGCTCCATGAACCAGCGGGCGAACTCCAAGGGCTACTTCAGGACGCCGGGCCAGTTCCTGTTGGCCTTCTCGATGAATCCGGGGATGTCCGCCTGCCACTTCTTCTGGATGTCCTGGTCATAGTTCAGGTAGAGCTTGCCGTCGACGATCTTCCAGGCCTTTGGGTCAATGTCGGCGGTCTTCCCCATGGCCACCGCATAGGCGCAGTAGCCGCCATACCGGGGCGCGTACTTGTCCGGGTCGGCCTTGAACTGGTCGCGGTGCTCCGCGCTTGCGAAGAACCACTTGGCCCCCTTCCATTCGTAGGTGAACTCCTTCTTCCCCTCCACCGGCTTCCCGTCGGTGAAATAGGCGACCGGGTCGTACCCCTTGATCGCCTTCTTGCCGATGAGGGTGGTGTTGATCTCGCCCTTGGCCCCCCAGGCGATGGGGGCGGCGATGACGAGCATGAGGCCGACGAGCATGAGTGATGACAGCGTTTTCATGGTGAACCTCCGTGTTTCAGTGTTGCGTGGAGAGGAAAATAACATGTCCCCCGGGTTCCTGTCCCCCAGGGCGGAGGGTGGGGGTGAAAGCGCCATAAATTCAGCCGATTGAAACATTACCCACCCCCAAGCCCCCTCCCGTCAAGGGAGGGGGAAAGATCTTGGTGGCGGAGGATCAGTGCTAATGAGGTTAAAATATCGCCCGGTTATGGGTTCCCCTGTCCCGAGAGGAGCGTCAGCGAGTATGTCGGCGGTGGCGCGTAGTGCTGCTGCTTGAAGAACAGCTTCACGTCGATGCTCTGGCCGGGAAGAAGGACACCATTGGGGAGGAACACGCGGAGATAGGGATCGCCGGCGCTCGTGGTCCCGCTGGCGTTGTCCAGCCGGCTTTGCTGCGAAAGGCCTTTGACGACCACGAGAAGGTGCGTGTCCACCATCGACGAACTGCTGTTGGTGAACCTGTAGTCGTCTATCTGGCTCCGACCGTTGCCCCTGCGGGTGGAGTTGCTCAGTGCCTTGTCCATCTGCCCCGTCACGTCCAGGAACTCAAGTCCCATGTCGCGCCGGGAGAGGGCGTCGTTGTTGTCCTGCGGGAGGCCGCTGAGGGGCCGGCCGTCAATGGCGCCCAGCGCCGCGAGATTCGGACGGTGGACCGAATAGAGGAAGTCCGGTGGGCTCAACTGGAACATCCTCGTCGGTGATTTGGGATTGTAGTGCACGAACGCGGGATCGTAGAGGCCGTTCTCGAGGAAGTCGGCGAGATCGTCCACCTGAGCGTCGCTCAGGCCCAGGCCGGCAGGCGAGCCCGGTCCGCGCGGGTGCGTGAAGCGGGGCGAGAGGGTCCCTGCCGCAGCGGCCTCTGCGTCCTGTGGCACACCGGCGTTGAAATACCGCACCACAGCCTTCACGCTCGTGAACGAGCCGTTATGGAAAAAGAACCGGGCGTCCTTGAGCTGCCGCAGCGTCAGCGTGCGGAACTTGAAGGCGTCGCTGTCACGGCCCGTGATTTCCCTCCTTCCGTCATCGCGGAAGTTGGGATCGTTTCTCGCTACTTTGTTCAAGGCCTGGAGCGGGTGGTCGGTGAGCCCGAGGTTGTGGAAGTTCTCTTCCACGAACTGACCGACGCCGGCCACGTCGGGGTCGTTTACTTGTTTGTTGAGCATCGGGCCGCTGTGGCAGGTGTAGCAACCGGCTCCACCCTCTGTCGCCGGCGTGAAAAAGAGTTTGGCGCCCCGGCGCTGCTTGAGCGTCAGCGCACGATTATCTCCGGCCAGGAACCGGTCCCAGGGGGTGTCCCGGGTGACCGTGGTTCGCAGGAAGGTCGCCGTCGCCCGAAAGACGTTCATGTCGTTGATCAGGAGGTTCAAGTCGCCCACGGCGTCGGCCTGGGCGGCCTCCTCGGGGAACGCATCCCGGAAGAGCTTCCGATAGGTCGCGTACTTCTGGAGTTCAGCTGACTGGGCTTCCAGCATCCGGTGAGCATCGAGGAGCAGGAGCGCGATGTTTTCCTGGGCTGGATGCCCGAACGGATTGAGGCCCCCGGGCGATGCGTCGGGCTCTCCGGCGAACCCTCCCATCAGGAGGCGGTTGTTGAAGGCGGCGCCGATACAGCCTGGCGCATTGCGCGCGACGCTGTCCAGGGCGTCGAGTCGACCGGTTCGCAGCAGCCGACCAGGGTCCGGCAGCTTGCGGCCCCGGGCCGGGCTCCCCACCGCGAATTCGTAGATGTCCGTGAGGGTGGGGATCTCGTCCACCAGTGCGTCACCGGGGAAGAGAGGGGTCTGCCGCAGGATCGGGAGGATGGCCATGTTGGGCCGCCGGCGCGGAATGAAGTTTCCCTCCGCGTCCGTGTAGTGCCGCCCCTCGCCGCCGGCGGCGAAGTTGAACAGCGTGCCGGCCTTCGACGCCGATTCGCCCTGGTGGCAGGTGGCGCAGGAGGCGGTCTGCGCGGTGGCGGGGATGCCACCGAACTCCGGCCGAATTCTGACCATCCGGACCGGGTCGTGGAAGAGTTGTTTGCCGAGGTAACGCTTCGCCTCGGTCGTTTGGAAGAACGGGTCGGGCATTCCATTGGGAAGCCGCGGCTGCGGGAGGTCCGCATCCTTCGCCGGAACCATCAGCTTCTGGATGCCGCTGACCTGCTGGTCGATGAACTGGCGCAGCTTGGTGGGGTTGTTCCCCTGAACCTGATTAGCCGAAGCGACTCCGCAACACAACAGGAAAGCGGCCAGGGTGCCGACCACCTTCTTCGGGAATAAATGCCGGTCGACCGGCTTCGCCGTTGGAGTGTTTCCTTGTCGATCAGCGGCCTGCGCAAACTGCCCTTTCGGTTCGTGCTTCATGTTCTTACCTCCTGATGTCATAACGCTCCCTCAAAGAGGGAAGGCTTGACGGTTGTGAGCCGTCACACGGACGGCCCTTTGGGGCTCCTCCTCTTCCCGGCATGAGATGTCATGTCCCCTTCCTGGAATATCCGGCGTTGATCCCTACGCGCTCCGCCGCACGGCCTCATTCCCCTCCCGGGAGTGCCAGGCGAGAAACGCCCTTGCCCCGTCCTTCCCCATGTACCGCTCCAGGGTCTTTCCCTCAGTCTCCAGGAGGTCCACGAGGACGAGGCCGTCAAGGACGTCGCTGAATTCCCGGTCGATGTTGAAGCCCAGAAATTTCCCCCCCAGATTGACGTAGTGCCGCAGGAGGACCGGTACCCCCTTATGATCCACCTCGATGTCCGCGACCATGGCGGCAACGTCCTCCAGGTCGAGGGCCGCGGGCCAGTCGCCGGCCGGTTCGCAACCCCGGACCCTGAGGGGCTTGAGTCTCAGGGGGGTCCGGGCGGTGACCATCCGGGCCAGCTCGGGGATGAGGCGCCCCTGCTGGAGAGTACTGACGATGAGCTGCCGGGAGAGGTCGCTGTACTCACGGCTGATGCTGACCGCCCCGAAGAGGACCCGGTAGCGGGGATTTGCGGCCACGAAGCGGCCGATCCCTTTCCAGAGGAGCAGCAGAGGGGTGTACGATTTCTGGTACTCGGGTCGGACGAAGGATCTCCCCACCTCAAGGGCAGGGCCGATCCGGTCGAGGAAATCGACGCGGTAGGTGAAGAGGGTGCTGGTGTAGAGTCCTTCCATGCCAAACTGCTGGATGATCGTGTCGGTCTCTCCCAGCCGGTAGGCCCCCACCAGCTCGCATTTCTCCCGATTCCAGATGAAGAGGTGGCGATAGTGGGCGTCGAACCGGTCCAGGTCCGAGGGACGGCCGGTACCTTCACCCACTTGGCGGAAGGTAATCTCCCGCAGCCTCCCGATCTCCCGCAGGGTTGCCGGGATCCGGCCTGCTTCCGCCACGACCACCCGGAAGGGGCCGCTCTCGACGAGGAAGTGGTCGTCCGGAAGGTTTCCGATCTCGGCCGCGAGAAGCTCCGGCTCGACGGGGATGGCGAGGGGCCCGAATCCGGAGAGGGAGGCGGTCTGCTTCGCGCCGGTTTCGGTTTCGCTGGCGCTGCCGAGGAGGTAGGTCCGTAAACGGAGATAAGCGACCATCTCCCGGTCGGTGGCGAAGCCGCAGAGCTTGCGGTTCGGGACCGGGGTGCCGACCCGCACCCGGATCGTCGAGTCCCGCTTGTTGAGGAGCTCCCGTGGGAGAAGGGCGGTGCGCAGGAGAGGGTGAACGAGCCCGGCGCCATGGAAGAGGGGAGAGTTGCGCCCGGCGAAATGGACCGGCACCGCCGCAGCGCCGCCATGGCGGACGATGCGGGCCAGGGTCTCGCTCCAGCGGGGGTCGGACACCTCCCGCCGCCGGATGGAGAGGTGCGAGACCTCGCCGGCCGGGAAGACGACGAGCATTCCCCCTTCCCGGAGCCAGCGGATCGCTTCGCGGAGAGGCCCGACGTTTCGTCCCCCTGCTCCGCGTCCGCCGAAGGGATCGACGCCGATGAAGAGGTGGCGCATCTCGGGGAGGCGGCCCAGGAGGTAGTTGGCGAGAAACTTCACGTCGGGACGGATCTGGCGGAGCAGCCGGGCAAGAACGATTCCCTCCACGGCGCCGAAGGGGTGGTTGGCCACCACGACCACGGGGCCGCTGCCCGGCACCTGGGCCAGCTCCGCAGGGTGGGCGGCGCATTCAATCCCGAGGATTTCCAGCGCCCGGGCCGGGAAGCCTTCGTCCTTATCTCCTGAAGTTATCCGCCCGTAGAGTCCCGCGCAGCGCCGCAGGCCGAAGAGGTGCTCCGCCAATCCTGCCGCCAGGGCGAAGGCGCCGCGGCGAAGGGGGTCCCGGAAGGGGTTGGCGATGCGGAAGATGTCTGTCGATTGAGAAGAACCGTCCATGGTCGACTCCTTCGGCTCCCCGGCCGGTTCAGCGCTTGATCAGGCGGAGCAGAAAGAGCAGGACGATTGCGCCGACCGTTGCGGTGACGAGCTGGCCCAACAGGCCGAAGGCGGAGAGGCCGAGAAGACCAAACAGGAAACCGCCGAACAGTGCCCCGATGACACCGACGACGAGGTCTCCGACGAGGCCGAATCCGCCACCCCTCATGATCTGGCCGGCCAGCCAGCCGGCAGCGATTCCGATCAGGATAAACCAGAGAAAGTGCATTGTTGTCCCTCCTGTTTCGATGTTGTGGCGGCTACAGCTTGCCGCCGATCACCGGGATCTCCCGGCGGTGGAGGAAGAGCACCACCGCGCAGCTTGCGAAGGTGACCAGGGCGAGGATGAAGAGGGTGCCGCCGTCGCCCATCACCTCGATCCCGAGCTTGGTCAGGTGGGCGCCGATGGCCCCCGCCATGGTGCCGAGGGCGATGATGGCGCCGACCGCCACCGTGCGGGGCATGAGGAGCAGGATGGAGGCCACCAGTTCCACCACCCCCGAGCCGATCCGGCCCCAGGGCTCCATCCCCAGGGTGGAGAAGATGTAGACCGATTCCGGGGCGCCGGTGAACTTGAAGAAGAGGGTCTGGAGGAGGATGACGGCCGCCACGATCCGCAGAATCCAACTGATGGTCTTTAGTCCTTTACTGAGCATAGGAGATCCTTTCGAGGCTCCTGCAAAACTATTGCGGGGCCGGTCTGCGTTGTTGCCGCTCTCTCGAAAGCTCAACGTACCAATGGGTACGCCTCGCTTCCTCGCTCACTTGCGCCTAGCATCCCGACCTCCTCATTACGTTTTGCAGGAGCCTCTTTCTTTATCTTTATTTCACGGCATAGCGCCGTCGGCACTCGATGGTTGACGCGGCGATGCCGAACTCCTCGAAGGGCTCGAATCCCTGGATCCGAAGCATCATCGCGATGATGGCGAAGTGGTGCACCGTGTGGGAGAGGAGGAACTTCAGCTCCCGTCCGACGGTGGAATGACAGGGGGAAGGTTTCCCCGTGCCGTCGTCCTGCTCGTTGTCCCTGACCAGTACGCGGCTTTCCAGGAGCCCTGACTGAAACCGGAGCACGTCCAGCTCGTCGATGGTTCTCCGGATCTTTCCCATGGCGCGGCTGCGTTCCCGGGCAAGGAGCTCGTTGCGTTCCCGGGCGTCGTAGTCGATGATCCTCTCCATGCCGGCAAGAAAGCAGGTGTAGTAGTCGAGGATGTGGCGAAAGTGCATTCCGACGCCGGTATTGAAGCAGGGGCCGACGGTGGTCTGGTACAGCGGGTCGGTGAGCCGGGCGATCAGGTCGAGCCCCTGCTGCAGCTGCCGGATATTTTCGTCAATGACCGTGGGACTGGCCATTGGTGCATCTCCTTTGCGTTCTCTCGCTACAATTCCACCACAACCTTCAGGTCGCCGGGCTCCCGCTCGAAGGAATCGCGAAAGCGGTCGATCGGCACGCGGCGCGTGATGACGTTTTCGAGCCAGCCGGGCCACCGCTCCCGGGCGGCGGCCAGGTCCCTGACCCCCTGCTCGAAGTCGACCCTGTTGGCGTTGACGCTGCCGAAGACGCTCCGGTTGCCGAGGACGAGTTCGAGATTGAGGCAGCCGGGGCAGATCTCCATCGGTTTCTCGCTCCCGGTGACCGAGGTGAGGCAGAGAATGCCGTTGAGGCCGATGATCCGCATGGCGCTCAGGGCAATCTGCTCGGCCCCGGTCGCCTCCAGGATGAAATCGAAGCCCCCGCACTGCTTGGGAAGCTCGCCGATGTGGTTGATCATCTCCCCCTTCTCGTCCAGCTGGGGGATATACCGGGCGCCGATGGCCGCCACCCGGTCCGTGATGACCGGGCTCGTGTCGCGGGCGTAGACGATCGTCTCCAGCCCCCTCAACCGCAGCACCACCGCGGCCATCATCCCGATGGGGCCGGCGCCCAGAACCAGGGCCCGCTGCGGCGTCCAGGCCCGCATGCGCTCCTGGGCGGCCCAGGCGTGGCGGATCCCCTTCTCGACCACGGTCAGCGGTTCCAGGAGCACCGCCACCTCCCTGAGTTCAGGGGGGATGGGGATGAGATACTCGGGGGACTCCACGTAGAATTCGGAGAGGAAGCCGTGCCGCCCCTTGATCCCCCGCTCCGTATAGTTGCCGGTGATGCACATGTCCTGCTCGCCGGCGCGGCAGTTGGGGCAGTCGTCGGGACGCCGGACCATGGCGACCACGTGGTCGCCGGGGGCGATCCCCTTCACGTTTGCGCCGACCGATTCCACCTTGCCGAAGTTCTCGTGGCAGAGGATCAGGTCCTCCTCGCCCGGCGGAGCCTGGCCGTACTCGGCCCGGTCGATCTCCAGGTCGGTGCCGCAGATGCCGACGCGGATCATCTTTACCCGGACCTGGTCAGCGGACAGTTCCGGCACCGGGACCTGGATCAGGCGGGCGCTCCGGGCAACGCCGGGGGTGACGGCAACGGCTTTCATGGTGCTCATGGCAGAATCTCCTTTCGCAAACGTTACTTCAGACGTGCCAGGAGGTGGTCCCCCACCCGCAGGGCGTTGGCCATGACGGTGAGGGCCGGATTCACCGCTCCGGACGAAGGGAAGAAGCTGGCGTCCACCACGTAGAGGTTGTCTACCTCGTGGGCCTTGCAGTTTCGGTCGAGGGCCGAGGTCTGCGGGTCGGTGCCGAAGCGGACCGTGCCGTTCTGGTGGGCCACGCCGGCAAGGGGGATCCGCTGCCCCACGAAGAGGTTACGGGCGAAGAGCCCCTGGTGGCACTCATGGCCGTGCTCGGGGCACGCAGTCTGCTGTTGCATCAAGTTCTTCAGCTTGGCGATGAGGCGCTTATGCCCCTCCTCGTTGTTGGGCTGGTAGGCGAGGACGATGTTCCCCTGGCGGTCGATGGTTACCCGGTTGGCGGGGTCCGGGAGATCCTCCGAGGTGAGCCAGAAGTCGATGGAGTGGTTCGCCATGTACTCCAGCGTGAAGCCGGGGGTGAGGGCCGGAGCGCCGGCCTTCAGGGTCTCGGCGTCGAGCTTGCCGACGAAGGAGATGTGCCCCATGGGGTATTCCCACTCCTTTGAGGCGAGGTAGAAGTCGTTGAAGGACAGCGTCTTCTGGAAGACCGTCGGGTTCGGGCACTTGGAGATGGCCATGAGCACGGAGTTCACGTGCCCCATGTAGTGGCGCCCCACCACGTCCGACCCGTTGGCGAGGCCGTTGGGATGCCGGTCGTTGGCCGACCGAAGCAGGAGCGCCGCCGAGTTGATGGCCCCGCAGGAGACCACCACGATGTCGGCCGCGAACTCCTCCCGGGCGCCGTTGCGACTGACGATCACCTTCGTCACCTCGCGCCCCGACGGGCCCGTCTCCAGCCGCTCCACGCAGGCGCCGGTCATGAGCGTCACGTTGGGGTGACTGATCGCCTCGTCCACGGCCAGCACCTGGGCGTCGGACTTGGCGTAGACCAGGCAGGGGTAGCCGTCACAGGTGTTGCAGCGGATGCAGCGGCTGCGCGGGTTCCCTTCGTCCAGAAGGATCCCCAGCGGCGTGTGGAAGGGCTTCAGCCCCAGGCGGGCGAAGTCGTCGGAAAGCTCCTGGATCCGCGGCTCGTGGCTCACCGGGGGGCAGGGGTAGGGGGCGCTCGCCGGCGGCTCCGTGGGGTCCTCGCCCCGCCGGCCGTGGACCTGATAGAGCTCTTCCGCCTGGGTGTAGTAGGGCTCCAGTTCATCGTAGGTGATAGGCCAGGCGGGGGAGATGCCGCCGTGGTGGCGAAGCTCCCCGAAGTCCTCCTTCCGGAGCCTGAAGAGGGCCGCCCCGTAGAACTTGGTGTTCCCCCCGACCCAGTAGTTGGTGTGGGGGTGGAGTTCCTTCCCGTCCCGGTCGTGCCAGAGCTCCTTCGTCTGGTACTTCCCCTCCACGTTCACGGCCCGCGGGTTCCAGTTGTCCTTCTCCCGGGAGACGTACTCTCCCCGCTCCAGGAGGAGGATCCGCTTGCTGGAGGGGGCCAGGCGGTGCGCCAGGGTTCCTCCGCCCGCTCCGCTGCCGATGATGATGACGTCGTAACGCTCGCTGTTCATGGTTTCCTCCATTAACGGATGGCGTGTTGTCTGCTGCTACTGCTCAACCAGCCGCAATGCGTGGCGGTCCGGGTCGCGCACCATGAGGGCCTTCGCTCCCTCCAGTCCCAGGTTCGTGACATCGACCACCTCCGGCGAGACGAAGCGGGTCCGCCTTTCGGCGAGCCTCCCCCGGAACCCCTCTGCCTCCTCCACCCGCAGGGTCACCTGCCAGTGGAAGAGGTCGCACGGCCGGGCATCGTCGGGGTAGGGGCGGCCGTCCCGGGGGACGACGTACTCCAGAAACTCGATCCCCGGACCAGCAGGCGCCTTGAGGCCGGTGATCCGGACCCGGGAGCCGAAGACGTGGTTGAGGTACTCCTGCTCGATGCCGTGGTTGAGGCTCTCCCCCGCCACGGCGAGCCCCAGTGTGTCGCGGTAGAAGGCGAGGCTTTGTTCCGTGTCGCCGACGGCGATGGCGGTGTGGTCGATGCCGAGGAAGAGGCCCTCCGTCTTCTCCTGCCAGCGGGGATCCCCCTTGCCGGCGGGAAACCAGATAAGCTCCAGGGGATGGCCGTCCGGGTCGCGGAAATAGAAGGCGCGGATGCCGGCGGCGGCCCGGTTCCAGTCGGGGATCCGCTGGGGGGCCACCGAGATCGGTTTCACACGGTGTTTGCGCAGCCGCTCCCAGGCGGCGTCCATGTCCCGCACCACGATGGCGATGTGCTGGAACCACCCGTCATTGCTCCGGGAGTCGGGGGGGACCGGCCGGCATGAGGGGGTGAGGTATTCGGTCAGCTCCACCTCCTCCTTCCCCAGGGCCAGCCGCACCACCCGCACCCGGGCGCCGAAGACCCCGGTGAGCCGGTCGAAGCGGGGGTCGTGGAACTCGGCGTCCGAAAGCGTCCGGAAGCCGAGCACCTCCGTGTAGAAGGCGACGGAGCGCTCCATGTCCGCGACCGTCATGCCGATGGCGCCCACCCCGACCACCTTCGGCGCGGCGAAGGCGGGGAGGGTAGCCATGAGCGTGAGCACAAGGACCGTTGCCGCTATCCGCATCCGTGAAACCATGTCATTTCCCTTTCAGCAGGTCGCCGAACCGGCAGCCGAGAAAGATGCAGCGCCGCGTGGTGTGGTGGTTCAGCTTGGCGCAGTAGATGTCGTGCCCCTTCAGAATCCCCCGGTAGAAGCCCGCCGCAGCCAGCATCCCGAGGGGGGGCGCCGTGAAGTAGATCCAGAGGTTGTCCCAGAGCCCCCCGGGAAAGGCGGAGGCGAAGGAGCGGGCTGGATTCATGCTCATCCCCGAGATGGGTGCCACGAGGGTGATGTAGGTGGCCACGAGACAGCCGGCGAAGAGCCCGGTGTAGCGGGAGGTCCTGCGGATGTTGCTCGTGGTGAGGACCACCGTCATGAGGATGAAGGTGATGACCGCCTCGGCGGCGAAGGCGACCCAGGGGCCATACTTCCCCGGCATGGTCGCCACGTAGGAGACCGGCGGCCGGGCGAACCGCTCTCCAAGAAGGACAAGCGCCAGGTAGACCCCTGTCATGCCGCCGACGAACTGGGCGAGGATGTAAAAGAACGCATCCCAGGGGGCCACCTTGCCGAGGGCGGTGAAGGTGAGGGTCACCGCCGGGTTCAGGTGGGCCCCCGACTGCCGCCCCCAGGGGGAGTAAATGATGCCGATGGCGGTCAGCCCCATGGCGAGCCCCATGAGGAGCCGGCGCGGCAGCGGGGCGGGGATTGCCTGGACCATTGCCGAGGCCGGATGGAAGAGGATGACCCCGAAGAGTCCGGCCGATACCATGAAGGTGCCGAGTCCCGCTGCCTCCATGAGGTATTCGGGCCAGTGGTTCCTGAGGGCGTCGAGCATGGCGGATCGTCTCCGTTTCAGGTTACGGCAGCGGTTCGATCGTCGTCGGCCGTATGGGGAGCTGCCGCTCGTACCGCCGCTTGATGAGGTTCGCCACCAGCGCCGTCCAGCCGGTCTGGTGGGCCGCCCCGAGCCCCTGGCCGGTGTCGCCGTGGAAGTATTCGAAGAAGAGGAGGAGATCCTTCCAGTGGGGATCACTCTGGAATGGACTCTCCGCCGGGTAGACCGGCCGTACCCCCTGGCGGTTACGCCTGAAGATGTCGATGAGCCGCTCGGCCACCAGATCCGCCGCCTGTTCCAGGGTCACCTCTTTTCCTCCAAGGGCCGGGGCCGGCACGGTGAAGCTCTCGGTCAGGTAGCGGTGGCACTTGTCGAGGGCCCGGACGAAGAGATAGTTCAACGGCATCCAGATGGGACCACGCCAGTTGGAGTTGCCGCCGAAGAGCGCCGATTGGGACTCACCCGGCTCGTAGGCGATCATGGTTTCGCCGATCCCCGGAAGGTCTCCGAAGTGCCGGACCCGTTCGTGGATCTTGCTCAGCCCCCGCACACCGTGGGGGGCGATGAATTCCTCGGAGTCGAGGACCCGTCGCATGATGTCGGGGATGTTGGCCGGCAGCGCCAGGGAGAAGAACCGCTCGCCCCGCTCGTTGCAGGTGTGGGGGCAGGCGCAGACGATGTTGCCGTCGTACTTGCCGCCGGCGTGGCTCGCGAGGAACGACTTGTAGCGGTCGAGCCCCTCCAGCTGCTCCGGGTAGCCGAGCTCGATGCCGAAGACCGGCACGAGCCCCACCCAGGAGAAGACCGGGAGCGAGAAGATGCCGGAGGGGGTGGTGAGGGCATCCTTGAAGAAGCGGTCCTCGGGGTCCCAGAGGGGGACGCCGGTCTCGGTGTAGCCGTGGATGGCGTTGGCGATGGCGAAGAACTGGGCGTGGATCTGGATCGCCATCTCCTCGTATTCGGGCTCCTCCCGGGCCAGCTCGATGGCCATCACCGCCAGGTTCAGGGAGAGCATCGCCATCCAGCCGGTGGCGTCGGCCTGCTTAAGGCTGAAGCCGGGGGGGAGGGGCTGGGAGCGGTCGTAGACCGAGATATTGTCGAGCCCCATGAACCCACCCTCGAAGACGCCGCGGCTCTCCGGGTCCTTGCGGTTTACCCACCAGCCGAAGTTGAGGACGAGCTTGTTGAATACCCGGCGCAGGAAGGCGAGATCGGCCGTTCCCCGCTGGTCCTGCTCCATGTAGTAGCACTCCAGGGCGGCCCAGGCGTGGACCGGCGGGTTCACGTCCTCGAAGGACCACTCGTAGGCCGGAATCTGGCCGCTCGGATGGAGGTAGCGCCGGTCCAGGAGCAGTTCGATCTGTTCCTTCGCATAGTCGATGTCCACGAGGGCCATGGCCGCGCAGTGGAAGGCCAGGTCCCAGGCGGCGAACCAGGGGTACTCCCAGGTGTCGGGCATGATGAAGATGTCGGCCGCCTTGAGGTGGCGCCACCGGTGGTTCCGTCCCCAGCGGCGCTCCTCCGGCGGCGGGACGCCGTCGCCGTCCAGCCAGCGGGCCACGTCGTAGTGGAAGAACTGCTTGCTCCAGATGAGCCCGGCCAGGGCCTGGCGAAAGATGTTCGCATCGTCGGGGGTGGCGCCCGGGAGGAGCTCGCCGTAGAAGGCATCGGCCTCCTTGAGCCTGCTCGCGAGGGTCTTGTCGAACCCCTTGAAGGGGAGGTACTCCTCCGTCGGCGAGTGGTAGGGGGGAATGGTCAGGACGAGGTCGATGGTCACCGAGCCCCCCGGCTCCACCTCGTGGCTGCTCCATGCCGCGAATTTGGTGCCGGTGAGGGCTGGGTTGACCGCCTCCTCTTCATCATTCACCACGGCGCGGTGGAAGGCGTCTTTCACGTAGGGGGAAGCGTTCGGCGTACCCCAGAGACGCTCGCCGTTGCTCTCGTTCTCGGTGTAGAGCTGTTTTGCGGAAGACGCGCCGTAGAGATGCCAGGTTCCGAGGGAGGGGTGGGTGGCGCTCACCCCCCAGGCGGCGCCGGTGGGGGGCGGATCGACGGCGGCAAGGCGGGGCTTTTCAACCTCCTCGTCCCCCCACGACCAGTCGTTGCGGAACCAGAGGGTGGGGAGGAGGTGGATCGTCTCCTTCTCCGGTCCTCGGTTGGAGGCGGTGATCCGGACGAGGATGGTCTTGGGGTCCGCCTTGGCGTAGACCGCCTCCACGTCCCAGTAGCGGCTTTCGTCGAAGGCCCCCGTGTCCAGGAGGCCGAAGGGGGGCTCCTGGCGGGAGCGGCGACGGTTCTCCTCCACGAGCCGCCCGTAGGGGAACTCCGCCTGGGGATATTTGTAGAGGTAGCGCAGCAGGCTGTGGGTGGGGGTTGCGTCGAGAAAGAAGTAGAACTCCTTCACATCCTCGCCATGGTTTCCCTCGGTGCCGGTGAGGCCGAAGGCCCGCTCCTTGAGGATCGGGTCGCGGCCGTTCCAGAGGGCGAGGCCGAGGCAGAGCCGCTGCGCCTCGTCGCAGATTCCGCCGAGGCCGTCCTCGTTCCAGCGGTAGGTGCGGGAGCGGGACTGGTCGTGGCTGAAGTGGTCCCAGGCGTCTCCGCCGGGGCTGTAGTCCTCCCGCACGGTCCCCCAGGCCCGCTCCGCCAGGTACGGCCCCCAGAGCCGCCAGTTCTCTTTCCCCTTCCGCTGGTTTTCGAGCCGTTTCCGTTCCGCGTTCATACTCTTCACCCCCGGAGCGATCCATTGTGACCGTGTTGTCTGGTAAAAGTTTACGGGGGCGGGCGGCGAATTAATCACGAAACAATCACAAATGATTCACGTTTTTCTGGCGATTTCGGGAGGGAAGGCGCGCCCGTGCGGTTGAGTCCGGCAAGGGGGATGCTATAACTAAGCTTGGGACAGGGAGAGTCGCGTCAGGAAAATGACCAGGGGGACGATGTCATGAGCAGGGGGATGGATGAGCGCGGAGCGGTAGGCGGAGAGCGGGAAGACTTTCTTTCGTCCATCCTCGACACCATCGGCGTCAGTATCATCGTCGTGAAGGAGGACTGCTCCATCGTCTACGCCAACCGGGCCTACGGCGAAAAATTCGGCAAGACGCCGAGCGAGGTGATCGGCAGCCGCTGTTATGAGATCCACCACAATCCGGAAAAACCCTGCCACATCAAGTTCGATAAGTATCGCTGCGCGGCCGGCGCCTGCTTCGATACCGGCCTGCGCCAGAAGGACCTGCACGTTGTCTACACCTGTGGTGATGATCCCCGCTATCTCGGCACCAGTGCCTATCCACTGATCCATGCCGACGGCTCGGTGAGGCTCGTCGTCATGACGATGCTCGACGTGACCAGCCGGGTCAACCTGGAGCAGAAGCTCGTGGATGCGGTGGACAAATACCGCAAGCTCTACGATGGCGCGCCGGACATGATGTATTCCCTAAACGGCGATGCCGCCATCATGCTCTGCAACCGGACCATGGCCGCGAACCTCGGCTACGAGCCGGACGAGATGATCGGCAGAAGTCTCGCCGACTTCCTGACCCCCGAGTCCCTGCGATGGAGCTTTGATCGTTTCCAGAAGCTGAAAAAGAAGGGATATTTCGAGGGGGAAATGGAATTCCTGGCGCGGGACGGTCGGCATCTGCCGGTCTTCGTCAAGTCGAAGGTCATCTGTGACGAGCGGCAGGATTTTCTGATGTGCGATTCCATTGCCCGGGACATCCGGGAGAAAAAGGAGATGGAGGAGCAGCTGCTCCATTCGGAGAAGATGCGGGCCCTCGGTCGGATGGCCGGAGGGGTCGCCCATGACTTCAACAATATCCTCACCGCCATAACCGGCTACGCCGAGTTGATCGCCGACGATCCGGCAACAGGGGAGGCCGCACGGTATAATGCCCAACAGATCCTCGCGTCGGTCGGGCATGCGGCGGCGATCAACAGGGGACTTCTGACGTTCAGCCGCAGGCACGCGTCCGAATTCAGGCCGGTTCCCCTGAACGACGTCATCGAGGAACGGCTCGACTTCCTGGGACGACTCCTCGGTAAAGGGATCCGGATCACCACCGCCCTGAGCGTCGCCGACCCGGTCATCGTCGCCGATCCGGTGCAGATCGCCCAAATCCTGATGAACTTCGCCTCCAACGCCCGTGACGCCATGCCCGAAGGGGGTGAATTCACCATCAGGACGGAAATAGTCCTTCGCTCCGACGTGACGACCGAACAGGCCATTCTTCCGGAGGCGGAACGGTATGCCCTCATGACGGTCGGCGACACGGGAAATGGGATGGATGACACTACGGCACGAAGTATTTTCGAGCCGTTTTTTACCACGAAGGAACCGGGGACGGGGACGGGGCTCGGGCTTTCCATCGTGTTCGGTATCGTCAGGCAGCACGACGGTGCCGTTACGGTGGAGAGCGAACCGGGCAAGGGAACCGTTTTCAGGGTCCTGTTTCCCCTTTACACTCCTGCGTAGACCGCTCAATCCCTTCATCGTTGAGCTTGTATCCGACACCCCAGACGGTCAGCACAAGATCCGGCCGGGATGGATTGTCTTCAAGCTTGGAGCGGAGTCTGCTCATGTGGGAGTCGACCGTATGGGCGTAGCAGTCGTTGGTGTATCCCCATACCTCGCGGAGGAGCTGGCTCCTGGAAAATACCTTGCCGGGATGTCTGGTCAGGAGCGAAAGGATCTCGAACTCCCGGGTGGTGAGTCTGATTTCTCTGCCATTCCTGGAAACGCTCCGTCTCTCCGGGTCCAGGACGAGAGAGCCGACACGCACGATTCCGTCGTCGTCGGGGCTTTCCCTGGTGCCGAGTTTTTCCACCAGCCGCACAATCGCTCTGACCCTGGCAGTGAGTTCCCGAAAACTGAAGGGCTTTGTCAGGTAATCGTCGGCGCCTACTTCGAGGCCGATGACCCTGTCGACAACGTCGTCCTTCGATGTGAGCATAAGGATGGGGATATATCCTTTCTGCGCCCGGATCAGCCGGCAAAGCTCGATCCCGTCAATACCCGGAAGGATCAGATCCAGGATGATGAGATCGTACGGCTGACTCTCCACTTCCGATAGTCCGGCTGTGCCGTCGTGGGTCAGGGTGACGTCGTAGCCGTCGCTTTCGAGGTGCTGCCGTATGAGCTGGGCGATTTCAAGGTTGTCTTCAACGACGAGAATTCTGGTTGCCATGGGTATGGACCGTAAAGGCTATAAATTGTTGTGCGGTATCCATGTAATTATAGTTACTCAATGCGGGATTGAAAGCGGGGGGCACGAATTCTTTCCGTGTGGGCTCCCGAAAAGCGACGGAAGTACGGTAGATGCGGTTAAAATAAGTGTTGACTCGTCCGCGTCAATTTCTTAGAGTGAAAATCACTTTCAATCGAGGTCGGATATGAAGCGGGCCAAACAGAAAATATTCCAGGATTACATCGCCAAGCAGGGGCTCAAGTCGACCCGCCAGCGTGACATCATCCTCGATGCCTTTCTGTCGTCGGACCGGCACCTGAGTATCGAGGAGCTCTACCTCAAGCTCAGGGCAAAGCATCCCAATATCGGTTACGCCACGGTCTACCGGACCCTGAAACTCTTCGCGGATTCGGGGATCGCCCGGGAGATCCAGTTTGGTGACGGCCAGACCCGTTACGAGCATGTGACCGAGGGGGAACACCACGATCATCTGGTCTGTACGGAGTGCGGTGCCATCATCGAGTTCGAGAACGAGAGCATTGAGAAGCTCCAGGACGAGGTGGCGGTGGCCCACGGTTTTCTCATCAAGCACCACAAGCTGGAACTCTACGGCCTCTGCGCAAAATGCCGCCCGTAGCCTGCCAGAGCGCGACGGAATCAGCCCGCCGTGTATTTTTTTGCCCTGTCTGCTGAAAGTGAATATCAATAGCATAGCTTCATGAAGGAGTGACCGTACATGGGAATGTTCGAGCGTAAATCCACCAACCGGGACAGTGTCGCGGGTTCGGCTGCGAACGTGAGGAAGGTGGCCCTGGTGGGGAACCCCAACGTGGGAAAGAGTGTCCTCTTCAATGCCCTGACCGGCGCCTACGTGGCGGTTTCCAACTATCCCGGAACCTCGGTGGAGGTCTCCCGCGGTTCCACCACCATGGAGGGGGAGCATTACGAGATCATTGACACCCCCGGCATGTACTCCATCCTTCCCATTACCGAGGAGGAGCGGGTTGCCCGGGAGATCCTCCTGAACGAGCGCCCCGACGTGGTGCTCCATGTCCTCGACGCCCGGAACCTGGAGCGGATGCTCTCCATGACGCTCCAGCTTGTGGAGGCGGGGCTCCCGGTGATCCTGGTGGTGAACATCATGGACGAGGCGGAGCGGATGGGACTCTCCATCGACATTGCTCTCCTGCAGGAAAAGCTGGGGATACCGGTCATCGGTGCCGCCACCGCCAAGAAGCGGGGGCTTCCCGAGATCCGCCGGGCGATCGCTTCCTACGACAGCAGCCACCACGGGACCTTCGGCTACAGCCGCCGGCTCGAAGCGGATATCGCCGGGATTGCGGAGCTTCTCCAGGGGGAGTACACCCTGGAGAAGAAGGCCCTGGCGCTTCTCCTCCTCCAGCGTGACGACGAGATCGCGCAGCTCGTGGCCCGGAAGGAAGGGGCGCGGGCCCCTCTCATCGCCGAGCGGGTGAAGGAGAAGAGCTTCGAGCGGCGGGAATCGTTCCATCTCGATCTCTCGCTGGAGCGCAAGGGGATCGTGAAAGGGCTTCTGGCGGGGGTTGTCAAGGTTCCCGACAAGCGGCGGATAACCTTCGGCGAGCGCCTCTCCTCCTGGGCGGTCCATCCGGTTACCGGCGTTCCGCTTCTCGTTATCGCCCTCTACTACGGGCTCTACCAGTTCGTGGGGGTCTTCGGGGCAGGAACCCTCGTCGACTTCCTGGAGGGAACCCTCTTCGAGGAGTATTTCAACCCCTGGGTCACCGGCTTCGTCAAGGGGATCGTGCCGTGGGAGATCATCCAGGAGCTCTTCGTGGGGGAATACGGTGTCATCACCCTCGGGCTCCGCTACGCCGTGGGGATCATCCTCCCCATCGTCGCCACCTTCTTCCTCTTCTTCTCGCTCCTTGAGGACAGCGGCTACTTTCCGCGGCTGGCGCTCCTGGTGGACAGGATCTTCAAGAAGATCGGCCTTACGGGCCGGGCGGTAATCCCCATGGTTCTGGGCTTCGGCTGCGACACCATGGCAACCATGGTCACCCGGACCCTGGAGACGGTGCGGGAGCGGATCATCGCCACGGTGCTCCTGGCCCTGGCCATCCCCTGCTCGGCCCAGCTGGGGGTCATCATCGCCCTTCTCTCCAAGGCACCGGGTGCCCTGGCGGTCTGGAGCGTATGCCTTTTGGCCATCTTCCTGGTGATCGGGCTCCTGGCCTCCCGGATCATGCCGGGGGAGACCCCCATGTTCTACATGGAGCTCCCTCCCATGCGGCTCCCCCAGTTCTCCAACGTCTTGACCAAGACCTACACCCGGATGCAGTGGTACTTTCTGGAGATCCTTCCCCTTTTCATCCTCGCCTCGGTGCTCCTGTGGCTTGGCAAGATCACCCACTTTTTCGAGAAGCTCGTGGCATGGATGGAGCCGGTCATGGCCTCCATCGGGCTTCCCAAGGAGGCGGCGGTGGCTTTCATCTTCGGCTTTTTCCGGCGCGACTACGGAGCCGCCGGCCTCTACGACCTCCAGGAGAAGGGGCTCATGGAGCCGCGGCAGCTGGTGGTGGCGGCGGTCACCCTTACCCTTTTTGTCCCGTGCGTGGCCCAGTTTCTCATGATGAAGAAGGAGCGGGGGCTCAAGAGCGCCACCCTTATCGCGGTCTTCGTTTCCTTCGTGGCCTTCGGGAGCGGCTACCTCCTCAACCGCTTCCTTCTAGTGACGGGAATCGTATGATCCGCTGCGGCTTTTGCGGTTACGAGTTTGCCGAGGAGGAGGGAATCAAGGGGTGCGGCCGCTGCGGCAAACCCTGCCGGTCGGTCCGCTGCCCCAAATGCTTCTACGAAAATCCGCCTGAGCCGAAGGTGATCAAGGCATTGAAGGGTGTACTGAAAAGAGACGGTAAAACGCGATAAAATTACGGTGTCGTCGTTTGAAAACCATAAAGGAGAACATCATGAAGCTGTCCGATAAAGCGGAAGAAATCCTCGAAGCCCTCTGGGTGGCCTGCGAAGAGGAGGGAAATCTCCACATGGATTTGGAAAGGATCTCGGTTGCGGCTGACGATCCGGCCTACCGGGAGCTGGCCACCCTGGCCTTCATAGAGGTTCGTGAGGGCCGCGTCTACCTGCGTCCCGAGGGAAAGGAGGAGGGGAAGCGGACGGTGCGGCGCCACCGGCTCGCCGAGCGCCTTATGATGGACGTGTTCAATATCCGCGGTGACAGCGCCGAGGCCAAGGCCTGCGAGTTCGAGCACCTGCTCCATGAGGAGGTCGACACCAAGGTCTGCACCATGCTCAACCACCCCTCAACCTGCCCCCACGGCAAGCCCATCCCGCCCGGCGACTGCTGCGACACGGCCAGAAAGAGCGGCGACCTCGGGGTGGTGCCGCTTACCGAACTGAAGGCGGGGGAGGAGGGGGAGATTGCCTACATCCTCACCGAAGACGACACGAAGATGCGAAAGCTCATGGCCATGGGGGTCCTGCCGGGGAACCGGATCAATCTCATGCAGACCTTCCCCTCCTACATCTTCCGCATCGGCTACTCCGAATTCGCCATCGACACGAATCTCGCCCGGGAGATACACGTTAGGCGCTGAATTCCCTGCGTCCATTCCGGGGCATCCCTACCCATGCCGGCCGCAAGGCCGGCATGCTTTCTTCCTCTGACACCTCCGAAGTCCTACCTCCCTCACCGCCACCCACGAGAATAAAGATTCACCTCGCCGATCTCCCCGGAGATTGAGAAAGAGGACTGAGGGGGGGGAATAGGGTCAGGGGGGTAATAGGGTCAGGCTTGAGAACCAGGCGCCACACCGGCCAAGTCGGTGTGCTCTCAGCCGATTCGCTGCTGCGCCCCCACGACGTTCACCAATCAACCTTCAGCCGGTATCCCACACCGGGCTCGGTGATGATGTGCCGGGGGCGTGACGGATCAGACTCGATCTTGCGGCGCAGGTTGCTGATGTTGACCCTGAGCACGTGGGGCTGCTCCAGGTAGGCGATGCCCCATACCTGCCGGAGAATCTGGTTGTGGGTCAGGACCTTGCCGGCGTGGACCACCAGCAGGCGCAGGAGATCGTATTCGGTCGGCGTGAGCTGGACCTCTGCGCCGTCCACGGTCACGCGGCGTCGGGTCAGGTCCATCATCAGTCCGCCGCTGGTGAAGACTGGCTCGGGGGCCTGTAGGAGCGATCGTCGCAGGGCTGCCCGGATGCGGGCCAGCAGCTCGCCCACGCCGAACGGCTTGGTGAGGTAGTCGTCGGCGCCGGCATCCAGGGCGGCCACCTTGTCATCCTCGCGGTCCCGCACCGAGAGCACGATGATCGGCACCTGCGACCACTCGCGAATCCGCCTGATCACTTCGATCCCATCTAGGTCTGGCAGCCCCAGATCCAGCAGGACCACGTCAGGCCGAACCGCCGCGGTGGCTGCCAGCCCCGCGTGCCCCCCCTCGGCCAGGTGCAGCGAGAACTCCTCCTCTGACAGCACGGTTCGAAGGAAGCGCCTGATCGCTGCCTCGTCGTCGATTACCAGGATGCGGGGGAGATGTTCCCCCGTTTGCTCAGACGCCATGCCCGCCTACTCCCTTCCAGTCCGCCGGCCGTGCCAGCGGCAGCCGAATCGTGATGGTCAGTCCTCCGCCGTCACGGTTTTCCGCCTTGATCCTCCCTCCATGGGCTTCGACGATCCCCTTGCAGATGGAAAGACCCAGTCCTGTCCCGCCGGCGCCTTCGGGAACCGGAATGCGGTAGAACTTGTCGAAGACCCGCTTCAGATCGTGCTCGGGCACACCGGGTCCGCGGTCGGATACCTCCAGGGTCAGCCAGGTGTCATTGGCGCGGGCGGCTATGTCGATGGCGCTCTCCCGGGGCGCGTATTTCGCGGCATTGTCCAGAATGTTCACCAGCACCTGGGTCATCAGCACCAGGTCCAGGGAGACCAGCGGCAGACCGTCAGGGAGTTCCACCCTCACCTCCCGGTCGCCCAGGCGCTGCTCGATGGCGGCCAGGGCGCAGCCGATCAGGTCCTGTGCGTCGCACGGCTCGACGTTCAGCCTGACCGCGCCGGCTTCGATACGGGTCATGTCCAGCAGGTTGCCGACGAAACGGTTCAGACGCGCGGCCTCGTCACAGGCGGTCTTCAGGAGTTCACGGCGCGCCCGGTCGGAGAGATGCTCTTCCTCGTCCCTGAGCGAGCCCAGGACGCCGGTGACGGAGACCAGCGGGGTACGCAGGTCGTGGGAGATGGAGTTGAGCAGGGCGCGTTCGAGGTTTTCCCGGGCCTGGAGGATCTGGGCCTGTTCCGCCTGCCGTGAGAACTGCACCCGCTCCATGGCCATGGCTGCCTGGGTGGCGAAAGCATCCAGCAGGCGTCGGCTCTCCTGGGAGCGATACTCCTCCTCGCTTTCCAACTGTACCCCCATGACCCCAAGCACGCTGGCCATGGTCTGGAGGGGGAGGTAGATGAGGTTTGAGGATATGAGGGTGTCTGTCCCCCGGCCGGCCGGCTGGCGGTTGCGGAAGGTCCAGTCGGCCACCGCCTGCTCCTTGAGGTCGAGCGTCAGGTCCGCGCTGGCTGCCATCATCTCCAGTCGCTCCCCCTCCGGAAGAAACAGGGCGAGCCTGGCATTCAGGGCTTCTTCGATATTGCCGATGACTGCCTTCATGACGGCACCGATATCGGCAGCCGCGGCCAGATCGCGGCTCAGGTAGTAGAGGCTTGCGGTCTGGACCTCGCGGGTCCGTATGACCTCGGCCCGCTCACTGGCCCGGGAGACCAGGGTGCTGATGACCACGCCCACCACGAAGAGCCCCACAAAAGTCAGCAGGTACTGGGTGTCGGAGACGGTAAACGAAAACCGGGGTGGGACGAAGAAGAAATCGAACGCCAGCACCCCCAGGAATGCCGTGGCCATGGCGGGTCTCCTGCCGAGGCGCACCGCCGCAAGGACCACCGCCAGGAGATAGACCATGACCATGTTGGTCGGGTCCAGGAAGGGGCGGAAAAGCTCGCAGACCATTGACGCGCCGCCGACGAGCAGAAGGCTTGCCGCGTAGCCCCTGAGCGGGAACGGGTGGCGAATCGTCGGTGCCGGAGCAGGTGTCGACGATTCGGTCGGCCCGAAGCTGACCACAACCACGTCGATTGCCCCGCTCTGGCGGATGATCTGGTCCACGATGGGGATCCGGAGCAGTTCTTGCCAGCGGGGTTTTGTCGGTTTGCCGACCACGATCCGGGTGATGTTGTGCCTGGCGGCATAGTCGATGACGGCGTTGGGAACGGAGGTGGCCGTGAGGGTCGCAACCTGGGCGCCCAGGCTCTCGGCCAGCCGCATGTCGCGCCAGACCCGCTCGCGGTTTTCGCGGACATGCCTGCCTCCTCCCGGCGTCTCGATGTAGACGGTGAACCACTGGGCCTTCAGTTCGTCCGCCAGCCGGCAGGTGGCGCGGATGAGCTTTTCGCTGAAAGGGCTGCCGCTCACGCAGACCATGAGCCGCTCCGCCGCCGGCCACGGTCCGGCGATGGCCCGGGTCTCCATGTAGGCCCGCATCTGCTCGTCCACGCGGGCAGCGGTTCGCCGCAGCGAGAGCTCCCGCAGGGCCATCAGGTTGCCGGGCCTGAAGAACTTTTCCACGGCCCAGGCCGCCTGTTCGGGGACGTAGACCTTCCCCTCGTGCAGGCGCTGGAGCAGGTCCTCGGGAGGAATGTCCACGAGCCTGATCTCGAACGCCAGGTCCAGCAGCCGGTCGGGGATGGTCTCGCGCACCACCACGCCGGTCACCTGGGTGATGACGTCGTTCAGGCTCTCGAAGTGCTGGATGTTGACGGTGGTATAGACGTCGATGCCGGCGGCGAGGAGTTCCTCCACATCCTGCCAGCGCTTTTCGTGGCGCGATCCGGGGACGTTGGTGTGGGCCAGTTCGTCCACCAGGGCGATCTGGGGTTTGCGGGCCAGCAGGGCGTCCAGGTCCATCTCGGGGAGGAGGACCCCCTGCCAGTCGACCTCTTTCCGGGGGAGGACCTCGAGCCCCTCCAGCAAGGCATCGGTCTCGGACCTGCCGTGGGACTCTGCGTACCCCACCACCACGTCACGTCCATCCAGCATGCGCTGGCGGGCGGCCTCAAGCATGGCGTAGGTCTTCCCGACCCCGGCGGCGTAGCCGAGGAAGATCTTCAGCTTTCCCTGGCCCGTCTCGGCCTCCTCGGTTTGGGCCAGCTTCAGCATCGCCTCGGGGGAAGGGCGCATGTCATCATCGTTTGCGGTCATGGGGTGAGTTTATCCAATGCCAGGTTCAGCGCAAGGACATTCACCCGTGGCTCGCCCAGGATGCCGAACTGGCGGTCTTCGGTGTGGTCTGCCACGAGCTTTGCCACCACATCTTCGCCCACTCCCCGTGCCGTGGCTACACGTGCCGTCTGAAGCCGGGCCGCCGCCGGCGTGATATGCGGATCGAGCCCGCTGGCCGAGGCGAGCACCAGGTCGGCGGGTACCGGTCCGGCAAGCCCGGCGGCGCGGAGGTTCTTCACGCGCTCACCCACCTGTCTGAGGAGGTCGGGGTTGGTTGGGCCGAGGTTGGAGCCCCCCGAGGCGAGCGGGTTGTAACCGAACTCTGCGGTGGCCGAGGGGCGGGGCCAGAAGTATTTCGGGTCAGTGAACGGCTGGCCGATCAGGGCGGAGCCGACAACGCGGCCGCTCCGGTCGGCAAGGGGGCTTCCGTTGGCCTGGTGGGGAAAGACCGTCTGGGCGATACCGGTGACGAGGGAGGGATAGATGCCGCCGCAGAGGATGGTGAACGCGACAAAGAGGAGTATGGCCGGACGGATATCGTTCATTGGGTGTCTCCCTGGACACAATCGTTCATGCAAACAGCCCCACAAAGAGGTCGATGGCCTTGATCCCGACGAACGGCACGACGATGCCTCCCACCCCGTAGATCAGCAGGTTGTGGATCAGGAGCTTCTCGGCAGGCATGGGGCGATACCTGGTCCCCTTCAGGGCCAGGGGGATCAGCAGCGGGATGATTACGGCGTTGAAGATGACCGCCGACAGGATGGCGCTCTGCGGACTGCCAAGGCCCATGACGTTGAGCGCGTCGAGCTGTGGATAGATGGAGACCAGGGCTGCCGGAATGATGGCGAAATACTTGGCCACGTCGTTGGAGATGCTGAAGGTGGTCAGGTTGCCGCGGGTCATCAGGATCTGCTTCCCTACCTCCACGATGTCGAGGAGCTTGGTCGGGTTGCTGTCCAGATCGATGATGTTGGCCGCCTCCCGCGCCGGCTGGGTGCCGGTGTTCATGGCCACCGCCACGTCGGCCTGGGCCAGGGCGGGGGCGTCGTTGGTCCCGTCGCCGGTCATGGCGACCATGTAGCCGGCCTGCTGGTTGTCGCGGATCAGCCGCAGCTTGTCCTCGGGTTTGGCCTGGGCCAGGAAGTCGTCCACCTGGGCCTCGGCGGCGATGGCGGCGGCGGTCAGCGGGTTGTCGCCGGTGATCATGACGGTCCTGATCCCCATGCTCCGCAGTTGCTGGAAACGCTCCTGAATGCCACTCTTGATGATGTCCTTCAGGTTGATGACCCCGAGAATTTCCTCGTTGCGGCTGACCACCAGGGGGGTCGCGCCGGCCCGGGCGATCCTGTCGACCTCTATACCCAGTTCCCGGGGGGCGGCCTCCCCATGTCGGCCTTTCACAAAGGCGACCACGGAATCGGCCGCGCCTTTTCGGTACTGTATTCCTCCTACGTTGACCCCTGAGAGGCGCGTATCGGCGCTGAAGGCGATGGTTTCGGCATCGGCGGGGAGCGCATCCAGGCGCAGGCCGTACTTCTGCCTGGCAAGGACCACGACGCTGCGCCCTTCCGGCGTCTCGTCGGTCAGCGACGCCATCAGGGCCGCTTCGGCCACCTCCCGCTCGGTGTGGCCGCCCACCGGCACGAAAGCCACCGCTTCCCGGTTGCCGAGGGTGATGGTGCCGGTCTTGTCCAGCAACAGGACGTTCACGTCGCCGGCGGCCTCGATGGCCCGGCCCGACAGGGCGATGACGTTTTTCTGGAAGAGCCGGTCCATGCCGGCGATGCCGATGGCCGGCAGCAGCGCCGCGATTGTGGTGGGAGCCAGGCAGACGAAGAGGGCCGTGAGGATGGTGAGCGAGACCGGCGTCCCGTGGCCCGCTGCCGCGACGCTGTAGCGGGAGAGGGGGCTCATGTTGGCCACCACGAGAAAAAAGACCAGGGTCAGGGCGATCAGCAGCACCTCAAGGGCGATCTCGTTGGGGGTCTTGCGCCGCCGTGCGCTTTCGATGAGGGAGATCATCCGGTCCAGGAAGGTCTCGCCGGGGTTGGCGGTGATCCTGACGACGATGGCGTTGGCGATGACCGTGGTGCCCCCGGTGACGGCGCTCCGGTCCCCTCCCGATTCCCGCACCACCGGGGCGGACTCGCCGGTCACCGCGGCCTCGTTGACCAGCGCCGCGCCGGCAACCACGTCGCCGTCGCCGGCGATCAGCTCACCCTGTTCTACCAGGATGTGATCGTCCTTGCGAAGCTGGTTGGCCCCCACGAGGGTATAGCTACTGCCGATTTCCGGCTTTTCCAGCCGCTTGGCCATGACCTCGGTGCGGGTCTTCCGCAGCGATGCGGCCCGCGCTTTGCCGCGTCCCTCGGCCAGGGCCTCGGCAAAGGTCGAGAAGATCACCGTCAGCCAGAGCCAGAGGGAAACGGAGCCGGTGAACCAGGCCGGTTCCCGGTTCGCGCCGGTGAGCGACAGGGCGAAAGTGGCCAGGGTGATGGCGCTGGCGATCTCCACCGTGAACATGACCGGGTTGCGCCAAAGTACGCGGGGATCGAGCTTCTTCAGGGAATCGGCGAACGCGGCCCGCAGGAGCCGGGGATCAAAGGCCGAGAGAGGTTGTGGTGGGTGTTTGGACATCTGTTTCTCCTACCGGATCATGATCAGTTGTTCGACGATCGGTCCCATGGCCAGGGCCGGGAAAAAGGTCAGTGCCCCGACGATCAGGATCACCAGCACCAGCCAGACCACAAAGGGTGCCTTGTCGGTCGGCAGGGTGCCGAGGCTGGGGGGAACGTACTTCTTCTCCGCCAATGAGCCGGCCAAGGCGAGGATCGCCACCGCCGGGACGTAGCGTCCCAGGAGCATGGCGACCGCCAGCAGCAGGTTATAGAAGAGGGTGTTGGCGTTCAGGCCAGCGAAGGCGCTGCCGTTGTTGTTGGCGGTGGAGGCGAAGGCGTAGAGCACCTCGGAGAGCCCGTGGGCACCGGGATTGGCCATGGAGGCCACCGCCGACGGGACGAGGAGCGCTACCCCCGAACCGATGAGGACCACGACCCCGGCGGTCAGGATGGTCACGATCGAGAGCCACATCTCCCGCACCTCGATCTTCTTTCCGAGGTACTCCGGGGTTCTGCCGATCATCAGCCCCGCCACGAAGACCGCGATCACCACGAAGGCCAGCATGGTGTAGAGGCCGGAGCCGACCCCGCCGAAGACCACCTCGCCGGAGAGGAGCAGCATCAGCGGCACCATCCCGCCCAGGGGGGTGAGGGAGTCGTGCATGGTGTTGACCGCGCCGCAGGAGGTGCCGGTGGTCGCCACGGTGAAGAGGCTGCTGCCTGCCAGGCCGAAGCGGACCTCCTTCCCTTCCAGATTGGCCCCCTGGACCCCGAGCCCTGCCACCAGAGGGTTTCCGTCGCTCTCCGCCCACTGAAGGATGCCGAACGACAGGATGAGGAGAACGAGCATGGCGGCCAGGATGCCCCATCCCTGGCGCGGGTTCCCCACCAACAGGCCGAAGGTGTGGGTCAGGCCGGCCGGGATGAGAAGGATCAGAAGGATCTCCACGAAATTGGAGAGGGGTGTGGGGTTCTCGTAGGGATGGGCCGAGTTGGCGTTGAAAAAACCGCCGCCGTTGGTGCCGAGCTCCTTGATGGCCTCCTGGGAGGCGACCGGACCCATGGGGATGGTCACTTCCTGGACGTTGTCCGTTGCCTGCACGAGAGGAACACTCCTGTACGGGGCAACGTTCTGGATCACCCCTTGGGAAACCAGGACAATGGCGGCGACCAGCGACAGCGGCAGAAGGATATGGAGGATGCCGCGGGTGAGATCCACCCAGAAGTTTCCCAGGGCCGAGGTCGTGCGCCGCGCAAAGCCGCGGATCAGGGCGACCACCACCGCCATGCCGGTGGCGGTGGAGACGAAGTTGTGGACCGTGATACCCGCCATCTGGGTGAAGTAGCTGGCAGCCTGCTCCCCCGCGTAGGCCTGCCAGTTGGTGTTGGTCACGAAGCTTATGGCGGTGTTCAGCGCCAGGGGCCAGGGAAAGGGAGGCATCTTCTGCGGGTTGAGCGGCAGGAGATGCTGGAGCATCAGCATGGCGAAAAGCCCCGCGAAGAGTACCCCGTTGAAGAGGAGCATGGCGCCGGCATACCGTTTCCACTCCATCTCTTCGTTTCTGTCGACACCGCAGAGCCGATAGACCAGAGTTTCACAGGGCGCGATGAGGGGCGACAGAATGGTCCTCTCTCCCTGGTATACCCTGGCCATGAAAGCGCCGAAGGGTTTCGTGAAAGCCAGGAGGACGGCGAAAAAAAGAACAGTTTCTGTCAAGTCATATGCGCTCATGGAGATTCCCTTAATGGCGAATGCTCATCAAGTTTACCACGCAATGGGGGGGCCGTCCGGGCGCGGGCAAGGCGAACCTTCCAGCATTGTCCCTGGCTGTCGAATACGGGGACCTCTCCCGGTCCAGCCGAAGGTGGCGGAACCGTCGTCGCGTCGGAGGGGACAACAAGAGAGTCCCCCCGCAAGCCGCCTTCGTCCGCGAAGTCTTCTCCCAGATACATTCCGTTTACCGGATTGAAACGATAGATTTTCACGGTACTCCCCCTGTGTGCTGCTGTCCTGTGAGTATCACTCTAGCGCAGGGGGGATAAAGACGGGGTCAAGATGCAGGGGAAGGGTATCAAGAAAAGGTCAAAATTTCGGATCGTGGGCCAGTGCGTGATGGACGTTACACTCTCGCTGAGCCGGATTACGCCAGGTCTTTTCGGGCTTTTTTTTCTCGATTGACTGTGTAAGAATGAAATGCGGAGGAACTGTGATGAAACTGAAAAGCTTGTGCGTCGCAATGGTGGTGAGTGGTGCGCTCTTGACCACCCATGCTTATGGCCAGGCGCTGGTGAGAGCCCAGAACATGGGGAATGGCGTCTTTCACGTCTACGCGAACGGGCTTGTTGACGTTCTTACCGTGAGTTGCATGGTTACGCTCGACCCCTCGGTGATTGAGAGGCTGGTCCCACTCAACGGGGAACTGGGGAGTTGGGTGTTCATTCCCCCCATTAACAACGGGACGGGAAAACACTTATTACAAATGCGGAGTTCCGAACCCGTCTCTGGAACCGATCTGGTGGCAACCATCACGTTAAAGAGTTCCTTGAGGGAACCTGTCATCATGTGCGATCCGATCACCTCCACGGCACAAAACGATTCCATGAAAACTGGAGGCAGCAGCGATAGCTCCGATGGAATCAAGAAAACTAATGACAGTACTGGTACCTCTGCTGAACCTAAGACTATGGTGACCGACGAGGGTATATATGCCAACAAACCTCTTCAGGATGGCAATCTTATGCATCTACCCGGGACTGTAAACCTTGGCGCTGGGAGCAGCCCCGTAAGCACCGAAACTCCCGAGTCCCTTGCGCCTGGGGAAATCAACGACCCTGGCGATCAACCACTTCCTCCCGAAGCCCCCGAACCGGAAGGGGACGTCGACCAGCCCGCGGACGACCAGGGGGCGGTTCAGCCTAAGGTGGCTCCTCAACAGGAAAAATACATCAGTTACAAGGGCATCCTTACCCGATTCAAAGAGTATACGGATGAAAAGTCGCTGAAAGCCTTTGAGGGGCTCTTCAGGGAGCCCGTTGCAGCCACGATCAGGCAGGAGCCGGCACTATTCATCAATGACGGGAAGTCGCTCCTCAAGGTGATAATCGACGTGGACAGCTCCGAAACGAGCGCGCCCAACTTCGCTCTGCGGGGGGCACGTCTCACGTCGCTGAAGAAGGACGGAAACAATCGATGGGTTGTGGAGGCAGTGCCGGAAGCCGGCAGGTTCGAGGCGACCCTTACCATCGTGAACGGTGAGCGCATGGTTGATTTCCCTCTCACCATAGCTCCGCCCGTGGATGTGAACATCGACAAAAAAGGCGTGGTGACCGACGCCGATTTCAGCCTCTTCCTCTCCCAGCGCGGGACCGAAAATGCTCCGGCCTTCGACTTGAATGGAGACGGAAAGAGGGATTACGTTGATGACTACCTGTTCACCGCCAATTATCTGGCAGTGACGAGTCAGAAAAAATAGCGAGCACCGCAGACAGACCACCAAAACCCACGACGACATCCCCCTCCGAACATGGGGGAAATGGCCCCTGACGTCCAGGATCTGACGTAGTTGCCGCCGCCCGCACACCTCATCAAACCGCTGTTGATACCGCCTTCAGGACAATCTTAACCCTCCAGCGCACTCAATCCCTTTTCTGATCAGGATTTTTTGGCTGCGGCAAGGTTTGCAGTGCCGCCCGTCGGATTCTATCGCTCGTGAATGCGATGGAAATTCTGGAGTCGGCCCGATTGTTGCTATCTTTCCAAGAGGGCAGAGTGCCCTTGACATCGTCGTTGTTTTTCGGTATCTGTCTGGTAGCACTAAAATTTGATTCGTGGCACGCGCGGGCGTCCCCGGCAAGGAGGAAGATTATGCACATGGCAGATGCACTCGTTTCACCGGCGGTCGGCGGCGCCATGTGGGCAGCTACAGCCGGAACCATTGCCTACTGCGCGAAAAAGGTGCGCCATGACCTGGACGAACGGAAGGTGCCGCTCATGGGTGTCCTGGGTGCCTTCGTCTTTGCCGCCCAGATGATCAACTTCAGCATTCCGGGAACCGGCTCCAGCGGCCACCTGGGTGGCGGATTGCTGCTGGCGGTCCTGCTGGGGCCCCATGCGGCGTTTCTGACCATCGCGTCGGTCCTTGTGGTCCAGGCTCTGTTTTTCGCCGATGGGGGGCTTCTGGCGCTGGGGTGCAACATCTTCAACCTGGGAATGTTCCCTGCCTTCGTCGCCTATCCCGTCATCTACCGCACGATTGCACCCGCCGGCGTTGGCCAGGGGCGGATCATGGCCGCATCGCTCGCGGCTGCGGTGGCGGGGCTTCTGCTCGGTGCCTTTGCCGTGGTGCTGGAAACGGTTTTCTCGGGGATATCGGCACTTCCCTTTTCCTCCTTCGTCCTTTTGATGCAGCCGATCCACCTGGCCATCGGCATCGTGGAGGGGCTCGTCACCGCGGCGGTTGTCGGTTTCGTGGCGAAGGCCAACCCCGAAATCATCGGTGTCCCGGCGCAGGTCCGGGCCGCGGCGGGCGGCCTCGGTTTCAGGCAGGTGATGGCTTCGCTTCTCGCCGTGGCCGTGATTACCGGTGGAGCTGTATCCTGGTTCGCCTCCGAAAACCCGGACGGCCTCGAGTGGGCGATCAAAGGGGTAACCGGCAGGGATGAACTGGAGGTTCCAAAGGATGGTGTTCACGGTACCCTGGCGACTCTTCAGGAAAAGATCGCTTTCCTGCCCGACTACTCCTTCGGGAAGCCCGCCGGGAACGGGCCGGTGTCCCCTGATGTCTCCGCCCATGCGAACCCTGCGACTGCCCCGGCAGGGGACGGCAGGCTCGGCACCTCGGTGTCCGGAATTGTCGGCGGGGCCTTGACGCTTGTTATGGCCTTCGTCATTGGTTTCGTTCTGCGCCGGCGCACCTCATCATAATTCGTCCAGCAGTGACCCCATTCATTCCAAGGGGAGTGCCCCGTGCGCTCCCCCCTGAGTTCCCTATACCATGGCCCACATTGAGACAGCCCTCCGCGACCTGAACCGCCTCGACCTCCTGGCCGGTGGGGATTCGGCCATCCACCGTCTCGATCCCCGGGCAAAGGTGCTCGTCGTCCTCGTGTTCCTGGTGACGGTGGTTTCCTTCGGTCGCTACGAGGTTTCGGCCCTCATCCCCTTTGCCGTTTTCCCGATGGTGATGGTTGCCGCTGGCGGCCTCCCGCCGGGCATCCTTGGGCGCAAGCTCCTGGTGGTTCTATCGTTTGCCGCCGTGGTGGGGCTCTTCAATCCGCTCTTCGACCGGGCAACGCTGATGACTATCGGCCCCGTGGCGGTATCCGGAGGGTGGGTCTCGTTTATTTCGATCATCCTTCGGGCCATGCTCACCGTGAGCGCGGCGCTGGTCCTTGTGGCCGTGACCGGTTTCGCAGGGATCTGCATGGCGCTGGAGCGTTTCGGGGTTCCCCAGGCCTTCGTGTTGCAGCTTCTCTTTCTCTACCGGTATATCTTTGTTCTCGGGGACGAGGGGGCGCGAATGACCCGGGCCCGGGAACTGCGCTCCTTCGGGGGGCGGGGTATGGGGCTGAAGGCCTACGGAGCGCTGGTGGGGAGTCTGCTGCTCCGTACCTGGAATCGGGCCGAGCGGATCCACATGGCGATGCTCTCCCGGGGCTTCCGGGGCGAGTTTCATGTGCGGCGCACTAGCCGATTCGGGCGGGGCGAGCTGCTGTTCACCGCCGGCTGGTGCTCGATCTTCATGCTGCTTCGCTTCATCAACGTGCCGCACCTGGTCGGCGCGCTGGTCACGGGGGTGTTCCAATGAGTCATCATATTGTTGAGGTGCGGGATTTGCGCCACACCTACCCGGACGGCACCGAGGCTCTGCGTGGGATCACCTTCAAAATTCACCACGGTGAGTCGGTGGCGGTGATTGGCGCCAACGGGGCCGGCAAGTCGACGCTGCTCCTCCACCTGAACGGCTATCTGGCCCCATCGGGGGGGGAGGTGCGGATCGGCGACACCCCCGTGGTCCGCACGACGCTCCCCGAGGTGCGCCGGACCGTCGGCATGGTCTTCCAGGACCCGGATGACCAGCTCTTCATGCCGACTGTCTTCGACGACGTTGCCTTCGGTCCCCAGAACCTGGGGCTTCCCCCGGAGGAGGTTGAGCGCCGGGTGATCGACGCCCTGGAGCGGGTGGGGTGCGCCCACCTGCGCGACAAGCCTCCCTACCGCCTGTCGGGGGGGGAGAAGCGGCGGGCCGCCATTGCCACGGTCCTGTCCATGAGTCCCGACATCCTGGTGCTCGACGAGCCGACCACCGGGCTGGACCCCTACGCCCGCCGGCAGCTCATGGGGCTTCTGCGGGAGTTTCGGCACACGAAGATCGTCACCTCCCACGACCTCGATATGGTCATGGAGCTCTGCGAACGGACCATCGTCCTGCGGGAGGGAAGGGTGGCGGCCGACGGGCCGACGCGGGAGATTTTCGGCAACGATGAACTGCTGGCCGCCTGTCGGCTTGAGCGTCCCCTTTCCCTGCAGGGGTGCCCGGTCTGCGGTCGTTGATAGTGACGAACAGGAGGAGTGTGTGGAAAGTAGAAACATGCTGTGCGCGGTTGTGGCGGTGGGGGTCTTCGGCGCCGCAGGGGCATCGGCCGCCGAGGTAGCCATTGCGGACTCCCAAAGACCCCATACCGTTCAGGAGAGCGTGCAGGAGGTAATCGCCAAGCCCGATCTCTATGATTATGTATACCGGATCGGCGTGAATGGCTTTGTCAGGGGGGAGGGGGCTGGCACCTTCCGTCTCCCTGATTTCAGCTACGCGCCGGGACACACCGAAGGACGTTTCCTCTACCGGGTGAAGCCCTATCTCTACTGGCACCCGACCGAATGGCTCGACCTCCATGCCGAGGGGCAGGGGTACGGCTATACCGGTGGCAGTCAGTACCTCGGCAAGGTTTCACTCTACCAGGGGTTTGCCGAGATCCTCTGCCCTATGCTGGAGGGTAACTCCCTGAAGGCCGGCCGCCAGGAGTTCCTGAACCAGGCCACCGACACTTCGCTCACCGGTGATATGAACGTGGTGGGTGACCTCTCGGGGCTCGACGTGGGCGACCTGCACGCCAGCGGCCTCCAGATCTGCACCCTCGGCTGGGGCGTCGACCTGACGAAGGTGCTGAACCTCTCGGCCACCGGCCGCTATTTCCTTGCCAACCACGCACCCGAGGGGGCAAGCCGCCGGATCGGCCTTGAGACCGACTTCACCCCCACCTACGCCATGAGCGACAACCTTTCCGTCATCGCCAGCTATGACCGGTTCTTCACTGGAAAGTTCTTTCGCGATGCCTCCGGGAGTAACGACGACATCCACTACGGGTACCTTACGGTACAGTTCGACCTCTCCCGCGCCAAGCCGAAGCAGGTGGCGAAGAGGTAGACAATAAGGCTTCGTTCGGTTATCTTTTCCGCTCAAACTACTCACGGGGGGGAAGCTATGAAAATAATCGCATGGATGGCGGTATCGTTACTCCTGGCAGCCTCGGCCGCCACCGCCGCCGACAGTGTTGCGCTGCCCAAGGATTACGAGAAGTGGGAAAAGAGCAAGGAAAAGGTTGTGAGTGACAAGAGCTCGCTCTTCTACGGCATCCACTACATTTACGTCGATAAGAAGGCGATGCCCGCCTACAAGGCGGGGGGGAAGTACCCCGAAGGTGCCCGCTTCGTTGTGGTCAACTACACGATCAAGGACGAAGGGGGAAAGCCGGTCAAGGGTAAGAAGAGCATGGTTGTCCTCATGAAAAAGGATGCCAAGCAGGCCGCAACCGGCGGCTGGCTCTTTGCCGGCTTTACCCCTGAGGGGAAGCCGTCTGGCGTCGATCCGGTGAAGAACTGCTACGAGTGCCACCTGAAGGATGCCAAGGACACCGGGCTGGTTATTTCGAAGTACGCCGATTTCAGATAGTTTTCGTCCGGAAACGGTTCTTTTCCGCCCTGGCGGTGTCAATCTGCGGGATTGCTTGTGCGGCGTACAAGTAGTACGCCTCCGCGCAATTCCTTGATTTCCTTGCCAGGACGAAAAATCCCTCGTTTCCGAATCGAAAACTGGTAGTTGCTCATCCGGAGTTTCCGGATGGCAACCAGATAACCGAGGCCTTGGCGGCAGCCATTAAAAGAGCACCAGGGGAAGCCCCGGTGCTCTTTTTTTCGGGATTTTTCCAGCTGTTCCCAGGAATTTTCCGAGTGGCGCACTTTTTCCTCAATAAATCTTCATGGCGACCGATAAGCAAGATGAGTATCCGGTAATCCGGTGCGTTTCCCGGAGGGCAGGGATACGATAGACTGATTGAGAACACGAACGTGAATGCAGACGGGGTGAACGGGGTCGGACATGCGTGCCGACGACGGACGCAGAGGTTGAAAGGAGACGAACGGAATGAAGACGCTGATAGTCGAGGATGATTTCATTTCACGCAAGATCATGAAGGAGCTGATCACCCCCCTGGGCGAGTGCGACATCGCCATTGACGGAACGGAAGCGGTCAAGGCCTTCCGGCTTGCCCACGAGGAAAAGCGCCCCTATGACCTGATTTGTATGGACATCATGATGCCGAACATGGACGGCCACGAGGCTCTGGAGCAGATCCGCGAGATGGAGCGCCAGTTGGGGGTGGGGGGGGCGCTGGAAGTGAAGGTGATCATGACCACGGCCCTGGACGATCCGAAGAACGTGGTGGAGGCCTTCTACAAGGGCGGGGCCACATCGTACCTGGTGAAGCCCATCACCAGGCAGAAGCTGATGAAGGAGATCAGGAGCCATGGCCTCATCTGACCAGAGTCACCCGTTTTTGGAGGGACCTGATCAGGGAATTCCTGATGGATCTATCGTTTCTTTAAAGAATCGTGCGGATGTGACGATACAGTAAACACTACATGGTGCCCGCTTGGTGCACAGTGTATCAGCCATCTGCCGTCATTGAGGAGTCCATCCCGTGGAATTATCCTTTCTGCATAAATTCACACAAAAGCCTGACATGGCTGCAGGCCCGGCCGGTGCATTCTCCAGCGAGGCCGCCGACAATCCCCTGGTGGAGAGGTTCGGCGGGTGGTCCGGAATGCTCGTTTCCCTGGGGGAGCGGCTCCAGTTCCTGAACGGTTCCACCGAGGAGGAGTTCCTTGCCATCGGTGCCAGGCTGCATGATTTCTACGCCCGGGCCGGAGAGATCGAGCGTACGTCCCGGAGGGTGACGGACCTGATCCTGGGTGAGGAGATCGGCCGCGACATGGGCGCGCTCCAGGAGATCCTCGACCGGATTGCCGACTACCTGAGCCATGCCGAGAGGGAAACCGAAGAGAGCACCCGCACCCTCGATACGATCCTCGGGTTCATCGACCATGTGGACGACTCCCTGGACGGCTTCCGCAAGATCATCAAGAACCTCCACATGTTGAGCACTGCCGTGAAGATCGAGAGTGCCCGCCTGGGCGAGGGCGCGGCGGGATTCACCACCCTGGCCGACGATGTGGAGCGTCTCTCGGTTTCCATCAAGGAAAAGTCGGCCGACATCATTGGGGAGAAGGAAACCCTCGCCCGCATGATCGGCGAGACCCTGTCCCGGGTAACCACCCTGGAAGCCGAACAGCGTGCCAACGCCCGTCTCATTCTCGACCGGACCAGGCACAGCATCGCCACCCTGACCGGGATCCATGGCCGGTGCTCCGCTGCCGCTGCACTGGTTTCCAGCCATTCGGCGGAAGTGGCCGAGGGGATTGGCGAGGTCGTCACCTCCCTCCAGTTCCACGACATCACCCGCCAGCAGATCGAGCATGTGAGCGAGGCCATGGACGAGCTCTGCGCGCTGCTCGGTGACAGGAGCGCCGACCCCTCAAGCACGGCGGCGGAGGTGGCCGACGTCTGCGGGCTCCAGGTGGCCCAGCTCAGCCATGCCCGTGATGAGCTGGTCACCGCCGTGGAGAGGATCGTGGACAACCTGCGCGCCATCGCCCGGAAAGAAACCCGCATGTCGGACGAGACCCGTGAGATGGCCGGCACAGCCGACGGGGCGGGAGACTCCTTCTTCGCCGAGATGGAGCGGGACATGGGGCGGGTGGCGGAGGTGCTCTCAGAGAATGCCGCCGCCAACCATAACCTTGTCTCGGCCATGGGATCGGTGGTGGCGTCAGTGCGGGATATCGCCGACTTTGTCACCGCCATTGAAGAGATCGGTTCCGAGATCGAGCTGATCGCCCTCAACTCCCAGGTGAAAGCGGCAAACACCGGCGAGGGGGGAGCCGCTCTCGGCGTCCTGGCCGAGGCGATCCAGCACCTCTCGGTGGAGGCCCGGGCCCGCACGGGTGCCGTATCCGACACCCTGCGGAAGGTCACCGAAGTGACTGAGAGCCTGAGTAGCGGGTTCGATGCCACCGCCGGCACCATTGCCACGGAGGTGAACAGTCTCATTGCGGAGCTCAAGGGGCTCCTCAGCTCGGTGCGCGGGGTGAACGGGCAGCTGCTGTCGCTCTTGGGCTCCATGGACGGGGAGGTCCAGGCCCTTTCCCGCGACATCGACGGAGCGACAAGTACCGTGGGCGTTCACCAGACGGTTGCCGGGGTAATCGGTGAGGCTATTGCTGGGTTGGACGAAGTGGTGCGCGAGGTGCGGCCCCTTGTTCCAGCCGCGGCGGCAGGTGTGCAGGAGAGGCGGCTGCGGGAGCTTGTCGAGCGCTACACCATGCACAGCGAGCGGAAGGTTCACGAAACCATCGTCGGTAGGGGAAGCGCGAAGCGGGCCGGTGCGGCATCCGCGGGTTTTGCCACGCCCGCGGCGGTTGCGGCGTCCGATGACGGTTTTGGCGACAACGTGGAATTGTTCTAGAAACGGGGACCGGCGGCCGCAAGACTTTTGGACGAAGCCCCGGACAGGAGAGACAATGGACGGACTGACAATAGAGCGGACACAGACGGATGAGATGTTTGGCCTCGGCCTGGAGGGGGAGTTGACCATTCCCTTCGCGGGTGAATTCAGGGACGCTCTCCTGGATGCGCTGGATGTGGCCGGGAGGATTGTCGTGAACGTTGAGAAGGTGTGCACCGTTGACCTTACGGGGCTGCAGCTTCTCTGCTCGGCCCATCGTACGGCGGCCGCGCGGGAGAAGGTTTTCGGCCTCGAAGGGGTAGCGAACCCTGCATTTGCCGAGGCGGTTAATCTTGCGGGCTTCTGCCGGCATGTGGGATGCGTGAGGGACGCGGCGAAAACCTGTATATGGATGGGAGGATGCGAGTAATGGCCAAGACAATCATGACGGTTGACGATTCCGCCAGCGTGCGCCAGATGGTCAGCTTCACCCTCAAGCAAAATGGCTATGACGTGGTGGAGGCGGTGGACGGCAAGGATGCCCTGGCAAAGCTGCCGGGCCACAAGGTGGATATGGTGATCACCGACCTGAACATGCCGAACCTGGACGGCATCGGGCTCATCAAGGGGGTGAGGGCAAACCCCGCCTACCGGTTCACCCCCATCGTCATGCTGACCACCGAGTCCCAGGATTCGAAGAAGGCTGAGGGGAAGGCGGCCGGCGCCACAGGTTGGATCGTGAAACCCTTCAAGCCCGAGCAACTCGTGGCAGTGGTGAAAAAGGTGCTCGGCTGATGGACGCCCATAGACAGGCATACAAGGAAGAGGCCTACGAACTTCTGGCGGAGCTGGAAACCTCCCTCCTGGAACTGGAGGAGAACCCGGAGGACATGGACCTCATCGGCCGGGTCTTCCGGGCCATGCACACCATCAAGGGGTCGGGGGCCATGTTCGGGTTTGACGACATCGCCACCTTCACCCACGAGGTGGAGACGGTCTTCGACAAGGTGCGCAACGGTCAGATCCGGGTGAGCCGTGATCTGGTGAACCTGACCCTGCGGGCCCGGGACCTGATCAAGGGGATGCTCGATTCCTCCGACGGGGGCGAGCCGATGGAAGGGCGCGAGGCCGAGGATGTCATCGCGGGGCTTCGGCGGCTCGTGCCGGCCGCCGCAGGGGGAGAGAATAGCCCGGCGGCGGGTGGGGCGACGGGCAGGCCCGACGCTGGAGGATCGAAGGGGGAGGTGGCGATCACCTACCGGATCCGTTTCGTGCCGGCTCCCGAGGTGACCAGCAACGGGACCAACCCGCTCCTGCTCCTGGCCGAGCTGCGGCAACTGGGAAGCTGCCGCATGGTGGCCCAGATGGCGAACGTGCCGGAACTCGGGGAGATCAACCCCGAGAACTGCTATGTCTTCTGGGACGTGATCCTCACCACAAGGCGGGGAGTTGACGCCATCAGGGATGTCTTCATCTTCATCGAGGACGACTGCGAGCTGAAGATCGACGTCATCGACGACGGCGGCATCCTGGACTGCGACACCGACTACAAGAAGCTGGGTTACATCCTGACCGAGCGGGGGGACCTGACCCGCCAGGACATGCAAGATATCCTCGCACGGCAGAAGCGCTTCGGCGAACTGCTGGTGGAGCAGGGGATCGTTACCCCCGAGAAGGTGGCGTCGGCCCTTGCGGAGCAGCAGCACGTGAAGGAGGTCCGCAAGGAGCGCCAGGCCCAGGAGAGCGCCTCCAGCATCCGGGTGCCGGCGGAGAAGCTCGATCTCCTGGTGAACCTCGTGGGCGAGATGGTGACGGTCCAGGCGCGGCTCTCCCAGACCGCCGCCGGCCGTGGCGACGCACTGCTGGTGGCCATCGCCGAGGAGGTGGAGCGACTCACCAACGAGCTGCGCGACACGGCCCTCAACATCCGGATGCTCCCCATTGGCACCACCTTCAGCAAGTTCAAGCGGCTGGTGCGTGACCTGTCGGTGGAGCTGGGCAAGGATATCGAGATGACCACCGACGGCGCCGACACGGAGTTGGACAAGACGGTCATCGAAAAGCTGAACGATCCGTTGGTGCATCTCATCCGCAACAGCATCGACCATGGCATCGAACTCCCCGACGAGCGCGCCGCCGCCGGCAAGCCCCGGCAGGGGACGGTGCATCTGGCCGCGGTCCACTCGGGAGACAGCGTCCTCATAACCATCACCGACGACGGCGCCGGCCTCGACAGGGAAGCGATCCGGACCAAGGGGGTGGAACGGGGGATCATCCCGGCCACTGCGGAGCTGTCGGACAAGGAGATCTTCAACCTGATCTTCGCCCCCGGCTTCTCCACGGCCAAGAAGGTCACCAGCGTCTCGGGGCGCGGGGTCGGCATGGACGTGGTGAAGCGGGCCATCGACGCCCTGCGCGGCACCATCGACATCATGAGCGAGCGGGGGAAGGGGACGGTTATTACCATCAAGCTGCCGCTGACCCTGGCCATTATCGAGAGCCTGCTGGTGAAGATCGGCGAAGACTGCTTCGTCCTCCCCCTCTCCATCGTGGAAGAGTGTGTGGAGCTGACCCGGGAGGATGTGAAGAGCGCCCACGGTCGGCACCTGGCCAATGTGCGGGACCAGATCGTCCCGTACATCCCGCTGCGTGAGCGCTTCACCATCCGCGGCGAAGCGCCCGAGATCGAGCAGATCGTCATAACCCAGGTGCAGGGGAGCCGGGTCGGGTTCGTGGTGGACAACGTCATCGGCGAGCACCAGACGGTCATCAAATCTCTCGGCAAGATGTACAAGGATGTGAAGGGGCTTTCCGGCGCCACCATTCTGGGGGACGGCTCCGTGGCCCTCATCCTTGACATCCCCCAGTTGGTCCGCGACGTGGAGCGGGAGGAGCAGGCCCGCTGATTTGCTCGCATCAGTTCGTCACACCGCCGCCGCGATCCTCCGTCGCGGCGGCTTTTTGTTTTTCTCCAGGATGACAATCCTCTTGCGATGGTGCGTCGTGCTGTCTTATTCTTCGTGCTGATTAGCACTAATTTTCCGCCACCAAGGTCATCCCCCTCCCTTGATGGGAGGGGGCAAGGGGGTGGGTGATGTTTCAACCGGCTGAATATATGGCTCTTTCACCCCCACCCTGACCCTCCCCCGTCAAGGGGGAGGGAATGTTTGGCGAGGCTAGCGGAAGATTGGTGCTAATCAGGTTCTTCGTTGATTCCTGATTTCAGGGCAATCAGAGACACACGAGCACAGGAGTGCCAATCGGATGACAGGGATAGCAATACTGGCGGCGGCGCTCGCCATTCTCTATATCCGCCGCTGGCTTGAACTCAGGCGGGAGGTGGCGCGAAGAATCAAGGCCGAGGAGATGCTCCGCAGGTCGCGGGATTTCCAGTTGAGCCTCTTTGACGATTTCCCGACCCTCGTCTGGCGGACCGGTGTTGACGGCAGGTGTGACTATGTCAACCGCGAGTGGCTCCAGTTCACCGGTTTGCAGCTCGACGAGGCCCTTGCTGACGGGTGGGTAAACCTGATTCATCCCGCCGACCTCGAGCGTGTCGGCGCCCGGAGAGACGCGGCGTATGGCGCCCGCCAGCCGTTCGAGGCGGAGTTCCGCTTCCGCCGCCATGACGGCGAGTATCGCTGGATCGTTTCCACCGGGCGCCCCTACCAGGATCTTGAGGGTAACTTCGGCGGCTACATCGGCTCCAGCTACGACATCACCGAGCGGATCACAACGGAGCAGGCCCTGCGGGTTTCGGAGAAGCGCTTCCGGGAGACCTTCGAGAACATCAGGCTCATCGCCGTGCGGATCGGAACGGACGGCACCGTCGAGTTCTGCAACGATTTCTTCCTGGAGTTGGTGGGATGGGGCCGCGCAGAGGTCATCGGAGCCAACTGGTTCGACCGTTTCGTCCCCCCTGATCAGGTGACGGTCCGGAAGGTGTTTTTTGCATCTATCCGAGAAGGCAGGATCCCGACCCACTTCCAGAACGACATCGTGACCCGTAGCGGCGCGCGCCGCTTCATCTCCTGGACCAACACCGTCCTCAGGGATTTCGACGGCACGGTAACCGGCACCATGAGCATCGGCGAGGACATCACGGACCGGAGTCACGCCGAGAATACCCTTCTCATGTACCAGGAGCAGCTCAGTAACCTTGCCGCCGAACTTTCCCGCGCCGAGGAACGGGAGCGGCGCCGTCTGGCCACGGGGCTCCACGACAAGATCGGCCAGAGCCTCGCCTTTGCCAAGATCAAGGCGGGCAGCCTGCGGGAGCATCTTGCCGGCACGGGGGGCGGGAACCTGTCGGAACTCACCGAACTTCTGGATCAGGTGATCCAGGACGTCCGTACCCTCATCTTCGAGATCAGTCCGCCGCTCCTCTATGAGGTGGGGCTGGAGGCCGCCCTGGAGTGGCTGGCCGAGAACTTCCAGAAGGAACACGGCATCCGGGTCGACTATGAGGACGACGGCGAGCCCAAGCCCCTGGGGGAAGAGATGAAGGTTACCCTGTTCCAGGTGGCGCGGGAGGTGCTCATCAACACGGCAAAGCACGCCCTTGCCGGACGGGTGGAACTGAGCGTGCGCCGGAACAACCGTCGCGTGATCCTTCGCATCGCGGACGACGGCAAGGGCTTCGACGTGGCCCGCGTTGCCGACAGCAAACGCAGCGGCGCGGGGTTCGGCCTTTTCAATATCAGCCAGCGAATCGAGCACCTGGGCGGGCAGGTGGTGATCGATTCCCGTCCGGGTCAGGGGGCGGTGGTCACGGTCGTGGCGCCCCTCGGGGCAGGGCACCAGGGGCATTGAAAATGGTGGCCAAAAAAGCTATGGTACCCGCCTGGCGAATAATCCGGTGGAGTTTCGGGGGAGCAGCGTGAGTATTCGAGTATTGATCGTCGATGACCATAAAATCATGCGGGAGGGGCTTAAGTCCCTGCTGGCCAGGGAAAGCGATTTGGAAGTCATCGGCGAGGCCGACAACGGCAGGCACGCGGTCCAGTATGCGAAGGACCTTGCACCCGACGTGATCCTCATGGATCTGACCATGCCGGAGATGAACGGCATCGATGCCACCCGGCGTATTGTCAGTGAATGTCCCGGGCCGCGGGTTCTTGCCCTCTCAATGCATTCCGACCGCCGCTTCATCGAAGAAGCCCTGGCCGCCGGTGCCCAGGGCTTCCTCCTCAAGGACTGCGCCTTCGACGAGTTGGTGGGTGCCATTCGCGAGGTGGTGGCCGGCCGCTTCTACCTGAGCCCCCGCATTGCCGGCGTCGTGGTCAGGAACTTTCTGGGAAGCCGTGGCCGGACCGCGGCTTCCCCTGTTGCACGCCTCTCCCCCCGCGAGCGGGAGGTGCTCCAGCTCATCGCCGAGGGAAAGAACACCAAGGAGGTGGCCTTCACCCTGGATGTCAGCGTCAAGACCATCGAAACCCAGCGTTCCCAGATCATGAAGAAGCTGAAGACCTCCAGCATTGCCGAGCTGACCAAATACGCCATCCGCGAGGGGCTCACCACCCTCGACTGATGCCTTTCCCCGCAGTGCCTCCCCCTCCAGCAGGTAGGGAAAAAACGCCGCGATGTCACTCGCGGCGTTTTTTTATCTGGATATCTCTCATGAAAAATCGTGTAGGGTAAACGCTCCCCAATCATCGGGGATTCCCCTATGAATAGTGCCTCATTCAGGTCGAAGAGGAAGTATGCATCCGTACGTGGCGGTGTGTATTGCATCACTATTCCATGACAATTATATTCGCGGTTTCGCGGGTCGGAACGAGGGATTCCATCGGGTTGTTTCCGGTAATTTTCAGCACAAGGAGGAGGGTAAATGTTCAAGAACATGAAGATTGGAACACGGTTGGGAGGCGGTTTCGCATTGGTACTCCTGCTGATGGTGGTTCTGGGGGGCGTCGGCATCAGTAGCATGCGACAGATAAACCTCCAGGTCGAGGACCTGATCAAGGACAAGTGGAAAAAAGCAGTCTGGCTGAATGACATCAACGAGCAGGTGAACATTGTCGCCCGGTCGCTCCGTAACTGCCTCCTCGTCACCGATCAGCAGAAGATCCAGGACGAGTTGAAGCGCGTCTCCGATGCCGGCGAGGTGGTGAACGACCGGATCGACAAGCTGACCAAAACGATCCAGAGCGAGGAAGGGAAGGCGCTGCTCAAGGCGATGGTGGAGGCCCGGGCTCCCTACCGCGAGGAGCAGAAGCAGCTGATCTCCCTCATCCAGTCCGGAAAGAGGGACGCCGCGACCACCATGCTGCTGGGCTCCTATCGCAATCTGCAGCTCAACTATATGAAGTCCGTGGAGAAGCTGCAGGAGTTCCAGGACAAGATGGTCGAGGGGGTGGGAAGTTCCGCCATGCAGGCTTATGCCACGGGGCGCAACATGGTGATCGGCCTGCTCGTGGCGGCGATTGTCCTGGCGTTTGTCGTCGCGCTCTTTGTGACCCGATCCATAACCCGTCCGCTCGGCGCCTGCATGGCCGCGGCCGAGAAGATCGCCGCCGGCGACACCAACGTGGCCCTTGACGTAACCGGCAAGGATGAAACCGGGTTGCTGCAGGTGGCCATGAGCAAGATGGCAGACGCCATCAAGGCGCTCATCGGCGATGCCAATGCCCTGTCGGAAGCGGCCGTGGCCGGCCGTCTCGCCACCCGGGCCGACGCCACGAAGCACCAGGGGGATTTCCGCAAGATCGTGGAAGGGGTCAACGACACGCTGGATGCGGTCATCGGCCCCCTGAACGTGGCTGCCGAGTACGTGGACCGGATCTCCAAGGGGGACATTCCGCCGCGGATCACCGACAGCTACAACGGCGACTTCAACGAGGTCAAGAACAACCTGAACCAGTGCATCGACACCCTGAACGGACTTGTCTCCGACATGAACGAGATGTCGAAGATGCACGATCTGGGCGACATCGACGTCACTATCCCCGCCGACAACTACCAGGGATCCTATCGCATCATGGCCCAGGGGATCAATCACATGGTGAACGGCCACATCAGCGTCAAGAAGAAGGCCATGGCGTGCGTGGCCGAGTTCGGCAAGGGGAACTTCGACGCCGAACTGGAGAAATTCCCGGGCAAGAAGGCGTTCATCAACGAAATCATCGAAGGGGTACGGTCAAACCTGAAGAAGTTCGAGGAGCAGGTAAACATCCTCATCAAAGCTGCCGCCGATGGCCAACTGGACAAGCGTGCCGACGCGGCCCTCTTCGTGGGGGGCTGGAACCAGCTGGCGGCCGGGGTCAACGACACCGTCACCAACATCGTCGAGCCGCTCTTGGTGACCGCCGACTACGTTGACAAGATCAGCAAGGGTGACATGCCGGCGATCATCACCAAGGAGTACAAGGGGCAGTACAACCTCATCAAGCAGAACCTGAACGCCCTCATCGAAGCGACAAACGGCATCGTCAAGGGGGCCCAGCAGGTGGCCGCCGGCGATCTGACCGTTGAGCTCAGGCAGCGCTCCGACAACGATGAGCTGATGAAGGCCCTCTCCGCCATGGTCAGGAAGCTCTCCGAGGTGGTCTCCGACGTGAAGTCCGCCGCTGACAATGTGGCCGCCGGCAGCCGCGAGATGAGCTCCGGCAGCGAGGGGATGAGCCAGGGTGCCACCGAGCAGGCTGCCGCCGCCGAGGAGGCATCGAGCAGCATGGAGCAGATGAGCTCCAATATCCGGCAGAACGCCGATAACGCCATCCAGACCGAGAAGATCGCCCTCAAGGCCGCCGACGACGCCAAGCATGGTGGCAAGGCCGTGGCCGAGACGGTGACCGCCATGAAGGAGATCGCCGGAAAGATATCGATCATCGAAGAGATCGCCCGGCAGACGAACCTCCTGGCCCTGAACGCGGCCATCGAGGCGGCGCGAGCCGGCGAGCACGGCAAAGGGTTCGCCGTGGTGGCCGCCGAGGTGAGGAAGCTGGCCGAGCGGAGCCAGAAGGCTGCCGGCGAGATCAGCGAGCTCTCCGCCTCCAGCGTGGAGGTGGCCGAGAAGGCGGGCGAGATGCTGGCCCGGATCCTTCCCGACATCCAGCGGACCGCCGAGTTGGTGCAGGAGATCAGCGCCGCCAGCAAGGAGCAGGACACCGGCGCCGAGCAGATCAACAAGGCGATCCAGCAACTGGACCAGGTGATCCAGCAGAACGCCAGCGCCGCCGAAGAGATGGCCTCCACCGCCGAAGAGCTCTCTTCCCAGGCCGAGCAGCTCCAGAGCACCATAGCCTTCTTCCGGGTTGATGCGTCATCCGCTGTGGCACGGCGGGCGGCTCCCGTCACCCGGGCACCGAAGAAGCAGGCGGTCCAGGCCCACGCCAACGGCTATCACCCCCAGGAGCGCAGAGCGGCCGTGAATGCCGGCGTCCACCTGGACCTGGACGGCCATGACGGTCTCGACCGCGAATTCGAGAAATTCTAGGAGGCCACCATGGCGGTATCAGCAATAACGGAAACCCGGCAGTACCTGACCTTCAGCCTGGATGACGAGATCTTCGCGGTGGACGTGGCCAAGGTGCGGGAAATCCTGGAGTTCACCACCATCACGAAGGTTCCCCAGACGCCGCGGTTCATGCGGGGCGTCATCAACCTGCGGGGGAGCGTGGTGCCGGTTATGGACATGCGGCTCAAGTTCGGCATGGCCGAAACGGAGCGGACCGTCAACACCTGTATCATCATGGTGGAGATCGCCTCGGGCGACGAGACCATCGTGCTGGGGATGCTGGCCGATTCGGTGCAGGAGGTATTCGAGCTGGAGCCGGACAGTATCGAGCCGGCCCCGCGGATCGGCACGAAGCTGGACACCACGTTCATCATGGGGATGGGGAGACACGGGGAGCAGTTCATCATCATCCTGGACATCGACCGGGTGTTCAGTGGCGATGATCTTGCCGTTATGGCCGATCCGATCGGTGAGGTGGTCAACGGCTGACGGGGAGGAATACTATTTTCCCCACCTTGCGCACCCCATCCGCCGGCCCTGTACGACCCGGCGGATGGGGTGCTTTTTTTCGGCCCGCGAAATATTTTCACCAAATCCCTTAAGGATCTCCCATAACTGACGATAGAGGTAGGGAGGGATTTTTGTATACTACGCGAGGCGGTGTTCATGACGAGTGCTTCTGTTGGGCAGGCAATACTTCTGGTCGATGATGACCATGCGGTTCTTGGCACCATAGCAGCCTTCCTCCGCACGGCGGGGTACCACGTCACCCCGACGGTCAATCCCTTCGAGGCCATTTCCCTTCTGAAGGAAAACAGGTTCCACGGCCTGGTGACCGACATCATGATGCCCGAGATGTCCGGGCTCGATCTTCTGGCGCAGGCACGGCAGATTGACCAGGACCTGCCGGTCGTCCTGATGACGGGGTATGCGGACATCGGCACGGCCATCACGGCGATCAAGCGCGGTGCGTTCGATTTCATCACCAAGCCCCTCGATTTCGAGTACTTCACGATCACTGTCGGGAAGGCGATACGGCACCGGACCGCCCTCCAGATCGAACGGGACTACAAGGCGGCCCTGGAAGAAATGGTCCGGGCGCGCACCCTGGAGTTGAGGGAGCGGATGGAGGAGTTACGGCTTGCCAAGGAACGGGCTGAGGATGCGCTTCGTCTGAAGTCCCGTTTTATCTCCACCATGAGCCATGAAGTCAGGACCCCGGTCAACGGGATAGTGGGAATGATCGATCTCGCCCGGGAAACGGTGGATCAGGACGAACGCGCATCCTACCTCGGCTATGCGAGGGATTCCGCCCTGCGGCTCACGCGGGTCATGGACGGCATCATGACCTATTCCCGGATCTGCGGCGATTCGCCCCATGTGGCGGATGGCACGTTCAGCCCACGGGAAGAGTGTCAGTGCGTCGCGCTGGACCTGGCCGAGGAGTGCCGCAGGCTGGGTCTCTCGTTCTCCTGGTGTGTCAGCGATGCCGTCCCGGAGGCTGTTGTGGGCAGCCGGGAGGGGTTTGCCGGGATTCTGGGCCACCTGACCGACAACGCCGTCAAATTCACGCCGGCGGGCTCCGTTGCCGTTGATATCTCTGTTCAACTCAAGGCAGGCGAGAACATCTTGCTTGTCCTTTCTGTTACGGATTCGGGAGTCGGCGTGCCCGAAGCCTGGCGCGAGCGGATCTTTGAACCGTTCAGCCAGGTTGACGGCTCGTTCACCCGGCATTATGAGGGCACTGGCCTGGGGCTCAGCATCGTGAAGCGCTACGCCGAGATGGCTGGCGGTGAAGTGCAGGTGGCGCCGAACCCGCCGGGAGGGTCGGCCTTCCGGTGTACCCTGTGGGTCAAGGAGGCCGTCGCGGTGACGCCGTGACGGGCCTGAGTCAGGAGTTGCCCCATGCGCCTGCTTTTCTTTCTGGTTCTGTCCACCATGGTGCTGTTCACCCATGCCGCCCATGGCAGGGTTATCAGTCTGAGTGCCGCCGACGCGGCCCCCTACTCGACCCCTGACGGAGACGGTCTTGCCGACCGGATCATCCGGGAGGCTTGTCGTCGCGCCGGAGTGAAGGTCAGGATTCTCTATGCTCCCTCCGAGCGTTCCCTGGTCAATGCGGATGAAGGGATTGTGGATGGCGAATACCTCAGGATCGCGGGGCTCGAAAAAAAATACCCCAACCTGGTGATGGTGCCGGAATCGATCTGCGAGTATGAATTCACGGTGTTCGCGAAGGATAGCGGCGTCAGGGTCGCCGGGTGGGAAAGCCTCAGGCCCTGGAATGTGGGCTACATCACCGGCTGGAAAATACTCGAGGAAAATGTGAAGGACGTGAAATCCCTGACAAGGGTAAAGGATGACGATGCGCTCTTCGCGTTGCTGCGAAGCGACCGGGCCGATCTCATTATTTTCGAACGGCTCCAGGGGGAGGCGTACCTGAAGAGGACGAAGGAAAAAGAGATCATCCCCCTCAATCCCCCCCTGGCCCGACGAGCGATGTATCTCTACCTCAACCGGAAATACTCACCGCTCGTCCCCAGAATGGCGGAGGCCCTCAGGCGGATGAAGCAGGACGGGACGGTGCGGTGGATCATGTCGTCGGTGCAGGGAACCGCACGGTAGGCCATGTCGTTCTTTGCTCCCCGAAACAGAATCGGCGCGCGTCTCTTCAGGCAGGCAGTCCTTCTGGCGCTGGCGCTCAGTGTCGTCTTTTCAGCCGTTCTTACCGCCATCGAGTACCGTCGCAGCGCGGAGTCGCTCAGGAAATCAGTCGAGTTGCTCGAAAAGACCCAGCATGCGGGCATCACTGCCGCGCTCTGGAGTTTTGACCGGCAGCAGATCGCGGCACAGATGGAGGGTATACGAAACTACCCCTTCATCAGCTACGTTGCCATCCTCGATCAGGGCAAAGTCATCATGGAATCCGGCGCCAGAAGGGAGCGGTACGTCGACGTCCGGACAGTGACGCTGTCGACGGAGTACAACGGCCGTCAGGTGCCCGTGGGCAGCCTGTACATCGAGCTTGACCGGTTGCTCATCCTTCGACAGGCGCTGGCCACTGCGGTGGTCACCCTGGCTGTTCAGACGACGACCATCATTATCGTGATGCTCTTCGCCTTCATGCTCTTCGAGCGGCAGGTAACCCGCCATCTTGTGGCCGCCGCCACCTATTTCACCTCTCTGGATATTGCCCGGGTGAAACGCCCCCTCCATCTGGAAAAACCCCACTACGGCGACGAGATCGATGCACTGGTGGATGCCTTCAACGAAATGAGGGAATACCTTGCCGTTGCGTACCAGCAGCAGGGCCAGGCACAGAAGATGGAAGCCGTCGGCCGGCTGGCGGGCGGAGTGGCCCATGACTACAACAACAAGCTCACGGTCATTCTCGGCTATGCCCAACTGCTCAGATCTGGCGGCCTGGGGCAGGAGGATGCCGCGGATCAGCTCGAGGAGATCATCAAGGCCGCGGAGCATTCACGGGACATCACCAGGCAGTTGTTGACGTTCTCGCGCAATGAGGCAGTGGCGCCGACCCGCGTCGATCTTAACCTGCTGATTTCCCGTGCCGAGAAATCGCTATTCAGGCTGATTGGCGAGGATATCAGTCTGCGGATGGCTCTCAGCCCTGACCTCTGGCCAGTGCGGATCGACCCGACTCAGATGGACCAGCTCCTCATGAACCTCGTTCTGAACGCCCGCGATGCGATTGCCGGAAATGGCAGCGTCACGGTCGGGACAGAGAACGTCGTGCTCGATGATGCCGCCTGCGGAGAGATCCAGGGTGCCGTGCCGGGAGAGTTTGTCCTGTTGACGGTGAGCGATACGGGCAGTGGCATGGATAGTGAGACCATGGAGCACATATTCGAACCTTTTTTCAGTACCAAGGAACTGGGGAAGGGGACCGGCCTGGGGCTTGCGACGGTGTACGGGATCGTGCAGCAGAATGACGGTGCCATAACCGTGAAGAGCGAGCCGGGCGCGGGAACGGTTTTCTCGGTCTGTCTGCCCCGGTTTTCCGGGGAGGGAATGGAGGCCGATACGCCGCCGGTTTCGCGGCCTGCGGCGCCAGGCGGCACCGTCCTGCTTGTGGATGACGACGAAGCGATCCGGCAGATAACGGCGCGAATGCTCCGGCACTCGGGCTTTAGAGTGCTCGTGGCCGAAGGTGCGGAGGAGGCGATCGGCATCTGTCAACGGTCGGGAACGGTCATCGACCTGATTCTGACGGATGTGATCATGCCGACCATGAATGCCGGAGAGATGATCCCGATTGTCATGCCGCATCAGCCCAAGGCAAAGGTACTCTACATGTCCGGATATTCAGCGGATATCGTCGAACACAGGGGAGTGATCGGAGCTGGCGCTTCGTTTATCCGAAAGCCGTTCTCGCTCGAAACACTCAGGGAGAAAATCGGTCAGGTCATGGGATAAAAACACTTCCTTTCACCCTCCCCCAGCCCCTCCCATCGAAGGGAGAGGGGAAATAATCCCCTCTCCCCCTGGTGGGAGAGGGTTAGGGAGAGGGGGAAAGCAGGCGAGGAAAAACCAAACCGGACGACGCCGATTTAAAAGTTAAAAAATGATTAAAGTCGGGCGGGGAAATGCCGATCAGATCAGTAGGCAATGGGCGAATTTACTGATGGCGGTCAGCGGGTTATCCGGTGACCCGGCGGGCGCAGTTGGCTCCATCGCCAACGAGTACCTATGCATTGATATGGTGCACCTATCCGAAAGGGGGACACAATGAAGTGGCTTAGGTTCAACAACTGGAAGATTCTGGCGAAAATCCTCGGAGTGTCGATCGTTACCATTGCCATTGTCCTGTCGGGGATCTTTTTCTATCTGTTGCCCCTGGTGGAAAAAAATCTGATGAACGAAAAAATGATCGCCACCAAGAAGGTCGTGGAGGTGGTCGATACCCTGATCGAGGGCTACCAGGGAAGGGTGAAGAGTGGGGAACTCTCCGTGGCGGAGGCCCAGAAGAGGGCCCTTGCCAGCATCAAGAACCTTCGGTACGACGGCGGGGAGTATTTCTGGATCAACGACCTCGAACCAAAGATCATCATGCACCCCATCAAGCCGGAGCTTGACGGCAAAAACGTTGCCGACATGAAGGACCCGAACGGGAAGCATATCTTCGTGGAATTCGCCGCCGTGGCCAAGGACAAGGGGACGGGCTTCGTCAACTACATGTGGCCCAAGGCGGGGTCGAGCAAGCCGGTGCCCAAGCTCTCCTATGTCAAGTTCGAGAAAGACTGGGGCTGGGTCGTCGGCAGCGGCATCTATGTGGATGACGTGGAGGCGCAGATGGCGAAGATCAAGTGGCAGATCACCATCGCCGCCATCCTCTGCGCCCTGCTGATCTTCGTCATCGCCTACGTGGTGGCCCGCAAGATAAAGCTCGCCCTGAATGAGGCGGTGGATCTGGCCGGGCATATCGCCGCCGGCGATCTCAGCAAGACGATCACGGTCACTTCCGGCGACGAAACCGGGCAGCTTCTGACCGCCATGGGGAACATGGTGGAGCGGCTCAAGGCGATCATGGGCGACATCGATACCCTCTCCCGGGCGGCGGTGGAGGGAAACCTTTCCGTCAGGGCAGACACCGCGCGGCACAGCGGCGAGTTCTGCACCATCGTCAAGGGGATCAATGACACCCTCGACGCGGTGGTCGGGCCCCTGACCGTGGCCGCCGGCTATGTGGACCGGATCAGCAAGGGGGATCTGCCGCCGCGGATCACCGATACCTACCGGGGCGACTTCAACGAGATCAAGAACAGCCTCAACACGCTCATCGATGCCATGGAGAAGGTGACAACCATGGCGCAGGAGATCGCGGGGGGCAATCTTGCCGTGGAGGTGAAGGAGCGCTCGCCCCAGGATGAGCTGATGAAGGCACTGGCAGCCATGGTCCACGTGCTTGCCAACGTGGTGAAGGATGTGAAATCCGCTGCCGACAACGTGGCATCCGGCAGCCAGCAACTCTCCTCCAGCTCCGAGGAGATGTCCCAGGGGGCCACCGAGCAGGCCGCGGCCGCCGAGGAGGCGTCCAGCTCCATGGAGCAGATGAGCGCCAATATCCGGCAGAACGCCGACAACGCCATCCAGACCGAGCGGATCGCCCTCAAGGCAGCCGACGACGCCAAGCTGAGCGGCAAGGCGGTGACCGAGACAGTGACGGCCATGAGGGAGATTGCCGGCAAAATATCCATCATCGAGGAGATCGCCCGTCAGACGAATCTCCTTGCTCTCAACGCCGCCATCGAGGCGGCCCGGGCCGGCGAGCACGGCAAAGGATTCGCCGTGGTGGCCGCCGAGGTCAGGAAGCTGGCCGAGCGGAGCCAGAAGGCGGCCGGCGAGATCAGTCACCTCTCCGCCTCCAGCGTCGAGGTGGCCGAGAAGGCGGGCGAAATGCTTGGCCGCATTCTTCCCGACATCCAGCGGACCGCCGAACTGGTGCAGGAGATCAGCGCCGCCAGCCGCGAGCAGGACACCGGCGCCGAGCAGATCAACAAGGCGATCCAGCAGTTGGACCAGGTGATCCAGCAGAATGCCGGCGCGTCCGAGGAGATGGCCTCCACCGCCGAAGAACTTTCCTCCCAGGCCGAGCAGCTCCAGGACACCATCGCCTTCTTCCGGGTGGACGGTCCAACGGCAGGGGTACGGCGGACGGCTCCGATCGCCCGGACCCAGAAGAATCAACCGGCGGTTCAGGCCCACGCCAACGGCTACCACCACAAGGAACGCAGGGCGGCTGCCGGCGCCGGCGTCCACCTGGACCTGGATGGCCAGGACGGCCTGGATCAGGAGTTCGAGAAGTTCTAGCGCGTCTGCGGGATGGGAAAACGTGATGCATGGACGAAACGCCGCGCTCTTGTGCGGCGTTTCGTTATTCAGGAAACCAGCGAGACCTGTTCAGGGATTTCCCGACAATGGTAAAGAATCCCCAGATGGTGCCGATATGATACATGAGTGCGAACAAACAACGGGAGGGTGCCATGAGCGTTGCGGCAATAACTGAAACCCGGCAGTATCTGACCTTCACCCTGGCGGAGGAAACCTTTGCCGTTGACGTGGCGAAAGTCCGCGAGATCCTGGAGTTCACCTCCATCACCAAGGTCCCCCGTACTCCCGATTTCATGCGGGGCGTTATCAACCTTCGGGGAAGCGTGGTGCCGGTGATGGACATGCGGCTGAAATTCGGCATGGCTGAGACGGAGAAGACGGTTGACACCTGCATCATCGTGGTGGAGGTGCTGCACGAGGAGGAAATCATCGTTCTCGGCGCCCTGGCCGATTCGGTGCAGGAGGTCTTCGAGCTTGAGCCGGGTGACATCGAGCCGGCACCGAAGATCGGCACCAGGCTCAACACCGACTTCATCCAGGGAATGGGAAAGCATGATGGCCAGTTCATCATGATCCTCGACATCGACAGGACCTTCTCCGGCGACGACCTTGCAGCCGCCGGCGGTGTGGTCGGCGAGGCGGCCTGAGGGCCGGAACCGGGAGACAGGACGAGGAAACGCTGAATGTTCACAGCAGCCATAGACAGTCATCACGCCACCGCCGCCATGACCGACCGGGAGTTTGCCCGTTTCTCCGATTTCATCTATGACCAGTGCGGCATCAAGATGCCGCCGGCCAAGAAGACCATGCTTGAGGCGCGGCTCCAGAAGCGGCTCCGCAAGCTGGGTATCGGGGGCTTTCATGAGTACGCCGATTTCATCTTCAGTCGCGAGGGGGCCGAGCAGGAGTTGGTCCACCTGATCGACGTGGTGACCACCAACAAGACCGACTTCTTCCGTGAGCCGGCCCACTTCGATATCCTGGTGTCCCGGGCACTGCCGGAGCTGATTGGCAGCGCAGGGACCGGTTTCCGCTCCCCCCTGGCCATCTGGAGCGCCGGCTGCTCCAGCGGCGAAGAGCCCTACACCCTGGCCATGGTGCTGACGGAATTCGCCGAGCAGAATCCCGGTTTCGGCTTCTCCATCCTGGCCACCGACATCTGCACGACGGTCCTGGAAAAGGCGAAGCTCGCCATCTACGACGAAGAGCGGGTCGAGCCGGTGCCTCTTGCGCTCAAGCGGAAGTATCTCCTGCGGGGTAAGGACGGGCAGCGGGGGTTCGTGCGGATCATTCCCGAACTGCGCAGCCGGATCCGGTTCCGGCGCCTCAATTTCATGGATGGCGATTATGGTCTGCGCGAGCAGATGGATGTCATCTTCTGCCGCAACGTCATCATCTACTTCGACAAGCAGACCCAGGAACGACTGCTCAAACGGTTCTGCCGACACCTGATCCCCGGCGGCTACCTCTTCATGGGACACTCGGAGACACTCTCGGGGCTCGATGTTCCCTTGGTGCAGGTTGCCTCCACCGTCTACCGAAAGCCCCTATGACTGCGCTTCACCCGGATATCCCGCGGGTCTATCTCAAGCCGGGGGAAATCCACTTTGCCACGAGTCCCACCGTGGTGACCACGGTGCTCGGCTCCTGCGTGTCGGTCACCATGTTTTCCCGCGCCACCGGCTCCGCCGCCATCTGCCACGCGCTGCTCCCCGAGGGGCCGCGGTCCGATGCCTTCCGCTACGTTGATACGTCCATTGTCCACATGCTTGAAATGTTTTCTTTCTCGGGCATCCCGCGGAGATCCCTGGAGGTCAAGGTTTTCGGCGGGGCCGACATGATGGCCGTGGGCGGAAGCAGGCTCGGCGTGGGGCGGCGCAACGTGCAGATAGCGGCCCAGGTGCTCGAGGCCGAGGGGCTCGACGTGACGGTTTCCGACGTGGGGGGAACACGCGGTCGTAAGCTCCTGTTCCACACCGGCACCGGAGAAGTCCTTCTCCGGCGGTTGAGGGGCGGAGAGGATACTGTCGTCCAGCAATGGCCGCGTTGAGGGACTACGCTCCCGTACGGAACTACTGAAGGCAGGGATAGCCATGAAAAAGATAAAGGTACTCATCGTCGATGATTCCGCCGTGGTCCGGCAGACCATGGCGGAGATCCTCGCCTCGGACCCCCAGATTGAGGTCATGGCCCCGGCGGGCGATCCCTTCATCGCCGCCGAGCGGATGCGGGAGGAGGTCCCCGACGTCATCACGCTGGATGTGGAGATGCCGCGCATGGACGGCATCACCTTCCTCCGCAAGATCATGAGCCAGCATCCGATCCCGGTGGTCATGTGCTCCACCCTGACCGAGGGAGGGTCGGAGACTGCCATGAAGGCCCTGGAGTACGGTGCCATCGAGATCATCCAGAAGCCCAAGCTCGGCACGAAGCAGTTCCTGGAGGAGTCACGGGTCCGGATCTGCGACGCCGTCAAGGCCGCGAGCCAGGCGCGGATCAGGAAGATCACGCCGCGTATCTCAAAGGAGATCGCCCCCAAGCTGTCGGCCGACGTGATCCTGGAGAAGCCCGGCTCCCATGCCATGATTCAAACAACGGAAAAGATCGTCGTGGTGGGTGCCTCCACGGGTGGAACCGAGGCCCTGCGGGTCTTTCTGGAGGCGTTCCCGGCCGACTGCCCGCCCATCGTCATCGTCCAGCACATGCCCGAGGGGTTCACCCGGGCTTTCGCCCAGAGGCTCGACGGCATCTGCCGCATCTCCGTCAAGGAGGCGGCCGACAACGACACGGTCATCCGGGGGAGGGCGCTCATCGCCCCCGGCAACCGGCACACGTTGCTCAAGCGCAGCGGAGCCCGCTACTACGTGGAGATCAAGGACGGTCCGCTGGTCTCGCGCCATCGCCCCTCGCTGGATGTCCTCTTCCGCTCGGCGGCCCGCTATGCCGGCAAGAACGCCGTGGGGGTCATCATGACCGGCATGGGGGACGACGGCGCCAGCGGCATGCGGGAGATGAAGGATGCGGGGGCCATCACCATCGCCCAGGACGAGGCCAGTTGCGTCGTCTTCGGCATGCCCAATGAAGCCGTCAAGCGGGGTGGCGTGACGAAGGTGCTGTCCCTGGAGGCCATCGCGGCCGACGTCCTCCGGATCTGCGGGTGAGGGGCTTGTCCCGGGTCATGGCCTTTTCTCCTTGCGGCTTTGCTTCACCGCAGGTATGCTGGTAACCGGCTGAAAAAACAGCGTGGAGTGAATTGCATGGCAGAAGAAAAATTCTTTCTCGGCAGGCAGCCGATCCTCGATCGGGAGGAAAAGCTTTACGGATTCGAGCTCCTCTTCCGCTCCGCCGACACCCTTCACGCCAACGTCACCGATTACCTCCAGGCAAGCGCCAGCGTCATCTTCGACGCCCTCTCCAGTTTCGGCTTCCGGGAGATTCTCGGCAAGCACAAGGGGTTCATCAACATCAACGCCGACGTCCTCATGAGCGAGGCGGTAGAGCTCCTTCCTCCCGATCAGGTGATTCTCGAGCTCCTCGAACATGTCCCCATCACCGATACGGTCATCGAGCGCTGTCAAGAGCTGAAGAAAAAGGGGTTTTCCCTCGCTTTGGACGACCATGTCTACGAGCCGGTCTACGAGCCCCTCTACGACATCGTCGATGTGGTGAAGATCGATCTCTTCCGGACCGGCATGGACAACCTGGCTGGCGAGATGGAGACGTTGCAGCGCTGGAAACCCAAGCTCCTGGCCGAGAAGGTGGAGACCCACGAGCAGTACGAGCTGTGCGCGAAACTGGGTTTCACCTATTTCCAGGGGTACTACTTCGCCCGCCCCGTGGTCTTGAGCCGCACCCGTGTCGACGTGGGACGGCTCGCCATCGTCAAGCTCTACAACCAACTGGTGGCCGAGGTGGACATTGACGACCTGGAGCAGACCTTCAAGCAGCACCCGAATCTGATCCTCAACCTGCTGCGGCTTGTCAACTCGGTGTCCCTTGGGCTCAAGGAGAAGATCACCAGCCTGCGCCATGCCATCATGGTCCTCGGCTTTCACCAGTTGCGGCGCTGGGCCATGATGGCCCTCTTCGCCAACACCGCTTCGGGGGGGAGCGACAACCCCCTGCTGGTGATGGCTGCCAGCCGGGCTCGCCTCATGGAGCTGATCATCTCGGAGCAGCCGGCCGCCCGGCTAGACCGGGACTATCCCGACCGGGCCTTCATGACCGGCATACTGTCCTTGGCCGATGCCCTCCTCAAGGTGCCCATGGAGGATGTGGTGGCACCCCTCAACCTGGATGAGGATGTGCGCCAGGCGCTCCTGGCCCGCGAGGGCGAGCTTGGTGCGTTGCTGGCCCTTGTGGAGAAGATCGAACTGGATGACTTTGCCGGTATTTCACCTCTCTTCGAGCGTTTCAGTCTTTCCATGGACCAGCTCGCCCCTGTCCAGCTTGAAGTCTGCAACTGGGTAAACAGCATGGAAACCGCCGACTGACCTCCCTGTCTTCGACCTTGGCATTCCCCTAATGCATTGGAATTCTTATTCTTTTGCAGCAAACCCCTTTAAATCTCCCTTTTTCAGGGGAGACTTCAAGGTTTCCCCCCCGACAAGGGGAGATTTAGAGGGGTTGGTTTTAGATGTTCCATGGTGCTAGGCATTTTTGAGCGCGATTGAGATTCGGGAAAAAGCCCATGAAAGAACTGATCATCAACGCCGACGATTTCGGCCTTTCCAGTGGCGTGAACAGGGCCGTGGTGAAATCTTGGCGTGAGGGTATCCTCACCAGCGCATCCCTCATGGTGGGGGGCGACGCCTTCCATGAGGCAGTCCATCTGGCCAAGGAGAACCCCGGGCTCCAGCTGGGTCTGCATCTCACGTTGGTGCAGGGAAAGGCCGTGGGCGAGCACACCGGCTTCCCCAGGATCTGCGACCGGGATGGCAATTTCTCCAACGATCCGGTCCATGCCGGCATGCGCTATTTTTTTATCGGTTCATTCCGCAGGCAGCTCCATGCGGAGATCGAGGCCCAGATCCTCCGCTTCCGGCAGACGGGGATCCCCCTTTCCCATATCGACGGTCACCTGAACATTCACATGCATCCGGTGGTCTTTGACATCCTCCGCGAGTTGATGCCGAAGCATGGTATTACGACCTTCCGCCTCTCCCGCGAAGACCTGCGGGAAAACCTGGTCATAGACAGAAGCCATACCCTGGCGAAAATGGTCGATGCCTTCATTTTCGACCGTCTGTCGGCACGGTGCCGGCCGGCGCTGGACCGGCTCGGGATCGGTTATGTCACCGAGGTCAAGGGACTTCTCAGCTCGGGGCGGATGACCGAGGAGTACCTGCTGAAGGCCATCGACACCCTGGGGGAAGGGGCCCGCGAGATTTACTTCCACCCGGGGTGCCTCCCCTGCGCCGAGATCACGAAAAGGATGCCCGATTACCGGCACGAAGAGGAGCTGTCAGCCCTGACGAGCCCGCGGGTCCGCGAGCTACTGCGGCAGAAGGGTGTGCGGCTCAGGAACTACCGCGGAGAGGAAAAGAGGTCTGCTTAAGACCTGTTGTGGTCACGCTGCTGGCCGACACCGCCGGTGTGATGCTCATCACCCGGAGCGGGGGCGGGCACTAGGTGAGGGTGAGGAGAAAAAAGGGAGCCGGTTGGCTCCCTTTTTCGTGTCATGATCCGGTGGGAAGTCGCTTATTTCTTCGACTGAACTTCCTTTACCGCCTTCTCGAACATGTTGGGACTGAACCCCTTTATAACCTTCTTGTCGTCACCGATGACGATAACCGGTACCCCCTGGCTCTTGTACTTGCCGGTCAGTTCCTCCATCGCCTTGGCGTCGATCTCCACGTCCTTGTTGATGAAGGGGATGTTGTTCTTGGTGAAGTATTCCTTGGCCTCCTTGCAGTGGGGACACCAGGCAACCGAGTAGAGGACGATCTTCGGGTAGCTCTGCTGCTTGGCCGCCTTGACATCGATAGTGCTCTGGGACGTGGCCGCCGGCTCGGCCGCCAGGACCGCCGACCCGGAGAAGCAGGCTGCCATTAAAAGGACTGAGGGGACTATTTTGCGCATGACTCTCTTCTCCTTTGCGGTACAATAGGTCTGTTCGTCTCTTCAGACTATACCGGACGGGGCGGGCAAGTCAATTGACTTACAGGGAGCGAAGCCATGGGAGCATGCGTACGGATACGGCACGTCCTCGCCGGGGAAGGGCTCGGCGCGGAGATCGAGGTGAAGGGATGGGTGAGGACCAGCCGGGTCGGCAAGGGGGTCGCCTTTCTGGCGGTGAACGACGGCTCGTGCTTCGCCAGCCTCCAGGTGGTGGCCGAGCAGGGGATGGCATCCTATGACGCGGTCTGCGCCATCGGCACCGGCGCCGCCGTGGCCGTCCGGGGGCGGCTCGCCGAATCCCCCGCCAGCGGCCAGCGGTACGAACTGCATGCAACGGCGGTGGAAATCGTGGGGCCGGCCGACGAGGAGTATCCCCTCCAGAAGAAACGGCACACTTTCGAATACCTGCGAACCATAGCCCACCTGCGACCCCGGTCCAACACCTTCGGCGCCGTCTTCCGGCTCCGTTCCTCCCTCGCCCAGGCGGTTCACCGCTTCTTTGCCGAGCGGGGGTTCCTCTGGGTCCACACCCCCATCATCACCACCAACGACTGCGAAGGGGCCGGCGAGATGTTCCGGGTCACCACCCTCGATCCGTCACGGCCGCCGCTGGTCGGCGGCCAGGTGGACTTCTCCGCCGATTTCTTCGGCGCCCAGGCCGGACTCACCGTCAGCGGCCAGCTGGAAGGGGAGCTCTTTGCCCAGGCCTTCACCGACATATATACGTTCGGCCCCACCTTCCGGGCCGAGAACTCCAACACCCCCCGCCACGCCGCCGAGTTCTGGATGATCGAGCCGGAAATGGCCTTCGCCGACCTGATGGCCGACGCGGCCCTGGCCGAGGAGTTCTTCCGTTACCTCTGCCGCCACGTCTTGGAAAACTGCCGGGAAGACCTGGAATTCTTCAACGGTCAGATCGACACGGGGCTCATCGCCCGCATCGAGGCGGTGGCTGACACCTCCTTCGCCATGATGGAGTATGGCGAGGCCATCGAGAGGCTGAAAAAGGCATCCGTATCCTTCGAATTCCCGGTATCGTGGGGGCTCGACCTCCAGACCGAGCACGAGCGCTACCTCACCGAGCAGGTGGTGGGCGGGCCGGTCTTCGTTGTCAACTACCCGAAAGAGATCAAGGCGTTCTACATGCGCCAGAACGACGACGGCAAAACCGTCGCCGCCATGGATCTGCTGGTTCCCAAGGTGGGGGAGATCATCGGCGGCAGCCAGCGTGAGGAGCGGTACGATTTCCTCGAAGCCCGCATGCGCGAGACCGGCATCGCCCCCGAAAGCCTCTGGTGGTATCTCGACACCCGCCGCTGGGGCTCCACCCCCCACGCCGGCTTCGGCCTCGGCTTCGAGCGGCTCATAATGTATCTGACTGGTATGGAGAATATCCGTGACGTGATACCGTTCCCCAGAACGCCGCGCCACGCCGAGTTCTAGGCAATGTTTATGTTTTCCGCCAGGTTCCACATCTTCCTCCCCGCGGATTCCCTCAAGGGGAAGCGGGGGATCATCAAGAGCATCATCGCCCGGGCTAGGCAGAACTTCAACGTGGCGGGCGCCGAGGTGGACCTCCAGGACGTCCACGGCGAGACGGTCCTCGCCTTCGTTACCGTGGGGCAGAACCGTGCCCGAACCCGTCATCTGCTGGACCGGCTGGAGGAGTGGATCGTTGAAGCGCGCCCCGACGTCGAAATCGTCGCCGCCCAGATTGAGGAATGCTGAATAGGAGACAAAAGGGACTCGTTTTGTCTTTTTTGTCTTGACCTTTGCTCGAATCGTGATAAGTTTATGACCGTGCCCTGTGGTACAAGAAGTCATTTCACGATCCCTAAGGAGGAACGACCATGGCCTATGAAGCAAAGGACTACGCGAAACTGATCGGCATGGAGGGGTTCAGCGAGACGCTCCTGAAGAACCATTTCACCCTCTACCAGGGTTACGTCACCAATACCAACAAGGTTCTCGACATCCTGGCCAAGATGCTGGTCGACGGCGCCACCGCCACGCCCGAGTACGCTGAGTTGAAGCGCCGCCTTGGCTGGGAGTTCAACGGCATGCGGCTTCACGAGTACTACTTTGACAACCTTGGCGGCAAGGGGGGCATCGACCAGGCCGGGAAGCTGGCTGCGAAGATCGCCGCCGATTTCGGCAGCGTTGAGGCGTGGGAGAAGGATTTTCGGGCCACTGGCGCCATGCGCGGCATCGGCTGGGCCGTCCTGTACCAGGATTCGGCCAATGGCAAACTGATCAACTTCTGGATCAACGAGCACGACGTTGCCCATCCGGCCGGCTGCACGCCGATCCTGATCATGGACGTCTTCGAGCACGCCTTCATGATCGACTACGGGCTCAAGCGGGCCGACTACATCGAGGCATTTTTCAAGAACATCGACTGGAAGGCTGCTGAAGCGCGGCTGAAATAGAGAATCCCGACGAAGGGGCGCCACGGCGCCCTTTTTTCATGCACAGGGAGGTGCGCCATGAAAGCCCTTATCATCAGCGCCGACGGTTTTGAGGATTCGGAACTGCTTGTCCCCTATTATCGTTTGCTGGAGGAGGGGATCCCGGTTCATGTCGCATCCCTCAACTGGGGAGCCATTACCGGGAAACATGGCTATCAGGTGAAGGTTGATCTGACGCTTGGCGAAGTGAGACCCGACGACTATGCCATCCTGGTCCTGCCTGGGGGAAAAGCACCCGCGGCCATCAGAACGGAGTTGACGGCCCTGGAGATCTGCCGTGCCTTCTTCGCCCACAACAAGCCGGTGGCGGCCATCTGCCATGGGCCGCAAACCCTTGTCAGCGCTGGACTCCTGAAGGGGAGGCGGGCCACCTGCTATCAGTCGGTAGCCGCCGAGATGAAAGATACCGGCGCACTCTATGAAGACAGCGAGGTGGTGGTGGACGGTAACCTCATTACTTCCCGCATCCCCTCCGACCTGCCGGCATTCACGAGGGAGATCATGAAAAAGCTCAAGGGATGACGAATCACCATGGGCGGACCGTGACTCCGAAGCCGGGAGGGATTGCGTATCCCGACCGGCTTCTTTGTTCCCGTATCCAGTCGGGAGCCGCAACCCCCTTCACACTGTCCTGCTCAAGTGCTATGCTCTCATCGCACCGTCGCCCAGAGCGCGACGTGCGACAATCCCATTAACCGGAGAACCTCCAGATGGCTAACGAAGACCTGGGAAAACTGAAGATCGACAAGGGGGCAGCCTTCCGACCCGGCCCCCGGAAAAAGCCGGTCTACTGGATCGCGGCGGCGGTGCTTGCGGTCGTGATCATCGGCCTCTTCGCCGGTGGCGTCCTGACGCCGGCTGTGACGGTGGAGACCGGCACGGTGACCCAGGTCTATCCGTCCCAGACCTTTTCGCTGCTGAACGCCAGCGGCTACGTGGTGGCCCAGCGCAAGGCCGCGGTTGCCGCCAAGACCACCGGCCGGCTGGAGTGGCTCGGCGTGGAGGAGGGGAGCCGGGTAAAAAAGGGCGAGATCCTTGCTCGCCTGGAGAACCTTGATGCCGCCGCATCCCGTGACCAGGCCGCGGCCAACCTGAAGACCGCCAGGGCGAGCCTGGAGCAGGCCACGGCCGAGCTTCAGGACGCGACAATTTCATTCGAGCGCCAACGGCAACTTCTCAAGGATGGCATTGTGGCCAAGGCCGAGTACGATACCGCCGAGGCCCGTTTTCGCCGGGCGCGTGCCGGGGTGGAGGGGGCCGAATCGTCCATCCGGTCATCGGCGGCGGCCCTGAAGGGTGCCGAGGTGAACTTGGAGTACTCCTTCATCCGCGCCCCCTTCGACGCCGTGGTCCTCACCAAGAACGCAGACGTGGGAGACATCGTTACCCCCATCGGCGCCGCCGCCAACGCCAAGGCGGCAGTGGTTAGCATCGCCGACCTGGGGTCGCTCCAGGTGGAGGCCGACGTCTCCGAGGCGAACTTGGGAAAGGTGAAGGTGGGCCAGCCCTGCGAGATTCAGCTGGACTCGCTCCCCAACGAACGGTTCCGCGGCACGGTCCACATGGTGGTCCCCACCGCCGACCGCTCCAAGGCGACTGTGCTGGTGAAGGTCCGCTTCGCCGCCATCGACCACCGGATCCTCCCGGAGATGAGCGCCAAGGTGGCCTTCCTGGAGCGCCCGGTGGCGGCGGGGGAAGAGAAACCGAAGACAGCGGTGAACCCCGCAGCAGTGGTGGAGCGGGGAGGGCGGAAGGTTGTCTTCCTCGTGAAGGAGAAGCGTGTGGTGGAAACGCCGGTCACCCTCGGCGCGAAGATCGGCGACATGCTCGAAGTCACGGGCGGCGTGAAGCCCGGCGACCGGATCGCCCTGAAATCCCTGGACAAACTCAAAGATGGTGCGAAGATCAAGACGGCGGAGAAGTAGATGGCTGAACCGATGGAACCCATAGTCGCCGTCCGCAACCTCTCCAAGTCCTACCGGCGGGGCAACCAGGTGGTGCCGGTGCTGGAGGATATCTCCTTCGACATCGCCCAGGGAGAATTTCTCGCGCTCATGGGGCCGTCGGGGTCGGGGAAGAGTACGCTCCTCAATCTCATCGCCGGCATCGACAAGGCTGACAACGGCAACATCACCATCGGCGGGGTGGAGATCACCACGTTGCCGGAGGCTGAGCTGGCCGTCTGGCGGGCCGCCAACGTGGGATTCATCTTCCAGTTCTACAACCTCATCCCGGTGCTGACCGCTTTCGAGAACGTGGAGCTGCCGCTGCTCCTCACCGGCCTCTCGCGCCGGGAGCGGCGGGAACATGTGGCGATGGCGCTGTCGCTGGTGAATCTCACCGACCGGATGGACCACTACCCCTCCCAGCTCTCGGGGGGGCAGCAACAGCGGGTCGCCATCGCCCGGGCCATGGTGACCGACCCGGAAATCCTGGTGGCAGACGAGCCCACCGGCGACCTGGACCGGGTCTCGGCCGCTGAGATCCTCTCCCTCATGGACCGGCTGGTGAACGAGTTTGGCAAGACCATCATCATGGTCACCCACGACCCAAAGGCGGCGGAGAAGGCCCACTCCATGCGGCACCTGGAGAAGGGGCTCCTCGTCAACGGATTCGGATAGTACGGCCACCATGTTCATCATCAAGCTCCTCATTCGCAACGCCTTCCGGCACAAGCTCCGCACCACCCTCACCATCATCGGCGTGGCGGTAGCCATCATCGCCTTTGGACTTCTGCGCACCCTTGTTGACCTCTGGTACGCTGGGGTTGAAGCGTCGTCCACCTCTCGGCTGGTGACCCGCAATTCAATCTCCCTGGTCTTCTCGCTTCCCATCTCCTATAAGGACCGCATCCGCCAGGTGCCGGGGGTTCGGAGCGTTTCGTGGGGGAACTGGTTTGGCGGCATCTACAAGGAGGAGAAGAACTTCTTCCCCAACTTCGCCATCGAGCCCGCCAGCTACCTGGATATGTACCCCGAGTACCTTGTTTCTCCAGAGGAGCGCTCCGCATTCGTGCATGACCGGAAGGGTTGCCTGGTGGGGCTGAAGACCGCCGAGCGGTTCGGCTGGAAGGTGGGGGACCAGGTTACCCTGCGGGGGACCATCTTCCCCGGCCAGTGGGAGTTCGTGATCCGGGGGATCTACCGGGGAGCCCAGAAGAATACCGACGCGACCCAGCTCTTTTTCCACTGGGAATACCTGAACGAGACCATGAAGCGGACCATTCCCCGCCGGGCCGATCAGGCTGGGTTCTACCTGATTTCGCTGGCGAAACCGGAGCAGGCGGCGGAGGTGTCGCTGGCGGTGGACGCCACCTTCCGAAACTCCCTGGCCGAGACCCTGACCGAGACCGAGAAGGCGTTCCAGATGAGCTTCGTCTCCATGACCGAGGCGATCATGGTCGCCATCCAGATCGTCTCCTACGTGGTGATTGTGATCATCATGGTGGTGGCCGCCAACACCATGGCCATGACCGCCCGGGAGCGGATCGCCGAGTACGCGACGCTCAAGACCCTCGGTTTCCGGACGATCCACATCGCCGGCGTGGTCTTCGGCGAGTCGATGGTCATCTCCCTGGCCGGTGGGGCGGTGGGGGTGCTCCTGACCTTTCCGGCGGCCCGTTTGATCGAGACCCAACTCTCCCAGTTCTTCCCGGTTTTCACCGTGGCGCCCCTTACCATCTACCTGGATTTTACCGCCGCCGCCGTGGTGGGGCTCGTGGCCGGCATATTCCCCACCTGGCGGGGGGCGTCCATCAATATCGCGGATGGATTGCGAAGGATAGGGTAGATGGGGATTCCTTACTCCTACAGCTTCCGCAACCTCTGGACCCGTCGTCTGACCACGGTGCTGACCGCATCGGGGATGGCGCTGGTGGTCTTCGTCTTCGCGGCGACCCTGATGCTGGCCGAGGGGCTGCGGAAGACCCTGGTGGATACCGGCTCCTACGACAACGTGGTGGTGATTCGCAAGTCGGCCCAGACTGAGGTCCAGAGCGGCGTGGATCGCTCCCAGGCGACCATCGTGGAGACCCAGCCCGAGGTGGCGGTGGCTGGGGGGAAGCTGCTGGCGGCCAAAGAGCTGGTGGTCCTCATCAGCCTTCCCAAACGGGTGACCGGCAAGCCCTCGAACGTGGTGATCCGCGGGGTCGGCGAGGCTTCGCTCCTGCTCCGGCCCCAGGTGCGCCTGATTGAGGGGCGGATGCCGCGGCCCGGCTCGGCGGAGATCATCGCCGGCAGGAGCATTGCCAAACGGTTCCAGGGAGGGGGGATCGGCGAAACGGTGCGGTTCGCGGCCCGGGACTGGACTGTGGTCGGCATCTTCGACGCGGGGAACAGCGGTTTTTCCTCGGAACTCTGGGGGGACGTGGATCAGCTCATGCAGGCGTTCCGGCGGCCGGTCTACTCGTCGGTCATCTTCAAACTGCGTGACCCGTCTGAATTCCCGCGGCTCAAAGAGCGGCTGCAAGGAGACCCGCGCCTCACCCTGGAGGCGAAGCGGGAGGTCACCTTCTACGCCGACCAGTCCGAGGCCATGGCCAAGTTCCTCCGCATCCTCGGGGTGACCCTCACCATCATCTTCTCGCTGGGGGCCGTCATCGGCGCCATGATCACCATGTACGCCGCCGTGGCCAACCGGGTGACTGAGATCGGCACCCTCCGGGCCCTCGGGTTCCAGAAGGGGAGCATCCTTGGGGCGTTCATCATGGAGGCGCTCTTTCTGGGGCTTCTGGGGGGCGTGGTGGGGCTCTTCTTCGCCTCCTTCATGCAGCTCATCACCATCTCCACCATGAACTGGCAGACCTTTTCGGAGCTGGCGTTCACCTTTACCCTCACCGCCGGCATCGTCGGCAAGTCGCTCCTCTTCTCCCTGGTCATGGGGTTTGTGGGGGGACTGCTGCCAGCCTTCCGGGCGGCGCGGATGAACATCGTGGACGCGCTCCGGGCATCATAATACCTTCGGGAGACCCTTGTGAAATACCTCAGCCTCCGTACCAAGACCATCGCCGGGCTCATGCTGATCGCCTCGCTCATCCTCTACCTGGTCGATTACCTCGTTTTCGGCAAGGGGGCGGACATCGCGGCCGGGTTTCTGGGCAACCTGGCCTTTCTGCCGGTCTACGTCCTGTTCGTGACCCTCATGATCGAACGGGTGCTCAAGGAGCGGGAGCGGATTGCGCTGCGCCAGAAGATGAACATGGTGATCGGTGTCTTTTTCAGCGAGGTGGGGACGGAGTTGCTGCGCAATCTATCCGACTTCCTGGTGGAGCCGCAGGCGCTGGAGGAGAAGCTCAAGGTACGGCCCCAGTGGACCGGCAAGGACTTTCAGTCTTCCGCAACGTTCATCGCCACCTACGAGGCGCGCATTGACAGCCGGATGGGGGATCTGGGGTTTCTCAGGGTGTTTCTCATGGGGAAGCGGGAGTTCATGCTGCGGCTGCTGGAGAATCCGAACCTCCTGGAGCACGACGAGTTCACCGATCTGCTCTGGGCGGTCTTCCATCTGGCGGATGAACTGATGTCGCGCAAGAGCCTTGAGGATCTCCCCCAGAGCGACCTGGACCACCTGGCCGGCGACATGCGGCGGGCCTTCGGGCATCTGCTCCGTGAATGGCTGATCTACATGCGGCACCTGAAGGAGGATTATCCCTACCTCTTCTCCCTTGCGGTGAGGATGAACCCCCTCGATCCCGAGGCACACGCTGAAATTTATTAGTGGGGTGAGGGGTTACAGGCCGAGGACCGACTGGGCCTCCGCCAGGTAGGAACGGACCGCGCCGGCGCTCTCCAGGGAGAGGACACGGTTGGCCAGCTCCCGGGCGGTGGTGGCATCAACGGAGCGGATCGCCTGCTTGACCACCGGGATGGAGGGGGCCGCGAGGCTGAACTCCCGGATCCCCATGCCGAACAGGAGGACCGCGTTGATGGGGTCAGCCGCCATTTCACCGCAGAGGGATACCTGCTTGCCGGACGCCAGCGCCACATCCACCACCCGTTTGATGGAGTAGAGGACCGCCGGCTGGCAGGGGTCGTAGTAGCGGCGCACTTTCGGGTTGTTCCGGTCGGCGGCCATGGTGTACTGGATCAGGTCGTTGGTGCCGATGCTGAAGAAGTCGACTTCCTTAACCAGGATATGGGCTGTCTGGACGGCGGCCGGCAACTCCACCATGATACCCAGGCGGATGTCAGGGTCGAAGGGTTGACCTTCCCGTTCCAGCTCGCACATGACCTCGCCCAGGATCTTCTTGATCTGCCAGATCTCGCCGATACTCGACACCATCGGGAACATGAGGCTCACCTTCCCGTGGGATGAAGCAAGAAGCACCCCCGCCAGCTGGACCCGGAAGATGTCCTCCCGCTCCAGGGATACCCGGATGGAACGCCATCCCATGAACGGATTGTCCTCCCGAGCCATGGGGAAGTAGGGGAGTGTCTTGTCGCCGCCAATGTCCAGGGTGCGGATGGTGACCGGCTGTGGTGCAAACTCCTCCAGGACCCGGCGGTAGAGCCCGAAGAGCTCGTCGCGGGTCGGAAACTTCGCCCGGGCCATGTAAGGGAATTCGGTCCGGTAGAGCCCGACCCCTTCGGCGCCATTGGCATGGGCGACCTTCACGTCGCTCACCAGGCCGATGTTGGCCCGTAGCCGCACCTCGATCCCGTCGCGGGTCACTGCCGGCAGGTCCCGCAGTTCCCCCAGCTCCCGCCGTTTGCTGCAAAGATCGAGCTCCAGCCGGTCGTACTCTCCCTTGATCTTGGCGCTCGGGTTGATGTAGATGTGCCCCGAGTTGCCGTCGACAATCACCTCGTCCCGAAGTCCCAGATTCTGCAGTAATCCCTCGACACCGACCACGGCAGGAATTCCCAGCGACTTTGCCATGATGGCCGCGTGGGAGTTCATGTCACCCTTTTCGGTGACAATCGCCAGGATCTTTTCGTGATCCAGCATCGCCATGTCCGACGGGAGGATTTCGTTGGCAACCAGAATTCGCCTGTCCCGAAGCTTCAGCCGCGCATGTCCCGAGCCGTCGAGACAGGTGATGATCCGCCGCCGGATGTCCTCCATGTCGGCCGAGCGCTGACGCAGATACGGATCCTCCATCTGGGAGAAGGCGTTCACGTAGTGGGCGACTACCTCGTTCACGCCACGCACCGCACCATAATCGTTCTCGATCAGGTCGATGACCCGGCCGATGAATCCCCGGTCCTCAAGGATCATGAGATGGGTGTGAAAGATGGCGGCGTCTTCTTTGGTGAGGGTCTCCGCCACCCGCTTCTCCATGTAGAGGGTCTCGATCTTGGCCTTTTCCAGGGCCATGAGGAACCGGGAGCGCTCCTCCTGCCGGGGGCGCACCTTTGTCACCTCCATGCCGTCGCTCTCGGCCCGGTGGTCGATGATGGCGACCCTGCCACGAGAGAAGTTCGCGGAGACCGAGGTGCCGAGAAGCATGAGGGAACGTTTCTCTTTCTTTCCGGAGGGACGGGCGGAAACCTCTCCCGCTGGCGTGCCGACGGACTTGAGCTTCTCCAGTTCCGCCTCAAGCCGCTCCCGTTCCTCTTCCTGCAGGCGGATGGAATCAAGGAGCTTGGCGTTGGTGACGATGCTCGAAATCTGGTAGGCAATGGTGGCGAGGGTGCTCACCTCCTGTTGGCGGAAGGTGCGCGGCTCTTTCGTCTGGATGACGATGACCCCGATGGGGGTCTTTCGCTGCAGAAGGGGCATGCCGAGAAACGAGTGAAAGCGCTCCTCGCGGGTTTCGGGAAAATACTTGTAGCGGGGGTGGTGCGGTGCGTCGTCGGTGGTCACCACGTCACCCTGCTGGATGACGAGGCCGGTGAGCCCCTCGGAGATCTTCATGGTGACCCTGCCGACGGATGCCTTGGAGAGACCCTTGGAGGCGGCCAGACGCAGGGTCTCGCCATCATCCTCCAGCATGTAGATGGAGCAGACATCGGTACCGATACGCTTTGCGACAAGCTGAACAATGTTGTCGAGGGTTTCGTGCAGGTCATGGGAGTGGAGGATCAGGGCGCTGATGTCTTCCAGTATCCGCAGACCGGTCTTTTCCAGGTGTTCTTCCGCCATTGCCCTCGCCTTTATTGTAAAAATTCGCTTCATTATAGGACATCAACCGGACAAAGGAAAGCCCCCCTCGATTCTTTTTTCTCTACCGCTCGCCACGGCGGTGGCATGCCAGGGATCTTTCTGCTATAGTTTCCCCCACACAACGAGTACAGGGGGGAGTGTCATGGCTGAGACATATGATGAGCTGCTGGCCAAGGGAATCAGCCTTGCCGAGGCGGGAGACTACAACGCAGCCGCGGCGCAGTTCGGGAAATGCATCGCGTGTGCGCCGGATAATGCCGAGGGTTACTTCTATCTTGGCGAGGCCCTCTCCGAGGAGGGGAACCTGGAGGAGGCTCTGAAGCAGTATGAGAAGGGACTCGGTATTGCCCCTTCTGATGTGGATGCCCTTACCGCCATCGGTGATATCCTCTTCGAGCTGGGACGGCACAAGGATGCCCTTACCTATTACCGCAAGGTGGTGGAACTCGACCGGGCCAACTCCGATGGCCACGTGAACATCGGTCTGGTCTACACCAGCCTGGAGCGGACCGAGGAGGCGATCAAGGCCTTTGAGAAGGCCCTGGAGATCGATCCCCACAACGTCTTTGCCTATAACGGTCTTGGCGACGCCTGGTACGGCCTCGGGGAGCGGGAGAAGGCCATTGCCGCCTTCAAGCGTGGTATCGAGCTTGACCCGGATGACGCCGCAGCCCATTTTAACCTGGGAGAGCTCTACTACGACCTGGAAGAGTATGATGATGCGGAGCGGGAATGCCTCGAGGCGGTCAGGCTCGATCCCAGCTTCACCATGTCGTATCTCACCCTCGGGAGCCTCTATATGGACAACGAGCGGGTGAAGGACGCCATCCGTTACCTGGAGCTCTACCTGGCCAGGGAGAAGTCGCCCCAGGCAAGGGAAACCATCGAGGAGGTACGGGCGGTACTTGAGGGGCTCAAGGCGGAAGCCGACTCGACGAACTGATTTTTTGCGGTATTCTTACACTGTAATGATACTGAAAGGAGGAACCAGACCATGTCCGAAGAGAGAAACAACACCGTCGTAGTGGGTGCTTTGATGCTGATCGCCGGAGGGATACTTGGCGCGGGAACGGCCCTTCTCTTTGCGCCCCAGTCAGGCAGGAAGACCCGCCGTGACATTGGCAAGTACGTCCGCAAGACGAGGAACGAGGCTGAGGAGATGGTTGAAGACTTCTCCGACAAGGTTTCCGACGTGGTCGAGAACCTGAACGACAGGACTCAGGAAATTCTCGGCAAAGGGAAAGAGATTTCCCTGGACGTGAAGAAGGACCTCCTCAAGGCCTTCGAGGAAGGCAAGGAGCGATTGGAGAAGGAAAAGGCACGGCTGGCGAAAATGCTCAGCTGATCCTGTAGATGGTAGGCATCCGGGGGCGCGGGGTTTTGCGCCCCCTTTTCATTTCGCCGCCAGGGTGATGTCCCCGTACCAGGCGGTGGCCTCCTCGCCGGTGTTGTCGGTGTCGGTCATGATCGCAATGGCCCCTGCCTTAGGGGGCTCTTCCCCGAAAAACTTCACATAGTCCTCGACGATGTTCCGCTCCTCTTCGACCCATTTCCCCGCCTGACCGTTGCCGCTTTCTACCGCAACCATCATGACATTCTTCGGAGCGAAGGGGTTGGGGATCGATTCCCCCTTGGGGAGCCGGTTTGCCCAGATGTAGTTGATTGCCTTCGTCTTCCAGAAGAGTCCGCGGGGGAAAACCACGTAGACCCGCGCCGGGTAGTCGTCTCCTTCCTTCGTCCGCTCGTTCCCATTCCTGAGAGTCCCTTCCACCTTCCACGACCAGCGCAGCACCGGCCGTTCCTTCGGGTCGAAGCCTTCCCTTCTGATGAGGCCTGACGCCGAGCCCCGGCTCTGCGCTCTGAGTACGGTCCGGCCACCATCCCTGACCAGGGTGTAGATGGTCTTCTGCTTTCCCCTGAAGGTTTCGTCCTCCCAACCCGACAGGTCGCCCGCGCTGAACCGGCCGATTGTCGTGGTGGCGGCCAGCGCCGTCGCAGCAATGGCAAGCAGGACTAATGCTGCATATGCTCTCATGGGGCCTCCTCTGTTAATGGTGCGAAGTGTATCCGTTTACGTGCCATGGTAAAAGAATGAGTGAAAAATTTCTGCTAAAATGTTCTAATCGTATTCATTGGATGGGGGGTCAAGGCATGAAAAAACAGGCAGTTGGTCCAGACGGACAGGAGCGGGTGAAGCGGATATTCGCCGCTGATAGAAGCATTCTTCCTCCCGACGGTGGGGATGGTTTCAACCGCTTGATTTTTGCCTCAAGCCCCTATCTGCTCCAGCATGCCGACAACCCAGTGGACTGGTACCCGTGGGGGGATGAGGTCTTCGCCAGGGCCAGGGCGGAGGACCGTCCGGTCTTTCTCTCCATCGGCTATGCCACCTGCCACTGGTGCCACGTGATGGCCCATGAGTCCTTCGAGGACCCTGAGGTGGCTGAGGTGCTCAACCGGGATTTCGTGGCCGTCAAGGTGGACCGGGAGGAGCGACCGGACATCGACGACACCTACATGCGGGTGGCCCAGATGATGAACGGCAGCGGCGGCTGGCCCCTCACCATCTGCATGACCCCTGATCGCGAACCTTTCTTTGCCGCCACCTACATCCCGAAACACTCCCGAGGCGGAATGCCGGGGCTCGTGGAGATCCTCGGCAGGATCGCCGACGTCTGGCGCACCCGCCGGGAACTCGTACGGCAGAACTGCACGGCAATCCTGGACGGACTGAGGCGCGCGGCCGCTCCCACGGCGGCGGAGATCGACGGCGATGGTCCTCTCCATGAAGCCCGGCGTCAGCTGGCGGCCATGTTTGACCCCGAGCACGGTGGTTTCGGCACCGCCCCCAAATTTCCCATGCCCCTCTACCTCTCGTTTCTGGCGCGCTACGGCCGGCGTTTCGGCGATGCCGAGGCCACCGCCATGGCCGGGGCATCGCTGGAGGCCATGCGTCGGGGCGGGATCTACGACCAGCTCGGCTTCGGATTGCACCGCTACAGTGTCGACGCGCAGTGGCTCGTTCCCCATTTCGAGAAGATGCTCTACGACCAGGCCCTCATTGCCGCAGCCGCGGTCGATCTCTTCCAGGCAACGGGGAAGGAGCTGTTCAGGGAGATGTCGGCTGAGGTCTGTGACTTTGTCCTGAGGGAATTGACGGCACCGGAGGGCGGATTTTTCTCGGCCCTTGACGCCGACACGGAAGGTGAAGAGGGGCGGTGCTACCTCTGGACTCCCGGCCAGGTGCGCGAGGTCCTGGGCCCGGTGGAAGGAGACCTTTTCTGCCGCCTCTTCGACGTCACCCCTGGGGGGAACTTCGAGGGGGCGAGCATCCTTCATCTCCCTCTGTCGTCAGAGGCGTTTGCCCGGCGCGAGGGGCTGGCGCCCGAGCTTCTTGAGGATATGGCGAACCGGTGGCGGCGGGCGCTTCTGGCTGTTCGGCAGCGGCGCGAGCAACCCTTCCGGGATGAAAAGATTGTGACCGCCTGGAATGGTCTCATGATCGCGGCCCTTGCCCGGGTCTACCTGGTGAGTGGCGAGGAGCGCTTCCTTGCGGCGGCGGAAGCCGCTGTGGACAGGATCAACCGGGATCTGCGCCGTCCCGATGGCCGGCTGCTGCGGAGCATCCATCGGGGCGATGGAGATATTCCGGCTTTTCTGGAGGATTACGCCGGGCTGATCCACGGTCTCCTCTCCCTCCATGAGGCGACTCTCGATCCTCGCCACCTGGACCAGGCCCGTGCAACGGCCGGCGCAATGCTCGGTCTCTTCGCTGGAGAAGGAGAGGGGCTTTACGATACTGGGAGCGATGCCGAGACGGTTCTCGTTCGAGGACGCGAGGCCTACGACGGGGTAATCCCCTCGGGCAATGCCCTGGCTGCCACCGTGCTCATTCGGCTCGGCCGCTCCGTCGACGAGGAGCGGTTCACGGCGGCAGGCGAGGAGATCGTCCGTGCCTTCCTGGGAAGCGTGGAGCGCCAGCCGGCCGCTTTCCTCCAGACCCTGACGGCCCTCGACCACCTGCAGGGCCCCGAGGTTGAGGTCGCCATTGCCGCAGGTGACAGTGCTGTCGTTCGCGGGATGCTTCGCGAGGTTGGCGGACGGTTCGTTCCGGGGCTTGTGCTCAAAGGTGCGCCGGCACGGGATGAAGGTGTAGTGGCCATGGTCTGCGCAGCCGGCGCCTGCCACTCCCCCGCGGCGTCGGCCGTCAAGCTCGGGACTATCCTCGACGGGGTTGTCGGTGAGCTCTATCCCCCGCCAGCAGCTACCACCTCTCCGGAGAATCATCAATGAATCCTCTGCGCCTATCAACCCAGATCGTTCCTCTTCTGGTCTGGCTGGCGATTGTCGCCGCATCCCTCGTCTGGAACCTTGCGCTCATCGATGACCAAGCCATGCAGATGGCGCATCAGCAGGCCGACGGAATCTTCTCCCTCGTCAAGGCCGAGCGATTCCGCAACGCCATCCATGGGGGGCTTTTCGTGCCGACGGTGAACGCACCCGGCACGCCAGACCGCTATTCCGGCGTGCTTGAGCCCGAGTCGATTACGATCCACGGCCTTTCCATGACCAAGATAAACCCTGCCTATCTCAGGCAGGAGGTGGCGGAGATTGGCAGGGGGCAGAAGCATCTCATCATCCACATCACCAGCCTGCGTCCTCTCAACCAATACAATCAGCCTGATACCTGGGAAAGCGAGCAGCTCAGGTCCTTCGAGCGGGGCGCACAGGGACGGCTCGTGCTGGACGATGTCGGCGAGGGGAAGATATTCCGGTACATGGCTCCCCTCTTCACTGAGAAGGAATGCCTTCGCTGCCATGAACAGCATGGCTACCGGGTTGGAGACGTGCGGGGGGGCATCAGTATAACCATCCCCGCAGAGCCGGTCTTTGCAACACTCGACAGCCAGAGAAATTCGGTCATCGCCATCCATGGTGGTGCATTCATCCTGGTCGCTCTCATGATCGTCGCGTACTCACGGGGGCTCAGGCGCCAGTGGGTAGCCCTGGAGGAGCTCAGGGGCTCGCTGGAGAGGCTGGTGGGGGAGCGGACAGCGGAGCTTCAGGAGGCCATCGCGTCGCTTCGGCAGGAGAACTATCTGAGGAGGGAGGCCGAGGAAACCACCCTGCGGCTCAACCGGGAGCTGGAACAGCGGGTGGCTGAACGAACCGCCGAGCTTCAGGCGGCCAACAGCGAGCTGGAGGCCTTTTGCTATTCGGTGGCCCATGACCTGCGGACCCCGTTAAGGGGAATGAACGGCTTCAGCAGAATCATCCTCGACCGCTATGGCACTACTCTCGACGAGGAGGGGCAGGAGTACTTCAGGCGGGTGTCCGCTGCCAGTACCCGCATGGGGCAACTGGTGGACGACCTCCTGCACCTCACGAAGGTCACCCGGGCGGAGATGCGGCGCACCGCGGTGGACCTCACGGCCATGGCCCGGGAGATCGCCATCGACTGTCGCCACACCCAGCCGGAACGGCGCGCGGAATTTGTCATTCAGGATGGTCTTATGGCAACAGGAGACGAGAATCTCCTGCGGATCGTGATGGTCAACCTCCTGGCCAATTCCTGGAAGTTTACAGTCAGGGAGCCGGTTGCCCGGATCGAGGTGGGGAGCACCGACCATGACGGGAAAACGGCCTACTTCGTCAGGGACAACGGCGTCGGCTTCGACATGGCCTATGTCGACAAGCTCTTCGGCCCCTTCGAGCGTCTCGTTTCCTTTGACGAATTCGAGGGAACCGGCATCGGTCTTGCCACTGTCAAGCGGATCGTCGAGCGCCATGGTGGCAATGTCTGGGCCGAGGGGGAGCCGGACAAGGGCGCGACATTCTCCTTCACTCTTACATAGATGAGCGGCGATGTGACGAGCTCACCTGTCCTGGCAGGCGATAACCACGAAGCAACCCGCCAGGAGGTGGCCCGACTTGGGGCGGTACTGGCAGGGCTGGAACTGGAGCTGACCGAGATGCGGCTGGCTCTCTCTCGCTTCGAGGTCCATTACTACGAGCGGGTCGGACAGAAATACCTGGAGCTGGACCTCCTGCTGGCAAGGCTCGCTGAAGCTCGCGCAGGGAGTTCACCCCAGGATATCGACTTGGCGGAGTTGGCCCGGAGTGCCCGGGACGAAGCCAGGAGAAGCTCAGAGGAGTATGAGCGGTTTATTGCCGACCCGGCTCCCCCCAGGGAAAAGGCGCCCATCACTGGAGAGATGAAAGCGCTCTACCGCACGATCGCTTCCCGCATACATCCAGACAGGGCGGTCGATGATGAGTCACGAACGGTCCGGACCCGTCTCATGGCGGAACTGAATGACGCCTATGCCCATGGCGACCGGGAGCGGATGGAGGATATCGCAGCCCGATGGGAAGCCAGTTCCGACGCGTTCGGTGGACCGGGAACAGCCGCCCGGGAGCAGGAGCATCTGGCGCGGGTCGCGGCAAGGCTGCGTCTGCGGATCAGTTCGATGGATCAGGAGATAGCCCGCATGAAAAGATCCTCTCTGTTCATCCTCATGACTCAGGTCCAGCAGGCGGAGAAGGCTGGACGCGACCTTCTGGGGGATCTGGGAGAGGAGATTGAGCGGAAGGTCCGGACCGCGCGGGATGAGCTGGACGGCCTCGGCTTCGGAGGATAGGGCATGTCAGGTGTCGATAAAGTCGGAGAGCTGGTCGCGGCCCGTGTTTCGGCACTCCGCGACACGCAGGCGATCCTTGTCCGTCGTGCCATCAACGACCTTGCCAGGCTTGAGGTCGATCCCTGGCTGTTGAAGCTTGTGGAGACATTGAAGGGGAGCTCCGACTGGAACGAGCGGATCCGGGCATGGGAGGAACTCCACGACGTAAGTCCCGCAACCCCAGGCTGGGACAATGCGCTGCGAGGAGTTCTCCATACCGGTGACGGTTGGGGGAAAATTCTCGCGGCAGAGATTTTTGCCTGGAACAGGCTCCGCGCGGAGGAGGCGGTGCCGGTTCTTACTGTCACCATTCAGGCGACCATTGAGTTGGGACATCTCGAGTGGGCCCGGGTGGCCTGCGGAGCCCTTGGTCGCTACGGGGTGCTACCGCTGCCGCTGGTGACTCTTGCCCTGCCGGCACTCCTCGATGCCCTTGATGCCGGCGACAGCGACGTGATCCTCTATGCGGCTGAAACCCTTGGTTCCTGGGGCGGCAGAGCCCGAAGGGCGCTTGTCGGACTTGTCGGAGCGATTGACCGGAGCGAGGGACAGGTCAGCGAGCATCTGCTCGCCTCGCTCAAAAAGATCGAGCCTTCGGCTGGAACCGGCACCGAAGCACTCCTGGTTGCCCTTGACGAGGCAGACCCGGTGTTTCGGGCCGATGCCGCACGGGCATTGTTTCTGAGGCGTGAACTCCCCTGCGAGACGGCGGAGCGGATTGCAGCTTGTGCCCGCGACAACGATCCTCGTGTAAGAAAGTTCATTGCTCTTGCTCTTGGTAACTACAGGAGTTGTTCCCATAATATTCTCCGGAATCTGGAGCGATTGTCAGAGGACGACGATGCTGCGGTCCGCCTTGCGGCTTCCCATGCGTCGGTCAGGCTCGATGTCGGATTGGCGCGCCATCTTAAGATCCTTGAGAAGTCTCTCGCAGAGGATGACCGTGACCTGCGCGTTTTCGGCGCCTGGTCCCTGGGTGACGTGGGGTGGGCCGATTGCCGGCGAAGCACTTTGGCTCTGCGGCATGCGCTTGCCTCAGAGAGGGACGAGAACGTGCGCGCCGTACTGCGCAAGGCGCTGGAAAATCTCGCGGACGAATTCGGCTGAGCCATGCGAAAACCATGGCCCTGATGGTGCGTTTATGGTAATAACCTCCCCTTGAACGACACTCTACAGGGGATTAAATGTCCGAAAAAAAACAGATCACCCGGGCCGCCGGGGTGCTGGGTGTAGCCACAATGATATCGCGCATCATGGGTATGGTGCGCGATATGGTGGTTTCCCGGCTCTTTGGCGCCGGGCTCGCCACCGACGCCTTTTTTGCCGCTTTCCAGATCCCCAACATGCTCCGCCGTTTCTTCGCCGAGGGGGCGCTCACCTCGGCCTTTGTTCCCACCTTTTCCGAATGGTACACCCAGAAAGGTGAGAAGGAGGCCCGGGATCTGGCCAATGTCTGTTTCACTCTCCTCACCATCGTCATGGCGGGGGTGACGATTCTTGGCATTCTTTTCTCCCCCGCGATCGTCTCCTTCATGTTTCCGGGTTTCAAGGCCCAACCGGCCAAGCTCGAGCTGACGGTATTCCTGAACCGACTCATGTTCCCCTACATCTTCTTTATCAGCCTCGTTGCCCTCTGCATGGGCATCCTCAATACCGTTCGTCATTTCTTCACCCCAGCCATCTCCACGGTCTTCCTCAATATATCCATGATCCTCTGTGCGTGGCTTCTCCATGACCACGTTCAAGTGCCGATCACCGCCCTGGCTGCGGGCGTGCTCATCGGCGGGGTACTCCAGCTTCTTCTCCAGTTGCCGACCCTCTGGCAAAAGGGTTTTTCCATCCGCCCCCGCTTTGACTTCCGCCATCCGGCGGTCCGCAAGATCGCCTTGCTCATGGGGCCATCTGTCTTCGGCGTGGGTGTTTACTATCTCAATATCACCGTCGGCAACATTCTCGCATCGCTGCTTCCCCAAGGGAGCGTCTCCTATCTCTATTACGCCCAGCGCCTCTTCGAGTTTCCCCAGGGGATCTTCACCGTCTCGGTGGCCCAAGCGGTGCTGCCGTCCCTGAGTCGCCAGGCGGCTGCCGGCGAGCTTGATCAGTTCAAGGAGTCTGTCGGTTTTGGCCTCAGATTAACCCTTTTCGTCACCATCCCCGCCACCGCCGGGCTTATGGCCTGCTCCACGCCGATTTTCAGCCTCATCTTCATGGGGGGAGAATTTGACTACGCCAAGGCGGTCAACTCCGCCCAGGCCCTTTTCTACTACTCATTCGGCCTCTCCCTCGTGGCGCTGGTGCGAGTGCTCGTCCCGGCCTTCTACGCCCTGAAGGACACGCGGACGCCGGTGGCCATCGCCTTTGTCGCCTTCATCCTGAACGTCGTCTTCAGTCTCATTCTCATGGGACCGCTGAAGCACGGTGGGCTGGCCCTTGCCTCGTCCCTCTCGGCCCTTGGCAACATGGGGCTTCTGGCGGTATTTCTCAGGAGGAAGATCGGCCCCTTCGGTGGCCGGGGGATCTTCGTTACCGGCTTCAAGGCCTTTCTAGCGTCCATCCCCATGGCTGTGGCCGTGTGGTGGGCAATGGGATTCGTGGACTGGTCTGCAGGGGGCAACAAACTGGTCAAGGCAGGGGTTCTGCTGGGAGCGGTCGGGGCCGGGGCAGGGATATTCATGCTGCTGGCGATGCTCTTGCGGTGCCACGAGGCCCGTGAGGTCGTGGCGCAAGTCAGAAGGAGGATCAAGCGATGAGGAGAGCCAAGCGGGCAGAGCAGTGTGTCTGGTCAATCTTCGCTACGTGCGTCGGCTTTGGCGGAGTGGTGGCGGGAGAGGGGGGGCTTGTGGAGGTTTTTCTCCCCTTCCAGGTCGCCTCACGCCGGGAGATGGAGGAGCGGCTCAGGGCCGCATACCCGGGGGCGACGGAGGATGGGCCCCTCAGCCGCGAGGCTGCTCGGCTCCTTGAGGGGTACTTCGCGGGGAAGGTGGTAACCTTTGAACTCCCCTTGGACGAGGGATCCTTCACCCCGTTCCAGCGGCAGGTCTACGGGATTGTGCGGCGTATCCCGAGGGGAGGGGTCATGACCTACGGCCAGGTGGCAGCACTTCTCGGTAGACGCGGTGCGGCCCGTGGGGTGGGGGTAGCCATGGCGCGCAATCCACTCCCCATCATTATCCCCTGTCACCGTGTTGTAGGTAGTGGTGGCGCCTTGATCGGCTATTCAGGGGCCGGTGGCACCGACTCGAAACGGTGGTTGCTGCAATGGGAAGGGGCTGGATTGTGACGGGCGGTGTCATGCAGGATTTCAGGCGGTTATGCACAGGTTTCCGTGGTCTGTTTTGTGGTCGGACGATGATTGCTCTTTAACCCGCTGGTACCAGGCGATATTTGCTGTCAAAGTAAAAATATTAGACAAATAAGCTAGTTACAGTGTGCGTAAAAAGTGGGCAGAAAGCGGAAACTCTTCGATAGTGTACCTGTTTGCTTTTTTATCCACATCGTTATGAACAGGTTATCCACATAAAATGTGGAAAATCGGTTACGATGTTGAAATAGCGTAACAAAGACAGGTTCTGTCCGGATCAGCAACCCTCCCGTTCCAGCTTTTTGGCTTCTTCCCAGAGAGCTTCCATCTCGGCAAGGGACGATTTCTTCAGAGACGTTCCGCGTGCGTGGAGAGTCGCCTCAATGTGGCCGAAGCGCCGGATGAAGCGTGCGATTGTCTTACGCAGGGCTTGCTCGGGATTGATGGAAAGGAAACGCCCCAGGTTCACCAGGGCAAAGAGGAGGTCCCCCAGCTCGGCCTCCATCCGCTCCTGGTCTCCTGCGATCATGGTCTCCTCGAACTCCCGCAACTCTTCCATGACCTTGGCGAAAACCTCGTCCACGTGAGACCAGTCGAAGCCTACCCTCGCCGCCTTCTCCGTTACCTTCTGGGCCTTCATGAGGGCGGGGAGATGGGGCGGTACGCCGGCAAGGGCAGACGTACGTCCCTCCTTCTTCTCCTGCTCTTTGAGGCGCTCCCAGTTTTCCAGCTGTTCTTCGGTTGTTCTGATCACCTGGTCGCCGAAGACGTGGGGGTGGCGGCTCACCAGCTTGTCGGCCAGTCCGGTGAGGACGTCATCCATGGTGAAGTCTCCCCGCTCCTCGGCAATAACGGAGTGGAAGACCGGCTGCAACAATAGATCTCCCAGTTCCTCCCGGAGCATCTCGGGGGAATCCGCGTCGATTGCCTCGATCACCTCATAGGCCTCTTCCAGCAGATATCGCGTGAGCGACTCATGGGTCTGTTCCGCGTCCCACGGGCATCCTCCTGGCCCCCGCAACCGCCGCATGATCTCCATAACCCTCGCGAAACCAGTTTGCTCGTCCTTCATCGTCGTGCTCTCCCTCAAAACAGATCGGGGCACCCCCTCCGATGCCCCGCTGTCTGCTGAATCTTATTCCTGGCCTTTACCACCCTTGAGGTACTCCATCAGAAATGTCTTCTTGTAGTCGGCGAATCGTCCCTCCTCGATGGCGTGTCGCACCTCTGCCATCATGTTGAGGTAGAAGTGGACGTTGTGGATGCTGGCGAGAATTGCCGAGAGGACCTCATTTGCGTTGAAGAGGTGGTGGATGTAAGCCCGGCTGAAATTCTGGCACGCATAGCAGCCGCAGTTTGGCTCGATGGGGTAGAAGTCGCGCCGGTATTTGCGGTTGGTGAGGCGGATTTTTCCGCGATTGGTGAAAAGGGTAGCGCTGCGGGCGTAGCGGGTCGGGATGACACAGTCGAACATGTCCATCCCACGCTCCACACTCTCCAGGATATCCTCCGGGAGTCCCACACCCATGAGGTAGCGGGGTTTGTTCTCCGGCAGGAAGGGGGCCGTGTACTCCACCACCTTCTTCAGGAGTTCGAGTCCCTCACCGACTGACACCCCCCCCACGGCGTAACCGGGGAAGTCCATCTGGACCATTTCCTTGGCGCACATGGCGCGCAGATCCTCGAAAACGCTTCCCTGGACGATTCCGAAGAGTGCCTGGTCCTTGCGGGTCTGGGCCTTCAGGCACTGCTCCGCCCAGCGCAGGGTCTTGCGCGTCGATTTCGCCGCGTATTGTCTGTCGCAGGGGTAGGGGATGCACTCGTCGAAGGCCATGATGATGTCGGCCCCCAGGGCCTCCTGGATGGCTATGGCCCGCGCCGGGTCGAGAAAGACCTCTTCACCTGTGACCTCGTGCTTGAAGTATGCTCCCTCCTCGGTGATCCGCTTGTTGGGGAGCGAGAAGACCTGGAACCCTCCGGAGTCCGTCAGGATCGGACCGTCCCACGCCATGAAATGGTGAAGTCCTCCGGCCTTGGCTACCAGTTCTTCGCCGGGGCGAAGATGGAGGTGGTACGTGTTGGAAAGAATGATCTGCGCCCCCGTTTCTTTTACCTGCATCGGGGTCATTGCCTTCATGGCCGCGTGGGTACCCACCGGCATGAAGATCGGGGTTTCGATTGTGCCGTGCGGGGTGACGAGCGTTCCCCGTCGCGCGGCGGTTTTCGGGTCCTGTTTTTTGAGCGTGAATTTCATGGCGCCTTTTCGTGTGAATCTATATTGTTATCCGAGTGAGGGTAGAGTTGCGCAACTCCTTGTTTTTTCCACATCTTCGGCCAACGGTTGTAGCAGAACACCCGGAAAAAAGCAACTGCCCGTTCCCTGTGTCTCCTAAAGCAATAGCTGTCCTGAGCGAGCCACGGTCAAGCGTGTACTTCCTGGGCAGGAATGAGTCTTCACTGGCATTACCTCTTCAGCCTCTGGTCTGAGCTGCTGATTTGGTCTTAATGACTCGATGGTTCCCCGTGGACTAAACATGCTCAAGTGAGAAGGGATGCAGGTTTCTCCCTACGCTCAGGTTAATTTTTTATTGCAATTTCCTAAATGGATGTTTAGTATACAGTATACAAAATTAGTTATTAGAGACTGTTAATACGTTGTCCGTCTACGGTGGCAGGCTTGAGGATATCCTTGCAGGAGGTGGTGATGGACAATTGTAAGGAATGGCGTGCTCCCCCCTTTGCGTAAACTGAAGAGACCCGCACGTTGTCGTTGGTTTCCTGTTCGCAGGAGTTTGCCGGCCACATAAAGATCACTTGGCTTCACGCAGTTATTTCACGCTAAAGGATGGTATTATGACACTACTGACGAGTACCGTGGGAAGAAAGATCCTCATGGCGATCACAGGCCAGCTTATGGTCCTCTTCGTGATCGTCCACATGCTTGGCAACTCCTCCATCTTCATCCCGGGGGGCATCAATGCGTACGCAGAGCACCTCCATGCCCTGCCGCCACTGGTGTGGGCCTTCAGGGCGGTCATGCTGGGCGCCGCAGCCGTCCACATCCTGTTCGGTATCCAGCTGAGCCTTGAGAACCGCGCCGCCAACGCCGAAACCTACGCCGTTAAGAATATGCGGCGCGCCACGCTGTCGAGCCAGAGCATGCTCTACACGGGACTGCTGCTCCTCGCCTTCCTGGTCTATCACCTCCTCCACTTCACCGTCCGCGTTACCCCCGACATCAAAATCGGCGTCGATTCCCTTGGCCGCTTCGATGTCTTCGGCATGGTGACCAACAGCTTCTCGCACGGGATCATCACCTTCATTTACATCGCGGCCATGGTGGTGCTCTTCCTGCACCTTTCCCACGGCATCCAGAGCTTTTTCCAGACCATGGGCTGGAACAACAACAGGACACTTCCGGTCATCAGCAAGATCGCTTCGGTTGCCGCCGTTATTCTTCTCCTCGGTTACGCATCCATTCCGTTCTTGATCGTTACCGGCATTCTGAAAGGTTAGGGGGTTCATAGTGATACTCGACGGAAAATGTCCGACAGGGCCAATTGAGAAGACTTGGGACAAGCACCGCTTCGACATGAAGCTGGTCAACCCCGCCAACAAGCGTAAATACAAGATCCTCGTGGTCGGTACCGGCCTGGCCGGTGGTGCCGCAGCCGCGTCCCTTGGCGAGCTCGGCTACAACGTGGAGGCCTTCTGCTACCAGGACAGCCCCCGCCGCGCCCATTCCATCGCAGCCCAGGGTGGTATCAACGCAGCCAAGAACTATCCCAACGACGGCGACAGCATCTACCGTCTCTTCTATGACACCATCAAGGGTGGCGACTTCCGTGCCCGTGAGGCAGACGTCTGGCGTCTCGCCCAGGTGTCCAACAACATCATCGACCAGTGCGTCGCCCAAGGCGTCCCGTTCGCCCGTGACTACGCCGGTTACCTTGACAACCGCTCCTTCGGCGGCGCCCAGGTTTCCCGTACCTTCTACGCCAGGGGCCAGACGGGCCAGCAGCTTCTGCTCGGCGCCTACTCGGCCCTTGCCCGCCAGATCAAAGCCGGTACCGTCAAGATGTTCTCCCGCACCGAGATGCTCGACCTGATCGTCGTTGATGGTGAGGCAAAGGGGATCACGGTTCGCGATCTCGCGACCGGCGAAATACGTTCCCATGTCGGCGATGCAGTGGTTCTTTGCACCGGCGGCTACGTGAACGTCTTCTATCTCTCCACCAACGCCATGGGATGCAGCGTTACCGCTGCCTGGAAAGCCCACAGGAAAGGCGCCTACTTCGCCAACCCCTGTTACACCCAGATCCACCCGACCTGCATCCCGCAGCACGGTGACAAGCAGTCAAAGCTGACCCTCATGTCCGAGTCGCTCCGTAACGATGGTCGCTGCTGGGTCCCCAAGAGGCAAGGCGACAAGCGCGCGCCGGGTGAGATCCCCGAAGAGGATCGCGATTACTACCTGGAGCGGAAGTACCCGAGCTTCGGTAACCTCGCTCCGCGGGACATCGCTTCCCGTGCCGCAAAAGAGCAGTGCGACGACGACCGTGGCGTCGGACCGGGCGGCCGCGGTGTCTATCTCGACTTCGCCGCCTCCATCAAGCGCCTCAGCGAGGACACCATCCGTGAGCGGTACGGCAACCTCTTCGAGATGTACGAGAAGATCACCGACGAGAACGCCTACAAGGTGCCGATGCGGATCTACCCGGCGCCCCACTACTCCATGGGTGGTCTCTGGGTTGACTACAACTGCGAGAGCAATGTCCCGGGCCTCTTCGTCCTGGGCGAGGCCAACTTCTCTGTCCATGGTGCGAACCGCCTTGGCGCTTCTGCTCTCATGCAGGGGCTTGCCGACGGCTACTTCGTCATACCCTACACCATTGCCAACTATCTCGCAAAGATCACGCCTGGCAAGGTGAAGGCCGACAACCCCGAGTGCAAAAAATCGGTCGATGATGTAACGAACGACATGAAAAAGCTCCTGTCGATCAATGGCAAGAAGACGGTCAGCGAATTCCATCGCGAACTGGGCAAGCTCATGTGGAACAATGTCGGTATGGCCAGAAGTGAAGCGAGCTGCAAGGAAGCCATCAAGAAGATTCCCGAGATTCGCGAGGAATTCTGGAAGAACGTCAACGTCACCGGTGGCCCGGGAGAGTTCAACCAGCAGCTTGAGAATGCAGGCCGTGTGGCCGACTTCCTCGAGTTCGCCGAACTTATGGCCCGTGATGCTCTCTATCGTGATGAGTCCTGCGGTGGCCACTTCCGTGTCGAGCATCAGATGCCTGACGGTGAAGCCAAGCGTGACGACGAGAAGTTCTGTCACGCGGCTGCCTGGGAGTTCAAGGGTACCAACAAGGAACCCGAGCTGCACATCGAGCCGTTGAAGTTTGAAAATGTCCATCTGGCGATAAGGAGCTACAAATAATGAGCCACGACAATACCATGAATCTTACTCTCCATGTTTGGCGCCAGAAAGGGCCAAAGGATACCGGAAAGTTCGAAGTATACGAGGCAAAGGACGTAAGCCCAGATCAGTCGTTCCTCGAAATGCTCGACGAGGTGAACGAAGACCTCATCAAGGCCGGTAAGGACCCGATCGCTTTCGATCACGATTGCCGTGAGGGTATTTGCGGCATGTGCTCACAGGTCATCAACGGCCTCCCCCACGGTGGGCAGGACCGGACCACCGTCTGCCAGCTGCACATGCGGACGTTTAAAAATGGCGACACCATTTTCATTGAGCCGTGGCGTGCCCGTGCGTTCCCCATCGTTAAGGACCTTGTCGTTGATCGTGCCGGCCTCGAAGGCATCATTCAGGCTGGTGGATACACCTCGGCCCATACTGGCGGGGTTGCCGACGGCAATGCCATCCTGATTCCGAAGGATGATGCCGATTACGCCATGGATGCTGCCGAGTGCATTGGCTGTGGCGCCTGCGTGGCGGGATGCCCCAACGGCTCGGCCATGCTCTTTACCTCTGCCAAGGTTTCCCAGCTTGCGGTTCTTCCGCAGGGGATGGCCGAAGCGGCGCGTCGCGTCTGCGAAATGACCGAAGAGCTCCAGAAGCAGGGCTTCGGCAACTGCACCAACCATTACGAGTGCCAGGCCTCCTGTCCGAAGGGGATCGATGTGAAGTTCATCGCCAAGCTTAACAGGGAGTATATGAAGGCGCTCTTCAAGTAGGATGTTTGCCGATTGGTTCAATAGCCGTTTGTAACGGTGATGGAATAATGGGGCGGATCGACATGATCCGCCCTTTTTTTGTGGAGTTCACCGTGAGTTTGATGTTCATGGTTCTGAAAGCTTCGTTTCGCCTCACGGCCGATGCGTATGATCCTTTTGTCTTCTTCCGTTGTCGGGACAGGTTCCGGGAGGCGTTTCGACAGGCTTCAGGCTGCACAGGGGGCGCACCTGGCTGCTGTGTTCGCGGGGATGAATGTCCATCCTGCTTCGTTTTTTCCCAGTCTCTCAGCCCTGACCCGGAAGCGGTTAAACGGCACCAGAAGCCGCCCCTTCCCTTTGCGTTTGCATTTCCTGTTCTGTCCTCGCCTCCAAAGGCGGGCACTCGGCTCGCGTTTCGTCTGACTATCGTGGGGAGAGCGACCCGCCATGTGGGTGTTTTTGTTGAATCACTACGGCTGCTATTCGGAGCGTTAGAGCGTGGCGGCTCTCTGTCGGCGGTATTGGAGCGGGTAGAGTCCCTCGGTTACCACGACGAGAAAGCCCTTGTCTCTGACGGTATGTTTACCAGCGTCGGTGCTGATATCCCCATTCTTCTCTCAGCCGATGGTCTTCGCGACGTCCGCTTGCTGGACGGCGTTGCGGCGTTTAAACTCGACATTGTTACACCACTTGCGATTATACAGGAGGGAAAGGCCCTGCGTCGGTTCGGGTTCTCACCGTTTATCCGCTCCATCATTCGCCGCGTTTCTTCCCTCGCGTCCTATTACGGCGACGGAGAGCTCTCGGCTGATTACAAGTGGCTTGCCTCTCTCAGTGAAGAGGTTGTCGTTTCGAACAGTAGCATACAGTGGATGGAATGGCGGCGGGCGTATGGCGGAGGCCGGATTGGCGGTCTCATGGGAGAGGCTGTTCTGGCTGGCGCCCTTGACGAGTTCGTGCCGTTCCTCCTCATGGGAGAGGTGCTCAATGGAGGGAAAGGGGCTTCTTTTGGTCTGGGGCACTTCACCATAGCTCCCCACCTCCTCTGAGTTCTTGCATTACTGCATGGATGTGTTACGAATTAACAAATGCCTAACTGACATGCTGTGCCGGGTCGTGCGAGTTGCGCGGCTTCCGGACTCAAGGAGAACTTATTTATGGGCCAATCGGTATGGAAGCCGTTGCTGGTGATGATGGTGCTTGTGGTGGCAATCAACCTTTTTTACAGTTTTTTTGCCCGGCAACCTCTTGAAGGAGGTGCACCAATTTCCTACAGCCGCTTCAAGGATGAACTCGACGCAGGCAACATATCGAAGATCACCATCAAAGGGAATGCCATAAATGGCGAGTTCAGGAACAAGGTTTCGGTGGGGGCGGGGGCGACAGGGCAGGGTGGCCTGCGGGATGTGGTGCGATTTTCGACGGTCAAACCTGCCATAGAGGACCCCGCTCTCATGGGTGAACTGCAGCAGAAAAAGGTAGAGGTGACCGCTGTAACCACCGAGGCATCGCCATTGATTAGCGGTCTGCTCTATATCCTTCCCTGGGTGCTTATCATTGGCATTTGGTGGATTGCCATGCGGGGGATGCGTGGACAGGGGCCCGGCAACGTCATGGGAGGGTTTTCCAAGTCTGGGGCCAAGATGTATACCCCGAGCGACAAGATCAAGGTTAACTTCGACGATGTGGCCGGCATGGACAACGCGAAGCTGGAACTGCGTGAGATCGTCGATTATCTGCGGGACCCGAAGAAGTTCCAGCGAATCGGTGGAAAAGTTCCCAAGGGGGTGCTGCTGGTGGGGCCGCCGGGTACCGGCAAGACGCTGCTGGCGCGAGCCGTGGCGGGGGAGGCAGGGGTGTCGTTCTTTACCATCTCCGCGTCACAGTTCATCGAGATGTTTGTCGGCGTTGGCGCGGGGAGGGTGCGCGACCTCTTCGCCACGGCGAAGAAGGCGGCGCCAAGCATCATCTTCATCGACGAGCTCGACGCAGTTGGCCGCAGCCGCGGCGCCGGCCTTGGCGGGGGGCACGACGAGAGGGAGCAGACCCTGAACCAGCTCCTGTCGGAGATGGACGGCTTCGATCCCCACGACGAGGTTATCGTCATGGCGGCCACCAACCGCCCCGATGTGCTGGATCCCGCGCTCCTTCGCCCTGGGCGTTTCGACCGGCATGTGGTGGTGGACCGCCCCGATTGGCGGGACCGGGAGAAGATTCTCCATGTCCATACCCGCAATATCCCCATCGACAAGGACGTGGACCTCTCAGTGATCGCCCGGGGGACACCCGGTATGACCGGCGCCGACCTGGAAAACCTGGTGAACGAAGCGGCGATCATGGCGGCCCGCGAGAACTCCGCCACCGTGACCATGACCCACGTGGAGCAGGCCAAGGATAAGGTCCTCATGGGCGGGGAGCGTAAGATGTACATCACCGAGCAGGAGAAGCGGATAACCGCTTACCACGAGGCGGGACACACCCTGGTGGCGAAGCTTCTCCCCGGCACCGACCCGGTCCACAAGGTGACCATCATCCCCAGGGGGCAAGCGCTGGGAGTAACCCAGCAGCTTCCCGAGGACGATCGCTACCACTACCCGAAACACTACCTTATGAACCGTTTGGCTGTGGCCCTCGGGGGAAGGGTGGCGGAGCGGGTTGTTATTGGCGATCTCTCCACCGGCGCCCAGAACGATCTCAAGATGGTCAATGACCTGGCAGAGAAAATGGTCTGCCAGTGGGGGATGAGCGACAAGATCGGCGCCATGACCTTCAGCCGAGGCGAGGAACACCCGTTCCTTGGCAGGAAACTGGCTGAAGAGAAGACCTTTTCCGAGCAGATGGCCTGGCTTATCGATCAGGAGATCGGTGCCGTCATCAAGGAGGCGGAATCCAAGGCCGAGGAAGTTATTACCGATAACCGGCAGAAGCTGGATGCCCTGGTGGCTGCTCTCATTCAGGAGGAGTCGCTGGACGGGAAGCGGATCGACGAAGTGCTGGCGACGGCTTAGTAGATGATGATGTAGCCGTGGTCCTGGGCGATTTTCGATATTTCGAGGGTGTCCTTGATCCGGTAGGTCTTCCCTTCGAGGGTGAAGAGGTAACCGTCTTCCCCGTCGGGGACGGCGCTTTCCATGAGGGTTTCAAAGAGGGCGGTCTTGATGGTTTCCATGGGGCCCATGCTCCTTGGTTGTCTTGGATGGATTTCGGCCGGCGCCACAGTCGGCCGGTCTGTTTAGCTGGGGTTACTGTATACAATTGAAATCGGTTCTGGCAATCGTTTTTAGGAAAGAGAGGCCTCCATGCGCCACAGAAGAAAAAGCGGCATCCTCCTGCATCCCACGTCGCTTCCCGGCCCAGGCGGGATCGGCTCCCTCGGCAGGGCGTGCCGTCATTTCATTGATTTTCTGGAAGCTGCCGGCCAGAGCCTCTGGCAGGTTCTTCCCCTTGGGCCGGCCGCCTACGGTAATTCTCCCTATTCGTGCTACTCGGCTTTTGCCGGTAATCCGCTCCTTATTGACCTGGCAGCTCTCATGGAGGAAGGGGACCTGGAAAGAGCGGACGCCGTGAGCGACGGACCGACGAATCGGGTCGATTTTGCCCACGTTGAGGGATACAAGTTGCCCCTCCTTCGGGGTGCGGCCGCGCGGTTTCACGGCCACGGGGATTTGGCGCGCAAGGAGGAGTTCTGGCACTTCTGCGACACCACACCCTGGCTCCACGACTATGCCCTGTTCATGACCCTCAAGGAGCATTTTGGCGGCAAGAGCTGGAACGCCTGGCCCCGGGAGATCGCCCGGCGCGAACCCGCGGCGCTGGAGAAATACTCGGTCAGGCTTGGGGTGGAGATCGGGGAACAGAAGTACATCCAGTGGCAGTTTTTCCGCCAGTGGCACCGAATTAGGGAGTACGCCAACGTCAAGGGGATAGGGATCGTCGGCGACATCCCGATCTTTGTCGCCTTCGACTCGGCCGACGTCTGGGCCAATCCGCACCTCTTTTTACTGGATGAGAAAGAGAAGCCGACGGTGGTAGCCGGAGTCCCTCCTGACTACTTCAGCAAGACCGGCCAGCGGTGGGGTAATCCCCTCTATGACTGGGACGCCGCGATGGCTGAGGGGTTTCGGTGGTGGATCGAGCGGTTCAGGAGCTCGTTTTCCCTCTACGACACGATCCGAGTGGATCATTTCCGGGGCTTCGATGCCTGCTGGGAGGTGCCGGCAAAGGAGAAGACTGCGGTGAACGGCCGGTGGGTCAAGGGGCCAGGTACGGCCCTTTTTGATGCCGTCATCGGCGCCTTGGGGGAGCTGCCGATCATCGCCGAGGACCTGGGAGTTATCACCCCCGATGTGGAGGCGCTCAGGGACCGCTACCGTTTTCCGGGAATGAAGATCCTTCACTTTGCCTTCGATTCCGGAGCGGGTAACCCCTACCTGCCCCACAACTACACCCGCGATTGCGTCGTCTACACTGGCACCCACGACAACGATACGACTCTTGGCTGGTACCAGTCCCTCACGCAGTCGCAGCGGAAAAACGTCCTGGCCTACACCGCCACCTCCGGAAAGGAGATTACTTGGGAACTGATGCGCGTCGCCCTGGCATCTGTCGCCGATCTGGCGATCTTTCCGTTGCAGGACCTTCTCGGTCTCGACGGTTCGGCCAGGATGAATCTCCCTGGGACACCGAACGGCAACTGGTCCTGGCGATTCCCCGAGGATCTCCTGTCGGATGCGCTGGCTGAAAGGCTGCTGGATTTGACTGTACTTTACGGTAGAAGGTGAGTAATTGCGCGGTTGCGTGTGTTTATAGTTGACAAATGTTGTGTGGTAACTATAGTGGATTAAAGCCATTCTTTACTTGTATTGTGGGGAAGGCTAGCCACCAGTGAGGAGAGGAGACCACCATGTCCGACACCAAACACAACTTTGATACCCTTGCGCTGCACGCCGGCCAGTCCGTAGATCCCGCCACCCAGTCCAGGGCGGTGCCCATCTATCAGACATCGTCCTATGTATTCAAGAGTTCCGAACACGCAGCCAACCTCTTCGGCCTGAAGGAGTTCGGCAACATCTACACCCGGATCATGAACCCGACCTCGGACGTTCTGGAACAACGACTCGCCCAGTTGGACGGCGGCGTCGGCGCTCTGGCCCTGGCGTCGGGGCAGGCGGCCATCACCTTCGCCATCCTGAATATCACCCAGGCCGGCCAGAACATCGTCTCCACGAGCTACCTCTACGGCGGCACCTACAACCTCTTCCACTATACCCTGCCCAAGCTGGGCATCACGGTGAAGTTCGTCGACAGCTCCGATCCGGAGAACGTCCGCAAGGCCATTGATGAAAACACGCGGCTCGTCTACTCGGAATCGGTCGGCAATCCCAAGAACAACGTGGATGACTTCGAGGCCATAGGTAAGATCGCCCATGAGGCGGGAATTCCTTTCGTGGTGGATAATACGGTGACCACGCCGTATCTCTTCAAGCCCCTTGAGCACGGCGCCGATATCGTGGTCTACTCACTCACCAAGTTCATCGGCGGCCATGGCACGAGCATCGGTGGCGCCGTGGTGGACGGCGGCACGTTCCCCTGGAACAACGGCAAGTTCCCCGAATTCACCGAGCCCGATCCCTCGTACCACGGCCTCAGGTACTGGGAGGCCCTGGGCAGCCTCTCCTACATCATCAAGATGCGGGTTACGCTTCTGCGGGACATCGGTGCCCCTCTGTCCCCCTTCAACTCGTTCCTTTTCCTTCAGGGGCTTGAGACACTCCACGTACGGATGCCGCGCCACGTGGAGAATGCCCAAAAGGTTGCCGATTGGCTGGAGAATCACCCCCTCGTCACCTGGGTGAACTACCCGGGGCTGCCAAGCCACCGCGACCATGGGAACGCGAAAAAGTATCTCCCGAAGGGGGCCGGCGCCATCATCGGCTTCGGCATCAAGGGAGGACTTGAGCCGGGCAAGAAGTTCATTGATAACGTCAAGCTCCTGTCCCATCTGGCAAATATCGGCGACGCAAAATCGTTGGTGATCCATCCGGCCTCAACGACCCACCAGCAGCTCTCCGAGGAGGAGCAGCGTTCGACTGGTGTGACCGCCGACTTTATACGCCTCTCCGTCGGCATCGAGGATGTGAACGACATCATCGCCGACATCGATCAGGCCCTGGCAGCGTCACAGGGGTAGGAGGTAGCGCCATGCCGTGGGAGCCCGACCAGTACCTGAAGTTCCAGAAGGAGCGGTTCCAGCCCTTCGACGACCTGGTTTTCCTGATCCGGATGCGGGAGGCAATGACGGTCGTGGATCTCGGCTGCGGCAATGGCGAGCTGACGCGGCGGCTTGCCGACTTGTTGCCGGGAAGTACGGTCACCGGTATCGACAGCTCCCCGTCCATGCTTGAAAAGGCAGCGGCCTTTGTCCGGCCTGGTCTCTCCTTCACCTCCGGAGAGATCGGGTCAGTCAGCGGTCAGTGGGACCTGGTCTTCTCCCACGCGGCTATTCACTGGGTCGATGACCAGGCATCCCTCATCCCCCACCTCATGTCACTGGTGAAACCGGAGGGGCAGCTTGCCGTGCAGCTGCCCTCCAACCACCGTCACCCGTCGCATGCACTTATTCTGGAGACGGCTCGGGAGGAGCCCTTCGCCAGTGCCCTCGCTGGCTGGGTCAGGCACTCGCCGGTGCTGGAGATCGACGAATACGCTCGGCTTCTCCACCAGGCCGGCGGCCGGGAGCTGACGGTCTTCGAGAAAGTCTATCCCCATATCCTCCCCGATGCCGACGCCATTGCTGAGTGGACTGCCGGCACCACCCTCGTCCCGTATTTCGAGCGATTGCCCGCCGAGCTCCATGATCCCTTCAAAGAGCGATACCGACAGAAGCTTCGGGCCCTCTTCCCCGGCTCCCCCATTCTCTACACCTTCCGCCGTATCCTCTTTACTGCGATCCGGGGCAATGGCGGGTCGTGAACATTCTTGCCCACCTCCACCTCTCGGGCGAGGAGCCTGATATCCTCGTCGGCAATCTGATGGGGGATTTCGTTAAAGGAAGGCTCGCGGAGGGACGGTACCCTCCGCGCATCACTTGGGGCCTGGAACTGCACCGCCGAATCGATTCCTTTGCCGGCGGGCATGGAGCCTTCCTGGCCAGCAAACGGCGGTTAGATCCGTCCGTCGGCCTCTATCGTGGGGTTCTGGTGGATCTGTTCTACGATCATTTTCTTGCTGCCGGCTGGGACAGCCATGCTGTTGAGCCGCTTCATCGATTCATCGAGCGGTCGCAGTCTGTTGCTCTAAGCCACGTTGCCCTGTTTCCCGAGCGTCTGGCACGACTTCTTCCCGCGATTTTTGGCGAGTGGCTCCCTTCCTACGGTTCTCCCGAGGGAATCGGCCGAGTGCTGGGGCGAATGGCTGTCCGGGTTGGCAGGCCAAACCCCCTTGCCGGGGGCGCTGGCGAACTGATTCGCTGCTACGAAGAACTGCTGGAGGACTTCAGGAGTTTCTATCCGGAGCTTGTGGCATTTGCTACCGAGTTTCGTGAGCGAAAGGTTTAGGGGAGACGCTTGCCCTTCGTCACTGCGGGGGGTATTATAGCATCATGAGATGAACGGGAGGGAGAGGGGGGAGTTCCCCGTGAAATGGTTCCTCTTTCTGTACGTGGCCAGTGTCGATGTAGCGGTTTTTTCTGTCATGTATTTTATCTACCGCCAGACAAAACGTCACTGACGCGTACATGGCGGTCAGACCGCCGAACAAGACATACCAAAGGGGCATCGCGCTTTCGGAAGCGGATGTCCCTTTTTGTTTGACTGGAGCAGTGTGTACTGTGTCCGGAGCGGTTCAGCGCTTATAGCCGATGGTTCTCAGAAAATCGCGCCGCTTCTGTCGGTCGTCATCCGACTCGATTCCCTTCGGGGGGAATCCGTCAATGACGCCGATGACACCCCATCCCTGCTCCGTGGAGGCAACAATCACCTGCAGCGGATTTGCCGTGGCGCAGAAAACGCGGCAGACTTCGGGGCAGTTCTTGATCTGGTTGAGGATGTTGATGGGATAGGCGTCCTGCAGGAGGATGCAGAAAACGTGGCCGGCGCCGATGGCCTGAAGGTTCCTCACGCAGTTCTTGACCAGTTCTTCGTCGTTACCTTCTATCCGGATGAGGCACGGCCCCGACGCCTCGGTGAAGGCGATGCCGAACTTCGCCTGGGGGACAGTGGTGGCGACGATCTCGTACAGGTCCTCGGCGGTCTTGATGAAGTGGGTCTGGCCGAGGATGATATTACACCCTTGGGGGATGTCGATCTTGATGGCATGGATTTCCAGGTTCATGGTACCTCCTGCTGGTCGGCATGTTCCCTTTGGGGGCCAGTTATTGCTCGTCCGGCCAGTATCTCATGCACCAGGGGCATTCCTCCACATTGTGGGGGATGGTGTCCTTCAGCGGCTCTTTGTCACGTCGGGCGTCACAGCGTTTGGAGACGGGAAATCTATGAATGACATTATCCTTGACGAAGTAAAGCATGGCTTTCCTCTCCTTTCCCGGGGAATCAGACGTTCTGCCGGTTTCGGCATGTCGATTATAACTATAGATAATCATGGCTGATTGTCAATCCGCCGCGGATTGCACCAATCTTGGATACAGACGCGAAAAAGCCTCGAAAAAACTGCTTCGAGGCTTTCTCTCAGATACGGTGCTCCGTCGAGGCTCTTTGCTCCAATCCGTCGGTTGAAAGTTCGCGAGCTTCATCAGCACGCTTCTCGCGGGACCGTGCTGGAGGGTGACCGTCCGCTTCCCCCTTTTTAAAGAGGTTCAACGCTCCTGGCGGATGGAATGTGCACTGCGTGTTTCGCGTCGCTTCACGGGGCACCGAATTGTCAAATACCATCCTGCTTACATAATTACAATACGCCCTTGCGTTCTGTACGTCAAACACGTGCCACGTGCGAAGTGGCTTTGGGCGCAGTGTTACAGCCCATTGCGAGATGGCTCCCGGAGCGGTTTCACGGCTGAAACCTTGCGCGGCGCGACGTTTCACGGTACGATTCTGGGGGCTTTTTCCCCTACTTCACCGTGCGAGGCATACCGATGACCGATTCCGAGCGCCGCTCGATCCTCTGCCCCAATTGCCGCCGGCTCATCAGCCGCGACGAAGGGGCCTGTCCCTACTGCGGCACCAGCCGGCCCGGTTCCTGGTGGAAGAACAACCCCTTTACGCGAAGCGCCGGGAGCGCCGACCGGATCGTGACAATCATCCTGACGGTCAATGTGGTGATGTTCGTGGCGTCGCTTCTGATCAGCGGGCGTCCTCCCGGTCGTGGCGGGCTCTTCACGGCGCTCTCCCCCGACCAGAACAGCCTGCTGAAACTCGGGGCCACCGGTGTGGTGCCCATCGACCGCTTCGGCCGCTTCTGGACCGTGATCTCGGCCAACTATCTCCACGGTGGGCTGCTGCACATCATCTTCAACATGATGGCGGTGCGCCAGTTGATCCCGCTGGTGGCCCAGGAGTACGGCACCTGGAGGCTGCTTTCCATTTACACCCTGGGTGGGGTCGCCGGGTACCTGGCCTCCTACTGGGCGGGGGTGGGGTATACGGTCGGCGCCTCGTCGGCCCTTTGCGGCCTCATCGGGTCGCTCCTCTACTACGGCAAGAGCAGGGGTGGGGTCTACGGCCAGGCGGTCTTCCACGAGGTCCGGGGGTGGGTGGTGGGTCTCTTTCTCTTCGGTCTCATTGCCCCTGATATTATCGACAACTGGGGCCATGGCGGCGGCATCGCCGGCGGGGTGCTGCTGGGGCTTCTCCTCGGCTACCGGGAGCGGCGGGAGGAAAACCTTTTCGACAAGTTCCTGGCCGGCGGCTGCGTGCTTGCCACCGTCCTGTCACTCCTGCTTGGAGTTATCTCCGCCTACAATTTTCTGATCGTCAGTGCCACAGGCCGCTGAGGTGCCGTCGGGGCTGGCGGGTGATTTCTTCCAGATGTGGAGGGAGGCAGGGTCCGCCATCGTCGGGACAGACGATGGTTTCCAGGCCTGGATACATCTCGTGCTCGATGTCCCGCAACCGCCTGATCCGTTCGTCGGTGATGGGGTGGGTCCGCAGCAGCGAGGGCTCGACTTTCCGCATCCCGGGGAGTGTTTTTTCCGCAGCTCGCTGTTGGGAGATCTCCAGCTTGGCCAGGGCCGACGCGAGACCTGCCGGGTCGCCGGATATCCGCGCCCCCCAGAGATCGGCCTCGAACTCCCGTGTGCGGGAGAGGGAGAGTTGCAATAACGCGCTCAAGGTGGGTGCAAGCAGCATGAGCAGGAGTGGGACCCACGGCATGCTGTGCTCGCCGAGGATGTAGAGGGGGAGGTTAACGATTACCAGCAGCTGGCCCAGGAGGGAGATCATGCGGGTTACGCGGGTGACCACGTCGGCGAAGCTCATGACCCAGGTGTCGCTGTTGCGGATGTGGCTCACTTCGTGCCCCACGACCCCCACGATCTCGCGCAGGGTGAGAAGTCGCAGGACCCCGTCGGCAATGGCGATGGCGGAGTTCTTCCCCTTGCCGACGGAGAATATCAGCGGGATGGCGCTCGGGATATAGTGGATGGAGGGGGGCTCTGCCAGGCCTGCCCTGCGGGCCATCTCGTTGACAATGGCGTGCATCTGGGGAGAGTCGGCGGCGGTGAGGGGCTTGGCCCCGTACATCTTCAGGATCAGGGTGGGGTAGACCCTGATGCTCACCACGAGGGGGATGATTCCCACCGCAAGTGCCCAGACCATGCCGAAGACCCCGGCGAAGAGCCATCCCAGGGCCAGCAGCATTCCCACCATGCCGGCCACGAGGGCGGCCGACTGGAGCAGGTTGCGTACCCCTTGTGTAAACATCAGATGTGCCACTGCCGGGAGGCCAAAAACTGCTCGAAGACCGTCCGCCCTTCGGTGAAATCCTCCAGCGACAGCTTCAACTCCTCGGTCCATTCCCGGGTCTTGTAGTAGAGCCTGTCGTAGTAGTGCCGGATGAGCCCATCCATGAAGGGTTCCATCTCCCACCGCTCCAGGTAGCCGGCGATCTCCGCGTATTTCTCGCCGCCCAGTTTCTTCCGGATACGCTCCAGTGCTCCTGCCATCCCCTCCCGGTATTCCGGTTTTCCGTACTCCCCGATAAGGCGCGCCACCCGCGTCTCAACGGTCGCCTCGCACCAGATCTTCACGCTCTCCCGCATCACCTCGTACAGGTTCCCCGGCAGCGTCATCTTGCCGATCCGCTTGCTCTCTCCTTCCACGATGATCGGCCTGTCGGTGGGCAGTTTGCGGAAGGTGTCCCACAATTGCGTCTCGAACCGCTTCTGGCTGAGGTCCTGATTCAGTCCCAGCGCGCCGAAGGCCGAGCCCCGGTGACAGGCGAGCCCCTCCAGGTCGACTACGGAGTGGCCAGCTTCGGCCAATTGCAGCAGGAAGGTGGTCTTGCCGATGCCGGTCATGCCGTGGAGCACCACCAGGGGGGCTGGCGGCCTGAAGGGCTCGAAGTATGTGCCGACAACGTGGCGGTACGACTTGTACCCCCCCACGAGCTGGACGGCGTCAAAGCCGGTAAGGTCCAGAATGGTGGTCACGGTCTTGCTCCGCAGCCCCCCCCGCCAGCAGTAGACGAGGATGGGGCGCCCGGCTTCGGCAGCGGCGATCTCCTCCACCATGGCGGGGAAGCGGTGGGCCGTCAGCTCCAGCCCCCGCCGCCGGGCCTCCAGGGGGCCGGTCTGCTTGTAGAGGGTTCCGATCTCCACCCGCTCCTTGTTGGTCAGGAGTGGCACATTGAGAGCGCCCGGGATATGATCTTCCTCGTACTCCAAGGGAGTGCGGACGTCCACCACAAGGTGGCTGTCCATGAGCGATTCATGGAACGTAACGGTTCTGGTCACGGTAATCTCCTTGTAAAGCAACTCATTATAGAAGAGGGATGCGGTTAATTGCAAGGCGGGTGGTTGATGTGTTCCGCTTGATTGCTTGATTTTCGATGGGTTGCGTGGTATTTATTGTGAGATTTTGATCCCCAATGAACCTTGTTCACTATAGCTTAAGGAGGTAGTAATGGCTGCACAGTACACCGCTGATTTCGAGAAGGCACTCCAGGTTGGCCGCCCCCCGAACATTCAGAAGCTTTTCCCCAACTCCAAGGCGCTCATCGTCAGTGGCAAGGTTGTCGACCGCGCCATGCTCGCCAAGGGGAAGGCCATTGCCATGGCCGCCAACGGCCGCAGCTACTTCGTTGTCCGCGGGGCGCTCATGGCGGCCCAGCGGGCCAATGCGCCGCTCATTATCGAGATCGCCAAGTCGGAAGGGGGTCAGAAGGCCTATTGTGCAGTTAACTACTGGAATATGGCCCGGATCGTCGACGCACTCTGCAATGAGCTTGGCATAACCGTGCCGGTGGCCATCCACGCCGACCATTACGGCATCAAGAACGACAAGGACCTGGCCGCCGCCAAGGTTGAGGTGCCGACCATGTTCGAGGCGGGCATAACCTCCATCGCCATCGACGCATCCCACCAGCCCGACGACCAGAACCTGCTGGCCAATATCGCCATCAACCCCTTCATCCCGAAGTGGGCCGGCCTGGAGACCGAGGTGGGCGAGATCAAGGGGAACCAGGGGCTCTCCACAGTGGACGAGGCGAAGTTCCTGATCCAGGGACTGAATGCCCAGGAAATCTTCCCTGACTGGATCGCCCTCAACAACGGCACCACCCACGGCCTTGAGGCGTCCGCCGCCGGCATTCAGGTGGGGCTCACCGCCGAGATCCATCATGCCCTTGCACCCTACAAGGTGAACGGCGCCCAGCACGGCACCTCTGGCAACAGCTCCGAGCGGCTGCGGGAAATCGCCAACCAGACCGCCACCACCAAGGCCAACGTGGCCACGGCCCTGCAGATGATCTCCTGGGGCCTCGAGGTGAACGATTACGGCAATGCCCAGCTGGACGCCAACGGCAACTTCATCAAGGTGAAGGGCGAGGGAATGACCGAGGAACTCTGGGCCGAGATGGTGGCCTATGCAAACGAAATGGGCTGGAAAAAGGGCGATTACAAGAGCCTCAACCTGCCGTTCGAGAACAGGCTCCTTGCCCAGCCCAAGGAGATCCGCGACCGGATGGCGAAGCGGGTGGAGGATTTCGCCTTCAAGATGATGACCGAGGTCTTCAACGCCACCGACACGGCGCCTCTGGCCATCGCGGCGATCCTCAAGGCCGGCTCCCACGACTTGGGTTCGAAGGGGAACCTGATCGAGGACCCGGCATACTGGACAAAGGAACAGATCATCGAGCGGGCGAAGAGCCTCGCTGGCGACAAGGGACCCGAGGGGAACTTCGACGACTAGTAGATATCAGGATGAGGAACGGAAGGGGGGCATAAGCCCCCTTTTCTTTTGTGCGAAATGAAGGCGGGTCATGAACGGCCCGAGAGCTTGAGCATGCCCGCCAGGGCGCCGCTGGCGAACGCGATGCACCAGAGCGTATAGATGGTGAGGCTCACCCGGTGGAAGGTGCGGTTGATCCGCTCCACCCGTTGAGCGAGGGAGGCACAAAGGGCAAGGAGGAAGTGGAAGGCCATGCCCCCCAACGACAGGATGCCGGTGAGGTTGTGCCATTCGGGCGCCTTGCCGAAGGCGCGGGCGTAAAGGCTCATCTGGTGGGTTCCCAGGTAATCGAAGAGGAGGCCGATGCCAAAGACGACCAGGTGCTTGGCGTGAAGTCCCTCTCTTCGGCCGTTGAAGACGGCGTAGGTGTAAAAGAAAAAAGCGAGGCTCATGAAGACGATTCCGAGCTTCAGCACTGGTCAAGCCTCCCGGTCTGCCTCAGGGCCTCGTAGAGGACGATCCCGGCGGCGGTGGAGAGGTTAAGGCTCCGGACCTTGCCGAAGATCGGTATCCGCACCGTAGTATCCCGGTTGGCCTCGATGAGTTCCTCGGGGAGCCCCACCGTTTCCTTGCCGAAAACGATGAAGTCCCCCTCCCGGAACCCGGCCTGCACGTGGGTCCTGTCAGCCTTTTTGCTCGTGTAGATGAAGCGTGCTTCCGGATACGTTGTCATGAGTGCATCGAGATCGTCCCAGTAGTGGATATCCACTTCGCTCCAGTAGTCGAGTCCCGCCCGCTTCAGATAGCGATCATCGGTGGAAAAACCGAGCTTGCCCACCAGATGCAGAACCGTGCCGGTTGCGCCGCAGAGGCGGGCGATGTTGCCGGTGTTGGGAGGGATCTCAGGCTCGATGAGGACGATGTGAAACGGTTTTTTCTCGGACACGGTCTTTCCTTCCGGCTCCTTATCGTATACGCGGAGTGATGGTTCGCCGGCCTTGCATTTTTTGGTCGGCGGGTCTATTATTAGCGCTTCTTCGCGGCCTCGCAAAGCACTTTCTTCCCGTCAGGATTCTCACGGACCATCACCATACATTCCATTGAAAAGGGAGCAGCAATGAAGATCATCGTTACCGACGAGGTGGCACAGGAAGGGCTGGCGCTTCTGGCCCAGGACCCGCGTGTCGAAATCGACGTGAAGCTGGGGCTCAAGAAGGATGAGCTCCTCTCGATCATCGGCGACTACGAGGCGATCATTACCCGCAGTGGCACCAATGTGGACAAGGACCTCCTTGACGCGGGGACGAAGCTTCGGGTCGTTGCCCGGGCCGGGGTCGGCATCGACAACGTGGATGTGGACTACGCCAGTTCCCGCGGCGTCATCGTGGTGAACGCCCCTTTTGGCAACACCAACAGCGCCGCCGAGCATGCCATGGCGCTCTTGCTCTCCTTCTGCCGCAACGTTACCACGGCCAACGCGAGCCTCAAGGGCGGCGAGTGGAAACGGGCCCCCTTCACCGGGTACGAGTTGAAGGGAAAGACCGCCGGCGTCATCGGCCTCGGCAAGGTGGGGGGAAGGGTCGCCACGCGGCTCAAGGCTTTTGAATGCGAGGTGCTGGCCTGCGACCCGTACATCGCCGTCAAGCGTGCCCACGATCTCGGCGTGAAGCTCGTCTCCCATGACGAGATCTACCGCAACTGCGATATTATCACCGTCCACACCCCCCTGAGCGACGAAACCCGCAACATGATCGGCGAACGGGAGCTTGCCATGATGAAGAACGGCGTCATCATCGTGAACGCTGCCCGGGGCGGGATCATTGAGGAACAAGCCCTGCTCAGGTACCTGGAGTCGGGCAAGATCACCGGTGCCGCCGTCGACGTCTTCAGTGAGGAGCCCCCGAAGAGCGAGACGCTCAAGAAGCTTATTGCCCATGAGCGGGTGGTGGTTACGCCGCACCTGGGGGCCAACACGTTCGAGGCCCAGATCAACGTGGCGGTTGACGTTTCCAAGGAAATCATCAACTACCTGGACGACCAGCCCCTGGAGAATGCCGTGAACATCCCCCGCTTCGATCTGGCCCTCATGGACCAGATGAGGCCGTTCCTTAACCTGATGAGTGTCATGAGCGACTTCGTAATCCAGCTTGTGGACACCAACATCGATACTGTCACCTTCTCCTACGCCGGGAACATCGCCCATTACGACTGCACGCCGCTCACCGTCTGCGGCCTTGCGTCGCTCATGAACCGGATGGTTGAGCAGGACGTGAACATGGTGAATGCCACCCTCGTCGCCGACACCATGGGGATCACCGTGGAGGAGCACAAGTCCACCCAGTCACCCTCCTTCTCCACCATGGTGACCCTGTCCATCGAGGGTGGGGGCGAGAAGCGGACCATCTCCGGCACCCTCTTCGAGGGGACGCCGCGGATCGTGAAGCTGCGCGACTACCAGGTTGACTTCGCCCCCGAGGAGCACATGCTCCTTCTCACCTATGGGGACAGGCCGGGCATGATCGGCAGCATCGGGACAATCATGGGGGCCCACGACATCAATATCGCTTCCATGCACCTTGGACGCCGCGAGAAGCGGGGCGAGGCAATGGTTATCCTCTCCCTCGACTCAGCGGTGCCTCCCTTCGTCATCGAGGAAGTCCGCAAGGCCACCGACGCCACCTTCGTGAAGCCGATCCACATGCCTGGCGTTAAGTGCGGCCGTGGGTGCGGTTGCGGGGTCTGAGTCTCGCCCTTCGTTGCCATTGAATGATACAAAAAAGCCCCGGCGGGAATTCCCGTCGGGGCTTTTTGCGTGTGAGCCTTGTCGGTTATCCGTGCAGCGGCCTTCCGCCACACGCCTTCAGCCGGTCATGGGCCGTGCGCAGTATCTCCTCGGTGGTCTGCCAGTCAATGCACTTGTCGGTGATGGAGACGCCGTACTTCATCTCCGACAGGTCTCTGGGAATTGGCTGATTTCCCTCCTCAAGGAAGCTCTCGATCATGACGCCGGAGATGGAACGGTTGCCCGCAGCGATCTGATCGATAACGTTCATGAGCACTTCCGGCTGCTTCTCATGGCGCTTCTCCGAGTTGCCGTGGCTGCAGTCAACCATGATGGTGGGGAAGAGCCCCCCCTTTGCCAGCATCTCCTCGGTCCTGGTGATGTCCTCGGGCAAGTAGTTGGGTTTCTTGCCGCCGCGCAGGACCATGTGGACGTCCGGGTTGCCGGTGGTCTGGATGATGGAGGTACGCCCCTCCCGGTTGATGCCGAGAAAGCTGTGGGGGTGGAGCGACGCGTTCATGGCATCGATGGCGATCTGGAGGTTGCCGTCGGTGCCGTTCTTGAAGCCGATGGGGAAGGAGAGTCCGCTGGCCAGCTCCCGATGGGTCTGACTCTCGGTGGTTCGGGCTCCGATGGCTCCCCAGGAGAGGAAATCCGCCAGGTACTCGGGGGTAATTGGGTCGAGCATCTCGGTTGCGACCGGCAGGAGCATCGCAGTGATCTCGGAAAGGAGCCGCCGGGCGATGCCGAGCCCCTTGGAGATCATGTGGGTGCCGTCCATGTCCGGGTCGTTGATGAGGCCTTTCCAGCCGACGGTGGTGCGGGGCTTCTCGAAGTAGACCCGCATGACGATGAAGAGCTGGTCCGAGAGTTCGGCCGACAGCCTTGAGAGCCGGGCGGCATACTCCAGCGCCGCCTTCGGATCGTGGATGGAGCAGGGTCCCACCACCACCATGAGGCGCCGGTCCTTCCCCTTCAGGATATTCTTGATGTGGGCGCGGCTGGCGTTCACGAACTCGCCCGTTTCCGCCGACTGGGGGAAAACCTGGCGCAGGTCCGCCGGCGCAATGATCGGGGTGATGCTCGTGATCTTCAGGTTGCTTGTTCTGATCATGATGGGTGATTCCTTCTGTTTCCTGTTGGTTTGTTGAGAAGACGTTAAGCTAGCGCGTTCCCCTTGAAATGTCAAAGGTAATGTGCCTCCCCATCCGCCACAGGCAAGGGTTTAACCTGCTTCGTGCCGTGGTGCTCACCGGGCCAGCTCGGCTTCCACCTGATCCACCGTCATGCACGCGGCACCCGCCGCCGTCATGGCGTTGATGGCCCGTTCCGAGTCGCCGGGGTTCAGGTCCACGCCGCGCACCGCGTCCTCCAGCAGCGTCACCGAGAGGCCGTGGCGCAGTGCGTCCAGCACTGACTCCTTCACGCAGTAGTCGGTGGCGAGCCCTCCCACGTAGATCCTTCTGATGCCTATCTCCTTCAGTGCAACCGACAGGGGGACGCCGTTCTCCGTAACGCCCTGGAACGCCGAGTAGTCGTCCCGGGAGGGGTCCTTGCCCTTTGATATGATGATCGCATCGTAGGGGAGTCCAAGCTCCGGGTGGAATCGCGCCCCTTCGGTCTCCCGCACGCAGTGGGCCGGCCAGATGCCGCCATAGTCCCGAAAGTGCGTTGTCGTTGCCGGATGCCAGTCGCGGGAGGCGAAGATCGGGAGTGCCTGTGACCTGAAAAACTCGATATAGCGGTTGAGGAGCGGCACCACCGCGTCCCCCTCCGGAACGGGGAGCCCCCCGCCGGGGCAAAAGTCATTCTGGACATCAATGATGAGAAGGGCGGAATTGGTTTTCATGATGGCACTCCTTGGCGGTATCCCTTTTGTACCTCCTCCATGAGGCGCAGTCGCAGCTCGTTGAGACCCCGGCCGACGGATACCTTGTATCGGTGAGGGTTGATGAAACGCAGGCACCCCGTGGGTAGCCGTGCCAGCTGGTCGCGGGAGCGGTCTGCCATCGCGTCCAGGGTGGGCGGG
>RHLS01000005.1 GCA_003712145.1 Desulfuromonadales bacterium | reverse complement strand
TTGCGGAAGCTCTTAAGCGAAATCCCGACCCTGTCAGCAGCAACCAGATGAATTTATTCAACTATTAACCGGACAGTAGTGGTCAGGAATAAAAAAGCCGGAATGCTCAGGCGCAACCCTTACGGTGGCTGCTACCGGCAATCCGGCCGACTTTGAAAAATGAAAATTAAACCGCTAGTTGCTGAACTCTACATTATCAGTAATCAAAAAGTCCCTTGGATTTTCCGTCCCTTGGTCACCCAAGGTTTGGCAGCTGTTTGTAATGTTTGGATTAATTGTCCAACAACCTGCCGACTTGTCAAGTTCGATGGTCAAGAATTTTTGTTAAAATATATTATTAGAAAAAACAGCGGGGTCAGGCTTCCAAGTTAACAAGTTTAGATAAGGAGGTATCTTTGCTCCATGGCACGTAAACCACGCATACATCTCCCCGTTGGGCTTTGCCAAGTGTACGGTGTATCCTTCAGCCATCAACCCATCAACCAGCCAGTACCAATTGTAGGTTGATTCGACCACAACACCCTCAAGGGTGCCACTGTACAGAGAAAGCCTCTCGGTGATCGTGGCAATGTCGTTCGGCAGCTTTTCCTTGAAGATCCGTTTTCCGCCTTCATCCATGATTGCCAGATAGCTGTTGGTTGAATGTAGATCGATTCCAGAGTACAGTTTCATTGGGCACCTCCTGATGTTAGAGATTGGTCTCTTTAACAGCATATTAGGAAGTTTTTGCCTTCTCGCTATGCTAGGAGGTGCCTTTTATATGATTATCAGGGCTACACCTTGACTTATCTCGTCTAAAGTTGTCAAAGTGTAGACCTGACACTTTATTCTCTTTCTTTATTCTCTTTTGTTTGTGGCCGACGTGCAACTGGCCGACGGCACCATCGTCACCGCCCACTGCCCCAACTCGGGGAGCATGAGGGGATGCAACCTCCCCGGCAGCCCGGTCTTTCTCTCGAAAAGCGCGAACCCGGCCCGCAAGCTGGCCTACACCTGGGAGCTGGTCATGGCCGACGGTTTCTGGGCCGGGATCAACACGGGGCTGCCGAACCGGCTCGTGAGGGAGGCCATCGAGGACGGCACCGTGGCGGAGCTGCAGGGATACGGAAGCATCCGGCCCGAGGTGCGCTACGGTGAGGAGAGAAGCCGGATCGACCTCCTCCTGGAAGGGGAGCCGGGGCGCTGCTGGGTGGAGGTGAAGAACGTGACCCTCGTGGAGAGTGGCCGGGCCCTCTTCCCCGACGCGGTTACGGAGCGGGGACAGAAGCACCTGCGGGAGCTGATGGAGATGGTGCGGCGGGGTGATCGTGGGGTGATCTTCTACGTGGTGCAACGGGGGGACGGCGACGCGGTGTCACCGGCCGACGCCATCGACCCGGAATACGGGAGGCTCCTTCGGCTGGCCGTGGCGAGCGGCGTGGAAGCCCTCGCCTACAGGGCCTTGGTAACGAAGGAGGAGATTCGGCTTACGGAGCGGTTGCCGGTGCTGGTGTAATCTCTGCCACCAGGCAACGCAACGTGTCTTCTGCAACGGCGAGTGAACTGCGGACCTTCTCGCTCAGCCCTTCACCATATCCGAAGTCATGGCCTGTTACCGTGACGAGCCATGAAGGAGGGGCCGCGCCATAGAGCCTTTCCGCCAGGGACATGAGAGTCTCCGGAGAGAACTGGTGGCCAATCGTCGTCACCACAGGGAGAGAAACAAGGCGCTTCAGCCGGACTGGCTCGTCATCGGGCCCGGCGGCCTGGATGGCATCGCAGAAGATGACCATTTTCACACATGGCTCGGCGATCTCTTCGGCAAGCTCAGGAAGAAGCTGCTGTGTCACGATGGCGCGGACCTCTCGCCTGGCTCCTTGGGCAAACATCTCCGTCAGCACGACGCCTGCCCCGTCGTCCCGCCTCAACGTGTTTCCGTAACCGATCAGAAGAACCATTCCCGCCTTCAGGACCGCCCCATTTCATCGATGACCGTCCCGTCCGGCGCCAGCAGCAGCACCCGCAGCGGCATCCTGCCGTAGGCGTGGGTGGCGCAGGAGAGGCACGGATCGTAGGCGCGGATGCCGTGCTCGATCCGGTTGAGAATCCCCTCGTTCACCTTCCCCCCTTTGATATACCCCGCCGCAACCTGCCGGATGGTCCGGTTCATGGCCATATTATTCAGCCCCGTGGCGATGAGCAGATTGAGACGCTGGACGACACCGTCCTCGTCCACCCGGTAGTCGTGGAAGAGGACGCCGCGCGGCGCCTCGCAGAAGCCGACCCCGGCCGGGCGGTTAACCCCTGCCTCGCTCCGGACGTGGCGGTCCAGGAGGCCGGGATCGTCGAGATGCGTGCCGATCCGCTCCAGGGCGTGGAGGATCTCGATGAGCCGGGCATGGTGGTAGTGGAAGCTGCCGGTGACCGGACCGTCCCCCCCGCGCAGTTGGCGGAACGCGGCCAAAGCCCGGTCGGCCTCCGGGGTACCAGTCCGTTCGCAGACGTTGAGGCGGGCGAGGGGTCCCACCCGGAACATGCTGCCATCTTCATCGTCTGCATGGGGCTGGTAGTAGGGAAACCGCATGTAGCTCCAGGGCTCGGACCGCTCGCCGATGGCGATGTCGTAGTGCTCCGGCGAAAGGTCCTCCACGACGGCGCCGTCGGCATCGGTGAAGCGAAGGAGGCCGTCGTAGTGGTCAAGGCCGCCGTCTTCGGTGACGAGCCCGGCGAAGAGGGAGGGAAAGTCGCCGCAGAGGGGGATCTCGGCGGCGTGGCGGTCGTAGATCCCGTCCAGAAGCGCAAGTGCCGTTCGGACGATGACAAGCCCTTCGGGGAGGAGTTGGGCGATACGGTCGCGGTGGTCGGGGGAAAGGGGCTCCCGGACGCCGCCGGGAACGGCCCAGGAGGGGTGGACGCTCTGCCCTGCCACGAGGCTCACGATTTGCTGGCCGATCTGGCGTAGCCGGATGCCGTCGCGGGCCACCTGGGGGTGGCTTTCGAGAATTCCCCAGAGGTTGCGCCTGGCCGGGTCCGCATCCATCCCCATGAGGAGGTCGGCGGCTGAGAGGTGGAAGAAGCTCAGGGCGTGGCTCTGGATGAGGGATGCCAGATTGGCGATCCGCCGGAGCATCTCCGCGGCGGGAGGAATCTGGACGCCGAGGATGGCGTCGCCGGCCCGGGCCGCAGAGATGGAGTGGCTGATGGGGCAGATGCCGCAGATCCGCGCGGTGATGCCGGGCATCTCCCAGATGCTGCGGCCGACGCAGAACTGCTCGAAGCCGCGGAATTCAGTCACGTGGAAGCGGGCGTCGGCGACTCCACCGGCATCATCGAGCCGGATGGTGATTGTTGCGTGCCCCTCGATGCGGGTGACGGGATCTATGGTAATCGTTCGTGCCATATCTTAACCAAACGTGAGCATATCGGCGGCCAGGTGAACCGGCTCGCCCCGGAGCAGGCATTCAATGGCGGCCCAGATGCGCGCAGGAGATGGCGGGCAGCCGGGAATATAGCCATCAACGGCAATGACCTGGTGAAGCGGAAGCGCCTGGGGGAGGAGTTCCGGCACGGCGCTGTAATCCATGGCCAGCGGCGTCCCGTCCTCAGAGTTGCTGAAGGGCGCAAGGACATCGGGCACTGACAGGTGGTTGCGCATGCTGGTGACGTTGCCGGTGACGGCGCAGTCGCCGAGGCTCACCACGGTCCGGCTCCGGGCCCGGAGCTTCTCCGCCAGGGCCAGGTTGGTCCGGTTGGTGACCGCCCCTTCCACGAGGGTCACGTCGACCCCCTGGGGAAACTCCTTGACGTCCACAAACGGCCCGAAGACCATGTCCGCCACCTGGGCCAACTCCACGAGCCGCTCGTCCAGATCGAGGAAGCTCATGTGGCAACCGGAACACCCCCCCAGCCAGACGGTGGCGAGCCGCAGCCTGCCGCTGCCGATGAGTTCCACGGTGCTCCCGCGAGTGCCCGTTTTGCTTCCGGAACCAGCCGTCATCCTTCCCACTCCTTCTTGTCGCGCCCTTCGAGAATCCGCGTCAGCATCCCCGGGTCCTTGACCATTTCGCCCACCACGGCCCCCTTGGTGAAGAGGGCGCCGGTTGGGCAGACCTGAACGCACTTGCCGCAGCTGGTGCAGCTCACGCTCTCGCCCCAACGGTAGTCGAGGTCGGCGAAGATCAGGCTCTTGACGCCACGGTTGGCCACGTCCCAGGTGCGGACCCCTTCCACCTCCTCGCAGACCCGCACGCAGCGGGTGCAGAGGATGCAGCGGTTGTGGTCGATACCGAAGCGCTCGTGGGAGAGGTCCATCCCCAGCTTCGGCGACAGGTATTCGTAGCGGACGTGGTCCACCCCCAAATCGGCCGCCACTTTCTGGAGCTCGCAGTGCCCGATTGAGACGCAGACGGCGCAGTAGTGGTTGCGCTCGGCCAGGAGCAGTTCGGCGATCATACGGCGGTAGCGGTTGATCCGCTCGGTGTGGGTCCGGATCACCATTCCCTCCCGGGCCATGGTGGTGCAGGCGGGAAGCGGCCGGGGGCTTCCCTCCACCTCCACGATGCAGAGACGGCACCCTCCGCGTTCCGAGAGCCCCTCCATGTGGCAGAGGGTCGGAAGCTCGATGCCATGCTCGCGGATCACCTGCAGGAGCGACTCGCCACGGCGGCCGCTCACCAGTTCATCGTTGATCGTAAGCGTAATGACCGGCATCAGTCCTCCTCCACGGGAACGCCCATGGCATGCAGAAGCGCCTCTCCTTCAGGGCCGGGAGCAGGTGCGGGGGCCATGGTGCAGGAACCGGCCGGACAGCGCCGCTCCCGGATGTGGGCTTCGTACTCGTCGCGGAAGTAGCGCAGGGTGCTCACCACCGGATTCGGCGCGGTCATGCCGAGACCGCAGAGGCTGGTGGCGCTCACCAGCTCGCAGAGCTCCTCCAGCTTGGCCAGGTCGTCCATGGAGGCGGTGCCGCTGGTGATCCGCCGGAGCAGCCGGTGCATCTCAACGGTGCCGACCCGGCAGGAGACGCACTTCCCGCAGCTCTCGTCCCGGCAGAAGTCCAGGAAGAAGGAGGCCACATCGGGCATGCAGCTGGTCTCGTCCATGATGATGAGTCCACCCGACCCCATGATGGTGCCGATTTTCTCCATGCTTTCGTAGTCAAGGGGTGTATCCAGGTGGGCACCGGGGATGCAGCCGCCCGAGGGCCCACCGGACTGGGCCGCCTTGAAACGCCGCCCCGTCGGGATGCCGCCGCCGATGTCGAAGACCACCTCCCGCAGAGTCGTCCCCATTGGGACCTCGATGAGGCCGGCGGTCTCCACCTGGCCGGCCAGGGCATAGACCTTGGTTCCCTTGCTCCTGGCCGTGCCGTGGCTGGCATACCACGCTGCTCCGTTGCCGACAATGGCCGGTACGGTTGCGAGAGTTTCAACGTTGTTGATGAGGGTCGGGTATCCCCAGAGACCTTTCTGGGCCGGATAAGGCGGGCGGTGCCACGGTTGGCCCCGTTTGCCCATGATGGAGGCCATGAGCGAGGTCTCCTCGCCGCAGACGAAGGCACCGGCGCCGGTGCGGATGTCGATCCGGAAGTTGAAGTTGCTTCCAAGGACCCGGCTGCCGAGAAGCCCCTTGCGCTCGGCGTCGCGGATGGCCGTCTCCAGCCGCCTGCCAGCCAGGTAGTACTCGCCCCGCACGTAGATGTACCCCTGGTCAGCGCCGATGGCGTAGCCGGCCAGAGCCATTCCCTCCAGGACCCGGTGTGGGTCGGACTCCATGATGGAGCGGTCCATGTAGGCACCGGGGTCACCCTCGTCGCCGTTGGCAACCACATACTTCCGCTCGCCAGGGGCCTTGCGGGCCAGGTTCCACTTGACGCCGGTGGGGTAGCCGGCGCCCCCCCTTCCCCGGAGACCGGCGGCTGACACCTCGCGGCAGACGTCATCGGGGGTCATCTCGTGGAGGGCGTGGGCAAGGGCCCCGTAGCCGCCGGCGGCCACGTACTCCTCGATCCGCTCGGGGTCGATGGACCCGCTGTTGGCAAGGACGACCTTGGTCTGGCGGGCAAGAAACGGCATGTCGGGCGAAAGCGCCTCGACCGTCGGTGGCCGGCGCCCCTTGACGACGGAAAAGAGAATCTGCCGGGCCGATTCGGGAGTCACCTTCTCGTAGATGGTTTCCTTTTTCCCCGGAAGACGGATTTTCACCAAGGGTCCGCGGCTGCACGGCCCCATGCAGCCGGTGGCCACCGCCTCGATCTCGGCATCGAGGCGGCTCTCCTCGAGGGCATCCCGCAGCGTTGTCAGCACGGCGTGGGCGCCGGCCACAAGGCAGGGGGTGCCGGCGCAGACCATGATCCGGCAGCGCAGGGCCTCCTGCCGTTCCTGCTCCTCGGCCGCCATGGCGGCAAGATCAGTCGGCATCATGGGGCGCTCCCCCTCCCCCGCCGGCGCCGGGATCGATCCTCCATGGCGACCGGAGCCTTGCCGCTTTCGATCATCACCCGAACGGCGGCTGATGCCGCATCGGGGGTGCTCCGCCCCACGGTTTCGCCATCGAGCACCACCACCGGCGCCTGGCCGCAGGTGCCAAGGCAGCGGACCGTGGAAAGGGTCAGCTTGCCGTCAGTGGTGGTCTTGCCCGCCTTGACCTCGAAGTCGTGCTCCAAGCGGGAGACGATCTCGGCCGAGCGCTTCACATAGCAGGCAGTGCCGGTGCAGACAACACAGTTGTGCTCCCCCTTCGGCTCAAGGGTGAAGAAATGGTAAAACGTGGCCACCCCGTAGACCCGGCTGTAGGGGATCTTCAGTTGGCAGGCCACGAACTCCATCATATCGTCGCTCAGGTAGCCGAAGGCCTCCTGGGCCACATGAAGCACCTCGATGAGGGCGTCGGCGCGGTACTGGTAGCGCTTGAGCGTCCGCGCCACCGCCGGGAAGCGGGGGTCGGAAGCCAGCGCGGGGGGTATATCGACGGTGGTTTGGCTCACATGAGAGCGCACGGTGTTCTCCAGATCGCTATCGTTAAAAATTGTTTACGATACAGTCACCATCCTATCAGACTATACGGGATAAGGGAAGCGGGGACGAGGTGCGGGGCTATCAGCAAAAAAAAAGAGGGACGGCTTTCGCCGCCCCCCCATTCGATACGATCGTGTGAAGATCAGAACCGGTAGGATGCTTTGAGGTAATAGCTATGCGCCTCATAGTCGTGATCCGAGTAGGCACCACTGTAGTACATGTCATTGGTTCCGCTGTTGACGAAGTTGGTGTACCCGTCATAGGAAATGTCATTGTACCGGTAGCGGTCATAGCCATAGCCGGCCGTAAAGTCGAGCTGCTTGCTGAAGGCGTAGACGAGCCTGGCGTTCACACCCTTGCGGGTGTAATCGTCATAGTTGTCGATGCGGAACAGTTGCGGCCCCTGGGTTGAGAAGTCAGCCATGCCGTCGGCCTTTTCATAGTCAACGCCGGCAACAAGCGTCAGCTTGTTCTTGACGATGGGCACCTCGGCTGAAAGGCCCATTGCATAGTTGTTATTTTCAACGGTTTCACTCCACTTATAGGGTGGGTTAGTTGTCTTGTTGCGGTAGGAAAAGGTCTTCACCTGCTCCAGGTCGAAGTAGCCGGAAAGTTTCATGATGTCCGGGATGGCGTAGGCAACGTCCACGAGATACTCATGACGGGTGTCCTCTTGGAGCCCGAAGGTAAAGCCGTTGTACTGGCTCTGCTTGAAGGCATACTCAAGGCCCACCGAAAGGTGCTTGATCGGTTCGATCTCCACGCCAGTCTTGACCGTGTGACGGACAAGATCGGCGGCATCATAGAATCCGGCGCCCGGGATCGTCGTACCGGCCTGGGCCAGTGAGTTCTTGGCATCCCGATTCAGGTACTCATAGCGGAGCTTGAGCGCCAGCATGTCGAGGCTCGAATTCTTCACCTGCAGGTAGAGCTTGTTGTCGGTTGAGGTTACGGCATCAGTCCGGATCTCGCCGTTGCGCCGCACGTTCAGGAACTCGTACCCGAAGTCCGCCTTGGTGGAAAACGGCAAACGGTAACCAACGTCGATGCCGGCATTGTTCTTCTTGTAGAAGTAAACCTCCGTCGGTGTTGTCCCTGTCGAACTGGCGTGGTTGAGGGTATAGTTGCTGAACGTGTCGGAATCGTTATCCTTTTTCAGGAAGTTGTAGTACACCTTAACGTCCATGGGCTTGACCGGTGAGATGGTATAGGCAGCGGACGCAGTCAGGTAGGAGATCTCGCCGTTGAACGAATTGACCCCTGCCTTGGCACTGTACGGTGTCAGATCGACATTGTTGGTCGTCTGGCTGTAGCTTCCACGAAAGGCCAGAGCCGACTGCAGCGGAAGCCTTACCACCGCCTGCCCCGCCAGTTTCAGAAGCTGACTTTCGGGCGCCAGCGAGTTGACGTTGTTGAACGCGGTCGTCCCGTTGGGGTCGCGCCAGGTCAGATAAGGATTGGTGTTCTCGAACTGGCTGGCGGTGCCGGTCAGTGAGAGCACAAGAGGCTTTGTGCGATAACCGGTTTCAACGACCAGCGTATCACTCGTGTAATCCACTGGCAGCGGCAGATCGACAACGCCGGCGCTTCTGCTGATGGCACCGGTGAACGTCGTGCCGGCGGATGCTCCGCTGTATGGCATGGTGCCGTTGATCTCCTGCCGGTTCGCATTAACACTGACATAGAAAGGACTCCCCAGCGATGCCTCGACACCGGCCCCGAATGTCTTCCGCTTGATCGACTGGTCGAAGGTGGTCCAGTTTGCCGGATCGGAGGAGCCGACACCGGCACCGTTGTACGTCAGGGTGTTGGTTCCGATCCCCGACGAAAACACGCTCTTGTTGTTGAAGGAGTAATTGTGAGGAGTTTCGTCATAGCCGAAGAAGGCCTTGAAGCTCCCGTACTTGCCACCCTTGATCAGGTAATTCTGATCGTCGAGCCCGAAGTTCTTTCCGAACAGGTCGACGTAGTAACCGTTCTGGTAGGCGCCGAGAACGGCCTTGCCAAAGATGCCGTCGCTCTTGTCCTTGTACTCCTGGAACTTGGCGCTGTTGCTGTTTTCTTCGACGCCGCGCACGCCGAGGCTGAGGAGTCCGTTGACCGCCGGTTCTTCGCCGAAGGCGGCACCGGCAGCTCCAACACTAAGTAGCGCTGCGACTGGAATGATCAGTTTACGTATTCTCATATCTCTCCCCCTTATCTCGCAAAGGCCTTGCCGCCGTTAGCACCAGTGCCGCTGGCCGGAGCCATGCTGCCATGAATGTTGGTATGGCAGTTGAGGCAGGACCGCGCGACCAGTTTTTCCTTGGTGGTTGCTGCCGCTGACCCTTTGAAGCCGGCAGTGGCATCGTAGGGGGTTACGTTGTGCCCGCCGCTGCCACCGTGGCAGTTCTGGCAGAGGTTAGGCACCTTCTCCTTCAGGAGCTTGGCAGCCTTGGTGCCGTGGGGACCATGGCAGGAGAGGCAATTCTCTTCAACGGGCGGGTGTTCCCAGATGAAGGGACCGCGCTTGTCAGCATGGCACTGGTAGCAGAGCTGGTTGATGTTCTCATCCTTGATCATGCCGTGGGAAAGGGTGCCATGGGGGTTGTGGCAGCTGGAGCACTTGATCTTGCCCTCGATGATCGGATGGTGCGACTGCTTGTTGACGTCGCGCTTGATATCCTTATGGCAGGTGAAGCAGGTTTCAGGGTCCTTCGTAACAACCTTGCCGTCCTTGTGGATTGAGTGGCAGGAAGAGCAGGCTACGTCGTTCTTCTTGTGCAGTCCCATATCCCACATTGACACTGCAACGGTGGCGCTGTGGCATTCGAGACACTGCTTGCTCTGCTGCTCCGCGCTTGCCTTTGATTCCTTGCCGAAACCGATGATGTTCGACTTGGACGGATTGCTCACGTGCTCGCCGGCCGCGCCATGGCACGACTCGCAGCCATAGCTCTCACCCTTGCCGCTCCACGCGCGAGCGTGGAGGCTCTTGCCATGGGATGCCGCCACCTCATCATGGCACTCCTTGCACTTCTCATTGCCGACGAAACCCGCGCCGCCGGAAGCGAGGGAGAAACTTCCCGCCAGGAGCAGTCCCCCGGCCACGACAGCCAGGAGCTTCATCTTGTTACGCATCGTTTGCCTGTTCATTAAGTACCTCCTTCGTAAAGTTTTGATTGGTTAGAAAAGACGAGCAGTAGCCTGGACGATCACTCCCCCCTTTCCCCGTATGAGTTGTCGTATGTCCAGCATCTTAACCGTAACTGTTCTGGAAGGTAGGCCCATGCAATAAGCGCTTACGTACACGTCAAGACAATAAAAATGCCGCGCAGCGGCAACACTGTATCCAAGGGATACAGTCACACGGACGATTGGACTCTTAATGAAGGCTATCGGCTACCGGCGGGCAAACTTTAGTATTATTTGTCAGACAAATTACTTGAGGACTGACGAGGAGAGTCAGGCGAACGGAAATCGCCAATTAAACGAAGGAAACAACGGATGGGGGATCAGGGTACGTTTCCGGAGACAAGGACACCGTCACCGAACGTTGTTGTGGCTGTCGACCGGAAACCGGCACGTCGGAGCAGCCTGGCGATTTCCTCGGGGGGATAGCAGCGGCCATGGTCGGTATTGACCAGCATGTTGACGGCAAACAGCGCGCCGGAGCGGGGCATGCTCTGGCTCCTGTCGATCAGGAACTCATGAATCGCTACCCTGCCGCCGGGATTCAGGGCGGCACGGCACTTTTCGAGGAGCACTCGGTTCTCAGCGGGTCCGTAGGCATGAATGACCTGGCTGACAAGTATCAAGTCATAACCCGCGCCGATGTCGTCAGCGAGGAAGTCTCCTTCACGGAACGAGACCCCCTCCACACCCGATTCATGCACCAGTTCCCGGGCGATCCTGATGGTGTCCGGCATGTCGAAGAGGGTTGCGCGGATCCCTTTCCGGGCCATGGCCATGCTGTAGGTGCCCGGACCGCCTCCCAAGTCGAGGGCAGTCGCAACCCCCTTGAGGCCGATGGCCTTCATCAGGTCGCGGTCCTTGAAGGAAGCCAGATTGTGCATGCCGCGGATGAAGGCGTCGTGGTCGTGGGCAAGACGGGCCGGCCGGCCGGTTCTCACCACCTCGTCCAGACCCGACCAGTTGCGCCAGAGGGTGTCGCTGTGACGGATGATATCCCCCATGTACCAGGGTGCCCCCGCCACCAGGTAGCGTCGCGCCACAGCGGAGTTGACAAACCTGCCGCCCCGTTTGGTGAGAAGCCCCAGACTGACGAGGGCATTGAGGAGGATCTCCGTCCCCCGGGTGTCGGCGCCGAGCAGTTCCGCCGCCTCCGGGGCCGTAAGCGGCCGGGCAAGGTGGTCGAACACCCGCAGGTTGTTGGCCGTCAGCACAACCCGCGCCGCCCAGAACCCGCTCCAGAGATCTCGCAACTGCTTCGCCTCGTCGATTCGGCCCATACGGCTACCCTAAGGCTCCTTGCAGATCGCGTCGTGCAGTACACTCATGCGGGTCTGCGCCTCGATCTCTTCCCACCCGGTCTTGCCGGACAGGTTGTATTCCTTGATCGTCCCACCCTTGCTGTCCTTGTGAATGACCTTCTCCAGCCGGCTCATGTCGCCGGGACAGTTGATGGTGTAGAGGAAACTGGTGGAGGACAGATCCTCGAACCCCTTCGGGTGACCGATCGTATCCAGGGCGTCGGCCTTCCCCTCCTCGGTGTAGACCGCCTTTGTCCAGACCGTGACCAGCCCGTCATCCTTCGGGGTGACCGACCCGGTATCATAGAAATAGTTGGAGACGGAGGGGTCCTCGTCGATCAGCACCAAACCGGTACCGCCGGCGCAAGCCACGGAACCCGCGGCAACCGTCACGGCGAGGGTCATCATCGAAATCGTGCGTCTCAGCATTCTCATTACGCAATCCTTTCCGCCACCAGGGGAAGCTCGAAAAACATCCGGAAACGATGAGGGGGAGACCGGGCTGCTGGCCGATATCCCCCTCGCATTCACTGCCTGTCGGCCATTTTCCTGGCGACCCTGTCTTACTTGAAGGTCTTGAGGACGTATTCGGCGATGGCCTTCGCGTCCTTGTCTGGGATTGTCTTGGCATCGTACTTTGTCATTCCCGGGCCGGGGTTTCTCATGGACTTGACGATCCCCTTCCAGTTGGTGATCCCCCGCGACTTGAGGGCTTCCTTGCCGATTGTCTTCTGGGGGTTGACGATGTTGCCACCATCGGCGTGGCAGGACATACAGTGCTGCTTGAAGAGATCCTCTCCCTTCTTCGTATCCTTGCCCCCCGAGGCGAGTGCCAGCCCGCTCAGCGAGACAACCGCAACCGTGGCCACCAGAATGCTCGTTACTTTGTTCATGGCAGTTCCTTTCATGGTGTGGATTCATTGACGCGCCTGCCGTGGGCGGAGCGTTCAGGGAAAAGAATAGAGCCATCGGAGGCATTGTCAAGGGACCTCAGCGCATTGATGAAGTCCCTCTGACCAGCATCAGCAGCAACACCGCCGCCAGTGCCGCAAGGCCGGCCCCAAAGCCGAAGGCGGCCACCCTGCCGGCCTGCTCCCAGATTGCGCCGAACAGGAGGCTTGCCGGTAGCGCCCCTACCCCCACGGCAAAGTTGTACCAGCCGAAGGCACCGCCCCGCTCCTCCGGAAGGGCGATGTCGGCCAGAAGCGCCTTCTCCGCCCCCTCGGTCATGGCGTAGAAGAGGCCATAGACGCCGAAGAGGAGCCAGCAGGCCAGCTCGGTCTCCGCCAGGGCGAACCCCGCGTAGGCAAGGGCATAGACCACCCAACCGACGATGATGACGGCACGCCGGCCGATCCGGTCGGAGAGAGCGCCGAAGGGGGTTGAGCCAACCATCTTGATTACGTGGAAAAATGCCCAGAGCAGCGGGATGCGGGCCGGCGGCACGCCCAGCTCCCCCGCCCTCAGGAGCAGGAAGGCGTCGGACGAGTTGCCGAGGGTGAAGACGAGGAGGACAAGGAGATAGCGCCGGAGCTCACCCCGGGGGACGATGCCGAGGAAGCTGCCGTCGGCCGTCCGCCGGCGCTCCGTGTCCCGCACCAGCGCCATGATCAGCACCACCGCCAGCACTCCCGGGATGGCGGAAAGCCAGAATACGGTCCGCAGGTCCACCATGAAGCCGGCCAGGAGCAGCGTGGCGATAAGGGGCCCCAGGAGCGCCCCGGCATGGTCCATGGCCCGGTGAAAGCCGAAGGCCTTCCCCCGGGAAGCGGGATCGGTGGAATCGGCAATGAGGGCGTCACGAGGCGAGGTCCTGATCCCCTTCCCCACCCGGTCGGCAAACCTGATGCCGAGAACCGCCGCCGGGCTTGTGGCGGCGGCGATCAGGGGGCGGGCCAGGCTGGAGATGGTGTAGCCGGCCAATACAAGACCCTTGCGGCTTTGCACCCGGTCCGAGACTATCCCCGACGCAAGCTTCAGGAACGCCGCCGTCGACTCGGCCACCCCCTCGATGAGCCCCAGCAGCGCCGGCCCCGCCCCGAGCACCGTCGTCAGGAACAGCGGGAGCAGCGGGTATATCATCTCGCTGGAGACGTCGGTGAGCAGGCTGACGAGCCCCAGGATAAGGACGTTGCGGGAAATGCCTTTGAGCACGGGTCCCCCCGAAGCCGATTGCGGTGTAAAATAAACACCTTTCAGAGGAACGTGGATTTTTCGCAAGATCAAGGCTGTCGAGGGTAAGCGCGGAGGCGTAGCAGCGCTACGCCGCACAAGCGAACCCGAAGACTTACGCAAATATTGCGTAAAAGTCGCGTTCCTCTACGGATTATACTTCCCCGACGCCGGCACCGCCCGCTTGAACGCCCACGCCTCGATCTTCTTGATCTGTTCGGCCATGGTGATCGACAGCGGCACCGTGCGGCTTATGGCGGCCATCAGGTCCTGCTGCACCATGGGGCGTTTCTCGGTGAGGGCTTCGAATGCGGCGGAGAGCACTGTCTGTTCGATCTCGGCGCCGGAGAACCCCCTGGTGGAGCCGGCCAGCAGCGGGAGATCGAAGGATGAAAGGTTGATCTTCTGCTTCCCGAGGTGGATGCGGAAGATCTCCTCCCGCGCAGCCACGTCGGGGAGCCCCACGTAGAAGATCTCGTCGAAGCGCCCCTTGCGGATGATCTCGGCCGGGAGCATCTCGATGGCGTTGGCGGTGGCGGCCACGAAGACCGGTGCCCGCTTCTCCTGCATCCAGGTCAGGAACGACCCGAGGATACGCGACGCCGGCCCACCCTCGGCCTTGAACCCCTGGGTGGAGATGCCGGCCTCGATCTCGTCGATCCAGAGCACGCACGGAGCGATCGCCTCGGCTGTCTTGAATGCCTTGCGCAGGCTCGACTCCGGGGTGCCATAGCTGCCGTCGTAGACCGCCGCCATGTCGAGCCGGATCAGCGGCAGCCGCCAGCTTGAGGCGATGGCCTTCACGAAGAGCGACTTGCCGCAGCCGGCGATCCCCATCATCAGGACCCCCTTCGGAAGATTCGCCCCCGAGGAGATCCCCTCCAGGCCGAAGGCCCGCTCCCGCCGCGTCATCCACTGTTTCAGGTTCTCCATCCCCCCCACCTGGTCGGAGCTGGCATCGTTGATCACGAATTCCATGATGCCGCTCTTGCGGATGATGGCCCGCTTGGTCTCGAACAGGGAACGAACCAGTTGCTCTCCCCCCGCCTCTCCTGCCACCCGCGCTGCCCGCATTCCCCGCTCCACCTCGGTCAGGTCCAGCCCCTGGGCCGCGACCACCAAATCGTCCATGAGTCCGGGGCGCTCCTGGCAGGCCATGGCCAACTGCTGGTCGCGACCTTTCAGCTGTTCAAGAAACCCCTTGATTTCGTCCATGAGGGGAAGCCCCTGGTGGAAGATGACCAACTCCTCGCGCAGGCCCGCCGGCACCGCCTCCTCCTGGCCGAGGACGATGACCACCTTGGCCTTAGCCCGGGCGGAGAACTCCTTGAGCTTGCGGATGATGTACGGATTGTCTCCCCAGAACCAGCAGAGGTCCTTGAAAAGGAAGACCAGCGGTCCGGGCTGGGCCAAGGCGAAGTCAAGGGCCGCGCCGGGGTCGTCGGTCCCTTCCGCCACGGCGCCGTCGCGGGTGAAGCCTTCGGTGCAGGTCCAGACCCAGGGCGACCCCACTCCCTTGATGCGGGAGGCGGCCTGGGTGGCAATCTGCTCGGTGCGCCGTTCGTTGTCGGTTACCACGTAGATCATGGCGGCGCCGGCACCAATCAGGCGCACCAGCCCCTGCACGTTCAGGTTTTCCACGGTTCCTCCCTCATCCGCTCCTCATCGGGCAGTCATCTCACTGAACAGTGTATCGCAAATGTGCGTGCCGCACAGGGGGCTGCCTGAAGCATCGCCCGAGTTCGGGCAGGCACGCCGCGCCCCCGCTGCTACCTGGCGTTGTAGTAATACCGGTTCAGGTCAAAGAGTCCCCCCCGGACCGGTTCATCGCGCAGAAACCGTTCCTGGAACCAGTCATAGGCTTCCCAGAACCGTTCATCCGCCCGGTTTATGCCGTACCTTGCCAGCCGCGCCTGATCTTCCGGGGTTTTCTCGAAACGCGCGAGGAGTTCAAAGAAGTCGGGCAGGTCCTCTTCCCGGACATCAAAGAAGTAGTTCGGGTAGGAACCTATAAGTCCCGGGATGAAGTCAACACTGTCCTTGGACGGATCGAGCCGGGCATCCTCCTTGATCAGGAAGGCCACATTGTCATGCCAGCGATTTACCACCAGCGAACCGGCACTATCCTTGCCGTTCTTCAGACGAATTCTCAGGAAGGCAAGATTCGCGTTGTAGTCGTTGATCAGTGCCACAAACGGCATCCCCGGGCGGGAAAGGGAGCGAAGCGCCGTCCTGTAGTCACCGTCCGTCTCATACTTCTTGGGCAGGGAGGGATACGCGGCCCCCGCCCGCAGGTAATTCAACGGATCAAAGGTGATCTTCGTCGCCGGCAGAAGATGGCTGTCCACTATATGCTCCACGAACTCACGTTTCGGATCGTCCGTGACAAAGGGTATTTTCGCCGGCAGCGCGGACGGATAGTAATTCATTTTCTTGAGATCCGCATTCTTGTACCAGGACTGCATAATCTCCTGCCGCCGCTGGGGAGGGAGATAATCGAGGAAATAGCTCTCCCCCTCAACGCGCAGTGCATCCATGTAAAGGCGGATGGCCAGTTGGTGGCCCGCATTGCCGTAGATGTCGAATCCGGCAACCAGCGCGTAATAGATCCGCTCGAAGAGGGGATAGTCGATAACCCACATGGTCTTCGGGAGTTTTCCCAACGCACCCTTGTGGACGGACGCGCTGTCAAAATGGCGATAGATCGTCAGCAGCGGCGCATCCGCGGCGCCATTCCCCTTCCAGATGGACTCATACCCGAGGCCGGCGTAGTTAAGTGTCGTGTAAAAGTCCTGGCGGGCCTTGTAGAACTCAACCGCCGCCTTGCGGTGCTCGTCGGTGAGTGCCGAGAAGAGGCGCAGGTCGCTCCCCCTTTCGATGGGCATCCTGAGCTTGTCGCTGTGCAGCTTCAGAAACGCCGGATACGTGACACTCAGATCATGGTCCGGGTCCAGGAACATGACCCAGAAATGGTCATCGATCACGTTCAGGGCTATCTGCCCCTTGCAGACCGGTCCGTGAATGAAGGTCATGATCATGTAGAGCGCATTGTCCAGCAGGAACTGGTACCGCGAGCGGGGCGGGATCTGCTCGAACGCCACAAAGGGATTGGCGCTCAGTTTCGGGTCATACCCGACCTGGTGCGGGGGCTTCAGCCACTCCGGCTGGATGAAAAGCTCCTTGACGCGCCGCATCATGGCGTCATCGAACTCGACAACCATATGGGTCTTGTGGACGATGGTGGAATGGATTTTTCTGAGTCTATAGTAGACTCGCGCAACGCCCGGGTCGTCATAGGGGCGAACGGAGGGGATGAGATCGATGGGCTGGCCTGGCGCGGTCCTGGATCGGACCAGTTCATAGAATTCGTTGGTCGACGTCCCGAATTTCAGATGGGCAAGGAACAGATGCTCGTAGAGATAACGCGCCGTCATCCCATGCTTGGCGTCATCCTGGTTCAGAAATTCTTCCCACTGCTGGATAGCGGCTGCGTCGGCCGCTTTCGGCGTTTCAAGGGCCTGCTGCTGGGCGGCATCGGGCCCCTTCGCCCCCTGGACCAGCCACCCGGCGACGATCTCGAACTCCTCCTGCTTGAGCGGAGGAAACCCGAACGGCATGCCGCGGTTCGGGTGCTTTTCCAGATACCCGCCGAGTTCCTCGCGGTTCTCCGCGCAGGTCAGATCGTCCGTCTCGGGACGGTATTCCCCCACGCTCTTCGGGTTTTTCATCTTGTGGGACAGCATCTGGATCATGATCGAGTCATTCAACCCATCCGACACGGTACTCTCCGTAACGCTGAAGAATTCCTTCTTCCGCCACTCCTTTGTCGTCTGGGCATCGGTAAAGAGTCGGGTAGGATCCATGGACCTGAGCCGCGAGGCATTGTAAATGGCCCTTTTCGTGGCCCCCCGATCCGCCCCCTCGAAAGAGTCGAGCTTGAGCTGGCAGGGTGAGTTGTAACAGGAGTGGCAAACGGTGCAGCGCTTGTCGAGAACCGGCTTGACCTCCTTCTGGTAATCAATGGCCCTGGTAGGGATCTTCACGGAAACCGGGGGCAGGGCCTTTGAGGCACATCCTGCAAGAAACACAACCAGTAACGTAGCAAGCACCACATAACGCATCATGAAGACATTCTCCTTGTCACTGTGTTGTTTTTCGTGGTGAACCGGTCAGCGGGTCCGCATCCCCCCGCCTCACTTCGCCCCGCTGCGCAGCACGTCCGGCCGATACCCCTGTGCGAAGCGGTAGAAATAGCGCCCCGCATCCCGGCCATTGCGCCGGGGAGTGAGGGGAGTGATCTCACCGAACTGATCGAAGAACGGTGTAACAGAAGCATCGCGCAGATCGTTTTCGCTTTGCGCCACGAGGATGAAGGAGCGCTGGGCGGGTTTCAGTTCGCGGTCCCAGAAGTTAAACATCAACGCATCTCGACCAAATATGTTCCGACTGGTGATCTGCTCCTCGGGCACGCCGGGGGAACGGTTGAAAGCGGCTGAGTAGAAGAGGAGCTCGCTGGCAATAGTGTGCTTATCGAGGGCGACGATCAAGGGCCGTTCACCGGTGGTCTTTTCCTTCTGATCAGCGAGGGTCACCACCTGCGCCGTGAGATTCTTCCACCCGACAAAACGGCGCGAGTACTCGCTGTAGCCAAGCCCCGGAATGCCGATGCCGAAGTAGAGCAGTATCACTCCATAGAGCACGGCAAGGATAGCAAGGGTGGGCGCCCACGCGATGGCAACGAACCTGCCCAGCCGTGAGCGCATGGTCTCTCGCATGACCAGGAGTTGGGAGGCAAGGCATGGCAACAGCACGATATACGCTGGACCACTCCAGTTGAGCTTGGTCTTGTGCTTGATGCTGTAGAGCAGAAAGACGGCAAAGGGGACAAACATACCGGCAGCTACGAAGAGCCGATCTCCCGGCCTGTGCGGGACCCCGGCCCCATCTCGCACGCGCATCCTTGTGGACATGAAATCGAGCACCCCGAGCAAGCCCACGGGAGTGAGGAGTACCACGATATCAAGCAGGTAGTCGTGGACCGAAAAGTGACTGGGCATCTCGAAGCGGCGTGAGCCCTGAAAGGCAAAAGAGGCCCAGTCGTGGGTTGCATTCCAGTAAATGACCGGCGCGAACAGGGCAACTGCCATCAGCGCGCCGATATAGAGATGCGGCCGCACCAGCCATCTTCGTGCCGGCGCGTGCACCAGGACCATAATCGCGGCAGTGCCACCAATGAGCACGATGGAGTACTTCGAGAGCAGTCCAAAACCGACCGCCACCCCCATCGCAAGCCATGCGTTCCCCTCGCCATAGAGAGTCGCGCGGCGCAGGTAGTAGAGCGCCCCGCACCATGCCGCTACCAGGAAAGAGTCCGGAGCAGTCGTCAGGCCTACGCCAAAGAAAAACGGCAGCGCCGAGCAGAGCAACACCGCCACTGAAGCTGTCGACCGGTCGAACATCTCATCGGCGAGACGCCACACGTAGTAGGCTGTCACAATCCAGCAGAGCAGTGCTCCGATCCGCACCCCGAACTCGTTTTCGCCAAAGATGCGCGTCCCCCCTGCAATGAGCCACGCAACCATGGGAGGATGATCGAGGTAGCCCAGGGCAAGGTGCTTTGCATAGAGCCAGTAGTAGGCCTCCTCGGGAATGAGCTCGGGGTGGCCGAGAAAAAGGAGTCGCAGTACGAAGAAGAGCGCCACGCCTGCCCAGGCAACGCGGGGCCACCACGCCGCGGGATTCTCGTGCCGGACAGGGGAGAGCGTGGCCCACCCCCGCATGCTCCAGAAGGCTGTGACCATTCCCATCAGAGAGAGTAGCGCGATGACAAGTCCGGACGGCAGTGCGAAGCACCGTGTCAGCAGGGCGAACGCACCACCTCGGACGCACGCGAGCGTAATCATGAGGGTGACGAGGTAGAAGTAGTCTGCCTTGGGTAGTTTGCGCGGCAGGCCCGCATATTCTCGTGCCGCAGCTACGAGGAACCATGGCAGTGTCGCCACGAGCATGCTGACTGTCTGGGCCTCTTCCCCAGGAATCGCCACACGCCACAGAACGAACCAAACGAGAATATCGACGGTCACCGCCGCCACAACTCCGCGCCATCGCTGCCGTGTGCCCCTTTCTGAAGGGAGTTGAGATTGGGCTGTCGGGGAGCCGTGGATCACGTCAGCGGTATTTGCTGTCATTAAGCACTCTCAGGGAAGCATGAGGTCGGGTGCCCGTGATACCAAGGAAGCTGAGAGCCTGCCGGCACGCGTCAACGACCTCCTCGGTGGATATAGCCTTGAGGCACTTGCTGTCATGGCACCACGTGTGGCGGTGATTGAGCGCCGAAAGGCAGGGGCTGCAGGCAAAGTGTGAAAAGAGCGTGATGGCACGGCCGCCCAGCGGGCCGTAGAGCGCGGGTGTTTCAGGACCAAAGAGTACCACGGTGGGGAGATTGCACAGTGATGCAAAGTGCACCGGGCCACTATCGTTCGTGACGAGGAGCGCTGCGCAGTCGAACACTACGAGAAGCTCGGCGATACTCCTGGTTTGTCCGGAGAGATCAACGCATCGGTCTCCGCCGACGTGCTGCATGAATCGGTCGGCGTACGGCTTCGAACCAGAGAGGCCGATGATTGCGGCGAACGAATCCGGGTATTTTTCAAGCAGCGCAGAGGCCACCTCAGCAAAGCGCTCCTCTGGCCAGCCACGGATCGGCAGCTGATCGCCTGGGTCAGGGTTGAACAGCAGCAGCGTGCTGCGGGGGGTGATCCTTGCGTTCAATGATTGGAGCAGCGTCCAGATAGGCTCCTTCTCGGCAGGGGAAGCCACCCGTTGAGGCAGTGGAACAAGGTCAGAGCGCACATCACGCTTCACCATCGGCACTTCATCGTGGGGGGCTTCGAGCGCGCTGACGAGGGCGAGAAAACTGAGAGAGATGTGCTGGTGCGGATTGTAGTTCACCCTGTGGGTCAGGAAATTGCCACGATACAGCCCCTCCCAGGTATGGCGGTGAAAGCCGATGCGATTGGCGGCGCCGCTCAGAAAGGTGAGTATGGCCGTGAAGCGGGAGAAAAGTTCCAGATCAATGACCGTGTCGAATCGCTCTGCACGGAGGCGGAGCAAGGTTCGGAACGCACTGAAGGCAAACTCGGGAAAGGACCTGTCGTTAATCACCAATATCCGATCATTGGGAAGGAAGTTCAGGATCTCGCAACTCTCGCGGTTGCGCCGGAAGATGAGGAAATAGGGAACTGCTCCGCCGGCGAGTTTCTGTGCTTTAACCAGTGCCGAGTAGGATAGGATCGCACTCCCCATCTCGCTCAACTCGATGAAGAGTACCTTGCGCGGAGGGATTGGTGTCGGAGAACGGAAAAGCGAAATGATGGAGCTAGCTATGCTCAGGGCCGCACAGAGGGGTACGCCTACCCAGAAATCAACAAGTTGCATGAAGCGAACGTGCATGGGCCTCTCATTTCACGTTTAGACTCAGCAAGTCTGGAACCTCAGAACAAGGGAGTACGCAGGTGCGGAACCCACTGGACCAAGCCTGGACAACTTCTCCTCGCAAAAAAGCCCTTGACGTTCCGGCACCGGCTGTTCAAGGGCTCTGTGCATCTTTTCAGACACCGCTAAATCGTCACATCCTCGGGGATACCCGTTCTCCGCTTCAGGGCAAGGCGGACCTTTTCCCAGTCCACTCGGGTCTCGGCGCTGTTCCGCCTGATGGCCCCCGTCACCTCGGCATCGATGCTGGCAATCTTCTCGTAGATGTCGGGGTGGATTTCCAGGAGAACGCGCCCCTCGGGAGTCACGGTGACCTTGACCGGCTTGTAGATTATCTCTCCAGGGGTATTCACCTCCACAACGCCGAAGAACTCCTCCATGTAGTCCGGGAACACCCGCACACAGCCGTGGCTGCTGAACGTGTAGACGGATTCGGGGCTGTTGGTGCTGTGGATGAGGATACCCGGAATGGAAGTCCTCATGGCGTATTTGCCCAAGGGGTTCTTATCACCCGGCGGCACCTCGGTGAGCACGTGCCTCCCCTGCGCTTCCATTTCTTTCTGTATGGACGGAGGCACCCGCCAGGTGGGGTCTTTTTCCTTGGCAACGATCCTGAAGCGCCCCGTGGGAGTGTGCCAGACCTTCTGTTCCTCGACGTCGCGCTTCTTCGGCTTGCCGACGGCGACCGGAATGGCCTTTTGCAGTTCGCCCCCCTTGAAGAAGTAGAGGGTGCGATCGGGAATATTGATGACGATCCCCTCGTCGAGTTCCTTGGGAACGATTCTGCGGGTGTCCACCTTGAGGATCTGGCCCGCCCTGAGGGGCTTGTTCGGATCAATACCGTTGAGTTTTGCCAACTGGCGCCAGCTGACCCCCAGTTTGGCGCCAATGAGCCGAAGGGTTTCCCGCGACTTGACGGAGTAGTCGAACACCTCACCGATCATTCTTGACGCTTTCTGCGGAGGTGACGTTACGTCGGACTGCGGGGGCTGCTGCCGGTCGATGACAGTTTCCGCAACCGGCAGGCGGGAGGGAGGAGCGGTAACGGGCAACTCCGGCTCGGGTTTCGGGGGGAGGACGGGCAGGAGTGCAGAGGCAGGCGGCACCGTGACAGGGGGGGCAATCTCGACGACAGATGGGCTCTCGCACGGCTGGTTGTCATCGTCGTCATCGTCATTTTCGAGCCGCGAGGATAGGAGTCTCCCCTTCTGATAGGCCAGGCTGAACCACGGGTCGGCGCTGGCCGCGCCATCCCGCTGCAGCACCAACTCCCCCTTCGCCACGGCATCTTCGATGCTCCGGAGTTCGCAGGGCGATGCCTCCCTGGCCCCCTTGGCCCTCACCTCTGCCAGCGCCGCCAGGGCTTTGGCCCTGCTGCCGTGACCGACAGCTGAACAGCCGGCAAGGAGACAGAGCAGCAGCACTGCAAGTGCCCTGCTCCAGAATGCCATATTCAGTATTCCGCGACCCATGGTTACCAGCATCGACGTGCCATACCCTTTTCTAGTCGTGATCCATGCCGGCTATTCCCCCAGATAGGTGTACCCCAGAAGCGTCCGGTCCAGCAGTTCCAGGAAGTGGCTGCTCTCCTCGATGGAAATCTTGCGCAGGGCCACGTCCTTTTCCAGGTTGTCGCGGACGTGCTTGAGGATCTCCGGCCCCTTGTACTGAACGTACTTGAGACTCTCCCAGGTGGCGTCGCCGTTGATGACAGTGTCGATCTTGTAGCCGGTCTTCTTGTTGAAGGTGACGTGGACGGCGTTGGTGTCGCCGAACAGGTTGTGCATGTCCCCCAGGATCTCCTGGTAGGCGCCGATCAGGAAAAAGCCGATGAAGTAGTCCTCATCCTTGCGGATCCTGTGGAGCGGCAGGTACTTGGTCCGCCCGTTCTCGCCGACGAAGCTGGTGATCTCGCCGTCGGAGTCGCAGGTGATGTCGGCGACGGAGGCCATGACGTCCGGCTTCTGGTTGAGCCGCTGGATCGGCACGATGGGGAAGAGCTGGTCGATGGCCCAGGAGTCGGGAATCGACTGGAACAGCGAGAAGTTGGCGAAGTAGGTCTGCCGCAGGCTCAGCTGGAAGTTCTGGAGCTCTTCGGGAATCGGCTTGATCTTCTCCACGATGCCGTTGATCTTGCGCAGGATCTTGCCGTGGAGCCATTCAGCCATGGCCCGTTCGCTGAGGGTCAGGTACCCCAGGTTGAAGAGGCTGACCGCCTCGTTGATGAGCTGGACCGTGTCGTGGTAGTCCTCCCGCAGGGAGTAGCGGTCGATGCTCTTGTAGATGTCCACCAACTTCTTGACCGTCGGCGCCAGCTTCTCGGTCCCGTTGAGGGTCTCCTCGAAATCGGGCATGAGGTTCTGGGTATTGGTGTTCAGGGCATTGGTCACCAGCACCGAGTAGTGGGCAACCGTGGCCCGTCCCGACTCGGAGATGATGTTAGGGCACTCCACCCCGGCGTCGTCGCAAATGTTCTTTATCTGGTAGATGACGTCGTTGGCGTACTCCTCGATGGAGTAGTTGACGCTGGAGAAGTAGCTGGACTTGGAGCCGTCGTAATCGACCCCCAGGCCGCCGCCGATATCGAGGAACTCGATGCCGACCCCGAGCTTCTTCATCTCGGTGTAGATGCGGGTCCCCTCGATGAGGGCGGTCTTTATCTTGTCGATCTTGGTGATCTGGCTTCCGATGTGGAAGTGGAGGAGCTTCACGTTGTCGAGGAGGTCGTTCCTTTGCAGCACGTTGATGGCAGCGATGATCTCCGACATCCGGAGGCCGAACTTGGCGTCCTCGCCGCCGGAGGTGGCCCATTTCCCCGTCCCCTTGGAGGAGAGCTTCACCCTGATCCCGAGCTTGGGCCGGATGCCGGTCTTCTTGGAGAGGGCGATGATCTTCTCCAGCTCGAACATCTTTTCCACCACGATGGTGATGTCGTAGCCGATCTTGGTGGCGTAGAGAACCGTCTCGATGTACTCGTTGTCCTTGTAGCCGTTGCAGATGATCGGTATGCCATTCCCCGTGGCAAAGGAGAGTCCTATCACCAGTTCCGGCTTGGAACCAACCTCGAGGCCTATGTTATACCGCTTGCCGAACTTGGCGATGGCCTCCACCACCTGTCGCTGCTGGTTCACCTTGATGGGGTAGAAGGTCTGGTATTTTGCCGGATAATCGTTCTCCTCGATGGCGTTCTTGAACACGCGGTTGATGGAGGCGATCCGTCCCTGGAGGATGTCCATGAACCGGAGGAGGATGGGGGGCTTGATCTTGCGCTTGATGAGGTCGTCCACCAGCGCCCGCAGGTCGATGGAGTGCTTCGAGGTGGGGGATGGGTGGACGCAGACGTTCCCCTTCTTGTTGATGGAGAAGAGATCGGCTCCCCAGTTGTTGATGTTGTAAACTTTTGCGGATTCGTTGATCGACCAGCGTTCCATAGTTGCTTACCACCCTTCAGCGGGATTCATTTCCTTAATAAACTCATAAAAAAGCACTAACCACAGAGAACACGGAGGGTCACAAAGGAAAACCAGAAAAGCCGGATCCGGTAAATTCGTATTACAGGTTCAAACTGAAGCATGCTTCACAAAAGAACCTTTAAACAGAATTTGTGTTTTCCTCCGTGTTCCTCTGGGTCCTCGGTGGTTGAAGCTTTTAATCGAAAATCAGGAAAGCCGGCTCCTGAAGTCCTCGTATCCAAAAGTGCGCACCACCCGCAGCTCGCCGGTCTCCGGCTCGAAGGTGCAGATGGCCGGATGCTGGATGCCGTTGAAGGTCGTGGTCTTCACCATGGTGTAGTGGGACATGTCCTCGAAGGCCAGCCGGTCGCCCGGCTTCAGCGGCTTCTCGAAGGACCAGTCGCCGATGACGTCTCCAGCCAGGCACGACGGCCCGCCGAGGCGGTAGGTATGGGCCTTCACGCCGGGGTCGAAACCGCCGGTGATCCCGGGACGGTACGGCATCTCCAGCACGTCGGGCATGTGGCAGGTGGCGGAGACATCGAGGATGGCGATATCCACCTCGTTATGCACCACGTCCAGAACCTCGCCCACCAGGATTCCGGTGCCGATGGCGATGGCCTCCCCCGGCTCCAGGTAGACCTCCACGCCGTACTTCCCCTTGAAGTAGGTGATGAGCTCAACCAGGGCGTCGATGTCGTACCCCTCGCGGGTGATGTGGTGCCCACCACCGAGGTTCAGCCACTTCATGCTGTGGAGGAACGCGCCGAACTTCTCCTCGAAGGCCTTCGCAGTCCGCTCCAGCGGCTCGAAGAGCTGCTCGCAGAGGGTGTGGAAGTGGAGTCCTTCGACTCCGCTCAGGAACCCACCTGTGTCTCCGCTCCGGAATCCTCCCTCGTCCCCTGAGCGGAGTCGAAGGGCGAACTCCCGCCCGGGGATACCGAGGCGCGACTTCGGCGCGCAGGGGTCGTAGATGGCGGTGTGACCCTCAGAGTGCTCGGGGTTGACGCGAAGCCCCACCGACACCCTCCCCCGCTCCTTCTCCCACAGGGGGCGGAACCGCTCCAGCTGGTTGAAAGAGTTGAAGACCAGGTGGTTGGAGGTGGAAAGCAGCTCCACCACGTCGCTCTCCTTGAAGGCGGCGGCAAAGCTGTGGACCTCGCGACCGAACTCCTCGCGCCCCAGCCGCGCCTCCCAGGGCGAACTGGCGCAGACCCCGTGGAGGGTCTCCCGGATGATCGGGAAGACGCTCCACATGGCGAATGCCTTCAGGGCCATGAGGATCTTGGCGCCGCTTCTGCGCTGCACCTCGTCCAGAATGGCCAGGTTGTGGCGCAGCCGCCCAAGGTCAACCACGTAAGCGGGGGACGGGGCGAGCTTCAGGATTATTTCGATGTCGATGCCGGTCAATGTTTCCGCCCCCTGAATAGGGCGAGGCGGTGCCTCGCCCGCATTTAGACTCTATAATTCCGGCCACTCCCCTTCGACGACCACTTCGGGCAGTCCCATGGGCCCGAGGACTTCAAGGAAGAGCTCCGGATCGAACTGCTCCATGTTCCAGACGCCCGGAGCATGCCACTTCCCGGTCAGCATCATGATGGCGCCGACCACCGCAGGAACGCCGGTGGTGTAGCTGATGGCCTGGGACTGGACTTCCTTGTAGCAGGCTTCGTGGTCACAGATGTTGTAGATGTAGACCTGCTTCCGCTTGCCGTCCTTAAGGCCCCGGGCGATGACGCCGATGCAGGTCTTCCCCTTGGTGAGAGGACCCAGGCTGCCCGGGTCGGGGAGGAGCGCCTTCAGGAACTGGATCGGGACGATCTTCTGGCCCTGGAACTCCACTTCGTCGATACGGGTCATGCCGACATTCTGCAGCACTTCCAGGTGCTTCAGGTAGTTGTCCGAGAAGGTCATCCAGAACTGGGCCTTCTTGATGGTCGGTATGTGCTTGACGATGGACTCCATCTCCTCGTGATAGAGGCGGTAGATGTTCATGGGGCCAATGCCGTCGGGAAAATCGAAGACCCGCTTGGTGGAAAGGGGCGGCGTCTCCACGAACTGGCCGTTCTCCCAGTGACGGCAAACGGCGGTCACTTCGCGGATGTTGATCTCCGGGTTGAAGTTGGTGGCGAAGGGCTGGCCGTGGCTCCCCGCGTTGGCGTCGATGATGTCGATCTCCTGCACCTCGTCCAGGTACTTCTTGGCGGCCAGGGCGGTGTAGACGTTGGTGACACCGGGATCGAAACCGGAACCGAGCAGCGCCATGAGCCCCGCGTTCTTGAAGCGGTCCTGGTAGGCCCACTGCCAGGAGTACTCAAACTTGGCGGTGTCCAGGGGCTCGTAGTTGGCGGTGTCGAGATAGTCGACCCCGGTCTCCAGGCAGGCGTCCATGATAGTCAGGTCCTGGTACGGCAGGGCCACGTTGATGACGAGTTTCGGCTGCTCCTTCTTGATGAGCGCCACCAACTCGGGGACGTTGTCAGCATCCACCTGGGCAGTGTTGATGCTTCCACTCAACTGGGCGGCAATGGCATCGCACTTGGACTTGGTCCGGGACGCGAGGGTGATCTCGCTGAAGATGTCCCTGCGCTGGGCGCACTTGTGGGCAACGACCTGGCCGACGCCGCCTGCTCCGATTATCAGTACCTTGCTCATGACATTTCTCCTTTACGAACAAAACCTGCCACTGAGACACAGAGACTCAGGGAACAGCGATGTAATCTGAATTTCTCCGTGCCTCTGTGGCTCTGTGGCGGATTTGGTTGATTTCAGTAATCAAACGTAGGCGGGGTTACGACCCATAATATCTTCGCCGGCCCCTTGCCGATGTTCTTCACGGCGTGCCGCTTGTCCGAGGTGAAGTAGAAGCACTCGTCCTTCTTCACCGTGTAGACCTTGTCGTCCAGCCGGAGCTGGATCTTGCCGAGGAGGACGAAGCCGAATTCCTCCCCCTCATGAAAATTCTGCTCGTCCATCTCCTCGCCGGGGGCCAGGGTCACCAGCGCCGGGTCCATCTCACGGTTCTGGGCGCCGGGAACGAGAAGTTCCACCCGGATGGCGGCGTCATCGTCCGTCGGCTGCACGCGGGAATCGGCGCCGAAAACCACATCCGCGCCGGTGGGCTCGCTGAAGAACTCCTGCATGCTGACCCCGAAGACATCAAGGATATCCTTGAGGGTCGCGATGGACGGCGAGGTGCCGTCATTTTCCAGCTGGGATATGTACCCTTTGGTCAGGTCAGCGCGGCTCGCCAGCTCTTTCTGGGTAAGGGAGTTAACCATCCTGAGACGCTTTAACCGTTCGCCGATCTTCAAGCAAACCTCCTGTTTAGACATGCTAAACTTTTTGCCATATCGCAAGTTTAGCCATTCTAAACTTTCTGTCAAACGGCGAGTTTAGCATTTGTAAACTTTCTGTTTAAACTAGCGCACACGACGGGAGGGTTATAATACAAAGAAAACAGGGTGTCAACGACTTTTTAACGCCCTTATTATTTCCGCAAAACAGCTGTAACACGACCGTCACCGGCATCATCCGTATTGACTTTTCCAGGCTCCACCCGTATTACCAAGGGAACGATTATTCAGGGAGGATTGCTATGCTGGAAGGACGCACACTGGGGTTCATTGGCGGAGGAAACATGGCGGAGGCGATCATCAGGGGATTGCTGGCCGGGGGAATGCCGGCGACGTCAATCGTGGTGGCGGAGCCGGAGGCCCAGCGGCGGGAGTTCCTGCAGGGCCGCTACGGTGTGGGGGTCCGCGCCGCCAACGCCGATGCCGTGACCGGCGCAGACGCGGTGGTGCTCTCCGTGAAGCCCCAGATGTTCAGGGAGGTGGTCGCCAGCCTGGGTGCGCCTGCCCTGACCGGAAAGCTCCTGGTATCCATCATGGCCGGTGTGACCGCGGCGGCCATCGAGGAGACGTCCGGCGCCCCGGTCCGGGTGGTCCGGGTCATGCCCAACACCCCGGCCCTGGTGCTGGAAGGGGCGTCGGCCCTCAGCAGGGGATCAAACGCCTCGGACGATGACCTTGTCTTCACAAGGCAGATCTTCGACCTCGTCGGGACCACCTGCGTGGTGGACGAAAAGCTCATGGACGCCGTCACCGGCCTCTCCGGCAGCGGCCCCGCCTACGTCTTCACCTTCATCGAGTCCCTCTCCGACGCCGGGGTCAAGAACGGCCTCCCCCGGGACGCGGCCACGCGGCTCGCGGTCCAGACGGTCCTCGGCGCGGCGAAGCTGGTTCAGGAGACCGGCGACCATCCGGCGGTGCTCCGGGACAAGGTCACCTCCCCCGGCGGCACCACCATTGCCGGTCTCGCGGCACTGGAGCGCGAAGGCTTCCGCAACGCTGTCATCGCCGCGGTGGATGCCGCCACCGACCGCTCGGCGGCGTTGGGAAAGAAGTAGCCCTCACCACGCACGAAGGCCGGGCAACGACACGTCCATCGTTCCCGGCCTTTTTCCGTTTTCAGCCCGGCAGCGAATCACCACTCCACGTTCAGCTCACCGGTCGGCTTTCTTTAGACCATTGCAGCATCCACCCCCATCACCGGCACTGCTATTCACCGCTTCGTAGAGGGCGATCTGCTCTTCCAGCGACAGCTTCTTCCGCCCCCCACCCTTCCCCAGGCAGAGCGAACAACGGTCATCCCCGCACCACTGGCAGAAGCGGCAGTCGGGACAGGGATGCTTCCTGGGAGGGTCAGTAGACGACATTGCGCTTCGGTCCGCTTCCGGCCAGGATTTGGGCGAATGCCTTCCCCTGGTCGGCGTTGATGAGGAGATAGCGGGGGAGCTTCGTGACGCTGTCCGCCGGGGTGGCATGGTGGCGCTCGATGGTGAAGGTGGCCACGTAGCCAGCCTCGGTGGCCCTTTTCAGGAGATGATCGTCGTAGATGCCAAAGGGCCAGGCAAGGAGGTCGACCTTCCCGCCAAGCTCCTTCTCGATCCTGTCTTTCGACTTCCTGAGCTGGGTATTCACCAGTTTCTCGAACTCCGCCGGCGGCAGCTTCCGGCGCTCTTTCTTGAAGTTCGGGTGCCAGTAGGTGTGGGACTGGAAGTCGAAGAGCCCGGTCTTCTTGAGCTCCCGGAGCTGCTCCCAGGTCAGGGCGTACTTGGCGTTGGAGATGGCCGAAGGATAGATGAACACCGTCACCGGCACATTGTACTTTTTGACCAGCGGCAGCATGTCGGAGTAGACCGACTTGTGGGCGTCGTCCTCCACGATCACCACCGACTTCGGCGCCGGCGCAGGCCCCTTCTTCAGGTAAAAGTCGACCAGTTGCCGGAGGGGAATAACCCTGTAGCCGTTCTCCTTGAGATATTTCAGGTGCTGCTCTAAGACCGGCGTGGTGATGGTCATGCCGTCGGCCACGGTGGGGCCGAAGCGATGGTAGAGGAGAATCGGGACGCTCATCGGCAGGGTTTCGGCAGACACGACGGCAGGTAAAAGCATGACGAAGATTGCAACAATGAAAAGCGGGAATTTCATGAAACCCTAACACCTCAGCCTAGTTATGGGTGAACAGGGGCAGCACGTTCCGAGTCAAGGGAATCACATCACTGGAATTACTGCCGCCGGTACTCTCGCTCACCGAAAACAGCGGTGCCGACCCTGACGAGGGTCGCCCCCTCCTCGACGGCTGCCTCGAAGTCCCCCGACATCCCCATGGAGAGCTCATCCATGGCCACGTTCGGTATGACTTCCGCGGCGACGATACCGGCAAGCCGCTTCAGCTCCCGGAAGTAGGGACGAGCCCCTTCCGGGTCATCGAAGAAGGGAGGCATGGTCATCAGACCTTTGACGCGCAGGTTGGGAAGCGCCGCCACACGCCTTACCAGCTCCACGAGCGCGGAGGAGGATGTGCCGGATTTGGTCTCCTCCCCGGCGATATTCACCTGAACGAGCACGTCGCAGACTGCGCCGACTCGCCCCCACTGGCGGTCGATCTCCTCGGCGAGGGAGAGGCGGTCCACCGAGTGAATCATGGCGACGAGACCGGCCAGATACTTGACCTTGTTGCTCTGGAGCCCGCCGATGAAATGCCACTCCACCGGTTCGCTTACCGCACCTGCCTTGGCAGTGAATTCCTGCACGTAGTTCTCCCCGAAGATGAGCTGACCCGCCCGGGCCGCCTCGTCAACGGCTTCCGCCGGTTTGGTCTTCGAAACCGCCACGAGCCGCACATCCGCCGGTTCGCGGCCGGCACGGCGGGCCGCGGCGGCGATCCGGGCACGGATATGGGTGAGATTATCGGCTATCGACATGACCGTTACAGTGCCCCCAGCACCCGCAGATCCTCCACCACCTCGCAGAGCGGCAGTCCCACCACGTTGGTGTAGGAGCCGTCGATCCGCTCCACCATGTGGGCCGCGCCCCCCTGGATGGCGTAAGCGCCGGCCTTGTCCAGGGGACAGCCGGTGGCCACGTAGGCGGCGATCTCGTCGTCGCGCAGGCTCTTGAAGAATACCTTCGTCACGACCGGTTTACAGATGAGACCGTCCCGCTCCCTGTCGTAGATGGCGTAGGCGGTGATCACCTCGTGGGCGACGCCGGAGAGCTTCTTCAGCATCCGCACGGCATCGGCCTCATCAGCAGGCTTCCCCATGATCTCGCCGCCGCAGACCACGATGGTGTCGGCACCGATGAACCAGCGTCCCTCAGTCCGGGCCGCCGTGGCCACCGCCTTGTCCCGCGCCAGGCGCAGGGCGAAATCGGCCGGAGACTCGCCGGGAATGGACTCCTCGGGGATATCGCTGGCAAAGACATCGAACTCCACGCCGGCCGAGGCCAGCAGCTCCAGCCGCCGGGGTGACGCCGACGCCAGGACGATCCTACTGTTTTCCCGCATCGTTTCTCTCCTTCTCCGCCTTCAACCGCTCTTCGTACCGGAGGCGCATCGCTTCCTGCTCCTCCCAGTGCTTCTTCCAGTCCCGCTTACGGACGAAATGGAGGACAATGGAACCGACGATGATCATCCCCCCCCAGAAGAGCTGCATTACCTCGCCGGTAATGATCCCGGAGACGAGGGAGGCGACCCCCATGAGGCAGAGGAGCACCTCCATGGAGAGGAGCCTGCCAATGAGGGATATTTCCTGTTTTTCCTTGTCGTTCATGGGGTTCCTCCGTAGGGGCGTGATTCATCACGCCCTGGGCGCAATGAAATTGCGCCCCTACAGTAATTTCAACCAATTGGTCAGTTCCGTCAACGCCCGCTCCGCCAGCAGTCCCCGCCGATCCTTTTTTTTCACTTTTCCCTCCAGCGGCGGGAAGAGTCCGTAGTTGACGTTCATGGGCTGGAAGTGCTTCGCCGGCGCCGTGGTTATGTGCGAAACCAGCGCACCCAGGGCGGTGACCGGCGGCGGCACCACCGGCTCCTCACCCCGTAGGGCTCGCGCCGCGTTGATGCCAGCGAGAAAACCGCTCCCCGCTGACTCCACGTACCCTTCGACGCCGGTGATCTGACCGGCGAAGAATATCCGGCGGTCTCCCTTCAGCTGAAAGGTCGGCTCCAGGAGCGTCGGCGCGTTGATGAAGGTGTTGCGGTGCATGGAGCCGAGGCGGACGAACTCGGCCTGCTCCAGCCCCGGGATCATCCGGAAGATCCGCCGTTGCTCGGGATAGGTCAGCTTCGTCTGGAAGCCGACCAGGTTGAACATTGTCCCTTCCCGGTTCTCGGCCCGCAGTTGCACCACGGCATGGGGCTCGGCGCCGGTGCGTGGGTCCACCAGCCCCACCGGCTTCAGGGGGCCGAAGCGGAGTGTCTCGCGGCCGCGTTCGGCCATCTCCTCCACCGGCATGCACCCCTCGAAGTGTATCACCTTTTCGAACGACCTGGCCGCCACCTTCTCGGCGGCGAGGATCTCGTCCACAAACCGCCCGTACTCCTCTTCGTTCAGGGGGCAGTTGAGGTAATCGTCCCCATCACCCTTACCGTAGCGAGAGGCGCGGAAGACCTTTGCCATGTCGAGGGACGCGGCGGTGACGATGGGGGCGATGGCGTCGTAGAAGTAGAGCCCCGGCCCGGTCAGCGATTTCAGCCGTTCCGCAAGCCCGTCGCTCGTCAGCGGCCCCGAAGCGACGACCACGATCCCCTCCGCCGGCAGCTCCGTCACCTCTTCCCGCACAAGGGTGATGAGGGGATGCTCCTCGATCTTCGCCGTGACAAAGATGGAAAAGAGCTCCCTGTCCACCGCCAGGGCGCCGCCGGCCGGCACGCGGGTGGCGTCCGCCGCCGTCATGAAGAGGGACCCGGCACGCCGGAGTTCCACCTTCAGGAGCCCCACGGCATTCTCCAGCGACTCCCCCCGCAGGGAGTTGGAGCAGACGAGCTCCGCCAGTCCCGGCAGATGGTGGGCCGGAGAATAGCTTCCCGGCTTCATCTCGTGCAGGGTAACCGGCACCCCGCGTCTGACCGCCTGCCATGCCGCCTCGCAGCCGGCCAGGCCGCCACCGATGATGGTTATCCGTTCCGTCACGACTGCCCGCCGCCATCCGGGATATCGTACCTGTGGAGTGGCGAGCCGGCCAGAAGCCGCGCCTTCCCCTTCTCCTCGTCCCAAAGGGTCAGATACCCCTTCCATCCCTTGTCGAGCAGTTCCCGGACATGGTCGAGCACCTCCGGCGAAGGGGGCTCATGGAAGGCATTGTAACCGGAGAACCCTCCCGGCGGAATCAGGCGGTAGGCCCCGTATCCCTGCATCACGCTCCGCTTGGTCAGCGTCGCCAGGGCGAAGTTCCAGGCGTGCTCCTCGTACTTGGTCCAGCCGCAGATGGGGCACATGACCCGGCGGGCGCTCTGCTCACCCCAGCATTCGGTGTCGATCCGCGCGTAGGCGAAGCGACACTGGTCGCATTGCTCGTGCATGTCCTGAAGCATGAAAACTCCTTCTGAATTCTGCAAAAAAGGCGGGGATCGCTCCCCGCCTCGTTATCGTCGGCAGGTTATTTCTCTTTCCCGCCCAGCTTGTAATCGCACCCTTCTTTCGGGCACTTGAGGAACTCTCCCTCCCGCTTGTAAACCTTCTTGACAAGGAGGGGGAAACCGCACTTGGGGCACGGTCCCGGCTGGGGGGGGTCCCAGAGGGCAAACTTGCACTGGGGGTAGCGGTTGCAGGAGTAGAACATCTTGCCGTAGCGGGACTTCTTCTCCGTCAGCTCACCTTCCTTGCACTCCGGGCAGGTGTGGCCGGTCCCCTTGGGCTTCACCAGGGGCTGGATGTTCTTGCAGGCAGGATAGGCGGAGCAGGCCAGGTACTTGCCGAAGCGGCCGTCCTTGATCAGCATGGGGCTGCCGCACTTCTCGCACTTTTCCTCGGAGATGACCGGCTCGACGGCCTCCTGGGCGGTCTGCTCGATGTTGCGAGTGTAGGTGCACCCCTCCTTGTAACCGGAGCAGGCAATGAACTTTCCCCGCTTCCCGAGCTTCACCACCAGCGGCTTGCCGCAGTCGGGGCAGGCCTCGTTGGTGGCCTCGGTGGTGAGGTCCGACTTGCTGACCTCCCCCTCCTTCTGCTTCAGAAGCGAACTGAATGGCTGCCAGAATTCGTGGAGAAGCGGCTTCCACCGTTTATCGCCGCGGGAGACCTGGTCAAGTTCCTCCTCCAGGTAGGCGGTGAAATTGTAATCCACGTACTGGGTGAAGTGATTGGTGAGGAGATCGCTCACCACCATCCCCACATCCTCGGGGAAGAAGCGCTTGTTGTCGAGCCGGGCGTACTTGCGCTCCAGCAGCGTGTTCATGATAGAGGCGTAGGTGGAGGGGCGGCCGATCCCGTACTCCTCCAGGGTCTTCACGAGGCTCGCCTCGGTGTAGCGCGGCGGCGGCTGGGTGAAGTGCTGCTCGGGGAGGAGCTTCAGAAGCTTCAGCAACTCACCCTCGGTCAGGGCTGGCAGAGTCCCTTCCTTTTCCTCGGTCTGGTCGTCGACCCCCTCGATGTAGAGCTTCATGAAACCGGGGAAGCGGATCACGGTGCCGGCGGCCCGGAAGCGGTATCCTTCACCGGCGCCGATATCGACGGAGGTCTGGTCCAGGAGCGCCTCGGCCATCTGGCAGGCGACGGTCCGCTTCCAGATCAGGTCGTAGAGCTTGAACTGGTCGGAGGAGAGGAACTTTTTCAGTTCGGCCGGGGTCTTGGCAATGGCCGTGGGACGGATAGCCTCGTGGGCTTCCTGGGCGTTCTTCGCCTTGTTCTTGAAGAAGCGGGGCTTGGGGAGGGTATACTCCTTCCCGTAGAGGGAGGTGATGACCTCTTTTGCCTCGTCAAGGGCCTGGTTGGAGAGGACCACGCTGTCGGTACGCATGTAGGTTATGAGACCGACGAGCCCCTCGTCGATGGCGATCCCCTCGTAGAGCTTCTGTGCCGTGGCCATGGTCTTCTTGGCGGAGAAACCGAGCTTGCGGGCCGCCTCCTGCTGGAGGGTGGAGGTGGTGAAGGGAGGGGCGGGACTCCGCTTCCGCTCGCTCTTCGTCACCTTGTCGACAGTGTAGGTGCCTGACTCCAGGGACTTCACAAGCCGGTCGGCCGTCGCTTGGTCGGGGATGTCGAACTTGCCGAGTTTCTTCCCCTCGGCCTCCACCAGGTTGGCGGTGAACGACTGCTCCTTGCCGTTCCGAACCTGGGCGGCCACGGTCCAGTACTCCTGCTCCTGGAACGCCTTGATCTCCTTCTCCCGCTCGCAGATGAGCCGCAGCGCCACCGACTGGACCCGGCCGGCCGAAAGGCCGTAGCGGATCTTCTTCCAGAGGAAGGGGGAGAGGTTGAAGCCGACGAGGTAGTCCAGGATCGACCGGGCCTGCTGGGCGTCCACCAGCTCCAGGGAGATGTCGCGGGGGTTCTCCACGGCGTGGATGATGGCGTCTTTGGTGATCTCATGGAAGACCACCCGCTTGACCGGCACCGACTTTTTCTTGCCGTCCATGCCGAGGGCCGCCAGCAGATGCCAGGAGATGGCCTCCCCCTCGCGGTCGGGGTCAGTGGCCAGGAGCAGGCTGTCGCTCTCCTTCAGCTCCTTCTTGATGGCATCGACATGCCGCTTGCTCTCGGGGAGGACGGCATACTTCGGCTCGAAGTCGTGCTCGATATCCACGGACCCCTGCTTGCTCGGCAAGGCTCGCACGTGGCCGTAGGAGGCCATGACGCGGTAGTCCTTGCCGAGGAATTTCTCGATGGTCTTCGCCTTGGCGGGAGATTCCACTATGACTAAATGTTGGGGCATGATCTCTTCCGATTACTGAGCTTTATATCTGTCAGTTTGCACAAAAATACTTGCCGGGAAGCTGACTTACCACTCCCTTGAGTTCCAGGCGCAGTAACATAGCGGAAAGCTCCCCCACTGTCAACGCGCTTTTGGCAATGATCTCGTCGATATGGAGCGGCTCGGCCGCCAGCAGTCTATGGACCGCCGCCTCTTCGGGCGGAAGCTCCGGTGCCGGCCGTACGGGGACGTGCCGGGCGATCCTGCCGCCGGGGAGTTCCTCCAGAATATCCTCCACGCACTCCACGAGCTTGGCTCCCTCACGGATGAGGCGATTGGTCCCCCGGCTGCCGCCGCTGGTGATGTTTCCAGGGATAGCGTAGACGTCGCGACCCTGGTCGAGGGCCACCCGTGCCGTGATGAGAGAGCCGCTCTTCTCCGCCGCCTCCACCACCAGAACCCCGTGGGAGATGCCGCTGATGATCCGGTTGCGGCGGGGGAAATTCTCGGCCAGCGGGCCGGTCCCCAGGGGGAATTCGGAAACCAGCGCCCCAAGCTCGGCCACCTCCCGGAACAGCGGACGGTTCTCCGACGGGTAGACCACGTCAACCCCGCAGCCGAGAACGCCCACCGTGTGCCCCTTGCCGGTGAGCGCACCCCGGTGGGCGGCGGTGTCGACACCGCGCGCCATGCCGGAAACCACCGTCACCCCATGCCGGGCCAACTCCTCCGCCAGCCGCTCCGTCACCGTCCGGCCATAGGAGGAGGCACGGCGGGAGCCGACCACGGCCACGGTTCGTCCAAGGCCGGCGAGGCTCCCCTTCACGTAGAGATAGGGTGGCGGGTCAGCGATCTCCCGCAGGAGGGGCGGATACTCATCGTCCAGAAGCGTGACGACGCGGACCCCGGATTGACGGACTGCGTCGCACTCCCGCTCGGCAAAGGGGCGCGGGTCGTGCCCCCGCAGCGACGCTGCGACGGCGGGGCTCACCCCCTTGACGGAGACGAGTTCGGCATCGGCAGCCCGGAAGACCGCCTCGGGGGAACCGAAGCGCTCCAGAAGCCTCTTGAAGAGGACATTCCCCACCAGGGGGACCGATCGCAGGGCAAACCAGTAGAAGGTATCCATGGGAACAGAGACGAAAACAGGGGGCCGGCCACTGCCGGTCCCCCGGCGGAAGGGACTATCTGCTCTTCTTCACCTCTACCCGGTCGCCCCGGTAGATGGTGTCGATGCTCTTGATCACGAGAGCGGTGGAAGTATTCTCCCCGGTCTGTACCACGACAATGGCACCGATCACCTCGGGAGGAAGCCGGCCGACGGGCACGTCTATATACTGCTGATCGGGAACCACCTCGCGCAGGACATACAGGAGGTGCCCCGGCTCAAGGCCCTGCTGCTTACCCAGGTCCAGGAAGACGATGTCTCCCTCGCCGATGGCAAGGTTGCCGGTGTGGGTCTCGACGATGTAGCCCGCCAGATCCCGCTCAGCGGCTTTGAGGGCCACCTGCCGGCGCTTCTCCTTGTACGGAAGAAGGAAGGAACCCGAACCGATCTCCCTGTAGGACCTGGTGATGATCGCCTTGGAAACCTTCTCCTCCACCTCGGTCAACTGGACTGTGCCCAAGGGAATGACCTTCTCGCCGAGAATCACGTTGGTGACCGGGTGGCTGACCGGATCGAGCCTCTTGTAGATTGAAAAACGGTCCCCCGCCTTGGCGCCGTCCACTCTGCCGATATCGGCATAGACGATGTCGTCGTCACCCACCATCTCCCGATTCTGATTGGTGCTGATGATGCGGCCGGCATGCCTGAACCCCTTCTCCACCAGGAAGCCCTCACTGCCGCTCACGAGGAAGCTCCGCTCGGCCACCGGCTCTTCGGAGGGACGTGCTCCGGCATCGGGGGCACCGGTGGCAGTGGCAGCGGTGCGGGGCTCGATCTCGATCCGGTCGGGAAAGATCCTGACCCTCTGGCCGGGATAGACGAAGTGGGGATTGCCGATGGTCGGGTTCTTGGCCCAGAGATTCGGCCAGTAGAAGGGGTCTTTCAGGAACCGCTCCGAAATCCCCCAGAGGGTATCACCCTTCTGGATGACGTAAATTGTCGGTTCCTCTGACGCAGCCTGAACCGGGCCGGCGGCAAGAAGCGCGAGGAGCGTTAACATCGCGCCAACAGAGCCTATTCTTTTCATGGTAACCTCCCGTGCTGACGCAGGGTTATCGTTGGGGATACTAATGGTCCGTGCCGTTTTTTGTCAAGGACAAAGCTCCCGAAGGGTTTCCTTGGGCCGTCGAATGTGCTAGGATTCGGGCGGCTGGGCAGGGATTCGTTCGCAATAACCACACCATGCCCTTTTTGCCGGATCGATTCAGTACAGCACGCACCATGCCAAGAGGTCCCATGAAGACACCCGAGCTCCTCGCGCCCGCCGGCAACATGGAAAAGCTCAAGATAGCCATCCACTACGGCGCCGACGCCGTCTACCTGGGAGGGCCGAAGTTCGGCCTGCGCAGCCTCGCCGACAACTTCACCATCACCGGCCTGGCCGAGGCGGTTGCCTATGCCCATGACCGCGGCGTGAAGGTCTACCTCACGGTCAACAGCTACCCCGACAACAATGAACTGCCGGAGCTTGACCGCTACCTGGAGGAGGTAGCGCCGATCCCCTTCGACGCCCTCATCGCCGCCGACCCCGGCGTCATCGCCACCATCCGCCGCATCTCGCCCCGGCGGGAGATCCACCTCTCCACCCAGGCCAACACCACCACCTGGCGGAGCGCCCTCTTCTGGCAGGAGCAGGGAATCAGGCGGATCAATCTGGCCCGGGAGATGTCCCTGGAGGGGATCGTCGAAACCCGCCAGCGGGTCAGCGCCGGGTTGGAAGTCTTCGTCCACGGCGCCATGTGCGTCTCCTATTCGGGCCGCTGCCTCCTCTCCAGTGTCATGACCGGCCGCAACGCCAACAAGGGGGAGTGCGCCCACCCCTGCCGCTGGGGCTACGCCCTTGTGGAGGAGACCCGGCCAGGAGAGTACTTCCCGGTGGTGGAGGACGAACGGGGAACCTTCATCTTCAACTCCCGTGATCTCTGCCTGATCCGGTACATCCCGGAACTGGTCGGGGCCGGCGTCGACTCCCTCAAGATCGAGGGACGGATGAAGGGGATCAACTACGTGGCCTCCGTGGTCCGGGTCTACCGGGACGCCCTCGACGCCTACACCGCCGACCCGGCATCCTACCGATTCAAACCGGTCTGGATGGAGGAACTTGCCAAGATCAGCCACCGGGGCTACACCACCGGCTTTCTCCTCGGCAAGCCCCAAGACCTGGACCAGGAGTACGACTCCCGCTACCTCAGGAGCCACGAACTGGTCGGCCTGGTAGAAGAAACCCTGCCCGACGGCAGCGTCTCCATAGGAGTGCGCAACCACATCGAGGCGGGTGCAACGGTCGAGGTCATCGGCGCCGGCATGCGCGAGGCCGTCGTCCTGCTCGACACCTTCACGGACCAGGAAGGGACGCCCCTCACCGAGGCCCACCCGAACCAGCGAATCCGAGTGAAGCTCCCCTTCCCCGCTGAGCGCTACGATCTCATCCGGCGGCAGAAGCCCTGAACGAACGGAATGCCAGCAAACGGTATATACCTGGCATCGAGAGCGCTTTTGTGGCATAAATGAATTCTCATGCCTCCAACTATCGCCATCAAAGTCGACGTCGACACCCACATAGGCACCCGCGACGGCGTGCCGCGGCTCCTGGATATCCTGGACCGCTTCGGGATCAGTGCGACCTTCTACTTCTCCATGGGGCCCGACAACACCGGCAAGGCGATCCGACGCATCTTCACCCGCAAGGGATTCCTCCGCAAAATGCTCCGTATCCGGGCTGCCTCCATGTACGGGCTGCGTACGCTCCTCTACGGCGTCCTCCTTCCTCCACCCATCATCGCCGACAAGGTGCCCCAGGTGCTGCGGGAAACCGTCCGCCGGGGCCACGAGACGGGAGTTCACTGCTGGGACCACGTGAAGTGGCACGATCTGCTCCCCTGGATCCCCCGGAACATGATCGCCCTGGAGCTGGGTCGGGCCTTCGCCCTCTTCGAAGAGATTCTTGGGCGACGGGCTAAAACCACCGCCGCCCCTGGGTGGACCGTCTCCCCCGACTCCCTGGAGATCCAGGACTCCCTCCTCCTCTCCTACTGCAGCGACTGCCGCGGCATCGCCCCCTTTTACCCGAGCATGGATGGCCGCCGCTTCTCCACGCTCCAGATACCGACCACCCTTCCCACCATGGACGAACTGCTGGGAGAAAACGGAATCACGGTCGAAACCGTGAACGACCACTACCTTTCCCTGATCGGCCCCGGGCTCACGGTGCATACAATCCATGCGGAACTCGAAGGGGGAAAGCTCTCCCACGTCTTTGTTCACCTGCTGGAGCGGCTCGTCGCCCAGGGGGCCGAATTCGTCACTCTCGGCGAGGTGGCGGAACAGGCAAAACGGGGAGAAATCCCCTCCTGTGAACTGGCCATGGGAGAACTGCCCGGAAGAGCCGGCAAGGTGGCAATCCAGGGAGGCGAGGTCGGGGACCGGGGATCGGGGACCAGGAACCGGAAACAACCCTGATGGAATAACAAAGGCGTGCCTCCATGGCGCGCCTTTTTTCGTCCAGACCGAGCAGAGACGTTTGCGCGACGCCGTCCGGTAGGGTACCCTTTCGTCAGGAGGTACGCCATGACCGAATTCACCGCCTATGCCCTCTCGGGGGAGCTGGACCTGAACCGCCTTGCGGCAAGCCTCGGCTTCCCCCGGCGCTATCGCTGGGAAGAACCGATGATTCTCGACCTGGCGAGCCTCAAGCCCCTCTCCGGCGACCAGAAGAGCGCCAAGCGGGTCTACCTGTATTATTTCGGGGGAGTTGTCTGCGTGAACTGCACAGAGGAGGAGATCGGCTCCTTCTTCTGGAGCATGGAGCACTACGCCGACCAGTTCCGGGACCACCAGGCCATCAAGTACCGGGACGACTACTCACTGCAGGTGGGAGAGGTGGAGAAGATCGCCGTCACCAACGACTGGGCGGCCATGCCGGAATACGACCCGGTCTACGAGGACATCGTCTGCTTCGTAATAGCCAAATCCGTGGCCCTGGAGCGGATCGAGGAGCGGGTTGACCAGGTGCTGGACGAGATGGAGAACGTGATCGCGCTCCTCGACCAGGGGAAGCTGGGGCTCTCGGACAAGGGACTGGCAAAGCTTGCGGCCGGCGTTCTCACCTACAAGTACCAGTCCATCGCCTCCATCATGGTACTGGACAAGCCGGAGATCACCTGGGAGAACCCTGAAGCGGACCGGCTTTACCTGACCATGGCCAATCTCTTCGAACTGAACCAGCGCTACAACGAGATCAAGCACAAGGGTGAGACGCTTCTGGACATCACCGAGGTCTTCACGAGCCTCTCCCATGCCCGCCGCGCATCCCGTCTCGAGTGGATCATCATCATCCTGATCTTCATCGAGATCGTGATTTACGTCTTCGAAATCCTGAGAAAGGGCTAGAAACCACCGGCCAAGGCATATTCCTTGTCCGCTCCTGCCACGTCACAGGACACGAAGTGCTTGTGACAGGCGCCGCACGCCACGGTTCCCGAGGCGAACCGCTGCTGGAGCGTCAGATTTTCCGTGTCGCACCACTCGCAGTACCAGGCATAGTAGTCTCCACGCGGTATGATGTTCATCGTTGAACCTCCTGTCTCGTTTTCCCCGCATCCTGCCAGCCAAACACTACAGCTCGATTACAGATTTTCAACACTTCCGTAAACATTGTGCCGGAGAAATCAACCGAGGAAACATCCAGGGTACAACGAAGAGGGGATCAGGCGGCGGAAACTGCCGCGAGAGAAGGCTCAGCAGCCAGGAGGAGCCGCGTCTTGAACGCCTCCTCCAGGAGATCTCCCTTGAGCTTGCCCCCGAAGAGCTCCACCGAGATATCCTCGGAGCTTGCGAGACTGACGATGAACGTGCCTCTGGAAAGGGAGCATCTGACGCCGGAGACGACACCACTCCTGCGCCGGTCGAGTCCGTCAGCCAGCCGAAGGATGCCGCCAAGGCGGCTGACGAGCTGCCGGTCGGGCTCGGCAAGCCGCACATAGGCCTCGTGCTTCTTTTTGGGAAGGGCCTTGCGGTGGTAGCGGGCAACGTTGGCGATGATCTCCCGCTCCCGGGGGGTGAAGCCGAAAAGGTCGGCGTGGCGGATCAGATGGTAGGAGTGCTTGTGGTGGCTGGAGTAGTTGATGAAGTAGCCGACGTCATGGAGGATGGCGGCCGCCTCCAGCATTCGCCTGCCGCTCTCGCCCATCTTGCAGACCGGATCGAGGGCATCGAAGATCTGGAGGGCAAGCAGTGCCACATGGAGCGCATGCTCCTCGTCGGTGTGACAGGAGCGGGCAAACTCCAGCACCGAGTCCCGCCAGGTGAGGGTCACTTCGCCGCCGGCCAACAGTTCGTGCTTCCGGAGGCTTTTGATGATCAGCCCTTCCCGGATCCCCCGCTCGTTCACCCGGAGGAGGTTGACGTCGAAAAAGCGCATCAGCTCGTCCACCACCGTGATGCCGGCAACGATTATATCGGCCCGGTCGGGGTTCAGGCCCGGCACTTCCCGCCGCGCCTTCACGTCCTTGCGCGTGAGCATGGCAAGGAGATGTACCACCTCGGAACGGAGCACCTCGTACCGGTGGACCGAGCCGTACCCCTCGTTGTGCATGGCCATGGCCATGGCGGCGATGGAGGTGATCGTCCCGCCTGAGCCGACGAGGCACTGGATCTGGAGGCGTTCGCCGCCGAAAACCTCCTTGAGGGAACTGCGCACGTGCCTGCGGAGCTTGTCCAGGTCGGCCGGCGTCACCGGATCGTCGGAGATGAATTTCTCGGTGAGAAAGACTGCCCCCAGTTCAAAGGAGTAAATTTCCTCGATGTGGGAGCCCAGGGCGGTCACCACCTCAAGGCTTCCCCCGCCGATATCGATCATGGCGTAGCGGACTCCCTCCATGTCGAAGTGGTTGCGCACCGACAGGGCCGCCAGTTCCGCTTCCTCCTCGCCGCTGATGACCGCCACCGCGACCCCGACCTGGTCGGCAATGGCCGCGATGAAGTCTTCTCCGTTCTCCGCCTTGCGGACGGCGCTGGTGGCCACCGCTTCCACCGCTTTCACCCCGTAGCCGTCGACAATCTTCTTCATCCGGGTAAGGGCATCCATGGCCCTATCCCAGGCGGCTTCGGCGATCCGGCCGCTCGTGGCGAGCCCTTCCCCCAGGCGCACGGTCGCCTTCTCGTCGTCCAGGACCCTGAATTTGCCGTCCTTTGTCACCTCCACCACGATGCAGCGAATGGAGTTTGTTCCTATGTCGATGGCCGCAAGCCGATTCTTTTTCACAACGCTCTCCTCACCCCGTCTCCCACACCTTCCAGCGGGCAGGTCGTCAGCATCTCCGCGAAATTGGCGTAGAGCCTGCCGCGCCGCGCCGCGATGGCGTTCAGGATGACACACTCCCCGGCCGAAGGCAATCCCCCTTCCCGGACCATAGCGGCGAAGACGTCCAGGTCGTTCATAGTGCCCAGAATCTCCTGGTAACGCTTCACCGTGGCGTGAAGCTCGGCATATCCCTGGCCGATGAGGAAGGAGAGTATTTCCAGCCGATAGCGGTAATGCTTGAGGGCGATCCGGAGCTTGTGCTGGGCTGCCACGTCCGCCTCGACCCGGGCCGCGGGGACTAGGGCAAGCAGTGTGGCAAGCCGCTCCTCGAGGCTCACGGCGGCAAAGGAGGCAATGGGGGTAAAGGGATCAACCGGAATGCCGGGGCGGGGGAAAATCAAGGGACGTGCCGCGGTACGGGTGAAAAAGTCACGCGCGTCAGCAGGGTCGAGGGCCGTTAGCCCCTTCCGGAGCCGATTGCACTCATCCTGCCGGCGAGCCTCCAGACCCGCCATGAGCGGAGCGAGGGGTTCCGCCGCGACTTCACCGAGCGTACAGCCCATTTCCCGAAAAAAGATGAGGGCCTCGTCGGTATTCCGCATCCCCCCCAGAAGCCGGGTCACCTTCCGCACCATCCGGGCGGCGCGGGAAACGTCGGGCGGGTAGACAGGCATGAAGAGGAGCAGCCCTTCCCGGAGGCGTTGCGATGAAACCCGCAGGTCGTGGACATCTTCGACGTCAAAGGTTTTCAGCACCTTCTTCCACCGGCCGATGAAATCGTCCACCCGTGCTGCCAGCAGCACTCGCGCAGCGACCCAGAGGGGGGTGCCCACCGTCAGTTTCATGGAACTAACCCCCCTTCGGCCTTATTGCCAGGCACGAAAAAACAGGCGGTGCGGGTATGGCCGGTCACTTTGCCACCACCCGCTTGAGGGACTTTCGTGCTTTCCGGAGCCCCTTTTCCAGCTCCTTGAGCCCCTGGTCGGCAATGCCGGCCAAATGCTTCTCGGCCTTGGCGAGCCCCTTGCCGGCACGCTTGATCCGGGTGCCCAGCTTCCCCTCCACCCGCTCCAGGGACGCCATCATCTTGAGGATCTCCTTCTCGACCTTCCTGCCGCCCTTCCCCTGAATTTCATCGGCGAAGCGGTCCCTGACGCCGCGGGCAATCCCCTCCATCTGGTCCTTCAGGGTGGCAGCCACGGCCTTCAGTCCCTCCACCCGCCGTGTCCGGTCCTTTGCCCCCTCCTCCGCCAGGCCAGAGGCCTGGGCAATGATGGACGAGACGGCCCGAGGATTCATCCCCCTGATCTTTCTGATGGCCTCCTCCCCTGCCTCGGCTATCTTGGCGTTGCTGTCGAGCCCCTCCTCGATCAACCGCTTCGCGAGAACCTCGCCGATCCCCTTTATCTTCTGCAACTCCTGCATGGATGCCTTCATGATAGCCCCTCCGTTTCCCCACGTCCCCAGTCACTGAGTCCCATACGCTTCACAGCACCCCGTCTTTGGGCATGCCGGTCACCCTCTTTCCCCGACAAACCAGCCACCGGAACAGGGCCGGCGCCGCGGTATCAGCTGGATCGAACGTAAGGGCCACAACGGATCCCTTCCTGAGGGAAAGTGGTTCGTTGCTCCCCAGGAGCGACGCCACCAGTTCCCCCAGATCGGGTTCGTGCCCCACCACCGCCAACCTTCGCGGCATGCCGCAGGCGGTGATGACCCGTTGCAGGCCTTCCGTGCCGAATCCCGGCCCAAGCTCCGGGGCGACCATCAACTCCCCCTGGAAACCGATTGCCTCTGCAAAGATATCCGCGGTCTGCACCGCCCGCACGAGGGGGCTCGTCACGATCCAGTCCGGGACGATGCCCCGCTTGGCCAGAAGACCCGCGGTCCGGCGAAACTCCTCCCGTCCTGCCGGGGTGAGCCAACGGTCCTCCTCCCGCACCCGCGGGCTCCGTTCGATGGCCTGTGCATGCCTGATTACGTAGAGTCTCATGGGACCTCCCTGTCATGGAGACGGAGGATAGTAACCCAGAGCCTCCGGCGATTGCAATTGCCTGTGACGTGTTCACGCCATCATTGTTAAAGAGTTTACACGACTGTGACAGTTATGCCAGCATCGCCCCCCTGGGCGGGAGGCTTTCTCCGTTGACAGCCCCGCGAGCGTTCCGGTATCCTCACGCAATGAGACGCCCCAAGAATTCCGACGGCGCATGGGAGGCCCTCTGCGAGCAGTGCGGTCTCTGCTGCTTCGAGAAGATCGAGGACGAGAACGGCACCGTCTTCTTCACCGCAACCCCCTGCCGCTACCTGGATGTGGTCACCCGCCAGTGTGTCATCTACGACCGCCGCTTCGACATCAACCCCGAGTGCATCAAATTGACCGAAGATCTCGTCCGTGAGCTCCACTGGCTCCACGATGGCTGTGCCTATCGCAAGGCGTTGGGATTGAAACGGTCGCGAGTCAAGATGGCGACACGGCCTGGAAGAAAGAAAAAGAAGGAGTTTTCAGACAATGGGAACTAATGAAGATACAACCGTCGTGATCCTGGACGAGGAGAGACGAAAGCGCGCCGCCGCCGGCAGGTCGCTTACCGGTCTCTCCCTTCACGAAAAAGTGGCCGCCCTGCGCGGACTGCCGGGCAAACGGCAGATGGACCTGATCCTCGCCGACCCGAAGGCAAAGGAGCTTACCCGTTCCCTCCCCGAACACGATTTTTACTGGCTTCTCGCGGATATTGGCATCAATGACGCTTCCGAACTCTGGGAGTTTGCATCCCCCGAGCAACGGACCTTCATCCTGGACCTGGAGCTCTGGGACCGCTGGAACTTCTCCTCCGCCAAGGCCTACGAGTGGCTCTGCCATCTCCTGGAAGCGGGAGAGGAGGCGGTGACCGAGCAGATCCCTTACCTGGATCTGGAACTGCTCCTTCTCATGCTGGCCGAAGAGATCGCCGTGGGAGGCGGCGTTGGCGAGCTTGCCTCCGACGACGAGCGGACAGCCGACTGGGACCACTCCTTCGACAACGTCTACTTCATCACCTTCCGCAACCCCAAGCATGGCCGTGCCGTCGGCACCCTGCTGGACATCATCTTCCGCAACGACCATGAGCTCTATCAGGGGCTCATGGAAGGGGTGAGGGGGGAAGTGGGAAGCGAACTGGAGGAACTTGCCTTTCAGTTCCGCTCGGCCAGACTCGCCGACCTGGGGTTCCCCGAACTGGAAGAAGCTCAGTCACTCTACGCGCGGCTCGACCCCGCCACCTTTACCCTCGCCGACGACAAGAAGATGTCCGCACCCACGGCGGCCTCCCCACCCGCCCTTACCGGACATGCCGACTCGCTCCTCAACCGCGCCATGTCCAGGGCATGGAGCGACATCATCGACCAGGAACTCTCCTACCTGATCAACAGCGCACTGGTGGCTGACGGGGCCGCCCTTCACGATCGTGAGGCCATGCAACGCATCCTGGAGCGGGTCCACGGTTACGTGAACATAGCCCTCGAACACCTTGCCGGCACAGACGAGGAAAAGGCCTCCTCAATCCTTGCCGGGGAGCACCTGAAGCGGCTCTTCCAGCTGGGGTTCGGCATCGTCATCGGTCTCCGCCGCCGCGCCGAAGGGCTCACCAGCGACGACCACACCACTGATAAAGCCCTCGAAGGACTCCGGCTTTCTCCCCCCCGCTGCTACCGCGCCTTCGACCCGGACCACGCGGACGGCTTCCGGGAATTCCGGGAAATGGCCGACGTGCGGCAGATCGAGGAGTTCCTTCAGCGCCTCTGATTCACCCTTATCAGACTGCCAGGGATTGAACGGAGCCCGACCGGGTTGTGTTAATTTTTCTTAGCCTGCTTCCAATTTGTTGCCATTGAGTTATATTTTTCTTATGAATCAATGCCTAAATTCCTCGGTTCTTCTTCGTGGCTGCGACGTCGTCTGCGTGGCTGACCCAGCCGGCTTCAAAGTAAAACACAGGGCCGGAGTCGTCACGTAACAAGCCATCGGTAGCGAGAGAGGAGGGGGTTGCCATGGCGGGGACGCTGCGAATACTTCACCTGGAGGACGACCCGGCAGATGCGGAACTGGTGCGAAAGGCACTCCATGCCGACGGTATAACCTTCGACATGACTCTCGTTGGAAGCGGCGAGAAATTCACTGCCGCCTTGAACGGGGATAGCAATTACGACCTTATTCTGGCCGACATGGGCATTCCCGGCTATGACGGCTTTGCAGCCCTCGCCCTGGCGCGGCAGCGATGTCCTGAAACCCCCTACATTGTCGTTTCCGGCACCATCGGCGAAGAACGAGCCATCGTTCTGCTGAAGAGCGGCGCAACCGACTTTATCCTCAAGGGAAGCCTCGGACGCCTGGGACAGGCAGTACGGCGCGCCCTTGCCGAAGCGGAGGAACTCCAGAACCGCAGGCGGGCCGAAGGTGAGCTTCGGCGGCTCAACGCCGAGTTGGAGCAGCGGGTGGCGGAGCGTACCCGGGAACTGGAGGCGGCCAACCGGGAACTCCAGGCCTTCAATTACTCCGTCTCCCATGACCTGCGGGCGCCGCTCACCATCATCGACGGCTTCAGCAAGGCGGTTCTGGATGACTGCGCCGCGGACCTCCCCCCTCTCGCCACCGAGTACCTGGAGCGGGTCAGGGCCGCCAGCCAGCGGATGGCGCAACTCATCGACTCGCTCCTCTCCTTCTCCCGACTTGGCCGGGAACCACTCAAGCGCGAAACAGTCGATCTCTCGGGGATCGCCCGGACCATCGAGGGAGAACTCCGTTATCTCCACCCGGAACGAAACGGGGTATCCATCAGGACCGCTGACAGGGTAACCGCCTGGGGCGACCGGCAGCTTCTGCGCTCGGTCATGGACAATCTGCTGGGGAACGCCTGGAAATACACGGGCAAGAAAGAGCGGGCCGAGATAGAGTTCGGTTCATACGAGGCGGAAGGAAATACGGTGTACTTCGTGCGGGATAACGGTGTGGGCTTCTCGATGCGCTACGCGGACCGGCTCTTCACCCCCTTCCAGCGGCTGCACCGGACCGAGGAGTTCGGCGGGATCGGCATCGGACTCGCTACGGTGCAGCGGATCATCAGCCGCCACGGAGGAAAGGTCTGGGTAGAGGCAGAAGAGGACAAGGGGGCAACCTTCTACTTTACCCTACGATGACTCCCCGCACCCCGTCAGCGGTGACCTCCGTCACCCTGACCGCAACCTCGGTGTTCGTCGCCCCCCCATCTCCGGACAATCTGACGGAGAGGTAGTTGCGTGACAACCCCATGAGCTCGCCATCCCTCTCACGGTTCTGCACCAGGACCAGAAGCTCCCGCCCCACGAACCCTGTGCAGTACTCGCGTCTTTTCCGCTCGCCCAACGCCCGGAGCGTTTCGGCCCGAGCCTTGATCACCCGCCCGTCCACCTGCTCCGCCATCCGGGCAGCGGGGGTCCCGTCACGCCGAGAGAAGGGGAATACGTGGAGGTAGGCGACAGGCAGCTCGTCAAGCAGCCGGAGCGTCCTCTCGAACTCCTCGTCGGTTTCTCCAGGAAAGCCTGCAATCACGTCGCAGCCGATGGCGATATCGGGCACCGCCGCCACGAGCTTCTCTACCGTCTCCCTCACAGAGGCGGCCGTGTAGCGTCGGTTCATGCGCGAGAGCACCTGGTCGTCGCCACTCTGGAGAGGCATGTGCAGATGGTGGCAGACAATGGTCGATCGCCCCAGGAAGGCGATGAGTTCGTCGGTCACCTCGTTGGGCTCCACGGAGCCGACCCGCAGCCGCGGCACCGCCCGTTCTCTCTCAGCAGCCTCAAGGAGCGCAAGAAGGTTCGACGGCGGGGTCAAATCAAGACCATACGCCCCCAGGTGGATGCCGGTCAGGACCACCTCCCGAAACCCCTGCGCTGCGAAAGTCCGGATACCCTGGAGGGACTCGTCGAAGGGGACGCTCCGGCTCCGTCCCCGGGCGTAGGGGACGATGCAGTAGGAACAGAAGGCATCGCAGCCGTTCTGTACCTGGAGAAAGGCCCGGGTGTGTTCGGCGAAGCTCTCCAACGCGAGCCCTTCGACAGTCCGTTCCCGCGAGATGTCGGAGACGAGCACCCTGTCCGCCGGCACGGCATCCCTCAAGATCCCGGCAATCCCCTTCTTCTCGCTGTTCCCCACCACAAGCGCAACCCCCGGCAGATCCTTCACCGCATCGGGAGCCACCTGGGCGTAGCAGCCGGTAACAACCACCCGGGCCGCCGGGTTATGCCTCAGGGCCCGGCGGATGAGCCGGCGCGATTCGGCATCGGTCTTGGCCGTCACCGTGCAGGTGTTGATCACATACACGTCGGCCCCCTCCTCGAAGGGGACCACCCGGAATCCTTCCTTGCCAAGACTCTCGATCATGGCCGCCGACTCGAACTGGTTGATCTTGCAGCCGAGCGTGGTAATGGCTACTGTCTGCATCTACAGATTCCCCTCGATCCATCCTCCGCCAAGAACCTCGTCTCCCCGGTAAAAGACCACCGCCTGCCCCGGCGTCACCGACTTTTCAGGCTCCCGGAAGCGGACCTCGGCCCGGCCATCGGCCAGGACCGCCACGGAGCAGGGAACCGGCTGGTGGCGATAGCGAATCTTGCATGAAGCATCCACGGTCTGCACAACCGGGGGAACGATCCATGTCACGTCTCCCGCCACAAGGCCGGTGGAGACGAGCTCCTCCTTCGGTCCGACGATCACCTGCCGGCTATCCGCATCCACTCCGACAACGTACAGGGGATGTGAATGGGCGATCCCAAGCCCCCGGCGCTGCCCCACGGTATAGCGATAGGTTCCGTCATGGCGACCAAGGACGTTCCCCGCGGCGTCGACGATCTCCCCCGCCATGAGCCCCGTTCCCCGCTCGTCTTCCAGGAAACGGATGTAATCGTCGTCAGGAACGAAACATATTTCCTGGCTCTCCCCCTTCTCCGCAACCCGCAGCCCCCGCTCCGCCGCAAGCCGCCGCACCTCCCCCTTGGTCATCCCCCCCAGCGGAAAGAGGACCCGGGCCAGCTGGTCCTGGGTGAGTGTAAAGAGGAAGTAGCTCTGGTCCTTGCCGGGGTCGAGCCCCCGCAGGAGATGGAAGAGGCCGTCGGCACGCTGCTCGATCTGCGCGTAGTGGCCGGTGGCGAGGTAATCGGCGTTGAGTTCACGTGCCTTATGGAGCAGAAGCTCGAACTTGATCCGCTGGTTGCACCGGACGCAGGGGTTCGGTGTCCGCCCCCGGAAGTACTCGTCCACGAAATCGTCGATGACCAGACGCCGGAACTCCTCCTCGAAATTCACCACATAGAACGGGATGCCGATCTGCTCCGCCACGCGCCTGGCATCATGGATGTCATCAAGGGAGCAGCAGGTATCGAACTTCTCCCCGTCGGGGGCCGAGAACTGCGAGTAATCCCAGACCTGCATGGATATGCCGATGACCTCGTGCCCCTCTTCTTGCAGAAGCGCCGCCGTCACCGAGGAATCGACGCCGCCGCTCATGGCAACGACGATGCGATGTTTTCTTTTTTTCGTCATGGTTTCCCCCGCAACCGCGCCACGATCCCTGGCAGCACCGCTAGCACCCGGTCGATCTCATCCCCCGTATTCCCCCTGCCGAGGGAAAAGCGGACAGACCCCTTGGCCTCTCCGGCGGGGATACCCATGGCAGCAAGGACAGGAGAAAGCTTCAGGGTGCCGGAACTGCAGGCCGCACCGGAAGATGCTGCTATTCCCTCAAGGTCCAGGCCCATGAGGAGGGAATCGGCCTCCACGCCGGCGAAGGAGATGTTCGTCGTGTTCGCCAAACGCAGCTCCCGGTGGCCGTTGATCCGGGCATCGGGAACCTGCGCCAGAATCCCCTCCTCCAGCCGGTCGCGCAACCCCCTGATCCGCGCCATATCGTGCACCATGGTTTCCCGGGAAATCTCGCAGGCCTTCCCGAAGGCCACGATGCCGGCCACGTTCTCGGTTCCTCCCCGGCGATTCCGCTCCTGGGAGCCACCATGGACAAGGGGATGACACTTCACACCCCGCCGCACCACCAGCGCCCCCACCCCCTTCGGGGCATAGAGTTTGTGGCCCGACAGGGCAAGCAGCGAGATTCCCGACTCCCTGAAATCAAGGGGCACCTTGCCGGCCGCCTGGACCCCGTCGCAGAAAAACGATATCCGATGCCGAGCAGCGATCGCACCGATCTCCCCCGTCGGGAAAAGCACGCCGGTCTCGTTGTTGGCAGCCATGGCAGCGATCAGGACCGTCTGATCGGTGATGGCCGCCTCCAGGCGTTCCGGATCCAGCAGACCGTCGCGGTCCACGTCGAGCCAGGTCACCTCGAAGCCGTTGTGTTCCAGGTACAGACAGGGATTCGACACCGCCGGATGCTCCACCCGCGACGCGATGATGTGGTTTCCCCGCCCCCGCAGGGCAGCCGCGACCCCCTTGACGGCCATGTTGTCGGCCTCGGTGCCCGAAGCGGTGAAAACCACCTCGCCCGGCTCGCACCCCGCCAGCAGCGCCACCTGCTCCCGGGCCTCCTCCACCGCCCCCTTCACGGCCCTGCCGGCCCAATGGATGCTGGAGGGGTTGCCGAATTTTTCCGTCAGAAACGGCAACAACGCCTCCACCACATCCGGGTGGACCGGCGTCGTCGCATTGTGGTCCAGATAGATCATACGCTCACGCACATTATGAAATCGATCACTGCTCCGCGCCGGCGATTCGCCGCCGGGCCTCGGACACCAGATCCTCCAGGGTGATGGAGTCGAGGAAATTCCTGATCCGCTCCCCGAGCATCTCCCAGACGGTGTGGGTGGTGCAGGCCGCCGTGCGGGTGCAGCGCCCCTTTCCCTTATCCATGCACGATACCGGGGTAAGGGGCTCCTCCACCGTCGCCACGATCTCCCCCACCAGGATGGCGGCGCTCTCCCGCGCCAGCAGATACCCTCCTCCCGGCCCCCGCACGCTCTCCACAATATTGCCTCGCCGCAGCCGGTTGAAGAGCTGCTCAAGGTAGTTCAGCGGAATATCTTCACGCTGCGCAATCTCCCTGAGGGATACGGGGCGCCCCTCCGAATGGAGGGAGAGATCCACCATGGCCCGCACCGCATACTGTGCCCGTGTCGAAAGCCGCATGGCCTACCTCGTGGAATCCACCTTGCTCCTGAGTGCCGCATGCTCGGCCGCAAGCTCGCTGTACTTGCGCTCCAGCTCTCGAATCTGATCGAAGAGACAGGAGATCGCCTTTGCCTCCGGGTCGGGAAGCGTGCCGTGCTCGAAATCCGACTTCTCCTTCGGCTTCTCCGCCGCCATGACCGCACGGCCAGGAATGCCGACCACCGTTGCGTTGGCCGGCACCTCTTTCACCACCACCGAGTTGGAACCGATCTTGGCCCCCTCTTTCACGGTGAACGGCCCGAGCACCTTGGCGCCGGAGCCTATGACCACGTTATCCTCGATGGTCGGATGCCGCTTCTTCTTTTCAAGGCTCACCCCGCCGAGGGTAACCCCATGATAGATCGTGACGTCGTTGCCGATCTCGGCAGTCTCGCCGATTACTACCCCCATCCCGTGATCGATGAAGAGTCGCCGCCCGATGGTCGCCCCCGGGTGGATCTCGATCCCGGTGAAAAAGCGTCCCAGGTGCGACATCAGCCTCCCCAGGAAGAAAAACTCACGGGTCCAGAACCAGTGGGAGATGCGGTGAAACCAGATGGCGTGGAGCCCCGGATAGCAGAAGAAAACCTCAAAACTGCTCCGGGCAGCCGGGTCCCGCTCCTTCACCGACAGGATATCCTCGTGGAGTCGTGCAAACATCGGCGTTCCTTCCCGGGGGTATGCCCCCCCTGTGAGGGTTCAAAGTGAAAGCATATTTTTTCAGGTAACATACCATACAATTTTTGTCAACTATACTTTCCCTCACTCAAGGGTCCACTCACCCTTGCGCCACCGTTCAAGGGCCACGCTTGCACGAAACCCGAGGAGTCCTGTCTCGGCGGCAATACGTTCGAGGACCTCCGCTGCCCGTGAAGAATCGTAACTCAACGAATAGACCGCCGCCATGCCCGCCACCGCCCCGTCCCGACTCTCGGCAAGGAGGAGCAACTCTTCTCTCCCCTGTATCCCTTCGCCCGCCATCTCTTGGTAAAGTCGATGGAGAACAGCGGCGTGCCGGTTTGCCCCTTCGGCATCCATCGCCTCCAAAGCTCCAGCGTGAGCCTCGGCCGCCACCGCAAAACGACGCACCAGAATTGCCAACCTCCCCTCGCCCATGACCGCCTCCCCAATAAAGAAGGGGCTCAGCCGTTTATGGCCAAGCCCCCAATGCCTGCTGCTGGTGCCCGGAGCGGGACTCGAACCCGCACAGAGTCGCCCCCGAGGGATTTTAAATCCCTTGTGTCTACCAGTTCCACCATCCGGGCGGATCGGTGCTAATCCGCGGTATTGACCCGCTCACGGAGCTCCTTGCCGGTCTTGAAGAACGGCGTCTTCTTGGCGGGAATCCTCACAACTTCACCGCTCTTGGGGTTCCGGGCTTCACGGGCACCGCGCTCGCGGATGGTGAAGCTGCCGAAGCCGCGGATTTCCACTTTCTCGCCCCGCCTGAGGGCATCGCAGATGCTGTCGAAGACGATGTTAACGATCATCTCCGAGTCCTTTCGGGTCAGCCATCCGTTTTTCTCTGCAAGATTTTCTACCAGTTCGCTTTTTGTCATCCCTGCACTCCTTGCCGCGAAGTTCCGTTATCGGGCCAAAACGACCCGATCCCTCCTGGACTCAACCACTGGGCACAAGCCCGTGGGGCTGCGACTCAATCAGTCGTTATCGCCGTTCTTCCGAAGCCCTTCCCTGAGGAGAGCACCCAGGTTTGACGTGGCCTCCCCTTGGGCCTGCATGTAGGATTCAATCTCCGCCTTTTCTGTTGCAGCCTGCAGAGACTTGATGGAGAGGGCAATCTTCTTGTCTCCCTCATCCACGCTGAGAACCACCGCCTCCAACTCGTCCCCGACGCTGGCGAACTCCTTTGTGGAGGCGACCTTCTCGCGGGAAAGCTCGGAGACGTGGATAAGCCCTTCGATTCCCTCCTCGATCTCCAGGAAGACTCCGAAATCAGTGACCGATGTCACCTTGCCCCGAACCCGCGTTCCGGGTCGGTAGGTGGCCGGAATAACGGACCAGGGATCTGGAGTGAGCTGCTTTATCCCGAGGGAAAGTCGCTCGTTCTCGGCATCAACATTAAGGACAACAGCCTGCACGGTCTGACCCTTGGAGAAAATCTCGCCCGGATGCTTTACCCGCTTGGTCCAGGAAATGTCGGAGACATGGACAAGGCCGTCGATCCCTTCCTCGATGCCGATGAAGACGCCGAAGTCTGTGATGCTCTTGATCTGTCCCTCCAGCTTGGTACCGACCGGATAGCGTTCTTCAAGCTGTGTCCAGGGATTGGACTGGGCCTGCTTGAGTCCGAGAGAGATACGGCGGTTCCCGGTATCGACGCCCAGAACCACCGTCTCCACCTCGTCTCCCACGGTGAGAATTTCGGACGGGTGACGAAGCCGCTTCGTCCAGGACATCTCGGATACATGGACAAGCCCTTCGATGCCGTCCTCCAGCGCAATAAAGGCACCGTACTCGGCAAGGCTCACCACTCTGCCCGCAATGCGGTCGCCCACATGGTATCTGTTCTCGACGGCAAGCCAAGGGTCGGGACTGATCTGCTTGAGGCCGAGGGAAATCTTGCCTTTCTCCTGATCGTACTTGAGAACCTTGACGCTGATCTTGTCTCCCGGCTTGAGCATCTCGGACGGGTGACCGAGCCGCCCCCACGACATGTCGGTTACATGGAGGAGGCCATCAACGCCGCCGATGTCAACAAATGCGCCGTAGTCGGTGATATTTTTAACCACACCTTCGCGGACCTGCCCCTCGGCCAGTCCGGCGAGGGTACCCTTGCGGGACGATTCACGCTCCTCCTCCATGAGGACCCGCCGCGAAAGAACGATATTTCCCCGCTTCTTGTTGAGCTTGAGAACCTTGAACCGGTCTGTCACGCCGATATACTTGTCCAGGTTGCCGCCGGGCCGCAAGTCCACCTGGGAAGCCGGGAGGAACGCCTGCATGCCGATGTCTACCGTGAGCCCGCCCTTGACCTTGCCAACGATCTTACCCTCGACGATGCCACCCTCGCCGCCGGCCTCGTCGATAGCGTCCCATGCCGCCAGCCGCTCGGCCTTCCTGCGGGAGAGGACAGCATATCCTTTCTGGTTTTCCTTCCGGTCAAAGACAGCCTTGACTTCGTCGCCTTCCTTCACGGTGAGGTTCCCCTCCTCGTCGAGGAACTCCGAAACCGGAATGCTTCCTTCAGACTTGTATCCGATATCGACCAGCACGTATTCCTGGGTGATATGGACCACCCTCCCCGTGACGATCTCACCCACCTGGTGATGTTTGATGCTTTCCTTGAAGAGTTCGGCAAATTCGCCTCCCCCTTGCTCCGTCTCGTCGTCCATGTCGGCGAACCGGCGGATCGTCGTATCGGTGCGGCTGGTCATTTCCTTGTCATCAATCATTACTGCTGGCCTCCCTGAATCTTTCATGGATTAGGATGTGTAAACGTAACACATATCTATTGGTATACTCAACCGTTTTTCTCAGCATTAAGCTCGCGGATCTTTTCGACGACCTCATCAATGAGCCATTTGGGAGTGGATGCTCCCGCAGTGACTCCGACGCGCGTCACCCCCCCGAACCACGACGAATCGAGTTCATCGGCAGTCTCGATGTGGTGTGTTCGAGGCTGAAGTTCGGCGCACACCTCGGCGAGCCGCTTGGTATTGGCACTGTTGTAACCGCCGATGACGATCATGCACTCCACCTGGCTGGCAAGCTGCATCGCCTCTTCCTGCCGGACGGACGTGGCGTCACAGATGGTATTGAATACCCGGATTTCCCCCCCCTTGAGCAGGCATTCAAGAACCACATGCTTGAGGTTCTCGAAGGACTGGGTCGTCTGGGCCACGATTCCAACCTTCCGCATGACCGGCAGCCGTTCTGCCTCTTCACCGGAGCCAACCACGTAAACCTTTCCCTTTGCGAAGGAAACGATTCCCTGCACTTCGGGATGATCGGCATCGCCGACGACGACCACGTCGTAGCCGGCCTCGGACAGGCTCTTCACGTGTTCCTGGGCCTTCTTGACAAAGGGACAGGTGGCATCCACTACCTCAAGCTGCCTGCGGACCGCCTCATCCAGCTCCTCTGCGGTCACGCCATGGGAGCGGATAATAATAGTGCCATCATCAACGCCATCAAGGCCCCTGAGGACCTTGACCCCCATGTCCTCGAGCCGCTGCACCACTTGGGGTGAATGAATGATGGGGCCGAGTGTGTACGTGGTTCCCCCCTTGTCGGCAGCCTCAAAGGCCATCTGGGTTGCCCGCTTCACGCCAAAACAGAAACCGGCTCTCTTTGCAAGGATGATTTCCATGGGTCTAATGCTCCCTCTCCCGCACGACCCCCTCCATCAGCGAGAGGACCTCATTGACGGAGAGCCCGGTTGAATCGACATCTACGGCATCGTCGGCACGCCTGAGCGGAGCGTGCTCCCGGGCCGAATCCTGTTCATCCCGAAGGGCCACGGCGCCAATGGTCTCCTCCAGGGAAACGTCTTCCCCCTTGGCCTTCAACTCGAGCCAGCGACGGCGCCCCCGCTCTTCCACCGACGCGGAGAGGAAAAACTTCACATCGGCGTCAGGGAAAACCACGGTGCCGATGTCGCGCCCCTCGAGAATCACCCCTCCCTCGCTTCCCATCCGGCGCTGGAGCGTGAGTAGGAAATCCCGCACCACCCTTCTGGTGGAGATGGCCGAGGTAAGGAGGCTGATCTCCGGCGTCCTGATTGCGTCGGTGACATCCTCGCCGTTGGCGACGACCCGACAGCAGCCGTTGTCCCGCACAAAGGCAATCTCCATGCCGCGGCAGAGACGGGCGAGCGCCTGGTCATCTGCAACGTCGAGGCCAGCCCTCTGGGCGACAAGGGCCACGGCCCGGAACATGGCGCCAGTATCGATGTGGACATATCCGAGCCGGTCCGCAAGGAGCCTGGTTATGGTGCTCTTACCCGCCCCCGACGGTCCGTCGATGGCGACAATCAGCCGCCGCCCCCCCGCACCGCTCACCGGAGCGAAACCCTTTCCAGCAGCGAAATGAAGGTGGGAAATGATGTCCCGATGCACTCCGTATCGGTTACCGTGATCCCTTTCGTTGCCGCAAGCCCTGCAATGAGCATCGACATGGCGATCCGGTGGTCGCCGAAGCTCTCCAGGGTTGTCCCGACAAGCCGTTCAGCCCCAAGGATCTCCATTCCGTCCTCGGTCTCGACGACATTTACCCCGACAGCGCGAAGATTCGTAGCCATGGCGGCTATCCGGTCGGTTTCCTTGACCCGCAGTTCCCGGGCCTCCCGGACGATGGTCCGCCCGTCGGCGCAGGCAGCGGCAACACAGATGACTGGAAACTCATCGATGGCGCGGGTGACCACCTCGCCGGAGATCTCAATCCCCTTGAGCAGCGACGAGCGGACAAGAATATCGGCCACCGGCTCACCGCAAACCTCCCGCTGATCAACCAGCTCGATGGCGCCCCCCATGGCTGACAGGATGTCGATGATGCCGGTGCGGGTCGGATTCACTCCCACGCCGCGGATCAACAACTCGGAACCGGGAACGATGAGGGCTGCCACCATGAAGAAAGCTGCTGAAGAGATATCGCCGGGCACAACAATATCGCGGCCATCCAGTTCGCGCCCCCCCCGCACCACAACTCCGTCCGGCCCGGTGGCGATGTCGGCGCCAAAATGACGGAACATCCGCTCAGAATGGTCCCGGGAGATGTGGGGCTCGGTGACCCGGGTTTCACCGGCGGCGTAAAGTCCGGCCAGCATGAGGGCTGATTTCACCTGGGCGCTGGCAACGGGCGAGGAATAGGTGATTCCTGAAAGCTCCCGGCCGACAATGGTGAGAGGAGCCTTTTCACCGCCGTCGCGGCCGAAAATGGCCGCACCCATCCTCGTCAGGGGCTCCACCACCCGCCGCATGGGTCGTCGGCGCAGGTACCGGTCGCCGGAGAGCACCGCATAGAATCTCTGGGGGGCCAGAAGCCCTGTCAGCAGCCGCATGGAGGTGCCGGAATTGCCACAGTCAAGGACATCGCCAGGTTCCGCGAGACCGTGTAGCCCCTTCCCCTCAATGCGCAGGGTTTCGCCGTCGTCCCCGATTTCTACACCCATGGCGCGGAAGGCATTCAGAGTTGCGATATTGTCCTCGCCCCTGAGAAATCCACGCACCGTCGTCACCCCCCGGGCGATGGAGCCGAGCATGATGGAACGGTGGGATATGGACTTGTCACCGGGAACGACAATCTCACCACGTACGGCTTTGGCAGGCTCTACGCTGTAACTCTGCACACATCCTCCCCGCTGAAGTCACTGGCACGGGCTTGTCCCTTACCCTTCGCTTACAGGATCGCGTCCCTACTTTCTTTGGAGTCGCGGAAAAATCTTTCGAGCCCGTCAGCATCCCGGGCAGCCACCAACGCACGCAACCGACCGAAGTAATCGGTGAAGTGGTCCATCATCTCAACAATTCCCTCACGGTTCATGAGAGCGATGTCCCGCCACATGGCCGGGTCCGAAGAGGCAATCCGGGTGAAATCCCGGAAGCCGCCCGCCGAGTAACGGATGATACTCTCCTCGAAGCGGTCGTACCCCTCAACAGCGTTCACCAGGGCATAGGCGACCATATGGGGGAGGTGCGATATGGCGGCAACCACCCGGTCATGCCGCTCCACATCCATGAGTATCACCTCGGAGCCGGCTGCCTCCCACATCCGGACGACCTTTGCCAGAGCATCCCGGTCAGTGTGGCTGGTCGGCGTCACGATGCAGCGCTTCCCCCTGTAGAGTGAAGAGAACGACGCTTCCACCCCCGAATGTTCCGTGCCGGCAATGGGGTGACCGCCCACAAAGTGAACCCCGGCCGGCATGAGCGGTTCACAGGCTGCGACGATTTCTTCCTTCACGCTCCCGCCGTCGGTCACCACGCAGCCGGGCGCAAGGTGAGGGGCGATCAGGGCCGTGATCTCCGGAATGGAGCAGACCGGCGTAGCCAGAAAAACCAGGTCGGCGCCAGCCACGCCGGAAACCGGATCAAGGACGTACCGATCGACGACCCCCAGCTCAACGGCCTTCGCCAGGTTCGCCTCACCGCGCCCGATCCCAACGATCTCCCCGACCTCTCCCCGTTCCCGCAGGATACGGGCCAGGGATCCGCCGATGAGCCCCACGCCTATAATTGCCATACGATTGATGAGAGGCATCAGAAACCTCCCGCACGGTGACATGTGGTGTTCGGAACGCGCCGCACGGTCATTTCGCTCGGGGGTATGAGCCAAGCGTCTTGACGAACTGGCAGTAGTTTTTCAGTTCCTGAACGGCCTCCGCAACCAGAGGGTCGGTTATGTGACCGTTCAGGTCCAGGAAGAAGATATATTCCCACGCTTTCTTCTTGAGGGGGCGAGACTCTATCTTGGAGAGGTTGACCCCCCGTTTGGCGAAAGGCTCCAGCATCCGGTGGAGTATGCCCGGCTCGTCCTTGACGGAAAACATCAGGGAAGTCTTGTCGTCGCCGCTCGGCTCGGACATTTTCCGGCCGATGACGAGAAAGCGGGTAAAATTGTTGACCTGGTCCTCAATCCGCTTGCGAACCACCTTCAGGTCATACAGGGTGGCAGCGAACTCGCTGGCGATGGCGGCGGCGGTATAGTCCTCGCCCACGATCTGGGCCGCCAGGGCCGTTGAGGCCACGTCCACCACCGGCACTCCCGGCAGGTTGTCGTCCAGCCACTTGCGGCACTGGGCAATGGCCTGGGGGTGCGAGTAAACCTTCTTCACGTCTTCCAGCCGCCCGGTACGGGAGAGGAGATCGTGGGAGACCTCAAGCAGCACCTCGGCATTGATTTTGAGGTCGCTCTCCATGAACATGTCGAGGGTGTGGGAAACCATTCCCTCGGTTGAGTTTTCCACTGGGACCACCCCGTAGAAAGCCCGGCCCTTCTCAACCTCTTCAAAAACCGCGGGAATCGACTTCTGGGGGACAAGCTCCGCCGAGAGCCCGAAATGCTGCATTGAAGCAAGATGGGTAAAGGTCGCCTTTGGGCCCAGAAACGCCACCTTCATGGGCGCTTCGAGGGACAGGGACGCGGAGATAATCTCCCTGAAAACTCCCCTGACGGCCTCGCTCGGGAAGGGTCCGGGATTGCCGGCCGTCAAGCGCTCGTAGATCTGCCTCTCCCGGCCGGGAGCATGAAAATCCCGTTTCTCTTCAGCCTTGATCCGGCCGACCTCAATGGCAAGCTCAGCCCGTCGGTTCAGGCATTCAAGAATCCGGTCATCGATGGCGTCGATCTCGCGTCGCAACTGCTCAAGTGTTTTCATGGTGCGTGTAGGAACCATCCGGAGGGAGGATAAGCGGACGTGCCGTGGAGGGTGGTACTCTAAAGCAAAGGGGGCTAAAATGCAAATCTTTTTTGGTTTACACAATCCGTCGGCAACAAAGGCTCGCGGTGAGGATCACTTGAGGCAGACCTTGCGCACCTCGTGGATGTCGGTGAGGCCCTGGAAGACCTTCAGGATGCCGTCCTGCCTGAGGCTGGTCATCCCCTCCGTCAATGCCTGACGCCGTATATGGTCGGTATCCGCCCTCTTTTTGATGAGGCTTTTCATGGAGTCGGTACACTCCAGCACCTCGTGGATCCCAAGGCGCCCACGGTATCCAGTCTGACCGCATGCGGCACATCCCACTGGTCGCGCAAGAACCAGTTCATTACCCACGAGCCCCGTGGCAGCAAACTGCTCTTCTCCAAACTCGACGATGATTTCCGACAGCTCCGCCCTCTCGGGGCGGTAGATCTCCCGACATTCCTCGCAGAGGCGCCGGGCAAGACGCTGGGCTACGATGCAGAGCAGCGAGTCGGAGAAGCTGAAGGGATCGAGTCCTATTTCCAGGAGACGGGTCACGGTCTCCGGAGCCGAGTTGGTGTGGAGCGTAGACAGAACCAGGTGCCCGGTGAGAGACGCCTCGACGGCGATGCTCGCTGTCTCCTCGTCACGCATCTCGCCGACCATGATGACGTCGGGGTCGAGCCGCAGGAAAGAGCGGAGCGCGGCAGCAAAGGTGAGTCCAATCCGGGAGTTCACCTGTACCTGACGAAGCCCCTTTTGGGTGATCTCCACCGGATCCTCGGCGGTCCAGATCTTTACTTCTGGACGGTTGATGCGGGCAATGGCGGCATGGAGAGTAGTGGTCTTGCCGCTACCCGTCGGTCCCACAACGAGAACGAGACCGTAGGGTTTGGTAATGGAATCGCCGAAGACCCGCAGATTCCGCTCGATGAGCCCCAGGCTGTCAAAAGAGTATGTTTCGCCTGTATTGAGAAGGCGTATAACCACGTCCTCAAGGCCACCGGCAGTGGGCATGGTGGCAATCCGCAACTCCATGTCGAGGGGACCGAACTTCTTGAAGTTGATCTTGCCGTCCTGTGGCTTGCGCTTTTCAGCGATGTCCAGATCAGCCATGATTTTGAGTCGCGAGGTGATGGCATACTTGTACTTGTAGGGTATCCGCTGATAGACCTTGCAGCGGCCATCAACCCGCATCCGGACGATAACGTCGGCCTTCCCGGGATAAGGCTCGATATGGATGTCCGAGGCGCGACTCTGGTGGGCATCGAAAATGACCTTGTTCACCAACTTGACGATGATACTGTCCCGCTCGGTGACCTTGCGGACCTCGTCCTCGATGTCGGGTTCATCCTCGACGCTGGCACTCAGGATATCGGAAATGCTCCCGGGCGCAATCTCGAGATCCGTCTCGTCAAAGGAATGGGTCGGACCAGCCGCGGTCTTGTAGAGTCGTTGCTGGGCCTTGACGATATCACTCTCCACGGCGATGACGGGGATGATCCGTGCCCGGATGGTCTGCTCGAGCTCCTTCAGTTCATGGAGCTTCAGCGGGTGAGCCATGGCAAGGGTCAGGGTATTGCCGATCCGTGAGATGGGGACAATGCGCTGCCTCTGGGCATAGGTGGGATTGATGCAACGGGCAAGCTCCTGCTCGATCTCGAGAGAAGCTATGTGGACAAAGGAGAGGTCGTACTGACTGGCCACAGCCTTGGCGAGGGGCTCCTCTTCCACGAGGCGGAGCTTGCGGAGCGCCTTTTCCAGTGGGATCCCATCGCGCTTGGCAGCAGCCCGTGCCTGGGCCAGCCTCTCCTGATCGACCAGACGCTCCCGAAGCAGGATGTCCCCCAGCTTCTGGCGCTTTCCGGTCTGTTCGAGGATATAGGAAAGCTCACTCTCGGTGAGAAAGCCGAGCTTGCACAGGAGCTGTCCCACAGGTTGGTCCGGAAACACCTTCTGGAGTTCCAGAGACTCCTGGAGCTGCTCCTTCGTGATGAGCCCGTTTTCAATGAGTATCTCGCCAACCATTTTCTGGGACATGATGAAAGGTGGCCCCGCTAATGGGCGATAACCGTGTAGCCATTCTGGTCGAGCAGGTCCCGGAAAAGGGTATCAAGCTCGACATTGGTGAGAAAAACACTGTTCGAACTCCCCGCAGTGCCACGCATCCTGAAGCCCGACATCTGAATAGCGTAGGGCGCGTCCCGGACGGGAAGCATGTCATGCTGCGCAAAAACCCCGGCCACTCTCAGACGGGCCAGGAATTTCTCGGAGACCTTCCGGAAATCGTCCTTCGGATCGAGCATGATCACCCTGTATCCCCGCGTTTCCAGAAGCCGCGTGAGGGTATAGGAAACCGGATCGCCATCGAAATAGCTCACCACGTAACGGCCACCCTCCTCCTCGAAGTAGCGATCAGCCCTCACGTGGAGCCTGAGTCCCCCGTCACCCATCCCGTACAGTTCCACGTTGCGGTCAGCTTCGTAGCGGACATTGAACGCCTTGAGAAGTCCATCAACAATCCCCCGGGTCTCCCGGGACGTTATCTGGTGGAGAGTCCGCCCGCCTCGCTCGACTGTCGCCTCCCGGGGAGAAAACGGTTCCAGGAACTGGAAACCCTCGCGGCTGAGAAACTGGACCAGTGACGACGGCATGCCGTGCCGGTACTCTCCCACGTTCATGAGCACCAGGTCGTGGCGAAGAACACTTTCCGCCGTCTTCTCGATCTTGAAGTCGGCGTTTACGGTCAGCTTTGGATCTGCACCAAACTCCAGGGAGACGTTCTCCTCAACAGAATAGAAACGGGCACTGGACAGAAGCGATGACATGAACCGCTTACGGTTGCGGGGTGTCTCGGAAACGATACGGATCGTCGGATCCTTTTCCTCGATGATAGCCTTGACCAAGGGGGGAATCTTGCCGTCGGCATCAACGAGGACTCTCCCGCCGTCGGCTGCGGGAAAAGAGGGAAAGGTTGACGGATCGAGCGAGAGAGAGAAGTTCTTGTCCTCAATGGTAACCGGTTGCGGCGAAAAAGTCTGGGTCGGGACGAGACTGTTCCATACCTGACGCACCGGTTCGACGCCAACGGGCTCACGCTCCACGGCGAGACTCATCATCCGGAGCGGATGCCCCGCAGATTTGCTGCCCTCCAGCATGCCCACATCGGCTGAAGAAGCAAGGGACTTCCGTGAAGAAGGAGCCTGCGTCGGGGATGATTCCGGAAGCATGCTCCGCTCAGCCACATCCTTGCGATCTGCCCGGCGGGCAAGGGGAATCCGAATTGTCTGGCCCACCCTCAGCCGCCGGATATCGGTAATGCCGTTCAAACGCCGAACCTCGGGGACCAGCGCCTCGGCCTCACGGTTGGAAAGGCCATAATCCCGCATCAGGATCTTGAAAATATGATCACCGGGGGTAATGGTATAGTCGGATATCCCTTCGTCGGCCCGAGAGCCCTTCCTCGGAGAACGGCCCCCCTTTTCCCGCGGAGAAGCATCCGCCCCCTTGTCGAGGACGCGACTATCGAGCTCGAAGCGGGGATCGATGGCATAAGACCGCACCGGCGCGAGGCTGAAGACGAGTGACGAAAGGGCCAAAGCGGCCCATATTCTGAATTGTGCGGCTGTCATTACTGCTCCCGTCTAACGGTGTATAACTTCACATTGGCGCCAGATAATAGGCACTTTCCACCAAGGTGTCAACGGATAACAGACACTTACCTTTCAGGCAAGAGAAATTACAAAGCCCCTGATCACACCCTTCCTGCGGTAGATCACAAGCTCGCCCTTGCCGTTGAGGCTGCCGCTTTCGACCAGGTACTCCCCTTTGTCCTTCCGCTTTGAGAGTTTAGGTGTGCCGGCGCCCGTCAGTTCCTTTACCGCCGTCGCAACCAGGGATTTCGGAACACCTCCGGGATTCCGGGCTATGACCTGAACCGCCCGCAGCCGCCCACCCTCGCGGTAGAGACGGAATTCAGCACCGTCACCCTGGTACCGCTCCCATCCCGGACTCGTCTTGGCGAAGGCCGGATCCTTGCCGCGGGCGGGAACAAAGGAAGGAAGCGGTTCGGGCGCCACGGAAGCGACCGAAGGCTGAGGTTGCGCGACAGTAGTTGGAGTCGCCGTTGCGAGAGCTTGCGCCTGGGAGGCACCCTTCTCCGCGGGGCTTGGAGAAACCGGCTTCTTGCTCAAATAAAACGAGCCGCCCGCTGCAATCCCAAGGACAAGTATCACCACAGCAGCCGCCCAGAGGGATGGACGCTGCCCCCCCCTGCGGGCATTATCGCCGGGCGAAGGTATTGAGACCCACTCCGGCGAACTGCCCCTGGAACCTCTCGCGCTGAAATCAGCGATGGAGGCTGCCGGCCGCTCCTCGAAAGGGTCTTCCTTCCGAGAAGAAACCGTGGTGGCTTGCGCGGGCGGCGCAGCCTGGCGTGCATGGACATGAGAACGGGCGTCGGCTGGTGCCGGAGACGCGGCGGGTGAAGAATTGATCGGAGAGTCAGTCACGGCAGGAGAAGGAGATGCCGCCGCTGGCGCCTGAGGGTTTCCCTGCGTCGACATCCCGCTCAGACCTGGTGTGGCATTACAGGATTTGCCGGCTGCCTGGCCCCCCTCCCGGCCAGGAGTGACCAGCCTCTCAGGAGTGTCGGGAGCCAGTAATTCCAGGGGCCGATACTCTTCTATTTCGAACGATGGCGGGATGTCTGCACGGTGCGTGGACTCTGGCTGGGCAGATACCGTACCGGGAATATCCCAGTCGTGGAACGCGAACTCCTCCGCCGGGGCAGAAGCAGGAAGGGGCTTTTCCACGGGCAGGGGTACCGGTTCTTCAACGATTGGAACGCTCGGCGGCGGCGCAACTTCAATCCACTGACCGGGAGCGACAGCGACAAGCCGCTCACGGAGATGCTCGTCGAGGTCCTGGTCCGGGAGTGAAAGATCAAGGGTATCGTCGTACCATCTCTTGCCAACCTGAGATCTGATGGGAGCAGTGTGGATGAGGATGATCCGGGGTGCGTCTGTTCGCAGGAGCGTCTTGATGTGACGAGCTACCGTCTCGCCGGAGATACCTGAAATGTCGCTCTGGATGAACACGGCGGCCGGGCGGTTGTCGAAAACCTCCTTGAGCCCTTGATCAAAGTCGGACGCGAGCCTTAGACGTGCCCTGAAGTGGGGCTGAAAACGGGCAATCTGTTCAACTGTTCGCTTGTCGTCGGAAATAAACAGTACGGTAATCATATCTCTTCCATGAATGTCAGATATTCCCATGACCCTGTTTTCATTGTCAATGTTTTTAACCTCGCAATAACAGCCGACGACACCGAAAACCACGCAAATCCGGAACCGCGCGGCACAGATCCTTTATGGGCAGACACTGACAGTCCGCGAAAAGAGATCTTTCCGCTCGTACGAAACGCCCCTTACCTCCACGAGACAACGGCTCTCTGTTTTTTTGGCGCTGATCACTCCCCGTCGGACCGACAGGGTTGCCATGCCGAGAGAACTGGCAGCTGCCTGCCGCGCGACTCGCTCGATCATCTCCTCAAGGTCCCGGGATCGGGCAACGTAACGTGGCTCACCCACATCATCGATCATGCCGTTGCTCACCCTGACATCCACCGCCTTCAGCGGCGCATCCTCCTCGGGTCCGGAGGGACGATCAACTGTAACGAGGGCCGCACCACCGGCACTCTCGCGAAAAGAGGCGCGATAGTCTCCGCGAGCAATGTCCTCGCGCTTTTCCGCCGCCTCGACGGCAAGCGACTCCCACTCGGCGCAGGGACGTCGGGGAAACTCAGTCTCTCGCCGCCCCATCTCCCGGACTGATCCGTAATGGTTTGCGCAGGAAGGCAGAACCGCCAGGACCACAACCAGGATCCACCACGTCCGCTTCATACTCCCCCCCTTGTCGGCATATGAACGCAAAGAATCGCCCTCTTTATATATATCGTTCAGGGAGCCGATTTCTTTAACCAAAGGGAGAACGTGACCGGCAGCATGACCCAAGAACACCTACAGTGCGCACTCCCAAACAGATCCGCCCCGCCGAAATCATCAGCGGGGCGGACGACGTCATGGTCACGGAGGGGTAGGTTCAGGAAACGGCAAAGAAGACAGACCCTTTGGCACCGCACACCTGGCATTTCTCTGGGGCCTCGCGTTCCACGGTATGACCGCAGACCGGACAGACAAAGTAATCGAATTCCTCGGCAGCCTGGCCAAGGGTATCAAGCGCTTTCTGGTAGAGGGCTGCGTGAACCTTCTCCACGGCGTTGGCAAAGGTAAAGGAGCGGCGGGCCTCCGTAGCCCCCTCCAGCTCTGCGTCGGCAATCATCTGCGGGTACATGTTCTTGAACTCGTGGGTTTCACCGGCGACGGCCTCCTCCAGGTTCTCGCGGGTGGTTTTGATCCCCCCAAGAGCCCGCAGGTGGCTGTGGGCGTGTATCGTCTCCGCCTCGGCCGCGGCCCTGAAAAGCCTTGCCACCTGGGAGAAGCCGTCCTTGTCCGCCTGCATTGCAAAGGCGAGGTACTTGCGGTTTGCCTGGGACTCACCGGCAAATGCCTCCTTCAGATCTTCCGTCGATTTCGGTGTCTCAGCCATAATGTTCCTCCTTTGATGGTGATGAGGGAATGCGAGTGTCCTGTCGGAACCCATCGTCCGACACATCTCCCCTCCGTTAAAGCCTGATGAGATCCTCGTGCTCCTCATCGTGGGGATTGATGTGGATCATCACATCCCCCACATTGGGAAACCGCTCGAAGATGAGCCGCTTCACCCGCGTGGCGATCTCATGGGACCGCCTGACGGTCATATCCGGGTCCATATCCAGCTTGAGATCGACGATGATGAACTGGCCCGACCGCCGGCCGCGGATCTCGTGGACATGCTCCACGCCGTCCACCCCTTCTGCAAGGGTAATTAGAGACTGGATAAAATCAATGGACGGCTGTCCGTCCATGAGGTCATGGACCGCCCCCTTGAAGGTTTCGTACCCGATGTAGAAGATAAAGAACGATGTGAGGCCGGCAGCCAGCGGGTCCATGATGCCGATGCCAAAAAAAGCACCTGTTACGCCAATCAGGGTCGCAACGGATGTGACAGCATCCTTTCGGTGGTCCTTGGCAACCGCGAGGAGAGCCGGGCTTTCGATCTGCCTTCCAGTGGTCACCGAAAAGCGATAGAGCCACTCCTTAATGACGATGGTGGCTACGGCGGCAAGGACCGCCAGAAGATCGGGCGACTGGAATGACCGGTCGACAATGCTATGCATCGCCTTGACCAGAATTCCGAGGCCGGTGACAACAATAACCAGCGCAACGATGATGGCCGCAAGGCTCTCCGCTTTGCCGTGACCATAGGGATGTTTCTCGTCAAAGGGCTTGCGTCCAACATTAAGGGCGATCATGGTCGAGAGGATAGCCACGAAATCGCACGCGCTTTCCACCCCATCGGCGAATACCGCCTCAGAGCGGCCAAAGTGACCCGCAAGAAGCTTCATCGTCATCAGAAGCACATTGACCCAGAATCCGATCTTCAGGATCCGGTCAGCTTGACCGAACCGCTCCTCACGCTGCACTATCGCACCTCCTGGCCCGCCGGTTTCAGATCCTTCAGGTTGAGCTGGAGCGACCGCCGGCCGTTCCATTCGTTCCAGCGGAGCGTGAACGCGACGTCAACCACCCCCACTCCCGCCCCTTTCTCCGCCAGGCCGAAGCCGATGGCGTCGAAGTGGAGCCCGCCGACCTCAAGACGCAGCTTAAGGTGCTCACCCTTCAGGACCCGCCGGTCCACGACCGCAGCCCGCCGGAGAACGAAGAGAGGCTCGGGGTTTCCGGCACCAAAGGGCTCCAGCAGGGAGACCATATCAAGGAGTTCCGGCGTTATCTGCTCCGGTGCAAGTTCCGCGTCAACTGCAAGCAGCGGTGTCAAGTCGTCGACCGAGAGGGTGCCGGCCGCGACCTCATCGAACCGGTCCACAAAGGCCGCCAAGGTTTCCTCGTCGATGGAAAGCCCAGCGGCGTAACGATGACCGCCGAATTTCTCCAAGTGCGCGGAGCAGGCCGCCAGTGCATCGTACAAGTGGAAGCCCGGAATGCTCCGGCCCGAGCCACGCCCGCACCCCTGCTGAATGGCGATGAGGACCGTGGGCCGATGGTAGAGATCAACGAGGCGGGAAGCGACGATGCCGATCACTCCCGGATGCCAGTCATCGGAGGCAAGGACAATGCTCTTTCTTCCGGCCATCCCCAGATCACCCCCGACACAGGCAACGGCGTCGGCAAGGATCTGCCGCTCAATGGCTTGCCTTTCGGCATTACTGGCATCAAGCTCTTGGGCCATAGCGGCTGCCCGGGCGGAGTCCCGCTCCAGAAGCAGTTCTACCCCCAGGGCAGCATCCTCAAGCCTCCCTGCCGCATTGAGCCGGGGGGCCAGCCGAAACCCCACGGCCCCATACCCCACCTCGCCGCTGACGCCGGCCACGTCCTTCAGCGCCCGTATCCCGGGACGTGCTGCAGCGGTGAGCTCCCGCAGTCCGTACTTGACAAATATCCGGTTATCGTCGGCAAGGGGAACCACATCAGCCACCGTGCCAAGAGCTACGAGATCAAGATATTCCCGGAGATTGGGCACGTCCCCAGCGGCAAACACACCCAATTCGCGGAGCCTGCTTCGCAGCGCCACCATAAGGTTGAAGGCGACCCCCACGCCGGCAAGCCCCTTGAACGGATAGGAGCAGCCAGACTGATGCGGATTGATGACGGCACAGGCCCGTGGAAGCTCGGCGCCTGGGGTATGGTGGTCGGTTATGATCAGGTCAAGTCCCAGCTCTGCGCAGAGCTCGGCTTCAGCAACGGCGCTGACGCCGCAGTCGACGGTGACCACGAGCCGCGCCCCCTCCGAGGCCACCTTGCGAAGGCCATCACAGGAGAGCCCGTAGCCTTCTTCAAGGCGGAGGGGAATGTGGTAGAAGCAACGGATGCCGACCGCACGGAAGAAGCTTACCAGCAGGGCCGTGGCAGTGACGCCGTCAACATCGTAATCGCCGTGAACGCAGACCGTCTCCTCCCGTTCACGGGCGACGCAGAGACGTGTCACCGCCTCCTCCATCCCCTTGAGGAGAAAGGGGGGTCTCAGGTCTGCCAGGGCTGATGACAGAAAGCGCTCTGCCGTCGGACCGTCGGTCACTCCGCGGTTGATCAGGATTCGAGCCAGGAGCGGTGAAATATCGCGCGCGCGTCTCAGGCGCTCCTGAACATCCGGGTTACATTCCCTGACCACCCAGCGTCTTTCGGTTACCGGCTCAAGCACCTGCCATCTCCTTGTCCCCACAGCATCCCGCAAACAAAAACCCCCGCCGGAGCGGGGGTCTGTAAAATCACTTTTTGAAGATTGGCCCCTGTTGGGCCGGTAACTGCTGGAGCCCTTTTGCGCTCTCAATGAGCGCTCGGATCTGCTGGGCATTGGGGCTCGTCGGATCGAGCTCGAGATACCGCGACCAGTACTTGATCGCCTTGTCGGGTTGCTTGAGGTCATCCATGTAAACCACCCCAAGATTGTAAAGGCTCTGAAGATGCTTTGGGTCAAGGCTTTGGGCTTTCTCGAAATTGGCAATCGCCTTGTCGATCTGCTTGACCTTCTTCAACATAATCCCCTGGTCGGTGAGGACGTTGGCATTGTTGGGATCAAGTTCAAGGGCCTTGCCGTAAGCGTTGATGGATTTTTCGGCCTGTTCGGTATCGAAGTAGTCATTACCGAGCTGGATCCACGCCTGGAGATTCTTCGGGTCCCGGGCCACAATCTTTTCAGCCTCAACGATCCGCTGCTGGTAATCGACAGGCGAACCGCCGCCGGCGGGAATCCCTCCCCCAACGGGCGCGGCGCTCTTGCCGCCGCTGATACTGAAAACCAGGTATCCTCCAAGAAGCCCCACTACCAGCGCCACTGCTACGGCGAGTATCGTCTCTTTCTTCATGAACGTATTGCCCCCCTTTAAGCCTTGCTCGTTTTCACCCGGTCGCCCCAGACCACGACAATGGGGCTCGCCACGAAGATGGATGAATAGGTGCCGACGGCCACTCCCACCAGAAGTGCCAAGGCAAAGTCATGGATCACCTCGCCGCCGAAAAAAAAGAGTGCGGCCGAGGCAAGGAAGGTAGTCAGGGAAGTGATGATCGTCCGGGAAAGGACCTCGTTGATGCTCCGATTAAAGATGGTCGAGAGTGCCCCCTTCGCGTCCTTGTGCAGATTCTCCCTGATCCGGTCGAAGACGACCACCGTATCGGTTATGGAATAGCCGGCAATTGTCAACGCGGCGGTTATAAGCAGAAGGTTCACCTCTTTGTTCAGGACGAAAAATACGGCAAAGATCGCCAGGACATCGTGCATGGTCGCCGCAAGGGCGCCGACACCGAAGGCAAAGTCGAACCGCCAGGCTATGTACAGGACGATGCCCACCAGGGAGATGGCCACGGCCACGAGGGTGTCCTTGCGGAGCTTGTCACCCACGGCAGGACCGATCTCCGTGGAGCTTTCAACCACAAACTGGTTGCCAGGAAGCTCCTTGCGGAACGCATCCTGGATCACCTCCGCCGCATTCCCTTGGGGAAGTGACATCTTGCCAACCTTGACCAGGAGCTTGTTCCCTTCCGTAATCTCCTGGATGTTGGCCTCCTTCAGATGGTGCTTCGCCAGGGCTTCCCTGGCCTTCTCCGGCGGAACCGCCTGGGCGAACTTGAGCTGGACAGACGTTCCGCCCGAAAAGTCAATACCCATATTGGCGGCGCCGCGGGCAATCTGGATGATGCCGATAATACCGATGATGCTGACGATCGCCGAGATGAGGAAGGAAATGTTCCGCTTCCCCATGAAGTCTATGTCTGTTTTGCCGATAAGTTCCATGCGTTCCCCCCTAGACGCTCAGTCTCTTCACATGGCCCTTGCGGAGGAAGAGATCGAAGACCGCCTTGGTAGCCACGAGCGAAGTGAAGAGATTGATGGTGATACCGAGACAGAGCGACACCGCGAACCCTTTCACCGGGCCGGTGCCGAACTGGAAAAGGACCGCACCGGTGATGAGAGTAGTAACGTGTGAGTCCATGATGGTCAGGAACGCCTTGTCATACCCCGCGTCGAGGGCTGAGGCCGCGGTCTTGCCGAGCCGCAACTCCTCCCTGATTCTCTCGAAGATGAGCACGTTGGAGTCCACCGACATACCAATGAGGAGCACGATGGCGGCGATGCCGGGGAGCGTCAGCGTGGCCCCCAGTGCCGCGAGTGAGCCCATCAGGAACAGGATGTTCAGCACCATCCCGTAATTGGCTACCAATCCCGCCAGCTTGTAGTACAGAACCATGAAGACGACGACGAGAGCAACCCCCACCGCACCGGCTATGAGCCCCTTGTGGATGGAATCCTTCCCCAGGGAGGGGCCAACCGTTACGTTCTGGATGATCTTGACCGGCGCCGGAAGCGAACCGGCCCTGAGCACGATGGCCAGGTCGGAGGCTTCCTTCTCGGTAAATGAACCGGAAATCTGTGCGCTGCCGCCGGAGATACGCTCGCGGATCACCGGTGCCGAGTAGATGGTGTTATCGAGCACGATGGCAAAGCGTTTCCCCACACTGGCCGCGGTCACCTGATCGAAGAGGCGGGCACCGGTTGAGTTGAACTCGATGGCCACGTACGGTTGGTTGAACTGGGAGTCGATCCTGACCTGCGCATTGGTCAGCAGATCGCCGGTGATCATCGCCTTTTTCTTGAGAACGAGCGGAATCTCGGTGACCGCGCCAGTCGTCGGATCGGTCTTCTTCTCAACAAGGATTTCAGAGTCCTCGGGGATTGTTCCCGGGGTAGCGGTAGCCGGGTTGACAGCTTCGTCAACCAGCTTGAACTCCAGGCGGGCCGTGCGGCCGATCAGCTCGATGGCCCGCTTCGGGTCCTTGATGCCGGGGAGCTGGACGACAATGTGGGTCAGCCCCTCGCGGGTGATAACCGGCTCCGAAACGCCGAACTGGTCAATCCGGTTGCGGATCGTCTCAAGGGCCTGGGCAACGGCCCGGTCTTTCCGCTCCTGGGCCTCCTTGTCGGTCATCCGGAGTTGCATACTCACGAAGCCCCCCTCGTCATAGGGAGGAATCAGCTCCAGGGTCGGATACTTCTCCTTCACCATCTTCTGGACAGTCTCCGCGGTCCCCCTGTCGTAGAAGGTGAGCTGGACCCGGTCAGGGCCGCTACGCCCGACCTTCTTGAACCGGAGAGTCTTGGCGGTGAGGGAATCCTCAAGGTCGGTGGCAATGAGGTCCAGAGCCCCTTCCACCGCCTTCTGGATCTCCACGTCGAGGACAAGGTGGGTTCCCCCCTGGAGGTCAAGCCCCAGATGGATCCGGTCCTTGGGCAGCAACCCCTTCCACCATGAGGGAAGCGTCGACACGAGGGTCGGCGTCAGGTAGAGAAACGACAGAACGAGAAACAGCAGAACGAGGCCGAAGCGCCAGGTAAGCCCCTTGGACATGCGTGAAGCTCCTTTCGGTGATTCCTTAGTCCTTCTTGATGCTGGCGATAAAGCCCTTGGTGATCTTCACGACGACCCCTGATGCGATCTCAAGGCTCACGATGTCGCCGTCAATGCCGGTCACCTTGCCATGAATTCCGGCTGCCGTAACCACCTGGTCACCCTTTGTGAGAGCATCCAGCAGGGCACGGTGCTCCTTGGCCTTCTTCTGCTGGGGGCGGATCAGCAGAAAATAGAAGATGGCGAACATGAAGACCAGCGGCAGGACCCCCTGCAGCGCGGCCATGGGACCTCCTGCCTGCCCTGCCCCGCCAGGTTGTGTTGCCATGGCAAATGCGACTCCGAACATGTGTGTTACCTCCGAAAGAGTATGACGGGCAACCCTGTGTTGTGCCCTGAAATCGAGCGATCACAAGAATCGCCCTACAGTTTTTGCCGTTTTGCGTAAAATTCCCGCCGGAATGCAGCAAATCTCCCCTCGGCAATGGCGGTCCGCGCCTGAGCCATCAGCGAGAGGTAGTAATACAGATTATGATAGGTGTTGAGACGCGACGACAGGATCTCACCAGTCCGGTAGAGATGCCTCAGGTACGCCCGGCTGTAATTGCGGCAGACATAGCAGTCGCACTCCGGGTCAAGCGGCCCGCTGTCCTCGGCGTAGACCGCCCCCTTGATGTTCACCCGTCCGAAGGAGGTGAAGAGCATGCCGTTACGGGCATTGCGGGTCGGCATGACACAGTCGAACATATCAAAGCCGTGCCAGACCGCCTCGATCAGATCCTCCGGCGCACCTATCCCCATCACGTAGCGGGGCTGGTCTTCGGGAAGAGAGGGCGCGGCGTACTCCATCACCTCATACATGAGCTCCTTCTCTTCACCAACCGAGAGCCCTCCCACGGCATAGCCATCGAAGCCTATCTCCCGGAGTTCCGCTGCGCTCCGCTCACGCAGGTCCCGGTACATCCCCCCCTGAACGATGCCGAAGAGTGCCTGGTCCTCCCTCGTCCGTGCCTGCTTGCAGCGTCTTGCCCAACGGGTCGTCATCTCCATGGAGCGCCGGGCGTAGTCATGGGTGGACGGGTACGGCGTGCACTCGTCGAAGCACATGGCGATGTCGCTGCCCAGTGCCTCCTGGATGGCAACGGCCCCCTCCGGGGAGATGACGTGGTAGGAGCCGTCCAGGTGAGACTGGAACCTTACCCCCTCTTCGGTGATCTTCCGCAGCTCGTTGAGACTGAAGACCTGGAAACCGCCACTGTCGGTGAGAATCGGTCGATCCCAGTGCATAAAGCAGTGGAGCCCGCCCAGCCGCCTTACCGCCTCGTGACCAGGGCGAATGTAGAGATGGTAGGTGTTCGCCAGGATGATCCGCGCCCCGATGGCATCGAGCTCCTCGGGAGTCATGGCCTTCACCGTCGCCTGGGTCCCCACCGGCATAAAGATCGGCGTCTCGATGGTGCCGCGGGGGGTTGTCAGAGAACCGAGACGGGCGTTACCGTCCTGTTTTATAAGTCTGAATTCGATAGCTGGCAAGGAAACCTTCAAACGGCCGAAACGCGCTGCGCAACGGAAAGGGATAACACTCTCGCCCCGTGCCCATCACCTCGCGCCTTTCTTTCAGTATATAAACATCGCATCCCCGTAGCTGAAAAACCGGAAACGCTTCGCCACCGCCTCGGCGTAGGCCCTGAAGATGAGTTTTTTCCCACCGAAGGCGGCCACGAGCATCAGGAGCGTCGACTTCGGCAAGTGGAAATTGGTAATCAAGGCATCGACCGTCTTGAAGCGGTAGCCGGGGTAGATGAAGATGTCGGCCTCTCCTGCTCCAGGCCGGATGCTGCCGTCGTCGCGGGCCGCCTGCTCCAGAGTCCGGCAGACGGTGGTTCCCAACGCAATGATCCGCCTGCCGTCCTTTTTCCGGGCGTTGACCGCTTCCGCGGTGGCCTCAGGGATCGAATACCGCTCCCGGTGCATCCGGTGCTCTTCAAGGCGCTCGACCCGTATCGGCATGAAGGTTCCCAGCCCCACGTGAAGAGTAAGGGGAAGAATTTCGACACCGCAGGCCCGGAGCTCATCAAGGAGTTCACCGGTGAAATGAAGACCGGCCGTCGGGGCAGCCACGGCCCCACGATTGTGGGCGAATACCGTCTGATAGCGCTCCTGGTCGGCCTCGGAGGCACTCCGCCGGATGTAGGGCGGAAGCGGCATCGCACCAGTCCGGTCGAGCCACTGGTCAAAATCTTCAACGGGCGAAAAGGAAACCTGCCAGGCCTCGCCCTCTCCCCGACCAAGAACCTCCGCTGTCACCCCTCCGGGGAGGACGATCCGGGTGCCGGGGCGGGACGGTTTGGAGGAACGGAGCAGACAGTGCCACACTTCCCCCTCGGACGCAAGCCTCGTTACAAGGAAAATCTCTATCCGGCCGCCACTCTCCTTGGCGCCGAAGAGTCGCGCCGGGATAACACGGGTGTCGTTGACGACCAGAAGGTCACCGGGGCGAAAAAGTTTCCCTACCTGCCGGAACGGCAACTCGCCTGTCGATCCCCCGGTCCGGTCAACGGTCATAAGCCGGATGGCATCACGGCGGACCAGAGGCTGCTGGGCAATCAGCTCAGGGGGAAGCCCGTAATCGTAATCATCAATGAGCATTGACAGCCTGCCCGTCGTAAAGCTTGTAGACAACAGTGCCCGGGTAGTAGTAGCTGAGTATCTCGCGATAGGAGAATCCGTCAGCCGCCCGCTGCCTCGTTCCCCACTGGCAGAGGCCGACACCATGGCCATAGCCGGTGCCGGCAAAGACCGCCGTGTCGTTGGCCACCCTGACCGTGAAGCTGGTACTTTTAATGACGGTGTATCCAATGGCCTTGCGGAATGCAACCGCCGGCATGGATGTCGTCCCCCTCGCCGAAACGAGGCTGATATCCGAGAGCCTGCCACTGCCGTTGCGCTTTCCTTCCCGGATGTCCCGAAGCCCCTGAACCTGAACTCCCGCCCCTTTCAGCAACGATTCCAGCTTTTTCAGCGGAATGGTCTGCTCCCAGCGGAGAGAGGGACTGGTTGCGCAGTAAGCGCAGTCGACGCTCCGGAGATAGGGAAGAGGAAATCCCCATACGTTTTCGGCCACCTCGGTCCGGCCGCCGCAGTTGGAATGGTAAAAAGCCTGGATCGGCTGGCCGTTATACGCGAGGATCTCGCCGGCGGTTTCGTTGACGCCACGGAGGGCGCGGCTGTCCTCGATCTCGCACCCATCGTAGACCTGATCAAGGACCGACGACTCAAGGTGATACAGAGCGCCAGCCCTGGCCCGCTTCTGGAATACGGCGTAGGTACGGGCCACCACTGCCTGTGCCTTGACCGACTCGATGGGCCACTGGGAGGAAATCTCGCAGTTTATGAGCCCCACCAGGTACTCTTCCAGGGGGAGTTCGTTCACCACGACGAGCCCCTTGTCGACCGGAGAAATCTCGATTGCCCCACGATAGCGCTTGCCGTTTACGATGACCGCACCGGGAGAGGCAGCCGTGAGCCGACGGACAGTTCTGGATCCCACCGAAAGAGCATCCCTGGTACGCCTGACCTGGGCAGGGAGAGCGATGCGGAGGGGCTCGCCGTTCTCGTCAGTGACAAGCATGCCATCACCATCGAGACGGACACTCTCACTCCCCTTCACAAGGGCAACTCTGATGCTCTCCCGCCGAAGTGGGGGCGCCGCGGCGACCGTTTCCGCCAGAAGGGCGACGACGGCCAGCAGCACCAGCAAATATCTCATGGAGCCGTCGACCACCTTTCGCTCAATATTTACAGAAAACTGCCGATAAAAGAAATGAGGGGAAGATGCCCCCCCATTGTTTGTATAACCGGTCATCCAGCCCGACGGAGCTCATCGCTCTTGGCAACATACTTGCTTAACCTGGGGACGACCGAAGACTTTTCCGGTTCGTAATGATAGGGGCTGACCACCCCCTTGTCAAGTTTTTCGGGGCGGAAAGCTGGCGTGGAAGCCTCTTCACACCCGAGGCAACCCGAAGCCCCTGAGTCCCCTCAAACCCGCACCAGGACTGTGATTAGATGAATTTAACCGTCATTTAACTGACAAAATTGTCAAAATCAGCCAAATCCAGAAGCGGTGGTCTCAACCGGCCATATTAGTGACTCCATGAACTCACTTAAAGTAAAAATACTCGGGACGGTCACGGTTATCGTCGCCGTGATTGTCACTGGTGTAAGCTGGTTGGAGTACCGCAACCAGGAGCGGATTGTCACCCAGATATCCGCCCGCAGCGCCATCCTTCTCGCCACCGCCACCCAGAGTAACATTGAGAACGTGATGATGAGCGGCCGCTCCGACGAGGTGCACCGCATCCTAACCCGCCTGAAAGGGCAGGATTCCATCGAACAGATCCGGATTTTCGACGAGTCGGGCCGGATTCTCAATTCCGCGGTCAAGAGCGAAATCGGCAGCAAGGTCAAGCCCCGTGAGCTGGAAATGTTCAAGAGCGGCAAGCGACTGGCACTTGAAGGGGACGACGGGGATTACCAGACCTTTGAGAGCATCACCCCCATCTACAACAAGCCAGCCTGCCACGGTTGCCACGACGCCAAGACTGCGGTGCTCGGCGCCCTGGAGATCGAACTGTCAATAAAGTACCTGGAAGCCTACCTGGCCAAAAGCAAACGCTTCTCAACCATCTCCACCCTCGTCATGGTCGTCCTCATCCTCATCACCATCGCCATGTTCCTCAATGCCTACGTGAATCGCCCCCTGAAAGGGATCATCTCCTCCATGCAGAGGGTTGAACAGGGAGACTTCGACGCCACGACCAACGTCTCCAGCAGCAGCGAGATGGCCATGCTGTCCGAGAACTTCAACCTGATGGTAAGCAAACTCCGCTACTACGTGGACACCACCATCGGCCACGAGCGGGAACTGGCCCGCGCCCAGTCGATGCTGGCCCATCACCACGAGATGCACCACATGAACCAGAAGCTGGAGGAACAGCTCAAGGAGATCGAAGCCCTGAACGTCGGCATGGAGGAGCGGATCGAGGAGATCGAAGAGGCGAACTACAAGATCGCCGACCTCGCCAGCGAACTCGAAGACAAGAACGTCAACCTTGAGCGTGCCGTGGCCCGGCTCTCGACTCTCTACAAGGTGGGGCTCGCCGTCAATTCCACCATGCAGATCGACACGCTTTTCAACCTCATTGTCAGGACAACGGTGGAAACCCTCCAGGCCCGGATCGGCTATATCATCCTCTACGATTCCCATCTACAGGAATTGCGGGTAAAAACGCTCCTCGGCCATGAAGTCCAGCCGGGATGCTCTCCCATCCTTCAGATGAAGCCGTCAAGCGTCTCCACCTGGGTCATCGAGAACCGCCAGCCGCTGCTCATCGCTGATATCGACGCCGCCCCCGAGTTCGACCGCTTCAGCGCCCTGGGCTACGAGCGCAAGACTCTCATCTGCGCCCCCCTGAAGGTGAAGGACGAAATCATCGGCACCATTACCGTCGTCAACAAGCAGGGTGATTCCACCTATACCACCGAAGAACTGGAACTGCTCTCCACCATCGCCGCCCAGGCGAGCATCGCCATTAAGAACGCCCAGCTCTATGACGAGCAGCAGGCCACCTATCTTCACACCATCCAGGCGTTGGTATCCGCCATCGAGGCCAGCGACAGCTACACCCGTGGCCACTCCGAAAGGGTTACCCGCTACTCGGTGGAGCTTGCCCGCAAGCTTGCTTTCACCCCGGAGCGACTCAAGGTGATCGAGCGGGCCGCCATCCTCCACGATATCGGCAAAATCGGCATCGACATGAATCTCCTGCACAAGGAGGGGAAGCTGACCCCCGAAGACATCCACGCCCTGCATCAGCACCCGACCATCGGCATGAGGATCCTGGAGCCGATCGATTTCCTCCAGGACGTGCGCCTCTGTATCGGTCAGCACCACGAGCGCTTCGACGGCCGGGGCTACCCGAACCGTGCCGACGCCTCGGAGCAGTTGCTGGAATCCCGCATCCTCGCCATCGCCGACGCCTTCGACGCCATGACCTCGGACCGCCCCTATCGCAAGGCCATGCCGGTGGAAGTGGCGGTGAAGGAGCTTCTTGACCACGCCGGCTCCCAGTTCGACCCGGAACTCGTCCCCCACTTCGTTGAACTTCTGGAAAGCGGCATCCTCGGATTCTCTTTCAGCGATGAGGGCCTTGACCATTCCGAACGGGAACTCAGGCGCAGGGAGCGGAAAGTGGTTCCCCTGAGCGACTACGGCGTCCGCACACCCTGAGATCCCTTTTCCTTCCAGCCCCTCTTCCGTCATTCAATTTGCCCGACTGCGAGGATCGTGGTATATACCTACCCTGATTCATGCGTGCGTTTCGACCCCCAGGCCATACTTTGCCAGGAAACCAATGATCGAACCTGAGCTGCTCACCGTCAGAGGGCTGACAACCAGCTTCCATCTCGCCGAAGGAACCGTCCATGCGGTGAATGGCGTCGATCTCTCTCTTGCCGAAGGGGAGACGGTGGCCCTGGTGGGAGAATCGGGGTGCGGCAAGAGCGTCACAGCCCTCTCGGTCCTGCGCCTTGTCCTACCCCCCGGCCAGATCACCGGCGGCGAAATCCTCTTCGAGGGAAAGGACATTCTCGGGGCTGGCGACGAGGAGATGCGGCAGGTTCGCGGCAACCGGATCGCCATGATCTTCCAGGAGCCGATGACCTCCCTGAATCCGGTCTTCCCCGTGGGACGCCAGATCGCCGAGGGACTCGTCCTGCACCGGGGGCTCTCGCAGCAGGCTGCCCTGGATGAGGCCGCGCGGCTCCTGGCCGAAGTGGGAATACCCTCTCCCGCCGAACGGCTGCGGGACTACCCCCACCTGCTCTCGGGGGGGATGCGCCAGCGGGTCATGATTGCCATGGCTCTCGCCTGCAGGCCTCGCCTTCTCATTGCCGACGAGCCGACCACCGCCCTTGACGTCACCATCCAGGCCCAGATCCTGGAGCTGATCGACCGGTTGAAAGAGGAAAACCGGATGGCGCTGCTCCTTATCACCCACGACCTGGGGGTGGTGGCCGAGCGGGCCAGCCGGACCATGGTCATGTACGCGGGCCGGATCGTTGAGGAGGGGCCCACGGAGCGGCTCATGTCCACCCCCCTCCACCCCTACACCGTGGGGCTCCTCGCCTCGCTCCCCCAGCGGAGCGAACCGGGCAGGCCCCTGGCCGCCATCCCCGGCCACGTGCCGAGCCTCCTGGAAAAGTCCCCCGGCTGCGCCTTCTGCAATCGCTGTCCCGACAAGCAGTGGGAATGTGCCGACACGCTCCCCGAACTGAAAGAACTCGAACCGGGCCGCCGGGTCCGTTGCTGGAAATACCGATGACGACGCCCCTCATCGAAGCAGACAACCTGACGAAGGTATTCAGCGTGAAGCCTACCCCCTTCGCCCCCCGCCGGGAACTGCGGGCCGTGGACGGGGTATCGCTGCGGATCGGCCCCGGGGAGACTCTGGGACTGGCCGGCGAATCGGGATGCGGGAAATCGACCATTGGAAAGCTGCTCATGGGGCTCACCGCTCCGGACGGCGGCTCAATCCGCTACCACGGAAAGGATCTTGCGGTGTTGGACCGGGAAGGGCGAGCGGCCTTTCGCAAGGATGTGCAGATGATCTTCCAGGACCCCTTTTCCGCACTCAACCCGCGGATGCGGGTGGGCGAGATAATCGGCGAAGCCTTGGCGATCCACAACCTCCTGCCGAAGGGTCAACGGCGGCAGCGGGTGTTGGAGCTGATGGATATGGTGGGACTTGCGGCCGGACAGATACACCGCTATCCCCACGAGTTCTCCGGCGGCCAGCGTCAGCGGATCGGCATCGCCCGCGCGTTGGCCGTGGGACCGAAGCTGATCGTGGCGGACGAGCCGGTGTCGGCCCTGGACCTCTCCATCCAGGCGCAGATCATCAACCTCCTCCAGGAACTCAAGCGGGATCTGGGGCTCTCGTTCCTGTTCATCGCCCACGACCTCTCCGTTGTGCGCCACCTGAGCGACCGGGTAGCGGTCATGTACCTAGGAAGAATCGTGGAAACAGGCCCGCGGGACGCTGTCTTCGAGCGCTTCCAGCACCCCTACACCGAGGCATTGCTATCGGCGGTTCCCCGCCTTGGCGGCGAGCCGAGAAGAAAACGGATCATCCTCAAGGGTGACCCCCCCACCCCCCTCGACCCGCCGTCGGGCTGCCCCTTTCACACCCGCTGCCCCTATGCCGAGCCCCTCTGCACCACCACTGTCCCGCCGCTGGAAGAAAAGGAATCGGGCCACCTGGCGGCATGCCATTTCAGTAAAAAGCTGTTTTGCTGAATGGAACCTTTTTCTTGACAAGGTCAGAGCTGAACCATATACATATATGAAATTCTCTTTTCGGCCGGGGAAAGGGGCGCATGCTCTTCGCCAACTCTCCCTGCGGCCAGGGGTCATGCATCATGGAATTCGACAAGAGCAGGAAGTTCACTGAGGAAGCTGAAATCTTCAAGGTCCTCGGCCATCCGGTCAGGCTCAAGATTGTGGCCGGGCTCTGTACCCGTGAGTGCAACGTCAAGCATATCTGGGAATGCCTCGGCCTTCCCCAGGCAACCGTCTCGCAACACCTGGCGCTGCTCAAGAACAAGGGGATCATCGAAGGAAAGCGCGAAGGGGTTGAGGTCCACTACTCGGTGGTCCATCCCCTGGCAAAGAAGCTGATCGAGGTTCTCGGCTAGAGCCTGTCCCCATCCATCCATACACCCAATCCCCTCCCGGCGAGGGGATTTTTTTTGGAGCGACTCATGGAAAACGCCAGCATCCGCATCACCCTGAACAGGGGAGAAGAACGCCGCATCAAGGGGGGCCACCCTTGGGTCTTCAGCAACGAGATACGCGAGGTGCGCGGAGAGAAGCGCCCCGGCGCACCCGCCGAGATTGTGGATGTCGGTGGGGGGTTCCTGGGGGTCGGCTACTACAATCCCCACTCCCTCATTGCCGCACGGCTCCTTTCCCGGGAACGGGAGGAGATCGACAGCACAGCGTTCTTCCTGGACAGAATCGGCCGGGCTCTGGCACTGCGCCGCCAACTCTATCCTGAGCTTGCCACCTTCCGTGTGGTCCACGGCGAGGGTGATTTCCTGCCGGGGCTCGTTGTGGACAAGTACGGCGACTGGCTCTCGGTGCAGTTTCTGACGGCAGGTATGGAGGCGCGGCGGGAATCGGTGGTCGCGGCCCTTGTTGAACTCTTCACGCCGAAGGGGATCGTGGGCCGCAACGATGTGGCGGTGAGGACGCTGGAGGGACTGGAGGAGCGGGTTGAGGTACTCTACGGCGAGATTCCGGAAACAGTGGAAGCCGATGAGCACGGCCTCCGTTTTCTGGTGGACCTGAAGGGGGGACAGAAGACGGGTCACTTTCTGGACCAGAAGGAGAACCACCTGATACTCAAAGGGATCGCTGCGGGGAAGCGGGTTCTGGACTGCTTCTCCTACTCGGGAAGCTGGGGAGTCCACGCCGCTGCCTTCGGCGCGACGGAAGCAACCTGCCTTGACATCTCGGAGCGGGCAGCAGCCCTCGCCCGTGAAAACGCTGCTCTGAACGGCCTGGGGAATATCGTCCGTGCCGAGGTCTGCGACGCCTTCGACCGGCTACGGAGCCTGAAGCACGAGGGAAAGCGCTTTGATGTGGTGGTCATGGACCCTCCCGCCTTCGTGAAGAGCAAAAAGGCCCTGAAGGAGGCGGAAAAAGGGTATCTCACCATCAACAAGAGGGGGATGGAGCTCCTCGCCACAGGGGGGTACCTGATCACCTGCTCATGCTCCTACCACATGGAGCGCGAGAACTTCCGCCAGCTCCTGACGCAGGCTGCCCGCCTGGCGGGACGGCAGATGCGGCTTGTGGAGGTGCGGTCCCAGGCGCCGGACCATCCGGTGCTCCTGGCGGTACCGGAAACGGAGTACCTGAAGTGTTTCGTGCTGCAGGCAGTATAAGAACCGGACGATAGGCAATGGGCACGAGGAAATGGGCAAGAACGAGCAGACAAAGCCTCCTTCCTTGTCCCCATTGCCTATACCCCCTTCCCCCCAATTCCATAGATCACCGTATAGGTGGCCGGTACCCCCTCCGCGCTGCCGAACCTTTCCCCGTAGATCCGCATCATTTCCATCATCACCCGCCGCTCGGCGAGGCCCCGCCGCGGGAGCGGAGAGGCGTTGCCGGCGCCGATCCGCTTCAGGGAGCGGAGGAAGGCCGGCACGTCGGCGTGATGTTCCACTTCATCCTCGACAAGAAGGGTACTCACAGTGAAACCGTTTCGCTCAAGGGCGGAGCGAACCTCTCCCGCAGGGAAAAAGCGCTGAGTTCGATCGTCTGTTTCACGGCCGGCAGCCTCAAGTGCAGCGCGGTAGGAGGATTTCAGTTCCCGGAACGTTCCCTCGCCGAAGAGGGCAAAGGCGAAGGTGCCGCCGGGGGCCAGCACCCGCCGGGCTTCGGCGAAGGCGGTATCGAGGGTGGTCAGCCACTGGAAGGTGGAGGTGGAAACCACGAGGTCGAAGGAATGATCGGCAAAGGGGAGCTGTTCGGCGTCCGCCACGGCAACGACCGCATCGCGCCTGCCGATGGCGGCCCGGGCCGTGCGGACCATGCCGGGGGCGAGATCGACGCAGGCAAGAAAGGACGCAGGATGACGCTCGGCAAGTCGGCTGGCCAGGAGTCCCGTCCCCGCTCCCACGTCAAGGATGCGGGGAGCACTGCCGCCGACGGCGAGCATCTCCAGAAACCGGGCCACGACCTGCTTCTGCACGGCGGCATGGGCATCATACTCGGCCGCCTGGCGGTGAAAGGCGCTTCTGACCCTGCGGCGGTCAATCATGGATCGCCACCTCCCGGAGAAACCTGTTCACCATCCCATTGAAGAGTTCAGGCCGCGAAAGGAACGGGGCGTGCCCCACGCCATCCATGGTCGCCATGCATGCGTCGGGGATGTGGTCGGCCATGAACCGTCCGGCGCCGGGGACGCAGACCGCATCCCGGTCGCCGTGGATCACGAGGGAGGGGCAGGTAACGGCGGCGAGCATCTGCCGGTGGTCACCCCCAGCCAGGGTATCGAGGGTTGCCAGCACCGCGCCGGGATCGGGAAGAGGCCGGGGGATGACGATCTCCCTGACGATCCGCTGGTTCTGCTTCGCAGAGAGCTCGCCTTCCACGAACATCCGCCGGAAGAAATCCCCCAGCGTGGCATCGTACGCGCGTCGGAGCCTCAGGGCCAGCCCCCGCACGTCCGCGGCGGGGAGGCCGTGGGACCAGTCAGGGGCGGCGGTGAACCGGGGAGTGCCGGCGACGATGACCAGGGCCGCCACACGATCGTTCAGATGTCGGATGGCCTCCAGGGCCACCTGGGCGCCGAGGGACCACCCCAGCAGCGCAGCCCGCTCAAGCCTCAGATGGTCGAAGAGAGCGGCAAGATCGGCGGCAAATGCGGCGAAGGAGTAGTCCGTTTCCGAGGCGGACGACCCGCCATGACCGCGCAGGTCGGCGGTGATGAGCCGGAAGGAGGCGGCCAGTTCGTTCTGAAAGGCCCAAACCGTCCCCGACATGGCCCAGCCGTGGACAAGGACCAGCGGAAAGCCTTCCCCCTTATCCTCGTAATGGATGGTTACGTTGTCGCTGGTTGTGAACGCCGGCATGATCCTCAGATGGCCCCCGACTCGCGCCCGATCCGTGCCATCGCCTCCACTGCCCGCGCCAGATCAACCTCGTCGTGGGAGGCCATGAGGGTGCAGCGCAGCCGGCAGGTGCCGGCGGGAACCGTCGGCGGCCTGATCCCCTGCACGAAGATCCCCTCCTCCAGCAACCGCTGCGTGAAGGTCATGGTCTGCTCGGCCTCCCCTACGAATGCGGGCACGATCTGGGTCTCGCTTCCCATAACGTCGAAACCGGCGGATTTCAGGGCATCGCGGAAGAAGGCGGCATTCAGGGCGAGCCGATCCCGAAGCGCGCTCCCTTCATGCGAATCGACCAGGTCGATGGCTGCCAGGGACGCGGCCAGGACCGCCGGCGGGAGCGAGGTGGAGAAGATAAAACTCCTGGCACGGTTGACGAGGTACTCCACGATCTCCCGTGAGGCGGCGGCGTAGGCGCCGAAGCTCCCCAGCGCCTTGCCGAGGGTCCCCATGTGGATGTCGATTCCGGCCATGACGCCGCAGTGCTCGGCGCTCCCCCGGCCGGTGGCCCCGAGGACACCGGTACCGTGGGCGTCGTCCACCATGAGGAGGGCTCGAAACTCGTCCTTGAGCGCCACGAGTTCCCGCAGCGGCGCCATGTCGCCGTCCATGCTGAAGACCCCGTCGGTGACGATGAGCCGCCTGCCGTCCGTCGGGTGCTTTTCCAGGAGCCGGCGGAGGGCCGCCATATCGTTGTGGGGATAGCGGACCATGGTCGCCCGGGAGAGGAGGCAGCCGTCCACGATGCTTGCGTGGTTGAGACGGTCGGAGAAGACCAGGTCACCCTTCGCGACAAGGGCCGGGATGATGCCGCTATTGGCGGCGAAGCCCGAGTTGAAGATCACCGCGGCACCTGTCCCCTTGAAACGCGCGATCCGCTCCTCCAATGCCTCGTGGAGCTCCATGGTGCCGGAGACGAGGCGCGAGGCGCCGCTCCCGGCGCCAAAGCGCTCCACGGCCTTCACCGCCGCTGCCTTCAGGGCCGGATGGTCGGCGAGCCCCAGGTAGTTGTTGGAGCAGAGGAGCAAAACCTCACGTCCGTCCAGCACCACCCTGCCTCCCTGGGGCCCGGCGATGCGGCGCATGGAGCGGTACAGCCCCCGGTCACGGAGATCGTCAAGTTCCTCGGCAAAGCTCTTCGGCACACTCTCCCCTTTCCCGTCGTCGAAACCCTCTTGTAGCACAGCGGCCCGCTACTCGTCAACCTTGCGGGCCAACCTAGTTGACAGTCAGATGTCTGGCTGTATTGGCCGTTTACTTGCAAGACACCACCGTGCTATATAAACCTATCTATCCGATATACCGTTGAAAGGGCTCTGGTGAAAAAACACATCCACTCGCGGCGCTTCGTCGTCCCCGATATTCACGGTTGTTCGCGAACCCTGGACCGACTCCTCACGGAGGTGATCGGCCTCACGCGGCGCGACGAACTCTATCTGCTCGGAGATTACATCGACCGGGGCCCCCGCAGCCGGGAGGTCCTCGACATCCTTATGGGACTGGCCTTGAAGGGGTATCGGATCCGCCCCGTGCGGGGAAATCACGAAGAGATGTTTCTGAACAGCTGCAGCGACTGGGATTCCTTCAGGATGTGGATGCTGAACGGCGGCCGCGCCACCCTCGACAGTTTCGGAGTGGAGGATGCCCGCGATATTCCTCCTCCCTACCGCCGCTTTATGGAAGAGATGCCCTGCTACCGTGTTCTGCCCGACTTCGTACTGGTCCACGCGAGCCTCAATTTCGCCGCGCCCGACCCTTTTGCCGACACGGAGGCGATGCTCTGGAGCCGTTCCCTTGAGGTCAGGAAGGAATTGATCGGCGGCCGGCGCCTGGTCGGGGGACACACCCCCATGACCCGGGACGAGATCGCCCGGGGTATCACCACCGACCGTATCGTCCTCGACAACGGCTGCGTCTACCTGGAGCGCCACGGCATGGGAAGCCTTGCTGCCCTGGAACTGGACACCATGACGCTCTACTTTCAGGAGAATATCGACCGGTAACGACGCGAACGGCTGCGGATCTGGATAATCGGCGAGTGATCCGCTAAAGTTTTCTCATAACGACCCGATACGAATCGTATGTCCCATTGAGAAGAAGGAGTCGTATCCGGGTGCAGACCCTCACCGCAAAGAGCTTCACCATATTCGCCATCCCCGCCACTCTCCTGGTGGCCAGCTTCCTGGTGCTGCCCCGGGTCACGGAACTTCCGCCAGGGCGACTGGAAATCCTTTGCATCCTCCCCTACTTCGCCGCGGCCCTCGGCATGGGGCTCTCGATCCACTTCCACCGTGGCCGGGCCTTCTACGTCTTCCTGGTGCTTGCCGTATCGTACTGGAGTTTCCGCGCCTTCCTGAAAGGGGAGCCCACCGGCATCTCCGCGACGGTCCTCTACCAGGCGGTCTGCGTCCTCGTTCCCTTTACCATCACCCTCTTCTCACTGATGCGCGAGCGGGGGATCGCCACCGTGGCGGGGCGACTCCGCTTCGCCTTCGTGGCCCTTCAGGCTCTCTTCGTGGGGTGGGCCATGGAGCCCGGACACGTGGCGGTGCAGCAGTTTCTCGCCAGAAGGTTCGTGGAGAGTCGGTTTCTGGACAGCCTCCTGATTCCGCAGCCGGCAATCCCGGTCATCGGCATCGGGGCTCTCGTGATCGCCTACAGGGCTTGCACCCGGCAATCTCCCGTCGATTCGAGCCTCCTGGGGGTCCTGGCGGCCTTCGTGGCGGCCTGCAACGGCATCGGCACAGGGTACGTGACACCGGTCTTCATGACCGCCGCCGCGGCGATCCTGAGCCTGGGAGTTCTCAAGGACTCCTACAACATGGCGTTCCGGGACGACCTGACAGGACTTCCCTCCCGCAGGGCACTGAACGAGCATCTCACCTGGCTGGGTCGACGGTACACGGTGGCCATGGTGGATGTGGACCACTTCAAGAAGTTCAATGACACTTACGGTCATGACGTGGGGGACCAGGTTCTCCGGCTGGTGGCGGCCAAGCTCCGCGGGGTGGGAGGCGGCGGTACGGCCTACCGGTACGGCGGCGAGGAATTCACCATCCTCTTTCCCCGCAGGGAGCGGAAGGAAGTCCTCGGGCACCTTGAGGAACTGCGCCGCACCATTGCCGACTACGAGATGCGGCTGCGGGGCGACGATCGCCCCGACTCGACGAAGGAGGGGAAGAAGTTCCGCTCCGGCGCCCGCGGACGCGGTGTCGTGTCGGTAACCGTCAGCATCGGCGTGGCCGAGAGCGGTGGTGCCCTCAGAAAACCCGCGGAGGTCATCAAGGCTGCCGACCAGGCCCTCTACCGGGCCAAGGGACGCGGTCGCAACGCGGTAAGCACCTGATCCGCCCACCGGCGGGTTTGCAGCCACGGCCCTTTTCCTCCCGATTGCATTCCCTCTCCTTATCGCTATACTTTTTCACATCTGCAGGAATCAATACCGTAAACCGCAGGCACAACCACGCGAACCACGCAGGGAAACCATGAAGCAGAGAGTTGTTGCGCTCATTATCCTGGCCGCATTCACCGTAACGGGCTTTGCAGGCTGCGTTACCGTCCCCGAAGAGCACAAGGGAGCCGCCAAGGGAGCCGGCATCGGTGGCGCTACCGGTGCTATCGCAGGGGCAGTTCTGGCCGGGGAGGGGTCCCGCACGAAAGGAGCTGTCATCGGCGGTTTGGCGGGAGCGCTTCTGGGGGGAATCATCGGTAATTACACCATCGACAAGAAGCTGACCGCGGAGCAGACCGCAAGCAAGTACAACTTCCAACCCTCTTCCGGCACCATGGTCAGGGTGGAAAACATCACCACGTCGCCAAGCTCAGTATCTCCCAGCGACAAGATAGACATCCAGACCACCTATGCGCTGCTGACCTCCGCCGCCGATGTTCCGGTAGGGGTCATCGAGTCGGTGGAGATTCGCTTTGAGAACGAACTCGTCGGGAATCCGCAGGCCATGGTAACCCACGGTGGCGGCACCTACACCTTCACAGTTCCCATCTATCTCCCGTCCGACGCCAAAAAGGGAACATATCGGGTAATCACTTCCGTCAGGACCGATTCTGGCAGCGACACCCGTGAGACCACCTTTACGGTAAAGTAACGCCATTCGGGTCTGAGCGGAGGGCAACTCCCTCTCAAACAGAAAAAGCGGGACGAGGCAAGGTACGGTGCCTGGTCCCGCTTTCCGATTCCGGCCTGTGAAAACCGCTCAGAGGATATCGCGCCCCCATGAATCGGTGAACTGGATGCGGTGGAGGTCATTCTGGGCCTTCACTTCGCTGATGATGTTATGTGCCTCCTCATAGGTCAGCCCGACGCTCGGACGTACCCCCATCCAGTGGGTAGTATCTCCCGAAGGATTGTCCAGTGGACGAGGGATGCCCGGCCCCGGCTTGTACTTGCCGTTCAGAAAGAGTGCCGCCTCGTACTGCCGCTTGTGCTTAACCATCCGAACATCGACAAGAAAACCGTTCTTTGTCTCTTTCGACATAATCGATTCCTGCACATCCATACCACATGGCACATCGCTAAACTCAGGCATGACATCCCCCGACACGAAGAATTAGGCAGAACAGCTGCTCTCATGAATCTTATCGGCATCCAGACCCATTTTCTTTAGGAGGAAAGTGCTCGCGGCCTTGTCCACCGTAAGAATATGGTTACTGAGCCAATCGATGAGAGCCTGGTTGACCCGCAGGACAAAGTCCCGGGTAGGCCCCGTTTCGCCAAGCTCTTCCCTGAAGCGGGCGTGCCGCTCAAGCAGGGCGCGATGCTCGGCGCGGTGGCTTTCGTATCCCGGGTAGCCATACCGGAGCTGGAGTCCCTCCTCGGTCTCGAAGTGGGTAATCACGTAACCGTCAAGAAAACCGAGCATGGCAAGCACCTCTTCCTGCTCCCTGCCGGACAGGCAGGCATCGAGAAGCTGCTCCAGCTGACGGAACAGCAACCTGTGCTGGCTGTCAATTTCTTCTATGCCGACTGTCAAATCCTTGGTCCACATTGGTCCCTCCCGCACTGATCATACGACCTCTGAAGTTCGTCTTCCACGTACAAAGCAAAATAGTTGCCATCCGGAAACTCCGGATGAGCAACTACCAGTTTTCGATTCGGAAACGAGGGATTTTTCGTCCTGGCAAGGAAATCAAGGAATTGCGCGGAGGCGTACTACTGTATGCCGCACAAGCAATCCCGCAGATTGACTCCGCCAGAGAGGAAAAGAACCGTTTCCGGACGAAAACAATACAAAGGCCATCGATACATGCACGAAAGGCGGGAGTGGTCTCCCGCCTTTCTTTACCGACCCTTCCCACAGAGGACCAGAAACAATCAGCGTCGCTCGAAGATCACAAACCCGGCCGCAGGCACCGTGACCGGGATAGCCAGGACGGCCACATTGATCCGCTTCGCGACAGTGGTCGTACGGAGCTGGGCCGGGTCGGTGGAGTAGATGCAGACGAAGCGGTCACCCTCCCGGTTGATGCTCCCGTCAACAAGGACCCAGGCGGTGCGGGGCGCGTCGGTATCGGTATTGATGGCCAGCACCATCTCCTCGACGTCGAAGATGCGCGACCAGGGGACCACGGAGCGTATCTCTCCGCCCATCACGTAGGGAAGGCCGAAGGTCACGCCGTCGCCGGAGATCTCCCGCAGGTACTGGCGGCCCCGCCGCAAGGCGATCCTGTCCCGGCGCAGCGCGAGGATCTTCGCAAACTCCCGGTAGACCGGATTATCCTCGTCGAAGAAGTGGGCCCCGCGTGTGCGGAAGGCACCGAAGGAGCCGCCGAACATGCATTCGCGCAGGTAGCGGTCGTCGCCCCCCTCTCCGTCGAAGGCCTGCTCCGTGCCGTAGTAGATGCAGGGGACGCCGAGGGTCGTGGCGTTGAGGGCCAGGGCGTTCAGCACGAGCTTTCTCCACGTGGGATCGCCGGCACAGAAGCGCTCCTTCTTCGCCCCCCGGCAGACCTGATCGTGATCGTCGATGACCGTAACCACCTTGTCGCGGAACCAGACGTGGGACTCCTTGCGGACCAGGAGCGAGTTGCGGAACAGGTCGAAGTAGTCGGCCGGGTTGGCCTTTCCCTTTACCAGGTCCTCCAGCCGCAACGGGATGTCGTCCACCCCCAGGGCCGCGTTGAGGCCGGTGGTCTCCAGCGTGTCGAAGGCGTTGGCCCTGCCGCCGGTGATCTCGCCGATGAGGTAGAAATTCTCCTTGCCGATCTTCTGGGCGAACTCGTGGATCACCGAGGCGAAGAAGCGGGTCGCCCCCCGTCCCATGTGCTTCACCGTGTCAATCCGGTAGCCGTCGATGTCGGCCAGGGCGATCCAGTACTTGTAGACCTCGCAGAGGGCCAGCAGCGCCGGCGACGGATGGAACCCATCCACATCGCCGCCCCCGAGATGGATATCTTTCAGGTCGAAGAAGTCGCCGTCAAGGTACTCGTGGTAGCTGTCCCAATCCCGGATGTAGCCCATGCGGGTGTAGGCGTCGGCCGACTGGAGCTCACGGGGCCAGACCGCGCCGTCGGGCCAGGCATCGGGACAGGCGGCGAGATCCACCGGCCCGAAGGGGATATCCGGCGTGCCGTCGGCGGCGCGGAACCCCTGCACAGTATAGGAGGTACCGACGCCGTAGGGGGTATGGTCACGGTCGTAGGCGAATATGTTCCCCGCGTGGTTGAGGATGATATCGAGGATGACGTAGATGCCGTTGGCGTGGGCGATCCGCACCAGCTCCCGCAGGTCTTCGCGGGTACCGAAGTGGGGATCCACGTCCAGAAAATTCTGGATGCCGTACCCATGATAGGTTGCAACAAAGGAGCACTGTTTGAACAGGGGGCTCACCCAGACGGCGGTGACGCCGAGCCGTTTCAGGTACCCCATCTTGCCGGCGAGCCCCTTCAGCGTCCCTCCGCACCAGCGGGTCCCCGCCTCGCGCCAGGCGGCCGCTTCCGGTTCGGTGCGGACGGCATTTCCTGCGTCAGAGGTCGTGTAGAGGGGAGTGGCCCCCTTCACCACTCGCCGCCCCCGGTTGTCCCGAAAGCCCTGCTCTTTACCGTCGGAGAAGCGGTCCAGCATCAGAAAGTAGAGTACCTGGTCCTCCCAGGCGGCAGGCGAGGGATGGTAGGCGCGGTTGGTAAGACTCTTCAGATCCAGGTCCCTGATCGATTGCGTCGCCGTCATGGCGATACCTCCTTTTCTTCTCAAGAACAAAGCCCCCTTCCGTCAATGAAAGGGGGCTCCCGGTCCGTATTCCGAACTGCCTAGCTGATCTTCAGCACGATCTTCCCAAAGTGCTTGTCCTCCTCCATCATCCGATGGGCATCCACCACCTGGTCGAGGGTGAAAACTTTCTCGATGATCGGCACAATGGTCCGGTCAGCAAATTTCGGCAGGGCGGTCCTGGTGAACTCGGCAACGATCTCACCCTTATCCTTCACCGGCCGGGACCGGAGAACAGAACCTATGATCTGCTGGCGCTTCACCATCATCAGGGCCAGGTTCAACTCCGCCTTGATGCCGCTGATGACGCCGATTATGACAAGCCGACCAGCGTAACCCAGGGAGTTCATGTTTGGGGCCAGGTACTTGGCTCCCACATGGTCGAGGATGACGTCCACCCCCTTCTTGCCGGTGAACTCCTTGACCACCTCAGAGAAATCGGGGGTCTGGGTGTAGTCGATCACCAGGTCGGCGCCGAGACCCTTCACCCGCTCCATCTTGCTGGGGTGCGCGGTAACGATCATCTTTGTCGCCGGCACCAGCGCCTTGCAGAGCTGGAGGGCTGCAGTATTGACCCCGCCGCCGCCACCATGGAGGATGGTGGTGTTGCCGTCCTTGAGGCCGCCGATCATGAAGACGTTGAGAAAAGCCGTGATGTACGACTCGCAGACGCAGGCCGCCTCTTCGAAACTCATGGACTCCGGAATCCGCATGAGATGGGAGGCGTAGGCCACGGCGTACTCGGCGTAGCCGCCACCACCGACCAGCGACATGACCCGGTCACCGACCTGCCAACCGCTAACGCCGGGGCCAAGATCCTCGATGGTCCCCGACACTTCAAGGCCGAGGATCTCGGAATCACCCGGCGGAGGCGGATACTTTCCCTCACGCTGGACCAGGTCGGGGCGGTTGATGGACGTGGCGACGACCTTGACGAGGACCTGCCCCTCGGCGGGCACCGGCCGCGCCGCCTCGCCAACCTTGAGCACCTCGATACCGCCGAAACCGTCGAGAAGTACTGCTTTCATACGTATTCCTCCTTGCATGGATAGGTCACAAAATCGATCCCGTCACTGTAACGGACAACGGAGATCGTGTAAACAACAAAACATGAGCTGTTACCGCCACTTCCGGAGGCATGCGCCAGGGCGGCGACGAACTCAGAGAAAATAGGACACGACAAAAATGCCGATCATCATGAAGACGAGCGCTAACTTGGCACCCACCCCGACGGCGATGCCCAGCCATGCCCCGATGCCGGCCCGCCCTGCCTGTGCCAGGTCCCGCGTGGCCAGAAGCTCTCCGCCAACCGCCCCCAGGAAAGGACCGACAACAAGCCCCGGGATGCCAAAGAAAAGGCCGACAATGGTTCCCACCGAGGCACCAATCACCGCTGCGCGGCTGGCGCCGCTCCTGCGGGCACCATGGCCGGTCACCAGAATTTCAACGGCAAACGACACCAGAACCAGCATCGCCAAGACGGCGAGGGTGACCCAGCCGACCCGCTGGAATCCGTCGATCCAGGCCGCGAGCAGGAGCCCCAGATAGACGAGCGGTGCGCCCGGAAGCGCCGGCAGGATCGTCCCTGCCAGGCCGATAATGACCAGGGCGCAGGCGGCAACCCAGAGCATCACCGTCATGAATGCCACCCCGCTACCCCTTCTGACACAGAACCGACACCTTTGAGAGAACCCGTGCCCTTTTATCACGATCCGCAGGCAGGCGGGTTGCATCCATCATGAAACCGACGGTTTCCACGTAAGCCATTGCATTAAGCACCATCTGCCCGCACTCCACCGTATCTGCCGGCTGTCGCTCGGGAGTGTAGACAAGGGTCACCTTGTCGGACATCAGGTTCCAGGCCACATAGACCCCGAAAACATCCCCGCGCTTCAGGGCACAGACGCAGGCCCCGCTGGGCTGGGGCACGCGCCCCTCCGACGTGATGTTCACCACGTTGAGGGACTGGTAGAGATCGATGATCTCCTCCGGAGCATCATACTCGATGCACGTAATGGACTTGTCGAGACTGAACTCCACGGGAAGAGCTCCCTCCGCAGGCGAATCACTGCCACCGAAGGAGACGAAATCGTCACCCGATCCCATCAAACCACCTTCCGCGCTCCACCCGATGTCATAATCATCGTCACCGGCCGCGGCCGGCTGCGGGGCGAAGAGCTCGGCCTCCTGCCGCTCCGGCGCCTCCCGCACAACCGGGGGAACGGATGGAGTCACATACCCAGCAGACCGCTCACTGTGCTGGAGTGTCGAAACATCTTTTCGGCCGGCGGCCAACCCCTCCATCTCAGCCTGGAGGGCGGCGATCCGGGCAGCGGCAACCTGTTCGGCCATGGCCTTTTCGGCGGTCAGGCGGACGACTTCGCGCCTGAGGGTAGCGGCCTCGGCCTCAGCCCGAGCCAGGGCCTCGGCCATCTCGCCTCCCCGTACCCCAGAGACGGCCCGCTCCACTGCCTCCCGTTCGGCGACCACAAATTTGGCATCGGCCACGAGCAGGGCAAGGCGCTCAACAGCCTGCTTCCTGGCCGCATCCCGCTCCGTCGCAAGCCTTCCAGCCTCTTCCTCCAGAGCCGCAATATCGGCAGCCGCACACTGCTCCTCACGGGCACGCTCTTCTGCAATCCGCCGCGTCTCGGCCTCCAGCTCCACGATCCGGGCGGCGGCTTGCCGCGTGTGCTCCGCCCTGCCGGCCAGAAGCTCGGCAATCCGTCGCTCAAGTTCCTCAGCCCGCGCAACGGCGCCACGCTCGACCTCGCCTCGCTCCGCAGAAAGCCTCTCAAGCTCCGCGTGCAACCGTTCTTCCTCCTGCTCAGCCCCGGTGGCAGCCTTCCGTTGCTCGGCCTTCAACAGCTCCACCTCAGCCTTCAGAGCGGCAAGTCCGGCGGAGGCTTTCTCCCCATGGGACGCCATCTCTCCTCTGAGCAGCTCAGCCTGCTTCGTGAACTGTCCGACCCTCTCAGCATGAGCCTGCCCTGCCCGGGCCTTCTCTTCCGAAAGACGTCCGACCTCAGCCTCCAGAGCAGCCTCCTGGGCCGCATATGCGGCGATCCGTTCCGACTGCTCCGCGGTCAGATGCTCGATCCGTTCCTTGAGCGCCCGAAGCCGCTCCCGCGTCTCCCGCTCGGCTGCCGCCTTCTGGGCGGCAAGGCGCTCCAGTTCTAAAGCGGCCTCTGCTGCCGTGCGTGCCGGGCTCTCCTCCGGCTCCTTGGCGGCCAGGGCAACCTCTGCCTTTCCCCCCTCTCCCCCGCCGGCACGAGGATCCGATTTCGTCTTCGGAAGGGGAGGTGGCGGTACTCCCCCCACACGCATACCCGACTCCGCCATGGCAACCGGCGTGCGGATAACGCGAATATCCCGGATGACCACCTCCCTCAGGGCCTTGCTGTACCTGAGGTTCACCTCCTGCATGGTAAAGCCGAGGGATGCGGCAAAAGCGAGGCCTTCCTCCAGCAGTTGTGTCGTTGACTCACCTTCGGCGATCACTCTGTCGGAACCATAGATATACGCCGCCTTCTTGTTGACGGGTTCAAGTGCAACGAAGGCCCGGATGCCATCCTGCCCCCTTATGACACATACGCAGGCCCCACAGGAAACGGAAGAAAGGTCGTCGATGGAGACAGCTACGGGCTCCACGGAACGGTGGACGTCGAGGACATCGGGCTCATGGGCCTCAATGCAGGTGAGCGAAGAATCAAGAGTGAACATGGCGCTGAAAACCTCGGGGCAGCGTTACAGCCTCGGGCGAGAGAAAGAGCGTCGCATGATGCTAAGGCGCATTCAAACTCTACCCGATTTTTCCGGCATGGCAAATGGCTGTGAAGAGGCGGGGAGACGGGAATCAGGAAAGCTCAACGGTGAGAACGTCGCCGGGGGAGGCTTGAAGTTTCTTTTCGATGGCCTTGCAGAGGATAATCTTGCCGTCATAGGCAACATCGCTCTCGTTCACGACCATGACAGGGAAAACACCGGCAACGCCGTTGGCCCCACCGGTGAGTTTCAGCTTCTTGAAGGATCCGCCATTGTAGAAGGTTGTGATCTGCCGGGCCGTTGCCGGCGTAATGGCAGCCATGCCGAACTGCTCGAAGGAACTCCCTTTGGTGGCATCATCCAGATGGCAAACGGTGAGCATAAGCAACGATGAGCCGGCGGCTGACGTGGCCACGGATGCCGCGGAACCCGACAACTCGCCCGCACCGTCGGCCCCCCTGGCCGCAATGACGGTATCGAGCTTCCCCTTGGCCACGTTGAGTGAGATGGTGAGAACCGGAACATTGATCGTTCTGGTGCAGAGAAGGAGCAGGTAAGCCTCCTGAAGGGGCTTGATAATGATCCTGCCGTCGCCGTAACGGAGATCCAGCAGATCAAAGGAGCCGGCAGCCTGCCGGAGCCCGCTGCCACGGTCGGCAACAACGGCCGACGCACCCTCGATGATCGCGGCGTCGAACAAGGGTGGAAAGGCGTGGGCCAGAACCTCGCCGCTGCTTCCGCAGACAAGGCTCCCGATTACTCCCTGCACCCCATTGACCTGTTGCAGTATCTCCTCCACGTACTCTCCCTGCCCGGCCCGCAAGGGCTCTGCGTTACTTCTTTGCCGCAAAGGCGGCGCGGATGTCCGACTCCACCTGGGCAAGAGAACTCTCCCCCCGAACCGCGATGGATATATAGTGGTTCCTTGCCTCGAAGACCAGGAGCTGGTTGGTCCTGGCCTGAAGGGCTGCCGACTTCACCGCGCCCAGGCCGAAAAGCTCGCCGAGCCGACCGCCGATGCCTGCCACGGATACTCCTTTTGCAGCCAGCGCCTCGGCCTCGAAACTGTCGTCCTCCATCGGAGAACCGTCACGCTTCAGGAGGACCGCATAGGACACCCCTGCTATTTGGAGAAGCCGTTCCGCGATAGCACTCATCCGGCGCTTCACCGTCACTTCACCCTCATCAGTCGGCCCCATGCCGGCGTTTGCCTCGTCCATGAGCCGGTGCGCCTCCAGCAGCAGGTAGCTGATACTCAGCTGAATAGTGCGGCTGGTGGTGGTCACCTTGGACTGGATCGAGAACCTCCCACCGGGCCAGCGAATGATCTCGAAGAGGGCCAGGTCGCCCGTCAAGCCACCCTGCTCGGCGTGGATGATCTCGCCATCGCGGAAGAAGATCATCCCCTGCCGCTGCTGGTACTCGACGACGATGCAGCCGGAGAAGCGGTTATGCCCCTTGAGTTGAATCACATCCGTGAGCGGAAGCCCTGCCACGGACCCTTCAAACCCGTAAACCTTTTCCCGTTGCGGCAACTCTGCCATCATGACGCTACCCCCGGTGGTAGGTTATCCATCTGAGGCTTGCTCAGCACGTTTCGTGCCCAGACGATCTCTTGCCGACAGATACACATCGCAACATTCAGGTTTCAGGGGTGTGACTCAGGGATATTGGTATGACATCCCTTGCAGTCCGCCACCAACGTGAACCCGCCTGCGTTGTTACTGATCAGGGTGTGGCACCCGCCAGCCGACTGCAGCGGCGCCAGACAACTGCTCACGGTGACCTGTTGACCAATGAAGGTGATGGTCTGGCCAAGCAAGACATGGTGCTTGCTACCGAGATCTCCGATGAAACCGTGGCAGGTGCGGCATTCGTTGTTGCTCTGCAGCCTGTTGTTTCCGAAGGTGGCATCATAGGTCAGCACCGGGATGGCACCGTGCTTCAGGTGGATGTTCGTGGTTCTGACGCGATTGATGAACGACGGATCGAGTGGCATCCCCCCCCGCTTGGCCTTGTTGGTCGAAAACCACTGCTGGAGCGGCTTCACCGGCCAGCCGTTGTTTCTCAACACCTGAATGCCGTTGGCGGTCGTGTATAGCTGCTGGACCGGGATGATGGGCCAGCCGCCGTGGCAGGAGTAACACATGATCGGATACTTGATGGGGTCGAGTACGTGGCAGTCGAGGCATGCGGGACCTGCAGCCCCTCCCTTTGAACCCATTAAGTTTGCGCCGTGGCAGACCTGGCACTGGGTCACATGCTCTGTCACCAGGATGCCGTCCATATACAGGTTGCCATTGCTGTTAACGGCACGGGCACCTGTGAGGTTGATCAGGGGATCGCGATGGTACGTAACCCACGTCGCCTCGTGGGCATTTGTTGTCGATGGCGCGCTAGAGTTCGAGGCATTCAGCCCCCCACCGCCACAGCCGGCAAGAGTCGCGAGACAGAGTACTGCGAACAGGATCAACCTTGGTGCCATAAAACGACCCTCCATTCCGTGAGATGACAACCTATCCATGGCAAGGCTGACAAGTTTGCGACGACTTGGGATTGCCGTGGCAGCGGTAGCAGGAGATCGGGTCAAGCCGCCCGTCGATCCGGTGCCGGGAGAGATAGTCGCCCCGGTGCTGCATCCGTCGGTAGTTCTCCGTCGGGTACTTGTCCGACGGTTTCAGCTCGGTGCGGGTCACGTGACAGTCGTTGCAGAAGCTCTGTTCGTGGCAAAGGGCGCAGACACGCTGATCCTGGTAGGCCACCAGGCGGTGCGACTCGGTGAAGAGCGGCGTGTGGTTGTAGCGCTCGAAATCGATCGGTTCCTTCTTGTAGCCATGACACTTGATGCAGAACTCCCGCCGTTCTCCCAGATCGAAGATAGGGGGGTGTTTCGCGGGGAGCCGGTAGGTCCCCTTCCCTGCGCACGCAACCAGGAGAAGGAGCAGAGCAACACCGGCCAGGGCAGCAAGAATCCTTACGCTCATCATCACTATACGCTCCAAACCGACCGCGAAGATGGCCGGCACGATCATTTGCCGTAGGTGTAGGAGGCGGCGAAGGTGCCGCGGTAGTCCTTGGCGAAGTAGGGGTCCTCGCTGTAGTCGAGGGAAAGCTTCAGGGTGAGCGCCTTTTCCATGAACCTCCCGCCCACTCCGAGTGAAGCGAAGAAAGAACGGTCCTCGCGGTAGATGGGATCGTCATAGCTCACGTACATCACATCTCCGGTAACGAAATACGGCGCCGCATCCCAGTAAGCGTACGCGCGCCCCAGGTAGTAACGGTTCTCGGCGATGTCCCCTTCCACGCGTCCGAACTCGATCCCCACCTCCGAGAAGATCTTCCGCCGGAGTGTGGCCAGAGCCGTGTACATGTCGGCACTGCCGTAGCGACGATCGTACTCGTAGTGCTTGTAGCGGGCACCAACTTCGACATTCTCCGCCGGATACCAGAAACCCTCGCTCCCGACAACGGTAATCTTGTCGTTGTACCCGGAAAGAAACCGGAACGGATGGGCGCTGCCGGGCTTGCTGCTGAAGAAATCACCGTAGGTGAACTTCTGGTAGAAGGGGCGGAACTCCAGAGAGGCTATCGGGATACGCGCCTCGTAGGAGTGCTCCCCCCAGCCGCTGGTGACGAGATTGTAGCTTGAATGGCCAAGGAGGGTGATGTTGCCCGGCAGGAGCAGCGTGGCGTCGGTGCCCAAAATCTCCTCGTCCCTGGCGCTGTCGTTGGAAACCTTTTTGTAGGAGACAGCCGCATCGTAATAGCCCGGAAGTCCTTGGGCCAGGCGGAATCCGAAGATACTGTCACCGGTGCGCCCGTTCGTCTCGTCCAGATTGACAGGAAAGCCGGCGTAGGCCGAAGCGGTGACCGTCGGTACGATATCGGTTTTGGCGTACAGGCCGTCGATGCTTTCCCGGGTCACCCCCTCAAAGATGTACTGGCGGCCAAGACGGAGCTGCCAGTCTCGGCTCCCGGGTTCAAGATAGTCCAGGTAGGCATAGAGCAGTTCGCCAGCCGTGGTATTGGAGTTGTAGTTGTCGCGCAGGTTCAGCCTCCCCCAGCCATGGACGTGGAGGGAGAGCCCCGGCATCCTTGGGGCACTGTAATCGAGGCGAAGGAACTCGTAAACCGGCAGGAGGGAGTGCATGCTCCCGTTCTTGTCGTCCCGCTCCAGGACACGGACGATGGTGTCGGACGAAATACCGAGATCGGCGGCCACCCCTGTGGCCGGCACCAGGAGCAGGGCCGCGGCTGACGCCGCCATGCCTATGATAATGCCCCGCCAAAACTTCACTCATCCCCCCTGATCATGGTCATCACATCGAAAAGCCGGCCGCAGGCACGCCAGTCCCTCGTCGGAGGATGGTGTGCCTGCGGCACGGGGCCGTCATCGCTGCCGTACCGGCGGATTATGGGCATCCTGGTGGCAGGTCAGACACTTGGGGAACCGCTCGTGGAGCTGCTTGCTGTGTGGCAGCCCGTGACACTCGGTGCACTGCGGAATGTAGCCGTGCTTAGAGTGGCAGGCGGCACAGTTCACCTTGCCGTGGCGGCTCGGCGTCTTGGTCCAGGTGGCGTAGACCTGGTTGTGGCAGGAGCCGCACGTACGGGCGCCCACATCCTTCGTGTAGCGTATCTGTTTCGGCATGTGGACCGGATGACATTCGCTGGCGCAGGTCTTGAACTCCTGCCCCTCGTAGTGGGGCTTGTGGCACATGTTGCACGAAGGAACGAGGCCGTGCTGCGTGTGGCAGTCGGCGCAGGAGAGGCTCGTGTGCTTGCTCGGGTACTGCTTCAGCTCGGCCGGCGGGCCGGAGTGGCAGACGGCGCACGATGCGAGAAGCTTCGGTGTTATCGGCATCTTCGCAATCCCGTGGGGGTTCCCATGGCACTCGGCGCACTGGTTGAAAACCTGGGCGTGGGGTACCGTTGCCGGAGAGTGGCAGTTCGAACACTTGGGCATGATCTCGTCCCAGTTGTTCTTTCGGGGATTGTAATTGTGGAATGACTTGTGACACCCCTGGCAGTTGAAGGTATGGCGGCCGCCGTCCTTCTTGATGTCCTGGAAGGCGGCCGGGTGGCACTGGCCGCACTGGGTTACGGTGAGAGGAGGTGGATCGGCCGCAAACAGGTCGGGTTGTTTCTGAATCTGCACGGTGGCGACACTGCCGGCCACCCGCTTGCCCATGTTGACCGTGGCCTGGCCATTGGCGGGTTTACCGCTGTCGGCCAAAGCCTGACCTCCTCCGATAAGCACACCTGCCAGCAGAAACAGTGCACCCGGAATGACTTTCCACATACACACTCCCTTGTTCATCGGTCGGTTCCTTTCTCTCTGCGGTTCCCCGGTGTCACGTAAAGCATCCTCGGCCCCCGACCTCGCCTGACGATTAATTTAAATTAATACCGTCAACCGCGCCCAACTGTCAAGGGACTAATGCTGCCGTATTACCGTAATGTTACCTGAACGCACCGGCGATTCGAACTTTTCCCGCAACGTTTCGCTAAAGATTTCCCCGACCGGTCCGATGAGTACCTTAACAGTGCCAATCACACGTTGAGCGAGGTACCGGCCAGGATGTCCGCCGACAGATCCATGTACGACAATGTGCTCGCCTATTTCGAGCAGGAATTCGCCACCGCACGGCAACGTCTCACCGAGGGACGCTTCACGGGACTCAAGGAGCGTGTGCTGGTGAGTGTCAAGATCACCGAGGCGCTGGCGCTGCTCTCCCCCTACAGCCGGAGCGACCGGCGGGCGCGGCAACTGGTCAAGGAAGGCGAGGAACTGCGTACCGAACTCCTCTCGGTCCGCGACGTCATCGAGCAGAAGAGCGCTCCGCGAAAAAAACGCCAGGACCTTCTCATCTCCCAGATCCTCAGGAAGCGCAAACCCCTGCTGATGCACTGACGACATTCAGCCCGAAACGGCTCGCCCGTATCACCCAAAGCCTCACAGCTTTATCCCGAAGCCTTCACCACTGACGCTCTCAACCCTTCAGCCAGAGTCGGACACAGCAGTTCAATCCCCAGCTTATCCAGCATTTTGCGGTTATCCATCCTGCGCGACTCGGTTACGTAGGAGAGCATGAGCGGACTCATCACCTTCCTGGCCTCCTCCAAAGTCACCTGGCGGGGCCGGGGAAAACCCAGGGCATCGGCGCAGGCGTTGAAGTATTCGGTCATGGTACCGGGATGGCCGTCGCTCACGTTGAAGATGTCGCCACCCTCGCCCCGGTCGGCGGCGGCCAGGCAGATCCGGGCCAAGTCCTCGGAATGGATACGGTTGGTGAAGACCGCCTCGTTCTCAAAGAGGACCGGCTGGCCGCAGGTCAGGTGCTGGAGAGGGAGCCGTCCCGGTCCGTAAATCCCCGTCACCCGCAGGATCACGACAGCCACTCCCCGCTCCTTTCCCCACGCGGTCAGGGCCGTCTCCGCGTCAAGGCGACGCTTACCCCGGGAGGTCTGGGGATTGGGGGGAGTGTCCTCCGTCACCACTGCGTCTCCGCAGTCTCCGTAAACCCCGCTGGTGCTGATGTAAACCAGCTTCCGCGGTTCATCGCCAGGCGTCACGGCCGCGCAGAAGGTCCGAACCCGCGGATCGGTGAAACCTCCCCCCGGCGGCGGCGCGAAATAGAAGACGGTGGCACCCCGGATCGGAAGGCCGGCAAGGGAATCGGGGGCGTCCAGGTCGCCCATGACCGCCGCGATGCCGAGTTCGCGCAGGGTTTCGGCCTTCTCCTCCGAACGGGTCAGGGCAACCACCTCCGCTCCCTGCTTCCGGGCAAGCCGGGCTACACGCCTGCCGATGTCGCCGCACCCGATGATGAAGATCCGTTCCACGGTATTATTATCCCCTTAAGACATGCTTTCCGGACGTTTGGGGCGCCCCAGGAGTTCACACGATGAACACACAGATTTCAAATGCCTTAACGTAATACCATTGCCACGGAAAGCCTGTCAACAAGCCATAACAAGCGGAGTTACCGCCGGCCGATTTGCTCCGGCAGACAATCGAGAGTTCATGAGCTTATGGTCATTACCGGGCAGCGTATGCCTTCATCCCCCACGCCACCACGTAGTGCCCTCCCGACACAAGGGCCGTCACCAGCGCCAGGACGAAGAACGGCTTCAGGATGCCCCCCAGGAAGTCAGATCCCGCGCCATGGGCAAGGACCGCGAGAATCAGGGCGATCTGCACGAACGTGTTGATCTTGCTCAGGATGCTCGGATCCATCTCCAGCTGCTTCGTGCGGAGGTAGAAGAGCCCCGCTCCCGCCAGGATAAGGATATCGCGCCCCGCCATGACCATTGCCAGCCAGCGCGGCATGAGTCCGACCCAGGCGAGGACGATGGCCGACGAGACCACGAGGAGCTTGTCCGCAAGAGGATCGAGGAAGGAGCCGAGGCGGCTCGTCTGGTTGAAGCGGCGGGCGATGAAGCCGTCCAGGGCATCGGTCACGCCGGCGGTCAGAAAGACCCCCAGGGCGGCACCGTGCCTGCCCGAGAGGATGAACAGGATGAGCGCCGGAACAAGCACGATCCGGAGCATCGTCAGGACGTTCGGTACCGTAAGAATCTCCCGTATTTGAGCACCCCGGGTCGGCTCTCCCATCCCGTCTATCCTTTCTTTCCCTTGAGACTCAGAAACCAGGTGAGCGCTGCGATGACCAGGGCGGTGGAGACGCCGAAGCCCAGGAGGTCCGGCTGGCCGTCCCATCTCATTGCCTGCCCCAGGAAGAGGACCCCCATGACGACGATGAGGACCCCCACGAGTTTGTACTTCAGGTCGTCCAGGTTATGGATGACAAGCCATTCCGGGAGCGGTATCGTGTCGTCGATGAAGAGCTCGTAGAGGGCCAGGGCGATGATGTAGAAGACAACTCCCAGGAGAAAGACATCAATCGCCTCGATGAAGGTGAGGACAAGGGCCTTGAGCCCCTTGGAGCTGACGCTCCAGGCAGCGAGGGTTTCTCCCACGGTGGCGAAGGTGAGGATACTGCCGTAGACCAGCAGGGTCACTGCCGCAGCAAAGGAGCCTGCCACGGCGAGCAGGACGATGAAGCGCGAAGCCTGGACGAATCGCTGTATCATGGGGTGTGAGCCTTTCGGGATATGATGGTTTTTCAACATGTGCGGAACGGATATTGACGATTTCCGACAGTTCTCCGATTAGTCCGTTTCTTAATGATAGCGGAAGAATGGCCAGCGTCCACCCTTCCCCGCTCGCATTGGCACGACAGGTTGACAGTCGTCCATCCCGCGGTAGACTATCAGGCACAGTAACCACGCGAAAGGAGAAACAAAATGGCCTGTTCACCCGATTCCCACAAGATGCATATGTGCGCGCTGAAGGCCGCGGGGTCCACGGACGACATCGCGTGCCTCTCCGCATCGCCGACCGTTAAATGCGGCAACTGCGGCGCTGAAGCAAACTCGCCGGAGAACGTCTGCAACCCGGTTCCCCTGAAGTGATCCGGACGATGCATGGCCCTGTCCGACAAGGCCCGTGACCACATCACGGGCCTTTCTTTCGGAAGCACCAGTAAAGGGTCTTCTCCCTGTCATCTCCACGCCCGTCGTCTTCAGCAGCGGAGCCCTCCCCGGTTGACAACGGGGGGATGACGGTTAGAATGGTCGTGCTGAATCGGGTACCAGGCTATTGCCATTTCATCGCCAGGGAGTAATCTTCATGAAACGTCTGAACCAGTTGCTGACCATCGCAGGGAGGGGGGTCCTCTGCCTGCTGGCGCTCCTGCTCCTCACCGCTCTGCCGGCCCGGGCCGCCGAAAAGGACACCCTCGTCGTTGGCATGGAGCTGGCCTACCCCCCCTTCGAGATGACCGACACCGCAGGCAAGCCGACGGGGGTGAGCGTCGATCTGGCCAACGCCCTGGGCAAATCCCTCGGCAGGAAGATCGTCATCCAGAACATGGCCTTCGATGGTCTCATCCCGGCGCTGAAGACCGGCAAGCTCGACCTGATCATCTCCTCCATGACCGCCAACGAGGAGCGGGCCAAGTCCATCGACTTCTCCGATCCGTACCTGAACACCGGGCTCTGCCTCCTGGTGCAGAAGGACTCTACCGTTCAGTCCATCAAGGACCTTGACCAGCCGGGCCGCAACGTGGCGGTGAAAAAGGGAACCACCGGCCACTCCTGGGCCGGCAAGAACCTGAAAAAGGCAAAGGTGCTGGTCCTCGACAAGGAAGCGGCAGCGGTGCTTGAGGTGGTGCAGGGAAAAGCCGACGCCTTCATCTACGACCAGATGTCCACCTACCAGAACTGGCAAAAGAACCAAGCCACCACCCGGGCCATCCTGGAGCCATTCCAGAAGGAGTCCTGGGCTGTTGGCATCCGCAAGGGGAACCGCGACCTGAAAAAGAAGGTGAATGCGTTCCTCAAGGATTTCCGCGCGAAAGGCGGTTTCGAGAAGCTGGGAGATACCTACCTCAAGGAGCAGAAGGACGCGTTCAAAAAGCTCGGCTATCCGTTCTATCTCTAAGGCGCCGCTGTGAGTACTCTTTTCTTCGCTCCCCATGACAGCCGGGAGGGGGACATCCCCCTCCCGGCCCGCATTCTCGGCTTCTTCACCGCCTTCATCCTCGTCGCCCTTATCTTCTCCTACGCCTTCCACTCCCTCCAGTACAATTGGGGATGGGAATTGGTCTACGCCTACCGGCGCAAATTCCTGCAGGGGTGGGTGGTAACCGTCGTCATCTCGGCCACGGCGCTGCTCACCAGCCTCCTGATCGGTCTTTTCTTCGCCATGGCCCAGAAGAGCCGGTTCCTGCCGCTGCGGTACCTGAGCAAGCTTTACATCGAGACGATCCGGGGGACGCCGCTTCTGGTCCAGATACTGGTCTTCTTCTACGTGGTGGCTGACGCCTTCGGGGTGAGCGACCGCTACGCCGTGGGAGTACTTACCCTCGCACTCTTCTCCGGTGCCTATATCTCGGAGATCATCAGGGCCGGCATCGAGAGCGTCGGCGAATCCCAGTTGGAGTCTGCCCGGGCAATCGGGCTGACCAAGATCCAGATCTACCGCTACGTGGTCTTTCCCCAGGCGTTCCGGCAGACCCTGCCGCCGCTGGCCGGGCAGTTCGCCTCCCTGGTGAAGGACTCGTCGCTCCTCTCCATCATCGCTGTCAGCGAATTCACCCTCAACGCCCAAGAGGTGAACGCCTTCACCTACAGCACGCTGGAGAGCTACCTCCCGCTGGCGGTAGGCTATCTCGTCCTCACCTTCCCCATCTCGCTCCTCTCCCGATGGCTGGAGAATAAGTATCGGTATGCAACTTAAGCTGACCGGGATAACCAAGCGGTTCGGGAGCCTCGCAGCCCTCGACGGCCTTTCTCTGGAGCTGCCCGCATTCAACGCCCTGGCGGTGATCGGCCCGTCGGGCGGGGGAAAGACGACTCTGTTGCGGGTGATTGGCGGGCTGACGACGCCGGACGCGGGAGAGCTCGAGATAGATCGTGAGCAGGTCGGTTTCGACGACGAAAGCCTGCTGACGCACCGGCGGCGGATCGGTACCGTCTTCCAGGCCTACAACCTCTTTCCCCACCTCTCGGCGCTCGAGAACATAACCCTGCCACTGGAGAAGGTCCATGGCTTCGCGCCGGATGCGGCACGGGCCGAGGCCGAAGCACTCCTGGCCCGTTTCCAGCTCTCCCAGCATGGCGACAAGAAACCGGCCCAGCTCTCCGGTGGACAGCAGCAACGGGTGGCCATCGCCCGTGCCATGGCCATACGACCCCGGTTCCTGTTGCTGGACGAACCCACCTCGGCCCTGGACCCGGAGATGACCGCCGAGGTTCTCGACATCATCGGCGAACTGCGCCGGGAAGGGCGCGACCTCATCATGGCCACCCATCACATGGGGTTCGCCCGCACCGTGGCGGACCAGTGCATCTTCGTCTGCGACGGGGAGATCGCCGAGGCTGGGCCGGCGACGGAGCTATTCGGGAATCCGCAGAGCGAAAAATTGCGAAATTTTCTAGCCAAGACATTGAAATACTGAAGGAAGTGACGAGCCAGATGAACCTGACACTAAATGTGTATATTTAGGTCTAAAGTTTTTCGATACTCTGCCGAGAAGTGAAGTAAGAAGGCAGTACATGGTGCTAACAACAGGACAACCGGAAAGGAGGGGATGTTTCGAGCTGGAAGTACCCCACAACTTATGATTGGGAAGCACTAGCATGGCAAGGCAACCACCTTGCCTGAGAATGACCTGTTGTTACAGGTAGCTCGCGGTGTTCTTTACGCAGAGGCTGATCGGGAGTATCCGGTCAGCCTTTCGCATTTGAAGATGAATCGACCAGCATGCCCCCTGCCCCTCCCAAGGCCCGACACGATACATTCGGGCACGCCAATCCGTTCGATTCGCAGCCCGCCAGCAGGATGGTACAATTAGAATAACAGGGAGGTGACCCATGAGGCGCGCGCTCTTCTTCAAGATTGCCGGGATACTGGTGGCCCTTCTCGTCCTCGTCTCCTGCGAGACCCTCTCCGTTGTCGACTCCTGGCGGGCCTCCGACCTGCCCGACCGGCGGTTCCAGAAACTCCTGGTGGCGAATTTGACCAAAAGTCCCGGTTTCCGCCAGAGCAACGAGGACATTCTTGTGGCCGAACTCCGAGCAAGGGGGGTGGAGGTGACGGCGAGCCATGCGTTCATTCCCGGCGATGCCGATACCGACCGCGAAGAACTGGCTAAGGCGGTGAACGCGTCCGGCGCGGATGGGGTCATCACCATCCAGCTGGTGCGGATCGAGACAAGGACCAGGGTCGAACCGGGCTACGGCTACCCCGGCTACTGGTACCCCTACCCCTATCCGTCATGGAACCTGTACCGGTACTGGGGCGGCACGGTATGGTACGACCCGCCCACCATCGTGACCTACGAAACCGCGACGATTCAGGCGAACCTCTTCGATGCCGCCAGCGGCAGGCTCCTCTGGGCCGTCACGATGGAAACCACCGACCCCCGACGGGACCTTGGAGCCAGCAAGGAACTGGCCCGAATCATCACCTATGGACTCATGAAGGAGGGGCTCATCTGACGGGCTCGGGTCTTCATTTCTGTTCACTCATCCAGACCCCCTCACCTTCCTTGCCCCCCCCCGAAAATCGGCGACTCAAACCCTCCTCACGCCAGACTCGCCGGCCAGGGGAAATTTCTGTGGTATACTCAGAAATAGTCAAATCGGGGTGCGGAAGCCTGCAGGGGAAAAGGAGGTGCGTATGCGCTGGCAAGACGGGCGACGCAGTGACAACGTTGAAGACCGCCGTGGGCGTCCGTTTTCCCGTGGCGTGGTGGGGGGTGGTATCAGCACGGTAATCCTGGTGCTCGTCGCCATGTACTTCGGTGTCGATCCGTCAGTCATCCTGAATCAGGTTTCGACGAGCAGCAGTCCGCCTTCCGCATCGAGCCCCGCTGCCCGGCCTGCCGAGGAAAACAGGATGGCGGAATTTGTCTCCGTTGTGCTCGCCGATACCGAAGATACCTGGCGCGATCTGTTCCAGCAGGGGAATAGGACCTATCGGGAGCCAAAACTGGTCCTGTTCACAGGCGCTGTTCAATCGGCCTGCGGCACGGCCGATTCTGCTGTCGGACCCTTTTATTGCCCCGAAGACCAGAAGGTGTACATCGACCTGGGATTCTACCAGGAGTTGAAGAACCGCTTCCAGGCCCCCGGCGATTTTGCCCAGGCCTATGTGATTGCCCATGAGGTCGGCCACCACGTGCAGAACCTCCTGGGGATCTCGAAGAAGGTCCATGACGCTCGCACCCGTCTAGGGCAGAAGGAGGGGAACCGTCTTTCCGTCCGGCTGGAACTGCAGGCCGACTGCTTTGCCGGTGTCTGGGCAAACCACGCGGACAAGGCACGCCATATACTGGAATCGGGCGACGTTGAGGAGGCACTCAACGCGGCAAGCGCCATCGGTGACGACCGTCTGCAGAAAAGGTCCCAGGGCACCGTTGTCCCGGATGCCTTTACCCACGGCACCTCCGAACAGCGGGTCCGTTGGTTCAACAATGGCCTCCAGGGCGGTGACATACGACAGTGCAACACCTTCGGTGCCGAGCAGTTATGAGTGAGGCCGATGAAAAGCTCCGAATGTGGTAAGCTCTCAAGAGTCCTTGTTTCACATTTTTCCGCCACCCGTTCCAGCTTTCCCCGCAACGCCGCATCATTCTCGGAAGCAACGAGTGGAAGAGTGAAGGAGTGAAGGCAGACTTCTTCAAAGAACGGCGCGTCCCTCATTTACTTGCTCTCCATGGGATAGCCGGCCGCCATCAGCATTATGATTGTCACCATCCTCCTGAGCATCATCTCGCCTCCTTTCCATCGCTTGAATTACTTTCCGCGGAAGTCTCGATCCTATCCGCCGTTTTTCATCTGCCAGAGAGCCAGAGCTGCTCCGGTCGGGTCTATGATTACGCTGAACCAGCCAACGTTCGGGATTTCGGTTACTCCCTTGGCGACTGTGGCGCCGAGAGACCGCGCCTTTTCAGTGGCGGACGCCGCATCGTCCACGAGGACGTACGCCAGCCAGTGGGAGGGGATCTCGGGCATGGGATTTTTCATCATCCCGCCGCCTGTTCCTTCGCCAACATTGATCATCGTGTAATCCATGCCGGGGATGTCCTCAAGCTTCCAATCGAACAGCCCCTTGTAGAAATCCTTCGCCCTAGCCACGTCATTGGTGAGTAGTTCCACGTGAACAAATGGATTGGCCATGATTTCCTCTCCTCTCTTCTCCTCGGATGTTCTTGAGACCGTGCGCATATGTCAGGTACATCAGCCCTTCGCGGAAGGACGGGCAGTTGCTGTCGTGGCAGACGCCGTCCTTGAGTTAACCGGCAGGGCGTTTCGCTAAAACAGGATAACCAGTTGAATTTAGATATATTTTATTTCTTACCATTTCACTGTCAAGCTGCTGCATGAATAATGTACCCCATCCTTTTCCCTTCCCTCTTACCTCAACCCTGCTACTATTGCATCCATGAATCCCACCATCGACCTGATCCACGACCCCATTCCCAAGCTCCTCACCCGGCTCGCCATCCCCGTGGGGACCGGCTTTTTCTTCAACACTATGTTCAACGTGGTGGACACCTTCTACGGCGGGCTCATCTCCACCAAGGCCCAGGCGGCGATGTCGCTCTCCTTTCCACTTTTTTTCATCATCCTGGCGGTGGGGGCCGGCAGCTCCATGGGGGCCACGGCGCTGATCGGGCACGCCCTTGGGGCGGGAAAGCGGGAGGATGCAGAACTCTACGCGGCCCAGGTTTTCTCCTTCGCCCTGATTCATGCGCTGCTCCTGACCGGGGCGGGGCTGGCCGCGGCGCCCGCGGTCTTCCGCCTTATGGGAGCCACGGAGGACTACCTGGCGCTGGCCCTTTCGTACATGAACGTCATGTTCGCCGGATCGGTCTGCTTTCTGGGCAACTACGCCCTCAACTCCCTCCTGAACGCCAGCGGCGACACGAAAAGCTTCCGCAACTTCCTGGTGGCCGGCTTCTTCATGAACCTGGTGCTCGACCCCTGGTTCATGTATGGAGGATTCGGGGTGCCGGCCTTGGGGCTTGCCGGCATCGCCCTGGCCACGGTCCTGATTCAGGGAATCGGCAACATCTACATGCTGACCCGGGCCGCACGGACGGGGCTCCTCTCCCGCCGCTCGTGGCGGCTACTGGCGCCGCGGGTTGAGCCGTTCCGCCGACTCTTCGGACAGGGGATTCCGGCGAGCCTCAACATGCTGACGGTTGCCCTGGGAATCTTTGTCATCACCTGGTTCGCGGGGAGATTCGGCACGGAGGCGGTGGCTGCCTATGGCATCGGCACCCGGATCGAGCAGATCGTGCTCCTGCCGGCCTTGGGTCTCAACGTTGCGACCCTGTCGCTTGTGGCCCAGAACTTCGGCGCCGGGAAACTGCGGCGGGTACGCCTGACGGTGCGGACCGCGGTCCGGTCTGGGCTCGCCCTCATGGTCGCCGGCACGGTGCTGGTCTTCGCGGCGGCGGGGCCGCTCATGGGGCTCTTCACGCGGGACGGCGCGGTCATCGCCGCCGGGGTCTCGTTCCTCCGGGTGGAGGCGCTGGTGTTGGGTGCCTATGTGATCCTCTACGTGAACAACTCGGCCCTCCAGGGGCTCCAGAGGCCGGCCTTCACCCTCTGGATCGGCCTCTTCCGGCAGATCGTCCTGCCGGTGCCAGTATTCTGGCTCCTGGCGATGCATCTGGGGTGGGGACTTCAGGGGATCTGGTGGGGGTCCTTCCTGGTAACCTGGCTGGCGGCCCTGGTGTCGCTCGTCTACACGCGCCGGATGGTCGGAATGCTGGTTGCCGAGGCGGACGCGGAACTGGCGAACAACGGCGGGGATTCGGGCTGATCCGCGGTTGGGCTGGCAAACCCTCCCATCTCTGCTAGACTTGGGAAGGGAGGAACCAATCGTGAACAACCCCGCAGCGATACGGGCGATTGCCGATCTTTTCGCCCGCCAGACCCTCGCCGTGCTCGCCACCGACATGGGGGGACATCCCTACGCCAGCCTCGTGGCATTCGCCGCCACCGCAGACCTGCGCCGGGTCGTCTTCGCCACCATCCGCACCACCCGCAAGTTCGCCAACCTGGAGCTGAACAGCCGGGTGTCCCTCCTGGTCGACAACCGCTCCAACACCCCTGCCGATTTCCAGGAGGCCGCCGCCGTGACAGTCATGGGGCAGGCTGCCGAACCGGAGGGAGCGGAACGGGAGCGATTCGCGGCACTCTATCTCTCCCGGCACCCCTACCTCGAAGAATTCATTGCCTCCCCCACCTGCGCCCTCTTCGTGATTGAGGTGGAACGCTGCGTCCTCGTGTCACGCTTCCAGAACGTGGCAGAAATAACCTTCCCGCCATGAAACTCGTGGTCACCTTCGCAGACGAAGAGACACGGGACCGGGACGCGGTCGGCGGGAAGGGTTGTGCCCTGGCGACTCTTGCAGCGGCTGGGTTCACGGTCCCCCGGACCCTCTGCGTGACCACGGAAGCCTACCGGCGGTACCTGGCAGCAACCGGCCTCGGCGAGAGGATTGCCATGGCCCTGGGCCGGAAGGATTTTGCCGATATGCGCTGGGAGGAGTTCTGGGACGCGGCGCTGCGGATCCGCAACCTCTTCCTGAACACACCGCTGCCGTCGAACCTTCGGGAGGAGCTTGCCGGCGAACTGGCACCCTTTGCCGGAATGTCGGTGGCGGTCCGCTCGTCGGCCCCGGCGGAGGATGCGGTGGAGGCCTCCTTTGCCGGACTCTTCGAATCGTTCGTGAACGTACAGGGAATCGAGACGATCCTGGACCACATCCGCCTGGTTTGGGCCTCCCTCTGGTCGGACCGGGCGCTCCTCTACCGCCAGGAACTGGGACTGCGGGTGGGAGAAAGCGCCATGGGGGTCGTGGTACAGGAACTGGTGGCCGGCGAACGCTCCGGCGTGGTCTTCGGAGTGAGCCCCGACAACCCTTCCTTGGCGGTGGTGGAGGCGGTCTGGGGTCTGAACCAGGGGCTCGTGGACGGCACCGTGGAACCCGACCGCTGGGCCGTGGCACGGGAGAGCGGAGCGATCCTGACCCACTTCACCCCACAGCGCGAGGCGTGCCTCTCACCAGCCGGCGGCAGGGTCGCCCTCATACCGCTCCCCACCGAGCGGGCCGATGCTCCCCCCCTGGCTGAACGCGAAGTGGAGACGGTCTTCGCCCTGGTTCGGGCTGGCGAGGAGCTTTTCGGCATCCCCCAGGACATGGAGTGGACCATTCACGGCGGCACCCTCTACACCCTTCAGTCCCGCCCCGTCACCTCAACCGGCCCCGACAGCGACGACCTGCGACCCTGGTACCTGAGCCTCCACCGCAGCTTCGACAATCTGGGGGCCCTGCGCAGGCACATCGAGGAAGAGCTCCTGCCGGCCATGGAAGCGGAGGCGGCGCAACTGGCGGCAGTCGATACCGCAAAACTCTCCGACGGGGAACTGGCCGATGCCATCAGGGACCGACGGGAGGCCCGCCGCTGCTGGGAAGACGCCTACCGCCGGGACTGCATCCCCATGGCCCACGGCATCAGACTCTTCGGCCAGGTTTACAACGATCTGCTCCGTCCCGACACCCCCTTTGCCTTCATGGATCTCCTGGTCGGCACGGAAATGTCCGCCGTGGAGCGAAACAGGATGCTGGAGGATCTGGCCGACCTGGTCCGCCAGCAGCCAGAACTCCGCGAGCAGTTGCGCCACGGGATATTCCCCGACGACCCTGAATTCGGCGAGCAGCTTGCCGCCTTCACCGCCCGGTTCGGCGACCTGGGGTGGATCACCGGCACCACCGCCGACGATGCTCCGCCCCTGGCCGGCCTGATCATGGAATTGGCCTCGCGGCCGCCGCGTCCAGTGGCCGTATCTGCCGGAGAACTGACGGAGCGGATCGCAGCCTTTCTCTCCCGCTTCCCGCCGGAAGAGCGCCGGTTCGGGGAAAATCTCCTGGAGCTGGGCCGGGCTGCCTACCGTCTTCGGGACAACGACAACATCATCCTGGGGAGGATCGACGCCACCCTGCATGCCGCCATCGAGGAGGCCCGCCAGCGGATCTCCGGACGCTGGTCGCCGGATCTTGAGGGTCTGGACATCCCCGGGCCGGGTAGGATCGCAAAGCGGGTCCAACCCATCCGGCCCAACGATGCGGAGCACGCGGCGGTGGGAGGACCCCGGGTGCGAGTCCGGCAGCTTGTGGGGCAACCGGCGGGCCGCGGAATCGCCGGCGGACCGGCCCGGGTGATCGGACACCCGGAAGACCTGCGCTCCTTTCGGGCAGGGGAGGTGCTGATCTGTGACGCCGTGGACCCCAACATGACCTTCGTGGTTCCCCTGGCCGCCGCCATCATCGAACGCCGTGGAGGGATGCTGATCCACGGCGCCATCATCGCCCGGGAATACGGAATCCCCTGCGTCACCGGCATCCCCGGAGCAGTGGAACGGATCAGGACTGGCGACGCGGTCACGGTGGACGGCTATCTGGGCATCGTGACGGTAGCGACGGAAGGCTGACGATCTGCACCACATCCCCTGACCCTCTCTCCTCACTCCGCCCTCAAAACTCCCTCTTTTTTGATCCAGATCATACTTTTTACCGTGCCGGGGGAGTAGTGTCAAAACATCACCAGCACGGGAGGAAACAACGATGCATCTGAACAACAATCTGAACACCATGGCAATACAGGACGTCATCGCGGCCCACCCCGCCATCGGCGAGATCCTGGAGCGCTTCGACATCGGCTGCGTCACCTGCAAGGTGGGAATCTGCCTCCTGAAGGACGTGGTCTCGATACACGGCCTGTCGAAAGAGGACGAGACACTGATCGAAACGGAAATCAACGACTACCTGGCTCACAGGGCGGCCTGAAGACCATCACACTAAACCCAACACACAAGGAGAACAGAACTATGGCACATCTTGGTTGCGGCTGCCCCGGCAGCATGGCTCGCGTCATCGAAAGAGAGAACTCCCCGACCGTCGACACCACCGTCAAAGCCCAGTCGGAGCTCCGCCAGTGGCCAGTCCAGCTCCACCTGGTACCGCCGACGGCCCCCTACTTCAAAAACGCCGACATCCTGGTGGCGGCCGACTGCGTGGCCTTCGCCCTCGGCTCCTTCCACCAGGATCTCCTGAAGGGGAAGGCACTCGCCATCGCCTGCCCCAAGCTGGACGACACCGGCGCCTATGTGGAGAAAATGGCTGCCATCTTCCGGGAAAACGACGTGAAAAGCGTCACTGTCGCCATCATGGAGGTCCCCTGCTGCCGTGGCCTCGACGTCATGGTGAAGCAGGCGGTCGGGCTGAGCGGCAAGGACTTCCCGCTGGAGACGGTTATCGTCGGGATCGACGGGGAAAGAAGGAACTGACCATGAAACAGGACATCACCCAGGCCCTGGTCGAGGAACATCGCCTGATCCTCCGGATGCTGGCACTGCTTGAGCGCAACGCCGCCCGCACCGCCAAAGGAACCTACACCAATTATCGTTTTTACGAGGAAGCCGTCGATTTTATCAGGAGCTACGCCGACCGGTTCCATCATGCCAAGGAGGAGGATGTCCTCTTCGAGGCCCTGGTGACCAACGGCATGCCGCGGGAGAACAGCCCGGTGGCGGCCATGCTGATGGAGCACGACCGGGGCCGGGCATACGTGAGGGCCATGGAAGAAGCGGCCCGGTCAGCCCGGGCCGGTGACACGGCGCAGAATGCCGTCATCGCCGATAACGCCCAGGGGTATCTCACCATGCTCCGGGAGCACATCGACAAGGAAGACACCATCCTCTACCCCCTGGCCGAACGGGTCATCCCCGAGACGATGCGGGATGCCATCATAGCCGGCTATGGGGCAGCCGATAACAGAACTCCGGCCAACTTCACGGAGACGTACCGGCTGCTTGTGGAACGGTACGAGGCGGAAGATGTGGCTGCGGCGGCGTAAAGAGGGCACACAAAGAAAACGGGCCCAATTCGGGCCCGTTTTCTTTGTGTCTAATCAGTGCGATCTGGGTCTTATCACCCTGTCCGTTCATCGCCAAGTGTGCCCAGCGAAGGAAACTGCACCGGGTCACAGACATTGGCAACATCGTGTGATTTGGCACCGCACCGGCCGCACATCACCCTCGCGTGCTCGGCAAGGCTGTGAGCCCGCTCGGTGTCGCCAATCGCGCAGAGCATGTCGCTCATCTCCCGTTTCATAGTTGACACCTCCTTTGAGGTGAATGCTAACTGGTACTCCTAATTGTATTTAACCACACAATCAGTCCAACACAATAGAATAAAAGAATTATTTTTGATTTAGAATTTCATTTTCCACTCAAGCCTTCGATGAAAACGACGTGAAGGCAGGCTGAAACGTCGAAGGGAGGCGTAACGCTCGCCCCCCTTCTCTGCAGCTTTATGATTCTATCGCGTCATACTGCTTCATGTCGCCGGTACCAGGCCCACCCCACAGGGCTGGTAATGACTGCCACAGCCGTCCATGCCATTAATATATTTGCGAAATTCCATGAAGCACCGATGGCGATCAGAAAAACGGGTGCGATTACGATAAGAAACACGAAGGTCAATATGCCGAGAAGTGAGTTCATGACGGTATCCCCTTTCTTTCAATGGTTCATCATGGTGTTATGATACCAAAACCGAGGAAAAGTTTCAATCTCGTCAACATCGCGCAACAAAACCGGCACAGCCCCTCCCCATGCCCACTTTCCAGACCACCCCGTCAGTTCGACCGGCCCTCCTCGCCCAGCACCCCCATGACCCGCTCAAGATTCACCCGTGCCACCAGGTAGTCGCGCCGTGCCCGGGCCAGGTTGCCCCGGGCCTGGCGAAGATTGAACTCGGCGTCGTCCACCTCCAGCCGGATCTTCACCCCCAGCTCGTACCCCTTCTCGGCCATGACGAGGAGCCGTTCTGCCTGGACAACCGTGCCGGACAGCGCCTTGACGATCTCCTCGGCCTCGCGGACAGCATTGACCGCGTTACGAATCTCCAAAGAAAAAGAGTCAAGGAGCTTTGCCTCGTCGATCTGGAGGCTCCGCCGCTCGCTCTCCGCCTGGACCACCTTGCCCCTTGTCTTGAGCCCGTCAAAGAACGGGAAGCTCAGATGGAGACCCACGCTCCAGAACTGGCCGTCGCCCCGTGCATCTCCAGCCTCCAGTTGCCGCCACCCGTACCCCCCCTTGAGGTCGAGCCGAGGCTTGTCGTCGGCGTTGGCGATCTTCACCAGCTCACCGGCGATCTCCAACCGGCGCCGGAGTTCCTGCAGTTCGGGCCGACGCTCCCGAGCCACGGCCACGGCCTGCTCGTAGGAAGGCGATGAGGTAAGGGGCGTTTCAAGGGTCCCCTGCACGTCAATCTCCTCGTCGAGGGCCAGAAGATAGCGAAGCCGGTCCAGGGTCGAACGGATATCGTTGCCAGCCCGGATCACGTCGGGCATTGCATTATCCAAGGCCACCCCCGCGGCCAGGACGTCGTAGTCAGTGGCCACGCCAGCTGCGTGCTTGCGCTGGGCCTCATCCTGGTGCCGCACCTTCTGCGCCAGGTCCTGGGAGGCAATGGCATGCCGTTCCCTGGCAAGAAGAATGTTATAATAAGCAACTGAAACATCCCGCCGCGTTTCCTGTCGCGCGGTCCGGAGCCGCTCGTCGGCGGTCTGGAACCCTTTTTCTGCTGCCCGGATGGCTGCCCCCACCTTTCCCCAGGTAAAGAGAGCCTGGGAGAGGTCCACCTCGGCGCCGCGGATATCCTGCTGTGTCGGGAAGAACCCGCCATAGGCTTTCTGGCTCTGGTCATCCTGGCGGCTCAACTGACCGTTAAGGGTCAGCTGAGGCAGGGCCGCGCTCCGCTCCTCCACGTACCGCCCCTCCACCACGTTGTAGAATTCCTTGGCCTTCAGGATCTCGCGGTTGCGCCCGTCGGCAATGGCAAGGGCATCGTCAAGAGTGAGGACACGGGGGCCGGCAGCTACCACGCCGGTGGCAGAAACAAGGCATAGAATCAAGGCAATACAGAGAAACGGAAGCAACCGCCGCTCTCCGGGACGCTTCGATGCCGTGACAGGCAGGGCCTTCTGCTTCGAAATCATGACGGATGCGCTCCTTTACGCGCAAATTTTCCCTTCAGCCACCCCTGAAAGTCGTCGAGACAGGTATAGACCACCGGCACCACGATAAGGGTCAGGAGCGACGAGGTAATGAGCCCGCCCACCACGGCCCGGGCCATGGGAGCACGCATCTCGGCGCCGGAACCGATGGCGAGGAAAAGCGGCAGCATGCCGAAAATCATGGCCAGAGTGGTCATGACTATGGGGCGAAGCCTCGTCCGCCCCGCCTCGATAACTGCCTCACGCCGCGGGATGCCGTCGCGCCTACGGAGGACCTTGGCGTAATCCACCAGCAGGATGGCATTCTTGGTGACGAGCCCCATAAGCATGATCAGGCCGATGAGCGACATGATGTTGACGGTGTCGCCGGTCAGCTTCAGCATCCCCGCCATGCCGACGATGGAGAGCGGCAGAGAAAGCATGATGGCCAGCGGCTCGAAGAACGATTCGAACTGGGCCGCCAGGATCAGGAAGACGAAGACCACCGCCAGGAGCAGCGATTCCCCCATGTAGCCGAAGGACTCGGCCATGTCTTCCGCCTCGCCGGAGAGGTCGATGCTGTATCCCGGAGGCATGGTGATCCGCTTCGAGGCAGCTTCCACATGCTTGACCGCCGTGCCGATGGGAAGATTGTCCAGGTTGGCCGAGACCGTCACCTGGCGGGCCAGGTCGCGACGGTTTATTTCGGTTGCAGAGGCTGCCACCCGGGTAGTGACCATGCTGGCCACCGGCACCAGCTTGACCCCGCCATTGCCGTCGGCGACCGAGACCTTCAGATCACTCACCTGGGACGGGTTCTGGCGGAGCGCTTCGGGTAGCCGCACACGTACGTCCACGGCATCGCCATCCTCGTCCTCGTAGGTGCTGATTGCCTCGCCTCCCACCAGCCTCCCCAGGGCACCGACGATGTCGCTGGTCGTCACCCCGGCCGAAAGCGCCTTGTCCCGGTCCACCTTGAGCCGATACTCGGGAATGTCGTGCTCCAGGGTCATGCTCAGATCGACAATCCCCGGCACCGTGTACAGCTCCTCCTTGAGCCTGAGCCCCAACTGCTTGAGGACGGTCAGGTCCTCCCCCTTCAGGTCGACGTTGAGCGGCTTCCGGGCACCACCGATCTGACCGACTTCTTCGATGGAGAAGGTGATACCAGCGATCTTCCGCAAACGCTCCCGAACATCCTTCTGCAAAGTAAACTGGTTACGCGTTCGATCGCTCCGCTCCTTCAGCTTGAGGTAGAGCAGTCCGTCACGCACCGTCCCGCTGTCGCCGGCGCCGATGGTGGCGTAGGTATGATCGATTTCCGGGATATCTTTCAACGCAGCCAGCACCGCATTGAGCCGGTTCTCGGTTTCGGCCATGGAGGCGTCGGGAGAGGTCTTGAAGGAGACCTGGAACTCACCCTTGTCATAAAGGGCCATGAAGGAAGATTCCAGGGTGCCGAAGATCATGATGCCGCCGACAAAAGCGACAGCGGCTAGGAGAACGACAGTCTTGCGGTGGTCCAGAGCCCAGCCAATGGCATTGCGGTATTTGTCCGCCGAAAGATCAAACCAGCAATTGAACCACTCGAGAGCCTTTGCCAGGCCCTTGCGTTTGCCCTGAAGATGGATGGAGGGGTCGTGCCAGCGGGAGGAGAGCATCGGATCGAGGGTGAAGGAGACGAAGAGCGACACCAGCACGGCAAAGGAGACAGTGATGCCAAACTGAAAGAAAAAGCGGCCGACGATCCCCTTCATGAACGCCACCGGCACGAAGACGGCGATGATCGACATGGTGGTGGCAAAGACCGCCAGGCCGATCTCCGAAGTGCCGAAGCGCGACGCCTCCATGTGGTCCTTCCCCTGCTCCAGGTGCCGGACGATGTTCTCCCTCACCACGATTGCATCGTCGATCAGAAGCCCGATTGCAAGCGACAGGGCCATCAGGGTCATGACGTTGAGGGTCATCCCCATGGCATTCATGACGATGAAGGCGGAGATAACCGATATGGGAAGGGTCACCCCTGTGATAACCGTGGAACGCCAGGAGTTGATGAAGCAGAAGACAATCAGCACTGTCAGGATACCGCCGATGACCATGGTTTCTTTGACATCGGCCAAGGACTCACGGGTCATAATGGAGCCGTCGCGCACCATGGTCAGGGTCACGCCGGGTGGCAGTTCCTTCTGCACCTTGACCATGGTCCTCCTGACCGTATCAACCAACTCAACCTGGTTCCCGCCGGACTGTTTGTAGATGTCCAGGCCGATGGCCGGTTGGCCGTTCACCAAGGCCAGCTTTCGCTTCTCCTCGGTACCATCGTTGACCCGAGCTACCTCGCCGAGGGTAATAGGGCGCCCGCTGCGACTCGCCACCACCATCTGCCGGTACTGGTCGGCCCGGGCCGGTTTCCCTTCAACCCGCATCGGGTATTCCGCGCCCCCCCGGGTGAGCCGACCCAGAGGGGTATTGGTGTTCTCGGAACGGATGCCGGCCACCACGTCGTTGACCCCCAGCCCCAGGCTGTCCAGCCGGACCGGGTCCAGATCGACGTTGATCTCCCGCTTCTGGCCCCCCACCATTTCCACCTTCCCCACCCCGGCCACGCTTTCGAAGCGCTTCTTGATCTTCTTCTCCACCATAGTGGTCAGGTCGCGGGGGGATAGCACAGTAGACTGCACCGCCAACGAGACCACAGGCATGGCGTTGAAGTCCATCTTCTGGATAATCGGCTCGTCAATGCCAGCGGGTAGGGTGCCACGGATGGAGCTGATCTTCGCCCGCACCTCCTGAGCGCAGTCATTGACCTTTTCCTCCAGGCGAAACTGCACCAAAACCGTGGAAACCCCTTCACGGGAAGTGGAGAAAACGTGCTTCACCCCGGCGATCTGGTTGACCGCCTCCTCAACCCGCTTGGACACCTCCCGTTCCAGCGTTTCGGGGCTGGCGCCGGCGTAGGTGGTCACCACCGAAATCATCGGGAACTCCACGTTGGGGAACATCTCCACCGCCAGTCGCCGGTAGGAGAAGAGGCCGAGAACCACCAGCGCCAGGATCATCACCACGGCAAAGATAGGGCGTTTTATGGAAAGGTCGGAGAGGATCATGGGGTGCCCGCCCCCTTCGTCACCGCTATCGCATCCCCGTCTCTCAGGTTGAACCCGCCGCGGACCACGAACGTCTCCCCGGCCGCAAGCCCCTTCACCACCTCAACCAGATCGCCGCTCACCACCCCAGTTTCCACCGGCCTGACCCGCGCGGCATTCCCCGCCACCACGAAGAGGTTCGCCTTTCGCGCAGCCGTATCCCAGGCGGCAAGGGCGCTCCGAGGCACCTTGAGGACTCCGTTGCGCTTGCCGGTGACGATCCGGCCCTTGGCGAAGAGTCCGCCCTTGAGGAGCTCACCGTCGTTCCTGACCTCGGCAATCACCTTGAGGGAACGATCAGCCGAAGAAAGCTCCGGGTTGATGAACATCACTTTGCCAGTGAACGTCTTCCCCGGCAGGGCATCGACGGTGAATTCCAGCGGCTGCCCCACTTTGACCCGGGCCGAGTCGGCAGACGGAACGGTCACGGTCAGGTTGAGAATCCGGTTGTCGATGATGCGGAAGATCGGCTTGGCGGCCGCCGCGTCGCTGGCCAGGTCGCCCACGTTAACGTCCCGCAGCGCCACGACCCCGTCCATGGGAGCCACCACGCTCCCCTTGGCCATGCGGGCCCGGGCCTGGCGGAGTTCCTCCTCGGCCACCCGGATCTGCGCCCTGGCCGCCTCGATGCGTGTCTGGGCCGCGGCAGTTTCGGTCCGGGCGTCGTCAACCCCCTGCTGAGTGGCGAGCCCCGCCTCCTTCAGCTTGAGAATCCTTGCCAGCTCACGCTCGGCGCGGGTAGCCGCCACCTGCACCTGAGCCAGGTTCGCCCGGGCCGATTCGATTCCCGCCTCGGCCCGCTTGACCATGGCTTCGGCTTCAGCCACGTCGATCTTTGCCAGGGGGGTCCCCTGCTTCACTCTCACCCACTCGGTCACGTAGACCTGCTTGACCAGCCCCGGGATCTGGGTCTTCACGTCGGCCCAGAATTTGGGTTCCAGGCTGCCGGTCACCTCGATCCCCTCCACCAGGTCGGCTTTTGCAGCCGCTGCAATCTCTACCGCCACCGGCGGCTTCTGGACCTTCTGCACCCGGGACTCGTCCTTCCCGGAACAAGCCACAAGACCACCTGATGCAAGGACAACCATGAGCATGTACAGAACTCGTTTCATTTAGCGCGAACCTCCTTGGGCAGTGCAGTCGAGGATCAGGGTGAGCACCCGGACCAGTCCCTCGCGATCTATCCGTGACGGCGTACGGCAGAGCTGCTCCTCCATGACGGTATTCATGCAGGAGACAATGGCCCAGGTGATGTCCCGAACATCAACGGCCCTCATTTCACCGGAGCGCACCCCTTCCTCCACCATACCACCGACGGCTTCCAGTTTCATTTCAAAGCCCTGCTCCAGAGGGAAAGAGGGAGCTCCCTGAGAGGGACCGAAAAACATGGCATACATGAAACGTACTACGGCAATATGTTCGACGAAACCGTCGAAGACTCCAGTCGCAAAATGCAGAATCCGTTCCCGTGCCGTACCCGGAGAAGCGGAAAGATTGGAGATGAGCTCGCGGAACGTGGCAAAGGTGCCAGTCATCAGCTCCAGATAGATCCCTTCCTTGCTGCCGAAATAGTAGTAAAGAACCGGCTTCGTCACCCCTGCGGCCGCCACAATCTCCCGCACCGACGTGGAGGCGTACCCCTTCGCTACAAACAGCTCCAAAGCCGCCGTCAGGAGCCGTTCCCGCACGGCTTCATTAACCTTTGCCTCACCCTTTTCAGGACGCACCTTACCCTCCGAGCCATTTATTTACCTACCGGTAAGTACAACAACAGAGTATCAGCTGTCAAGGCAAAGTTACCGCCCGGTAAGCATGAACGTCTCCCAACGCTGAAAACTGATCGCCAAGGAAACAGGGGCAGCGCAAACAATAAATTTTTCGTTAAGTTGCATGACTTGCACCGAACTGGTGCCGCAACGGCAAGGGAAATTTCTTCTTGACTTTGCCACGAGAACGATTAGAATGCGCCAAAACTGAATAGTCTAAAGCCTGCAAGCGATAACGATTAATACTAAACCATCCGCGAGGGTGGGGCGGAAAGCCTATAGGGTCTCACTGAGACAGCCGGGTGGCCGAAATATCTGCTCAAGATATTCTGGCCACCCGGCTTTTTTTATTTCCCAACAAGGGGGAACAATGCGAGGAAGATACACCAGAAGCGTGCCATCCAGGGACCTGGTCCCACACTCGATTGCAGGTGCACTTTCCGTCACGAGGGGCGAATACGGCAACCAGGCCCAAAACCACCGAATGCCTAAGACCGCTTGTTGGGCTACAGGTCACTGGTGTGCATCAAATCGCTCCACCTCGCACCACCCAGGAAAGGAGGAGATGCCAACTTTTTTTATGACTCAGTTATGGTAGCCAACTACTTCACCATCAACCACTTTGACATTCAGGAGGAAACAATGATGAAACGGATTTTGTCACTCATTCTCGCAGGGCTCTTCGTACTCGGCCTCACCACCGTCGCCTTTGCCGACAGCTCACCCGACCAGGCCAAGGCCCTTGTGAAGGAGGCGGTCGCATATGTGAAGGCCAACGGCAAGGACAAGGCACTTGCCGAGTTCAGCAATCCCAAGGGACAGTTCGTCAAGGCCGATCTCTATATCTTTGTTGTCGACATGAACGGGGTAATGATAGCCCACGGCGCCAACCAGAAGCTGATCGGCACGAACATGATGGATAAGAAGGACCCTGACGGAGTCCCCTTCATCAAAAAGTTCGTGGAAGTGGGCAAGCAGGGAGGCGGCTGGGTCGACTACAAGTGGCCCCACCCGGTAACCAAGCAGGTGACGCCCAAAACCTCCTATGTTGAGGAAGTGGACGGTATCATCGTCGGCTGCGGGGTGCACAAGTAGCAGGGATGCGTTGCAGAGGGGCGGACGCAACGGCGCCTCCGCCACACACCGAAAGGCCGGGAAGGGTAACCCTCCCGGCCTTTCTGCGTATCAGATGAGTAGGGTCGCCTAGCCCAGCGCCTGCACCGTCCGAAGGAGTTCCTCCAGGGCGAGTCCCTGGCTGACCGCCGCGCCAAATCCGTCATTGCCGCTCCGGCGGTAGAGGTCGAAGAGAGGATGCCGCTCGCCATCGTCACCCTTCACGCTCTTGACGGTAACGATCCCCACATCGGCCAGCTGGGGCTGGGAACATGAATTGGGGCAACCGGAGATGGACCACGCGAGATGCTCTCCCCCTGCCCCCATGGAATCGATAACGGCCGCGGCCACGTCGCGGGTCGGCGCGAGCCCCATGCGGCACTCGTGGATGCCGGGGCAGACCCTGAAATTTACCCGCTGCATACGGCTCCCGCCGTCGAAACCCGCGGCAGCCAGGGCACTGACCGCGTTATCGCGCTGTCTCCTGCCCGAAAGGAAAAACAGGACGTTCTGTCCCCCGGTGAGCACCATGAAGCCGTCGGCATACCGCCGGGCGATGTCGGCCAGGGCCGTGAGCTCAACCGTTTTCAGTTCGCCGGCGAAGATCACCGCCTCCACCCGCTCGGGTGCCACATTCGACGGCGCAGGTGTCAGGGCCGCGGCAAGCCCTATTGCGGCACCGAGCGACCGGGGCTGCTCCTCCAACTCCCGGACAAGCCGCTCGAATCCATCCCGTCCCACCTCCCGGACCAGATGCTTGAGCCGCTTCCCCTTCGGGGTATTGTCCCGATAGACGGCCACGACCGCCTCGGCCAGCGGAATGATCCGCTCCGCCGCCACCCCTTCCTCCAGGAGAAAGGCTGGCGACGGCTCCCTGCCAAGCCCTCCGGCGGTCCAGACATCATATCGGGCCTCACCCTCCCCACCTCGCAACACCAGCGCCAGATCCTGGATCAAGTGCCGGCCATCGCCGTAGCCGGCAAACACGCCAATCTTGAACTTTTTGGGAAGCCCCTCGAAACGGGGGTTCCGGGTAAAATGGTGGAGGAGCCGCTGGGCAAGGGCCTGGACGATCGCATAGCCCGCCTCGTCCGGCGCCGCGCAGACCACCCCGCGCACCGCGCCGCCGCAGGCACCCCGGGTGGTGAGCCCCACCGCCGCCAGCATCCGCCAGGCTTCGGCAAGGGTATCGGGCTGCAGCCAGTGGAGCTCGATGCTTCCCCGGGTGGTGAGATGAACCGCCCCACCGGCGAATCGGTCGGCGATCTCGGCCACCTTAAGGGCCTGTTCCGACGAGAGAATGCCGGCAGGCACTTTCACCCGAAGCATGAAGTTTCCCGGCTGACGCTGCTCGTATACTCCGTCTATCCTGAGACTCTGAGGGTCGAGAGTCATTGTACACTCCTTTTGTGTAACAATAATTTTACGCTTAGTCGACATCCTACATAAAGTTCACTCAAAATTCAACTGGGCAGTATCCGCTTCTTTTAATCGTACTATTTCGGGCATGTCCGCGCCTCCCTTGCCAGGCCTCGCCAATCCGCTATACTTTGCCAAAACCACGCACAGCAGAGGCCCCATGCAGCATCCACCCCTCGACGCAATCCGCAACATCGGGATCATCTCCCACATCGACGCCGGCAAGACCACGGTGTCGGAGCGCATCCTCTTTTACTCCGGCGAGACCCACAAGATGGGCGAGGTCCACGACGGCGACGCGGTCATGGACTGGATGCCCCAGGAGCAGGAACGGGGGATCACCATCACCTCTACCGCCACCACCTGCCGCTGGGGGGGATGCTGGATCAACCTGATCGACACCCCGGGGCACATCGACTTCACCATCGAGGTGGAGCGGAGCCTGAGGGTGCTGGATGGCGCCGTGGCCATCTTCAGCGCAGTGGAGGGTGTGCAGCCTCAGAGCGAATCGGTCTGGCGCCAGGCGGACCGCTACCGGGTGCCGCGCATCGCGTTTATCAACAAGATGGACCGGATCGGCGCCGACTGGGCGGCAACGCTGCGACAGATGGAAGAGAAGCTGGGAGCACGGCCGGTTCCCCTCCAACTCCCGGTGGGGATCGAGGCATCCTTTGCCGGAGTGATTGACCTGGCCGCCATGGAGTTTGTCACCTTCAGCGAAGCAGACCAGGGACGCACCACAATACGTCAGCCGCTGCCGGCTGAGCTTCTCGACGCGGCCCGTGAGGCCCGGGAGCGGCTCGTGGAGACGGCCGCCGACTGCGATGACGCCATCCTCGCCGACTTTCTGGACGGGGGAAATATCGCTGCCGACAGACTCTGGCGCGCCCTGCGCGCGGGAACCATCGCCTGCCGCATCGTGCCGGTGCTCTTCGGGTCGGCCCTTCGCAACAAGGGTATCCAGCCGATCCTGGACGCCGTGATCACCTGCCTCCCCTCCCCCCTCGACGTCCCCCCCGCGAGCGGCAGGCATCTAGAAGGCCACACGACCGAGACGCTCCCCTGCGACCCCAAGGGTCACCTCTGCACCCTGGCCTTCAAGGTACAGTCAGACGAGGGGCGCAAGCTCACCTATCTGCGCATCTACTCGGGAACCATAAAAGCCGGCGCCGCCCTCTGGAACAGCAACCGCGGCTGCTTCGAGAAGACGGCCCGGCTCTTCCGGATGCATGCCCACAAACGGGAGCCGATCGACGAGGCCGTTGCCGGCGACATCGTCGCCGCCGCCGGCCTGAAGGCCGTTCTCACCGGCGACACCCTCTGCGACCCTGCCCACCGCCTGGTACTCGCCGGCCTTTCCGTGCCGGAGCCGGTGGTATCGTTGGCCGTTGAAGCAAAAAGGATAGACGATCGGGACAAGCTCCTGCCGGCCCTGGAAAAACTCCAATGGGAGGACCCCTCCTTTCGGGTCCGCGAGGACGAGGAAACCGGCCAGACCATCCTCACCGGCATGGGGGAGCTTCACCTTGAGGTGGTAACCGATCGGCTGGAGCGGGAGTTCGGGGTGCATGTCACGACCGGGCGGCCCCAGGTGGTCTACCGGGAAACCATCACCCGCCCCGTGGAGCGGCAGGAGATCTTCCGGACAGAGTTCGAGGGGAAAGTGCAGGGAGGCGAGGTGCATCTGCGGCTTACGCCCCTGGCCCGGGGCGAGGGGGTGCGGATCATCGTGCCGCCGGCCGCGGAACTCGGCATCACGCAGGAGCTGCGAACCGCCGCGGCGGAGAGCCTGGAACGGTCAACCGCCTCGGGATGCCGGACCAGCTACCCCCTCACCGACCTGGAGGTCAGGGTGACCGCCATCCCGGCGGAGCCGGGAATCACCACCGAGGCCGGTGTGCGGGCCGCCGCCGGGCGGGGACTGCTGATGGCTGCCCGCGACGGCGGGCCGATGCTTCTGGAGCCGATCATGGATCTGGAGCTCGTCACCCCCGCCGACCATGCGGGCAAGGTCTTGGGATCGGTCCAGCAGAAGCGGGGACGGATCGACGGGATCGTGACCCAGGGGGCCTTCGAGACGATCCGGGCGCTGGTCCCGCTGGCCGAGATGTTCGGCTTCATGACGGAACTGCGCGGCGCAACCAAAGGGCGTGGCACCTACACCATGGAGTTCGCCCGATACGACCAGGCCCCGCCGGAGGTGCAGCGGCGGTTCGGGCTCGCCCCGTAGCAAAAATTCCTTAAAAACGAGCATACCGGTCTTTTCACGTGTGAATTAGATGCTATGCTTTAATGTAAATTTCATTCGCTGTCCCCCATTACGTGACAAGGAGGTCTATCATGTCGATGATGCAAGAGTTCAAGGAATTTGCCGTAAAGGGTAACGTGGTCGATCTGGCGGTCGGTGTCATCATCGGCGGCGCCTTCGGCAAGATCGTCACCTCGTTCGTCAGTGACATCGTCATGCCCCCCCTCGGAATGGCCATGGGAAAAGTCAATTTCACCGACCTTTTCATCGACCTCTCCGGCAAAGGGTTCACCTCCCTGAAGGCGGCCAAGGACGCCGGCGCGCCGGTCATCAGCTACGGGGTCTTCATCAACACGATGATCGACTTCATCATCATCGCCTTCGTGATCTTCCTGGTCATCAAGCAGATCAACCGGATGAAGAAGGAGCCTGCCCCCGCGCCGCCCAACACCAAGGATTGCCCGCACTGCTGCTCGGCTATCCCCATCCCGGCGAAGCGGTGCCCCAACTGCACATCGGAACTTGCATGAGGCAATGAAACGCGAAAGGGCGACCATTTGGTCGCCCTTTCGCTTCAAGTCTTTACTTTCCGGCATCAGTCGAGGGAGAAGAAAAAAGTCGCCCCACGATCCACCGCGGCCTCGTACCAGACCCTGCCGCCATGGCGATGGATGATTCGCTGCACCGTGGCCAGCCCAATGCCGTCTCCTTCGAACTCTTCGTCCCGGTGCATCCGCTGGAACGGGGTAAAGAGGCGATCGGCAAAAGCCATATCAAAGCCGACCCCGTTGTCCCGCACGAAGCAGACCAGCTTCCCCTCCTCGTGAACGGTCCCAAACGCAATCTCCGCGTTTTCGGACCGGCGTGTGTACTTCCAGGCGTTGCCCAGCAGATTCTCCATGACGATCCGCATGAGTCGCGGGTCGGCGTAAACGCTCGCCGTACCGGCAATGGTGAACGTGACGACGCGCTCCGGCTGGAACTTTCGCAACTCTGCGGCGATCTCTCGAGCCATCGCACCCAGGTCAACGGTTTCCCGGCTGAGTTCGCCACGAGTCAGACGTGAAAGGCCCAGCATGGCATCGATCATGTCGGACATCCGCTTGCTTGCCCTGTCGATGCGGTCGAGAAGACTGCGTGCATCCTCATCGAGTCTGCCGCCATGGTCTTCGAGAAGTGCCTGGCTGAAGCCCGACAGGTGACGAAGCGGCGCGCAAAGGTCGTGGGAGACGGAGTAGCTGAACGATTCCATCTCCCGGTTTGCCAGCTCAAGCTGGGCGGTTCGCCGGGCAACCCGCTCCTCCAGCTCCGCGTTGATAACCCGCAGGTCGGTTTCGCTTTTCCGCAGCCGTCCCGCCATGGCATTGAACGATCCGGCAACCCGCTCCAGTTCGTCATTACCGGCAAGCTTCAGCGTATAGTCCAGGTTCCCCTGCTCCAGCTCACGCATGCCCGAAAGCAGTTCGGAGATTCCCCGCGTAATGCTCCTGCCAATGGCCACGGCCAGGAAAAACGCCGCGAGTCCCCCACCAATGGCTGCCATCAGCGACTTGCTGCTGACAACCATGGCGAAGCGCTTCGCACCGGCCACGGGTACGGTCGTCACGACGGTCCAGCCGGCACCTTCCACCGGAGCGCGGCTCACCAGACGCTCCACTCCGTCACTGTCAACGCAGACATAGGTTTCGCTACGGGTTGCCGGGAATATACACTGCGGCAGGACCGCCGCGGCGTGCTTCCCTACCCGTTCCGCAACCCTGCTGTCCACCAGGATGATCCCGTTGCGATCGACAACCATGATCGCCGTCCGCGCCGGCTTGCGCCAGGATGAGGACATTGCGACATTGAGCTTCTGCAGGTCGAGGGGGATCCCGATAACCCCCACCTGCCTGGCCCCGTCGTCGTAAACCGGTTTCGCGATCATGACTGACGGTTGCTGAAAGAGCTTTGAAGCATGGAGGTTGCCCACCACATCCTGACCTTCGCGCGCCGCGAAGAACCACTCGCTGTCGCGGTAGTTGAGCGTCCGTGATTGCGGTTGCGCCACCGCGCTTCCGATATTGTTACCGTCCATGTCCACGGCAATGATATTGATACGGTAGGGATAGGAAGGGAGGAGCTCCGCGAAAAGCCGGTCGGACCGCGCCAGATCGCCGGCAATGACGGCAGGGTGACGGGAAAGCGCATTCATCACTCCAAAGGTTTCGTGGATGAGACTCTCCAACTTGCCCGCCAGGTTTGCGGCCACATTCTGGTTATGCGTGGCTATTTCGACGGTCTCCTTCTCAAGGATCTCGAAGTAGTGCCAGACGGAAACCAGCACGATCGGGACGAGCAGGACCCCCATGATAATGGCAAGCTTGAATTTAATCGAAACCGAATGAAGGGCCATACATCTCCCGACCGACTCAAAGTGCACACGCTCGACAGACACACCACTGCGCGTTAAACCATTGCAAGAAACTGACCGACTTCGCAATAACCGGCTGCGGTCCAGCCAGGCGCACGAACGCCCTGTTCACCAAATTGACAGCAGACACCGTCTGCGGCGTATTTTTGACGGCACACCACCCGATTTCACTCGCCCCCGCTGGCCTTCAAACAGGCGTCAGAGCCCAGCCGGCAAGGGCTTGGTGATCCCGGCCATCCTTCGCGCGCAGACCGTCAGAATAGGCATCGTGTGTGCAAACAAGAGATATTCGCAATCCATTGTTATCGAAGGAGGACCTGTCCATGATCACCGACAAGAGACAGTTCTGCAGGATTCCGTTCGTGGCGGGATCATCGATCGCGTGGCAGGAAAAACGGCAGGAAGCAGAACTGGTTGACGTCTCCCTCAAGGGGGCGCTGCTGAAACTCGACGAACCTCTTCCCTACCAGCGGGGCGACAGCTGCACCGTCTCCATCGAGCTCGCCCATTCGGACATCACCATCGTCTTTGACGCGGAGATCGCCCACCTGCGGGGCGCCTCAGTCGGGGTCAAGCTGACCACAATCGACATCGATTCGATGATTCACCTCCGAAACCTCCTGGAGCTCAACACCGCCGACCCGGAGCAGATCCGCAAGGAGCTCTCCTTCCTCCACGCCGAGGAATAAGCTGTAGATAAACGCGACGGGGCGACCTCACCGGTCGCCCCGTCGTTGCTTCACTCCTGCTTCTCGAAATTCCCCTTCTCCTGACACTGGGGGCACTTCTGCGGCTTGCACCGCCCCTCCTTGGTGAAACCGCAGGTGGAACATTTCCAGGTTGCCATCACTTTCCTCCTTTCTCCGTGCCGTTCTCCAGCTTGATTTCGTCCACCGCCCCGAACTCCGTCAGCGGCCTGTCAAATTTCTTGTCATCCCCCACGACCACGATGACCATGCCGTCGGGGTGCAGATACTTCCGCGCCACCCGCAGGACGTCAACCTTCGTCACCCTGGCGATGTTGTCACGGTAATTCTCCAGGTAGCCAGGGGGGTAGCCGTAGTATTCCAGCCGTGCCCGCTGGTTTGCCACGGCATCGGTCCGGGCGAAGCCGAAGATGAAGGAGTTGACGATGGCATCCTTGGCCAGGTTCAGCTCCTGGTCGCTGACCGGTTCCTTTGTCATGCCGGCGATGATCGAACGCATGAGGCCGATGGCCTTGCCGGTGGATTCGCTCTTGGTCTCGGTCTCAGCCTCGAAGGTGCCGATGTAGCGACGCCCCACGTCAAACGCGGCGTGGACGTTGTAGGCGAGACCCTGGTTGGAGCGGACCTCGGTCGTGAGCCGCGAGGTGAAGCCGCCGCCGAGGATGTAATCCATGACCCGGATGGCGTAGAGATCGGGGTTATTCTTGTCGATCCCGAGATGCCCCATGCGGATGGCCGACTGGTTCACCTCCTTGCGGGCCAGCAGCACCGCCGGCTTCACCTCCTTCGCGGGATCGGGAGGCAGGGCGGGGACGGTCGTCTCTTCAGGCTTCCACCCGGCAAAGGCATTCTCCAGCAGCGCCACAAGCTCCTTCTTCTCGAAGTCACCGGCAGCGGCAATGATGATGTTTTCTGGGCGATAGAAGGTCCGGTGGAACGCAACCAGGTCATCGCGGGTGATGGCCTTCACGGTTTCGATGGTGGGAACGCGGCCCAGGGGGTGTCCCGGGTAGAGGGCCTTCTGGAATTCACGGTCGGCGATCTCCTTGGAGTCGTCGTTCTGGCGACGCAGGGCCTCGATGGTCCGGTTTTTTGCCAGTGTCACCCGCTCCTCCCGGAAGGCGGGGTTCATCATCACCTGGGCGAAGAGCTCCAGGGTCCTTGGCAGATTCCGCTTGAGGCAGGAGAGGGAGACATTCCCCACGTCGGAGCCGACACTCGCCTCCACGGCCGAGGCCATGAACTCAAGCTCGGCATCCAGGGCGGCGGGGGTGAGCTCCCTGGTACCGCCGCTCCGCATGATCGCGCCGGTGAGGCCAGCCAGCCCCACCTTGTCGGCCGGTTCATACATGCTGCCGGTGGGGACATAGGCGGTGATGCTGACGACGGGGAGTTCCCGGTCCGGCAGCAGGTGCACGACCATGCCATTGGAAAGCCGGACCCGCTCGGTCTTCGGCACTTCGAATCTGAGCGGCGCAAACGTCATGGTGCGGGGATCGGCCGTGGCCTGCCCGGCGGGTGCCCGGCCGGTGGTGGCGCAGCCGGCAAGGGAGCCGGCCAGCAGGATGAGAAGCGGCAACAGGTATCGGTGCATGATGGTCATCAGTATACCTCGTCTATGAACTCAGTTAATTCTTCTCGGTCTTCTTGGAGAGGAACCCGACGATCCGGTTCTCCGGGGTCAGGTACTTCTTCGCCACGCGGATCACGTCGTCGGGAGTGACCTTCGCCACCTGTTGCCGGTGCTCGATGAGATACCGCCAGGTGCCGGCCACCGCCTCGTACTCGGTCAGGTTGCGGGCAAGGCCGCCATTGGAGAGCATCTGCCGGCTCTCCTCGTACTCCAGGCGGTTCAGGATCTGCTGGAGTTCCCGCTCGGTGACCGGCTCCTTCTTGAGCCGCTCCAGCTCTTCGTAGATAGCCTGCTCCACCTCGGCAACCGTATGGGGGGCACGGGTGGTGGCGGCGATGACGAAGAGGTTCGGGTAGCGGCTCCCCGGAGCAGGGAAGCTGGAAACCTCGGTGACAAGCTGCTTCTCCACCACGAGCTTCTTGTAGAGACGCGAAGTCCGGCCGTCGGCCAGGATCATGTCGATGACATCGAAGACTGTATCATCGTCCGCGGGGAGGGACGGCTTGTGGAAGCCGATAAGGAGCTCCGGCTCAGCATCGGCCACGATCTCCACCCGGCGCTCACCCTCCTGTGTCGGCTCCACCACCGCCACCGGCCCCACGAGGGTTCCCCGGGGGATTGATTCGAAGTACTTCTCAACCAGTGCGATGGTCTTCTCCGGGTCGATATCCCCCACGATGGCCACGATGGCGTTATTGGGCTTGTAGTACTTGCGGAAAAACACCTCCGCCTTGGTCCGGGTCAGGTTTTCGATGTCGGACATCCACCCGATGATCGGCTGACCGAAGGGGTGGGCATGGTAGGCGGTTGCCACGAAGTTCTCCCAGAGCTTTGATCCCGGCTCGGTGTCGTAGGAGCGGCGCCGCTCCTCCATCACCACGTCGCGCTCGGTGTAGAACTCACGCAACACTGCGTTCCGCATCCGGTCGCTCTCGATGGCGGCCCAGAGCTCCAGCTTGTTGGCCGGCATGTTGATGAGGTAGGTGGTGCCGTCCTTGCTGGTGAAGGCGTTGTAGCCGGAGCCGCCGTTGCGGGCGTAGATCTCGGCGAACTCCTCCTTGATGACGAACTTCCCCGCCTCGGCCTCCAGGGCGCTCAACTGCTTCTGGAGCTCCGCGACCCTGGCCCCTTCGGCCTTCTCCCGCTTGGCCTTCTCGGCGATCAGCGCCTGGGCCGTCTCCTCGATCCGGTCAAGAAGCGGCTTCTCGGCGGCATAATCCTTCGTGCCGAGGGTCGTGGTCCCCTTGAAGAGCATATGCTCCAGGAGGTGCGCGAGCCCCCGTTCGTCACTCCGCTCGTCCACGCTGCCGACACGGAAGCGAATCCAGGTGGCCACCGTGGGGGAGGTATGGCGTTCCACCATCAGGAGTTTCATGCCGTTTTTCAGGGTGTGCTCCCGCACCCGCTCCTCCAGCCCGGCGCCGAATGCCGGGAGGGCTGCCAAAATCACCAGCAGATGAATCACCACTGCCTTAAGATTAATCCTCATAGTCAACCTCATAATAAGATAATCCCCACTCGTTCATTGAAAATTGAAAGACGGCCTTTCAGTTTTCAGGGTAAGCGCCATACTCAGAACAGCGAAAACTTCACATACCGCTTCGGATTCTCCTTGATATCCTTCACCAGAAGGTCCAGGTCGTCCACCATCAGGTTGAGCTTGTCGTAGAGCTCTTTGTCCGCAAGGAGCTTGCCGGCGGTCCCCTCACCACGCTGGAGCCGGCCGGTCACCTCCTCAAGGGCGGAGAGTGAGCGGTCGGCACGGTCGATCAGGGAAAGCCCACGATCGTACATTTCCCGGTCACCGAGAAGCTTGCCGATGGTACTCTCCTTCGACGTCAGTTTCTTGTTCAGCTCCCTCACGTCATCGGCGGCCTGCACGCTTTTCTCGGCCAGGGCCACCAGCTTGTCATAGAGTTGCCGGTCATGGAGAAGCTTGCTCATGGTCCCCTCGGCTGACTGGACGTCCCGCAGGGTGTCGTCGGCCCGGGCAAGGATACTCATCAGCTTGTTGTAGGGCTCCCGGCTCTTGTTGAGCATCCCGAGGGTCCCCTCGCCGCGGTTGACTGAGTTCGCTACGGCATTCAGCTCGAAAGTCAGCCGCACGAGATTGTCGTACAGCTTCGGATCATTGGCGAAACGACCAAGGGTTCCCTCCCCCCGCTCGGTCTTGGCTACCACGGCGTTCACCCGGTCGAAGGCCTGGCCGGCCTTCTGTACCACGTCGTCCAGCTTGGGCATCGTGGTGCCGTAGAGGCGCGTCTCAGGGGTTACCACGATGGCCTTGCTCGGCGTTATGTCCACGTACTTTTCGCCCAGGAGGCCGCGGGTCTTGACGGTGATCGCGGAATCCTTGCCGATCTTCCTGAGGGCTTCCCGATCGACCTCCAGGACGATCTCGACATCGTTGTTCTGCTCGGGGCGCTCGAAGCGGATCTCCCGCACGAGCCCCACATCCACGCCGGCGAGCCAGACCGGCGCCCCCGCCTTGAGCCCCGCCACATCGGGCATGATGACGGAAAGCCTCCCCTTGGGGACGAAGAACTTCGTCTTCTCCCCCATGAAGAGGATTCCGCCGCCGAAAAAAGCCAGGGCCAGGATGATGAAGATCCCTCCCTTGAGCTGGGACCATGCAATGGTGTCGCTTCGTTTCATGGGTGTATGTCCGTATTGTTGGAATTGGATATAAAGAGCGACCGTTCAGTCGGCGCCAGGAACTCCCGGATCTCGGGAATCTCCGACCGCTTCATCTCCTCCTCGGTTCCCTCAAAGGCAAGCCGGGTTTCGTGTAGAAAGGAGAACCGCTCGGAAACGGCAAAGGCGGTCTCCAGGTCGTGGGTCACCATGAGAGTGGTTTTCCCCTCGGCCTGGAGGCGCAGCATCAGGTTACGGATGTTATAGACACCGATGGGGTCGAGGCCGGTGGTCGGCTCGTCGAAGAAGATATAGTCCGGCTCCGCCGCCAGGGCACGGGCGATGGCCACCCGCTTCTTCATCCCTCCCGAGAGTTCCGCCGGATAGAGGTCTATGGAATGCTCCAGCCCCACGAAGGAGAGTTTTTCGAGGACGATGCGCTCGATCTCATCCTCCGTGAGTTTCCCCTCCTCGAAGAGCCGGTACCCCACGTTCTCCCCCACGGTCATGGAGTCGAACAGGGCACCCCCCTGGAAGACGATGGCGATGTTTCGCCGCACCGGGATCAGTTGGCTCTCCCGCAGCCCCCCGATGACGGTGCCGTCGATGGAGATGGCCCCCGCATCGGGCTTGAGCAGGCCGAGGATCAGTTTCAGGATGGTGGTCTTCCCCGCCCCGCTCTTGCCGAGAATGGTACGGTTCACTCCCCGTTCAAGGAGGAGGTCGAATTCCTTGAGAATCCTTCGCCCCCCCACGGTGTAGCAGACCCTGTCCATCCGGATGCCGCGCTCTGACGTCAAGTCTTATCCCCCTACCTCGTCACCTGAACGTAATGAATATCTTCGTCATGAAGAAGTCGCACACCAGCACCATCACCGACGACAGCACCACCGCCCGCTTGGCGGCGGCCCCCACCCCTTCAGCGCCGCCGCTGGTATTGAGCCCCACGTAACAGCCGATCATGGCGATGAGGAAACCGAAAACGAACGGCTTGACGACCCCCTCGATCAGGTCCTGAAAGACCATGAACTGGGGCAGCGACTTCCAGTACATGAGGAGGTTGATGTCGTACCCCGCCGCGATGATGTACCCCCCCAGGAGAGCAATGGCGTCGGTGACGATGGCCAGCAGCGGCATGGCCAGGAGCATGGCCTTCAACCGGGTGGTGACGAGCCGCGTGATGACGTCGGTCCCCTCCACCCGCATGGCGTCCACCTGCTCGGTGACAACCATGGTGCCCAGTTCGGCGGTGATGGCCGATCCGACCCGGCCCGCCACCATGAGCGACGAGAGGACCGGACCCAGTTCCTTCACCATGGAGACCGCCACCATCCCCCCCACGTAGCTGGTGGCCGCGAAGGGCTTCAGCTGGATCAGGGCCTGGAGAGCCATGACCATGCCGGTGAACAGTCCCGTGAGACAGATGATGAAGAGGGAGCCGACCCCCATCTTGTCAAACTGGGTGGCGAACTCCCGGTAGTACCAGGGCCGGCGGACGATCCGCACGACCGCCCTGGCCGACAGGGTGCAGAAGGACTGGAAATCCAGGAGGAAGGATTTGATTCGACCCTCGATGAAATCAACGGTCATTGCAGCGCCGCCGCGATCGCCTCGTGGACGTCATCCACGAAGACGAAGGCGATCTCGCTCTTCACATCGTCGGGGATGTCCTCCAGGTTCGGCTGGTTGCGGGCCGGAGCCACCACGGTCTTCACGCCGGCGCGCCGGGCGGCCAGCACCTTCTCCTTCAGGCCGCCGATGGCCAGCACCCGCCCCGTGAGGCTGATCTCGCCGGTCATGGCCACGTCGCGCCGGGCCGGCCGTCCCGACAGCAGCGACACGATGGCGGTCACCATGGTAACGCCGGCGGAGGGGCCGTCCTTGGGGATGGCGCCGGCCGGCACGTGGATATGGATGTCAGTCTCCTCGGAGGCCGGCTCGCAGATTCCCCATTCGGCGCAGTTGGCCCGCACATAGGAGAGAGCCGCCCGGGCCGACTCCTTCATCACGTCCCCCAGGGAGCCGGTCAGGATCAGTTCCCGCTTCCCCTTCATCCGGGTCGCCTCCACGAAGATGATGTCGCCGCCGGTCTCGGTCCAGGCGAGCCCCGTGACCACGCCGACCCGGTCGCTCTCCCCCGCCACCTCGTTAAAGAAGGTGCGGGGCCCCAGAAACTCCGTCACGACCTCCGGGGTGATCGTTGCGCGCAGCGGCTTCCCCTGGGTGATCTCCTTGGCCACCTTGCGGCAGACCGAAGCGATGTTCCGCTGGAGGTTCCGCACCCCCGCCTCGCGGGTGTAGTTGCCGATGATCGTGGAAATCGCCTCAGTGGTAAAGGTTGGCTGGGTGTTGATGAGGCCGTTCTCGTCGATCTCTTTGGGGATCAGGTACCTGACGGCGATCTTCTCCTTCTCCTCGTCGGTGTAGCCCGAAAGCCGGATCACCTCCATCCGGTCCTTCAGGGCCGCGGGAATCGGGTCGAGCTGGTTCGCCGTGGTGATGAACATCACATTGGATAGGTCGAACGGCACGTCCAGGTAGTGGTCGGTGAAGGTATTGTTCTGCTCCGGGTCCAGCACTTCCAGGAGCGCGCTGGCCGGGTCACCCCGGAAGTCGAGGCCGATCTTGTCCACCTCGTCCAGCATGAAGACCGGATTGTTGGTGCCACAGCGGTAGAGCTCCTGGATGATCCGGCCCGGCAGCGCGCCGATGTAGGTGCGGCGGTGGCCGCGGATCTCCGCCTCGTCCCGCATCCCCCCCAGGGAGACCCGGATGAACTTCCGCCCCAGGGAGCGGGCGATGGATTTGCCAAGGCTCGTCTTTCCCACCCCCGGCGGCCCCACGAAGCAGAGGATCGGCCCCTTCATCTTCTCTTTCAGGGTCCGGACCGCCAGGTATTCGAGAATCCGCTCCTTCACCTTCTTCAGGTCGTAGTGGTCCTCGTCCAGCACCGTCTCGGCCTGATTGATGTCGTTGTTGTCCTTCGTGGCGTTCTTCCAGGGCATCCCGGCCAGGTAGTCCAGGTAGGTGCGGGACACGGTGTACTCGGGGGAAGCAGAGTTGATCCTCTCCAGCCGCTTCAGCTCCTTGTCGGCGACCTTCCGCACCTCCGGCGGCATGCCGGCGGCAACGATCCGCTTGCGAAGCTCGTTCAGCTCCGAGGAACGGGAGTCCTCCTCCCCAAGCTCCTCCTGGATCTGCTTCATCTGCTCCCGCAGCAGGTACTCCTTCTGGCTCTTGCCAACCCGCCTGGTCACCTCCGCCTGAACCTCGCCCTTCACCTGGAGCCGCTGCACCTCGGCGGTGAGGTGCATGTAGACCTTTTTGAGCCTCTCAAGGGGATCGACGGTCTCCAGGAGCCGCTGCTGCTCGTCCAGGGGAAGATTCACGTACAGGGCGACGAGGTCCGCCAGCCGCGCCGGATTCTCGATCAGGTCGATCATCTTCATGACGTCGTCGGGGAGGGGCCGGCCGTAGGAGAGGGCGATCTTCAGGAGGGCATTCAGACTCTGGACCAGGGCATCGGAGACCATTGACTTCTCCACGAACTCGTGGACCGGCTCACAGTGGGCCTGGATATGGGGGAACTCCCCCATGGCCTCCATGACCTTCACCCGGGCCACCCCCTCCAGCACCACCTTGCCCCCCCCTTCGGGAAGCCGGTAGATCTGGTTCACCTTGCAGAGGGTGCCGATTTCGCTGAAGCGTGGCGCCCCGCCGGCGACCGGCTCGTCCTGGCTCCAGACCAGCGTCACCAACTGCTCGTGGCCGAGCATATCCTCGAACCGGAAGAGTTCCTCGTCTTTCAGGAAGAGAGGGAAGATCATGTAGGGAAAGGCCACGATCTCCCGGATCGGGTATACCGGGAGTTGCGAGGGTATCGTGAGGGTTACGGACTCTGACATGGGCGTTCACCCCGCTGGTATGGTGGTGCTGAAGTCTGGTCAATCATGAGAAAGAGTAACCAGCAGCGGAGAGGCTGTCAAGGAAAGGTATCGGGGCATACCACCATTAAACCACCTGAAATGCTGATTCTTGTGTTTGATGGGGTCATAGTCCCACGTAGACGTCTGCTACCCCAGCTTCGCCCGCATCCGGGCGAAGAAGTCCTGGGCCATCACCTCCGCCTCCTCTTCCGTTGCGGCCTTCTTCACCGCTCCCTCGTGGAGTTGCAGGAGGTCCGCGGGGATCTCCTCCAGGAACCGGCTCGGCTGCCGCTCCTGGAGCTTGCCGTACTTCTTGCGGTTGACGCAGCGGGTGATGGTGAGATGGCGCCGCGCCCGGGTGATCCCCACGTAGCAGAGGCGGCGCTCCTCGTCGATGCTCATCCCCTCTTCCACCGACTTCTTGTGGGGAAGGATCTCCTCCTCGAATCCCACCAGGAAGACGAAGGGAAATTCCAGCCCCTTGCTGGAGTGGAGCGACATGAGGGTAACGGCGTCCTGGCCGTGTTCCTTCTTGTCCTTGCCGCTGAAGCGGTCCTCGTCCATGAGCGACACCTTCTCCAGGAACCCCGAGAGGGTAGCCCCCGGAATCCGCTCCTCGAAGCTCGCCATGGAGTTGATGATCTGCTCCACGTTCTCCACCTTGCGCCGGGCAGTGGCCGGGTCGTCGATGGTTCGGTAGAGCTCCTGCTCCATGCCAAGGCGCTCGAAGAGTTCCTTCACCCGCCCCGCCAGATTGCCGGAATGCCGGAAGTCCTGTGACGCCTCGACGATCAGCCGGTGGAACGCCAGCACCTTCTCCCGGACCGCCTCGGTGACTCCCTCCACCTCCCCCGCCCGCCCCAGGGCATCCAGGAGCGGCATGCCGTGCTCCAGGGACCACTGGTTGATCTTCAGCACGGTGCCGTCGCCGATCCCCCGCCGGGGGAAGTTGACGATCCGCAGAAGCGCCTGCTCGTCGTGGGGATTGTCGATCACCTTCAGGTACGAGAGGGCGTCCTTGACCTCCTTCCGCTCGTAGAACTGCATCCCCCCCACCAGCACGTAGGGAATCCCCTCGAAGCGGAGCTGCTCCTCGAAGGCGCGGCTCTGGGAGTTGGTCCGGTAGAGGATGGCGAAATCACCGTAGGAGAGCTCGTGCTGGTAGCGCTCCATCTGGATCCGCTCCACCACCAGGGTCGCCTCTTCCTCGTCGTCCTGGGCCACCACCAGATCGATGGGGCGGCCGTCGCCGGCGTCGGTCCAGAGGCGCTTCTCCTTTCGCTTGGCGTTGTTGCGGATGACGTTGTTGGCCGCCTCCAGGATGGTGCCGGAGGAGCGGTAGTTCTGCTCCAGCTTCACCACCCGGCAGCCGGGGTAATCCTTCTCGAAGTCGAGGATGTTCCCCACGTCGGCCCCGCGCCAGCCGTAGATGGACTGGTCGTCGTCCCCCACCACGCAGAGGTTTTTGTATTTCTTCGCCAGCAGGGAGATGAAGAGGTACTGGGAAGCATTGGTGTCCTGGTACTCGTCCACCATGATGTAGCGGAAGCGCTCCTGCCAGTGGTCGAGCACCTCCGGGAAATCCCTGAGCAGCCCCACCGTCAGCATGATGATGTCGTCGAAGTCGATGGCGTTGCACGCCTTGAGAAGCGCCTGGTAGCGGGGATAGACGGTGCAGGCGAGGACCTCGTCCTCGTCCTGGTAACGGGGGACGATACCGTCAGGGGGAATCAGGTGGTTTTTCCAGCCGGAGATCTTCCAGAGGAGCTTTTCGGGATCGTGTTTCCTGCCGTCTTCCACCACTTCCCGCAGGACCTGGCGCACCAGGCCGATCTGGTCGGAGGTGGTGTAGATGCTGAAATTCTTCTTGTAGCCGAGCCGCTCGATGTCCCGGCGCAGGATCCTCACCCCCAGCGAATGGAAGGTGGAAATGATCATCCCCTTGGCCTTCCCCCGCCCCACCAGCTCCCGCACCCGCTCCTTCATCTCGCCGGCGGCCTTGTTGGTGAAGGTGACCGCCAGGATATTCTCGGCCTTAACCTTTTTGTCGATAAGAAGATGGCCGATCCTGAAGGTGATGACCCGGGTCTTGCCCGAGCCGGCCCCGGCAAGGACCAGGAGCGGCCCCTCGGTGTGGGTGGCCGCCTCGCGCTGGGGGGGGTTGAGGGTGGCAACGTTGAACATGGAAAGACCTCTGCGGCGCACGGACATACTGCGTAATGAGACGAAAAACAGCCGGGCATTGCTGCCCGGCCTCATGGATAGTGATACCAGATATGGGAGGAGGGAATCAAGGAGAGAGTCGCATCATCTGATGACCAGCTTCTCCACGGCCAGCGATCCCTTGGTCACCGTCAGGGTTCCCTGATGCATCGTGGCCGTGAAGGTGTTGCATACCCGGTGCTCACACGACAACTCCGGCCGGCGGCTGTTTCATCACCTGCAACCTGCCCTGATGATCCCAGGCATACTGCCGCAATTCCCTGAACTCCTCGACGAATCGCTCATACCACTGCGGCGAGTAAAAAACCATCGCCATATCAACCGCATGCCAGCCGCTTTCGGAAAAATTGACCGAACCCGCCCAGCACCAGCGGACAGCGCCATTGACCACAACGCCCTTCGTGTGTGAGAGAGTCCCGGTACCCACCAGGGACGTTCCTACCGTGACGTCGACGCCGGCATCAGCAAGTCGATTGACCTGAACCCGGTCGGCCTTGCCGCTCGTATGCGACTGGTCAAGGTAGAGATGCAGAGGCACTCCCTTCCTGTGGGCGGCTATCAGCTCGATGATCAGCGGCGTGATGCCGATCACCGACGCTATTATCCAGGTTTCTCCCGGGTCATGGAGATGGGAGAGGAACTCTCTGGCCGCAGCCATTCCCTCTTCCGGGAGACAGTAGCAGGTAACCTCAGATACTATCGGATAGGGCAACCGTTCGGTCCTCCTTTCACATCATTTCGGGGTCCTAGGGCCTCCCTCAACAGGGTCTCCGCTGTTTTCGCTGCTTCTTCAGGTTCCACCCGTTTCAACGGCTGCTACTTCTTCGTCACCCGGACATCGATCCTTCTGTTCTGCTGCCTCCCCTCCGCGGTGGCGTTGTCGGCAACCGGGTGCTGATCACCGTACCCCTCGGCTTCCAGGCGCGACGGCTCGATACCGAGCTTCACCAGCTCCTGCATCGTGTTGTTGGCCCGGTCCCGGGAGAGCTTCAGGTTCGCCTGCGGGTCACCCACGTTGTCGGTGTAGCCGCCAAGCTTGATCGCCACTTGGGGAAACGCCATGAGTATCGCGGCGATATTGTTGAGCTGCTCCAGGGACGAGGGTTTCAGCACGGCGCTGCCGGTTTCGAACTGCAGCCGGTCGAAGGTGAACCAGGTGGTCTTGTCCACCGGCCTCCCCGCATCCTGGATAAAGGCGAGAAGCTTCCGCTCGATCCCGAACTCGGGGATGTTCAGCGTGACGCCGTTGGGAAGCGTGATGTCACCGAAGGCCCCGAGCATCGGATCGACCTTGAGGGCCGGGGTCTGCACCGGCACCGCGGCCGTCTTGACTTCCTTCATGGTGCATCGCTGCGGCAGGTAGTACAGGATGAGTGTAACCGCTATCCCCGCCAGTATCCAGAATATTTTGGAGAACGGCCCCGTGAACAAGGCACTCTGGGTGACGGCGGCAGCGCCCGACCCCAGGCTGGAGAAACCGGAGAGACCAAGCAGGCCTGCCAGCCCCGCCGGGGCTGCATTCTGCAGAAACGGAGCCTGGCCGGACAGCAACCCCATGAGCCCGGCGGCATTCAGGTTGTCCTCCTTGACCCGCTTGCCGATCATCCCCATCACTAAGGGAGCCAGGAGACCGAGCAGCGACAGGGAACTGCTCTTGCCCATACCGCTCAGGGAAGCGAGCCAGTCGGTGATCCCCCCGGCCTTGTCGCCAAGAAGGGAACCAACAAGGCTGTTGCCACGCTCCATGAGGTTTTTTGTCGCATCGCCGCCCGCCAGGGATGCAGACATCCCCGAGATCGTGTGCGCCCCGAACCCGCTGGAGCCCACCAAGTCGAGAATCTGCGACGCCCCCGACGTCGAAGCACCCTTTGCAGCCACAGCCCCCACGAGCGCCGAGAGCGCGGCAGGCAATGCCTTCTGGACCATCGGAGCTCCTTCCCCGAGGGCTTGGCCGATCTTCCCGATCATGTCACCGGAAAACTCCCTGGTCAGCTGTTCAATAATGTTTGTCGCCATGGCAACCTCCTTGTCTTGGTAATGGCACGCAATCATGCACTGAAAAAGGTCACGCCCCCTTCTTCATGGCCTCCAGCAGCTCGGTGATCTGCTTCGCCCGCTCCATGAGGGCATCGGCGTCATCGGCCGGAATAAAGATTCCCCGCTGTGCCCCCACGAGGGCGTCAAAGGCGTGGAGGAGCCCCATGGCCGCGACATCGTTGTAACGGTTGCCATCAGAGATGAATTTTTTCGACTTGTTCACCATGGCGAGAAGGGCGGTGGTGATCCCCTTGGGGAGGCCGTAGCCGCTCACCTGCCGGGCAAGATCTGTCAACAGGCCATCGACCAGGGTCCCCAGCATCCGCTTCGCCAGCAGGGAATGCATGGCGGTGGTGGGATGCTCGCTGTCCCAGAAGAGATAGGTCTCCGGCGTGGCACAGACCGTGTCGTTGGGCCCGGCCGGGTCGACGAACCCCGTATAGCAGGGTGCCGTTACGTTGGTCAGCCCGTACGCTGCCGGGTTCTTCACGACCTCCCGGAAGAACGAGAAGGTATCAAAGCGGATGATGTTGACGCCGCTGAACCCTTTCAGCATCTCATCCAGTGCCCCGTTGTAGCGAACCACCAGGGCGGTGGCGACATCGGACACCACCGTCGAGCCCGGGGGATTGCGGGTGAACACCCGGGGGACAAGCCCCAGATCCGGCAGATTGGGTACGATGATATCCCGGGCGCCAGCGGCCACGTATGCCTCGATGACCTGCTTCACCCCCTGCACCACCTGGTCGCTTGCCGGCTTGGTCGATTCGAAACCGAACATCAGTGAGCGGCCGATCAGGTCGGCGATGTCGTTGGAGCCGGAAAAGACCACATAGAGGGCACGGGGGTCGCTTACCCCCTGGGCCGTGAACGCCTCACGCTCCAGATTCAGGGTCCAGGGATAGGCGCCCCGGGGCAACCCGGAAAGTTCGGCAATATTGTAATCGGTCCGCGCCCCTCCATAGGCATAGTTGGTTCCGCCGAACGCCGTGGCGGAAAGCGTCAGGCCCATCTTCTCCGCCAACTGGCCGGCATAGATTTCTCCGTCGGCAAACCGGCCGAGGTAGTAGTGGTCGCTGGCAGGCCGGCCTGATCCGATGAGTTTGAGCGTAGCCTGGTAAAGGTTTCCCTGATCGGAGAGACTGTCACCCAGGACGAACATGGCGGTGTACGGTTTCGCCGACCCCGGAACCGGGACCAGCAGCAGGCAGATGAGAGCGATAATCAGGGCAAAACGTGATTTCATGGGCATTCCTCCTTGAATTGTAGGCTCTGTAGTTCCTGGCCTAATTCTATTTGTGTCACGTTGTAATATTTGCGATTTGTAGCTGACCCCTTTACTTTCTCTTGTTAAGCTCCCCTTCGAGTTGCGCGAACGTGCACTTCAATCGGGCATCTCCCGACTCTGAGGTCCAGCGTCTATAGATAACTTAGTGTGCAGCAGCATTGTCCGGTTAGAAAATTGCAGGACCGGAACGTTCTATAAAAAGTGAATAAAAATAGCTGGTTGCTGCATTTTTTGCTTGACATTGAGTAAAAATCGGCAC
>RHLS01000097.1 GCA_003712145.1 Desulfuromonadales bacterium | reverse complement strand
TCGTGGGGCTGACACTGCGGGTGGGGCGGGCCGTCTTAGGGGGAATAGACCTGGTACGGGACCTTATAGAGACAGGCCAGAGCATCCTTATCCTGGGCCGACCAGGGGTGGGGAAAACGACGAAGCTGCGGGAAACGGCGCGGGTGCTGGCCGACGAGGTCCACAAACGGGTGATCGTGATCGACACCTCCAACGAGATTGCCGGCGACGGCGACATCCCCCACCCGGGGATCGGCAGCGCCAGGCGGATGCAGGTACCTCGCGTGGACCGCCAGCACGCGGTGATGATCGAGGCCGTGGAGAACCACATGCCCGAGGTGATCATCGTGGACGAGATCGGCACCGAGGCCGAGGCCGCAGCGGCACGCACCATCGCCGAGCGTGGGGTGCAGCTGATCGGGACCGCCCACGGCACCACCCTGGAGAATTTGATCAAGAACCCGACCCTGGCGGACCTGGTGGGCGGGGTCCAGGTGGTGACCCTATCCGACGAAGAAGCCCGGCGACGACGCACCCCCAAGACGGTGAGCGAACGCCGGGCGCCACCCACCTTCGGGATCGTGGTGGAAATGGTGGACCGTGAGGAAGTGATCGTACACCGGGACACGGCCGCTGCGGTGGACGCCATTCTCAGTGGCTCCGCCCCCCGGGGCGAGCAGCGGGAGCAGGGGGCCGACGGCCAGGTCCATGTGCGGGACAAGGAGCCGGCAGTGTCCGCCACCCCGCCACCGTCGGCCAGGGAACTGGCACATCGGCGGGGACCGGCCCGCATCTACCCCTACGCCCTCTCCCGCGACCTGCTGGAACGGGTGATCCGGAGCCTGGGGCTCGACGCCCGCACCGTGGGCGGCCCCGAGCAGGCCGACCTGATTCTGGCGCTCCGCTCTCGCTCCGACGATCTCCGCCTGAAGCGAATCGCGGAGTCGGGGGGCGTCTCGCTGCAGTTCATCAAGAGGAATACCGCCAACGAGATGCGCCGGCTCCTGGAGCGGATTTTTCACCTCATGGGGGGAATGGACGAGGAGGACGGCCTGGCTGCAGTGGTGCGGGAGACCGAAGAGGGCATCCGGCGGGCCATGGAGGAACAGGTGGCGGTGGCGCTCGCCCCGCAGCGCCCCGCCCTGCGCAAGATGCAGCACCGGCTCATCGCCGGCCATGGACTGGTGGCCGAGAGCACGGGGCGGGAACCTGAGCGGCACCTGGTGATCAGGCCGCCTGAAGAGGAGTGATCCGCCGAAACCTCATGAAAATGGGGCGAACGGGAGATCCAGAGCCTCGGCCAGCGCCCGATGGGCAACGCCGCCCCGCCAGGTGTTGAGGGCGCCGGCCAGAGCCAGATCGCTCCGGAGTGCACCCTCAATCCCCCGGTCTGCCAGGAGCCGGACGTAGGGCAGCGTCGCGTTAGTCAGGGCCATGGTCGAAGTGCGGGGGTAGGCGCCTGGCATGTTGGCAACGGTGTAGTGGATGATGCCGTCTACCGTGTAGACCGGGTTGTCGTGGGTGGTGGGACGACTTGTAACGGCGCATCCTCCCTGGTCGATGGAGACATCCACCAGCACCGCCCCCTTCTTCATAATCCCGAGCATCTCCCGGTCGATGAGGAGCGGCGTGCGCCCACCGGGCACTAGTACCGCGCCCACGACGAGATCTGCCCGCGGCAGTTCCTGGCGCAGGACCTCCCGGCCCAACGACAGGGTCTTCACCCGGCCGGCATGGAGTTCGTCGAGCCGCTGGAGCCGGTCGATCCCCCGGTTCATGACCGCCGTCTCCATGCCAAGCCCCGCGCAGACCCGCGCCGCCCCGGAG
>RHLS01000096.1 GCA_003712145.1 Desulfuromonadales bacterium | reverse complement strand
CTGCAGGGTGAGGGTGGTGCAGGCAGCCAGGGCGGAATCCAGCAGGTCATGAGGATTTGGAAGGGTCGCATCGCCGGCCGGTGCGTCGAGATCCGCCTTCCAATGGGCCGTGCCATTGCTTAGGTCACACAAGCTCGAACCGGAGTTTGCCAACCACGTCGCTTCAATAGTCATGGATGCTTCCTTTTGAAAGTGGGCCAGGGGAGGCCGATGCACAGATTCTATACAGGGTTGATCACGTCCCGTTGAGTGCTTAGAGCGTCGCTTTTATCGTTGCATAAAACTTTTATGACAAAGTGCTTGCCAACCCTGTGGGTGTCCCGTACTATTCGCCCCCTCGCAACACGAAACGCACTGCAAACGCAGCAGCGACAAGGGTTGCGGGGCGGCAGTGGGTTGGAGTTGCGAAGGGATGCAGCGCTGACCGGCAGAAAAAAGTTCTGCAAAAACTGTTGACGAAACGCTGAATGCTCTGCATAATCTCGTTTCTCCGCTGCAACGAAATGACGGCAACGTCAGCGAGGCAGCGACAGCGAACCGGCAAAGCCGGGCGCTGAGGTTCTTTAACAATCAAACAACCGATAAGTGTGGGCGCTTGATGGCGAACGCCACGGTGACTTCGGTCGCTGTGATGCTTCAAAAGTTATCAGTGCTCGCACAGTAAAACATGTTGGTTGGGTTCTTCGGAGCCTGGCCAGTCAGTTTTCTGAGAGTGAGCGACCGCTCGAAAGAGCGAGGTGCTTCGGCACCACACAGAGATTGAACTGAAGAGTTTGATCCTGGCTCAGATTGAACGCTGGCGGCATGCCTTACACATGCAAGTCGAACGGCAGCGGACCTTCGGGTGCCGGCGAGTGGCGAACGGGTGAGTAAAGTATCGGAACGTACCTTTCAGTGGGGGATAACGTAGCGAAAGTTACGCTAATACCGCATATTCTGTGAGCAGGAAAGCAGGGGATCGCAAGACCTTGCGCTGATTGAGCGGCCGATATCAGATTAGCTAGTTGGTGGGGTAAAGGCTCACCAAGGCGACGATCTGTAGCGGGTCTGAGAGGATGATCCGCCACACTGGAACTGAGACACGGTCCAGACTCCTACGGGAGGCAGCAGTGGGGAATTTTGGACAATGGGCGCAAGCCTGATCCAGCCATGCCGCGTGAGTGAAGAAGGCCTTCGGGTTGTAAAGCTCTTTCGGCCGGGAAGAAATCGTATGGGTTAATACCCTGTGCGGATGACGGTACCGGCATAAGAAGCACCGGCTAACTACGTGCCAGCAGCCGCGGTAATACGTAGGGTGCGAGCGTTAATCGGAATTACTGGGCGTAAAGCGTGCGCAGGCGGTTTTGTAAGACAGGCGTGAAATCCCCGGGCTCAACCTGGGAACTGCGCTTGTGACTGCAAGGCTAGAGTACGGCAGAGGGGGGTGGAATTCCACGTGTAGCAGTGAAATGCGTAGAGATGTGGAGGAACACCAATGGCGAAGGCAGCCCCCTGGGTCGATACTGACGCTCATGCACGAAAGCGTGGGTAGCAAACAGGATTAGATACCCTGGTAGTCCACGCCCTAAACGATGTCAACTAGGTGTTGGGTGGGTAAAACCATTTAGTACCGTAGCTAACGCGTGAAGTTGACCGCCTGGGGAGTACGGCCGCAAGGTTAAAACTCAAAGGAATTGACGGGGACCCGCACAAGCGGTGGATGATGTGGATTAATTCGATGCAACGCGAAAAACCTTACCTACCCTTGACATGTTCAGAATCCTGAAGAGATTTGGGAGTGCCCGAAAGGGAGCTGGAACACAGGTGCTGCATGGCTGTCGTCAGCTCGTGTCGTGAGATGTTGGGTTAAGTCC
>RHLS01000070.1 GCA_003712145.1 Desulfuromonadales bacterium | reverse complement strand
GGGGATGATCGTGGGGGTGGGGATGCTCGATCTCGGCGTGGTTGAGTACGTGAACCAGTCGCGCTCCTCCCTGACCCTGACCCATTTCCTGATCGGCCTGTTCCACAGTTTCGTGTTCGGCATCCTCGTGGCGGTGGCCGGCTGCCTGCGCGGCATCCAGTGCGAGCGGAGCGCCTCGGCGGTGGGGTATGCGGCAACCTCGGCAGTGGTCACCGGCATTGTCTGCATCGTCATCGCCACGGCGGTCATCACCCTTTCCTGTCAGGTGCTGGGGATATGAGCGGGTCGGAGGATTCGAAATTCAGCGGCAGGGAGCCGGCCATCGACGTCCGCGGACTGGAGATGTCCTACGGCAGCTTCGTGCTGATGCGGGACCTGAACTTCACCATCAACCGGGGCGACATTTTTATCATCATGGGAGGGAGCGGCTGCGGCAAGAGTACGCTCCTCAAGCACCTGGTTGGTCTGAAGCGACCCGCCAGGGGACAGATCATCTACGATGGCGTCAGCTACTGGGATGCCGAGCCCGAGGACCAGGAAAGGCTCAAGCGGCGCTTCGGCATCCTCTTCCAGAGCGGCGCCCTCTGGAGCTCCATGACCCTGGCGGAGAATGTGGCCATGCCCCTGGAGCAGTACACCGACCTCAGCCCAGCCCAGATCCGGGAGCTGGTCTCCCTGAAGCTGGCGCTGGTGGGGCTCGGGGGGTTCGAGGAATTCTATCCCTCCGAGATCAGCGGCGGCATGAAGAAACGGGCCGGCCTCGCCCGGGCCATGGCGCTGGACCCGGACATCCTCTTTTTCGATGAGCCATCCGCAGGCCTGGACCCCATCAGCGCCCGGCTGCTGGATGACCTGATCATCGAATTGAGCGAGAGTCTCGGCACTACCGTTGTGGTGGTGACCCATGAACTGGCCAGCATTTTCGCCATCGGGAACAATTCGGTCTTTCTCGATCCCGACGTGAAGACCATGACGGCTGCCGGTGACCCGAAACTGCTCCTCAGGGAGCCGCCGGACCCGAAGGTATTAAACTTCCTGACGCGGGGGGAGGGGGCGCGGCAGCACTGACCGCTCCCGCAGTTACCCTGAAGCGGAGACCCGAATGAGCACAAAGGTGAACAAGACAGCAATCGGAGCGTTCGTTCTCGGTGCAGTTGCCCTGCTGGTTGCCGGGGTGCTCGTCCTCGGCGCCGGCAAGTTCTTCACCAAGGAGTTTGCCTATGTAACGTATTTCGACGGCTCCGTGAAAGGGCTGAGCGTGGGGTCGCCCGTCATGTTTCGGGGGGTAAAGGTCGGCTCGGTGACCGACATCAGCATCACCGTCGATCAGGAGAAGCGCCAGTTGAAGATTCCTGTGACTTTCACTCTGGAACCGGAAAAGTTCAAGGGGACCAAGGCCGCGTTCAAACGGGATCCAAGGACCATCGAGAAGGCGGTCGAAAGGGGATTGAGAACCCAGCTCCAGAGCCAGAGCTTCGTAACCGGCCAGTTGATGGTTGCTCTCGACTTTTTCCCCGACAAACCGGCCAACTTTGTGGGGTTGTACAAGGACTACACTGAGATTCCGAGCATTCCCACCCCCCTCGAGCAGTTGCAGAAGACCCTCGAGGATCTCCCGTTCAAGGAGATTGTCGAGAACCTCAATCACGCGATTGAAGGAGTCGGCCGGCTCGTCAACTCGATTGACGGGAAAAAGACGATGGAGAACGTGGACGCCGCCATCAAGGATACCCAGGCGCTGGTGCAGAACCTCAACAGCAAGATCGGCCCCGTAGCCGATAACATTGCCCAGGCCGCCCGCTCTGCAGATGCTGCCCTCGTGGAAACGAAGGAAGCGATGGTTACCGTCCGGAGCGACACCAGGAAGGTCCTCGACAGTGCGAACGTAACCCTTGTTTCCGCCCAGTCGGCCTTGAAACAATCTGAACAGACTCTGCAGGCGTATGGCGACGATTCCCGACTGATGACCGACCTGCACAAGACTCTGCGGGAGCTTTCCGCCACGACCCGTTCGCTCCGGCAGATTTCGGATTATCTGGAACGGCACCCCGAGTCCCTGTTGAAAGGCAAGGCCGGTGAGTAAGGGCCTGTCCGGAGATAAGTGTAACAGTTGGCCCAAAGGAGAATGAGATGCTGAGAGGATCATCCCTGACTAGAACGCTTTTCCTCGTTGCTGTTGCCGCACTTGTTGCCGCCTGTGGAACTTCACCGCCGGCACGCATGTACACGCTCAGCTCTCTGGGTACTCAGGAGGTGAAGTCGGCTGGCCAGCAGGGTGCGAAGCCGGTTTCGGTGAGCATTGCGCCGGTGGAGGTCCCCGATTACCTGGATCGCTCGCAGATTGTCACCCGTGATGGCACCAACGGTCTCAAGTTCGCCGAATTCGACCGCTGGGGCGGGTCGCTCGGTGAGAACATGACCTCGGTGCTGGTGGAGAACCTCTCGATACTCCTCGCGTCCGACCGGGTATTCGCCTATCCGAGGCTGCGCCCCGAAAAGCCTGACTACTGGGTGGGGGTCAGGATCCTACGCCTCGACTGCGTGCCCGGCGACCGGGTTGAGCTCAAGGCCCAGTGGCTTGTCACGTCAGGTTTGGAGACGCAGGATGTGGCCAGACGGGTTTCGATCTTTACCGAACGGGTGAGTGACGGAAGCTACGAAACCCTGGTGGCGGCAGTCAGTCGCACGGTCGGTCAGTTGAGCCGTGAGATCACGCGGGAGATTGCGACCCAGAGGCCGGGTGTAGTTGCAGGATCTGCAGGCCAGCAATAAACTCATCAGAAAGCGGACGGTTAGCCATGTCACAGATTCTTCCCACCCGAGACATAACTCGCACGACGCTGGCAGTGCTCTTCATCGGCGTCCTCATTGCCGCCAGTTTCTGGATCATGCGACCGTTTCTCACGGCGCTCATCTGGGCGACCATGATCGTCATTGCCACCTGGCCGGTCATGCTGGCCGTTCAGAGGGGGCTCTGGGGCAAGAGGGGGCTCGCCGTGACGGTGATGACGGTTGTACTCCTCCTGGTTCTCGTCATACCATTCACTCTCGCCGTTACCAGTATCATCGATCGGGCCGACGAGATAGTCGGCTGGGTGAAGTCCCTTGCCGCGTTCACCATGCCTCCGCCGCCGCCGTGGCTGGAGCAAATTCCCCTGGTAGGTCAGAAGGCGGCAGCCCGCTGGCACCATCTCGCCTCCATCAGCCCACAAGAGTTGTCGGAGACAATGGCACCCCATGTGAAAAACATCGTGGGGTGGTTTGTTGCCCAGGCCGGCAGTGTCGGGATGATGATCGTCCATTTCCTCCTCACCGTGATCATCAGCGCGGTCCTCTATGCCAACGGTGAGACGGCTGCCGCCGGTGTCTGCCGCTTTGCCAAGCGCCTTGCCGGCCAGCACGGCGAGGATGCCGCCATCCTCGCTGCCAAGGCCGTCCGGGGGGTCGCCATGGGGGTTGTGGTCACCGCCCTGATCCAATCATTCCTGGGTGGGATCGGCCTGGCCGTGGCAGGAGTTCCGGCGGCGGCGCTTCTGACCGCGGTCATGTTCATTCTCTGCGTGGCGCAGTTGGGACCAGGTCTCGTGCTGGTTCCAACGGTGATCTGGCTCTTCTGGGCGGACCAGACCCTCTGGGGGTCGGTCATGGTGGTCTGGACGATCATCGTCGGGACCCTTGACAACTTCATCCGGCCGATCCTCATCAAGAAAGGCGCCGACCTTCCCATCCTCCTGATCTTTGCCGGCGTCATCGGAGGACTCATCTCCTTCGGCGTTATCGGTCTCTTCATCGGGCCGGTGCTGCTGGCCGTGACCTATACCCTGCTCCAGAACTGGGTGACGGCAGGCGAGCAGGAACAGGAAGGGACATCAGCCGATGTCGGTTGATGACAGCAATGAAAGCAAGTACCAAGATTTCCCAGGAAGGAGAGCATCCATGTTCAAGTTGACCATTATGAAATCCTGTCTCCCCTGTATTGAAAGGTTCCTGCCCGACGGGAACGTGGCGTGCGCAGCGTCCGGATGCGGCACCCTCTCATCCTGGACATGGCGCGTGCCGGCCGCTCTTCTTGCCGTGCTCATGGTAACGGTCTGTGGCTGCAAGAAGGAGGAGCCCAAGGCACCACCCCCCGTTGCCGAGGTGGTTGCCGTCGCGGTAACGCCGAAGACGGTCCCGATCACCACCCCCTTCGTCGCCCAGGTTGAGAGCTCTCACCAGGTGGAGATCGTGGCCAGGGTCAACGGCTTTCTGGAAAAGATCCTCTACAAGGAGGGTGACGTGGTCAAGACGGGTCAGGTCCTCTTTCTCATGGACCAGAAGCCGTTCAAGGCCCAGGTCAATGCCGCCAAGGGTGAGGTGGAAAACCGCCAGGCACAACTCTGGACAGCCAAGGCCAATCTGGACCGGATCCAGCCGCTGGCCGCCCAGGACGCCGCCAGCAAGAGCGACCTGGATAACGCCGTCGGCGCGGTCAAGTCGGCCGAGGCGTCCCTCTACGAGGCCAAGTCCCGACTCGAGAAGGCCGAACTGGACCTGGGCTACACGACGATCAAATCGCCGGTAAACGGCGTGTCGGGCCAGGCCCTGCTGCGCGAGGGGGCTTTCCTCTCTGCCGTGGGGCAGTCCTCGAAACTCAGTTATGTGGCCACGCTGGATCCCATCTGGATCAACTTCAGTGTCTCCCAGAACGAGATGGCCAGTACCCGGCAGGAGGTGGCGAAGGGGCGGCTCGCAGTGCCGAAGAACATGAACTACGACGTGGAGGTGGAGCTTTCCGACGGCACCCGCTATCCCCATACGGGTAAGCTCAGCTTTGCCGACCCCTCCTTCAGTCAGCAGACCGGTACCTTCCTGGTCCGTGCCGAGCTCCCCAATCCGAAGGGAGTCCTCCGGCCGGGCATGTTCGTGAAAGTCCATGTGAAGGGGGCGGTCCGCCCCAACGCCATCGTGGTTCCCCAGAAGGCGGTACAACAGACCGCCAACGGCCACGTGGTCTATCTGGTGAACGACCAGGGGCAGGCTGAACTTCGACCGGTCATGGTCGGTGACTGGGTCGGCGACGAGTGGGTCATCAACCAGGGGTTGAAGGGTGGTGACAAGATTATCGTTGAAGGGTTCCAGCGTCTGGCGCCGGGAGCTCCGGTGAAGGCAATAACCCCCGAAGAGTCTGCGGCAAAGGCTGCGGCCCCAGCTGCCAAGCCGGCCGCACCGGCTGGGAAATAGGAGTCCCGACCATGGCAAGTTTCTTCATCGACAGGCCCGTCTTCGCCTCGGTCATCTCAATCATCCTCGTTCTGGCGGGGCTGGTGGCCATGAAGGCGACCCCCATCGCCCAGTACCCGGACATCGCCCCGCCGACGGTCCAGGTCAGCGCCTCATACCCGGGCGCAACGGCCGAGGTCATCGCCAACACTGTTGCTGCCCCCATCGAGCAGCAGGTGAACGGCGTGGACAAGATGTCGTACATGTCGTCCACCAGCTCCTCAACCGGCAACATGACTCTGACCGTCACCTTCGAGCCGGGGACCGACCCGGACATGGCCCAGGTCAACGTCCAGAACCGGGTCAGCCAGGCGGCGTCCAAGCTCCCCGACATCGTCAACAAACAGGGGGTTACCGTCGAGAAGCGCTCCCAGGCCTTCATGATGGTCATCAGCTTCTACTCCCCCGATGACCGCTACGACCAGACCTACCTCAACAACTACACCAACCTGTATGTGCTCGACCCGATCAAGCGGATCCCCGGCGCCAACCTCTCCACCCTGTTCCCGGTGCCGGATGTCGCCATGCGGATCTGGCTGAAGCCCGACCGCCTCGCCCAGCTCGGCATCACCGCCCAGGACGTGACCAACGCCATCCAGCGCCAGAACAAGGCCTACGGTGTCGGCCAGGTGGGTCAGGCACCCACCACAAAGGGGACCCAGCAGTCGTTCGTTGTCACCACCCAGGGGATGCTTACCGACCCGAGGGAGTTCGACGACATCATCATCCGCGCCGCCAGCGAGGGGGCCGCCATCGTCCGGCTGAAGGACGTCGGACACGCGGAGATGGGGAGCAAGGACTACAACATCGCGGCAAAGGTCAACGGCAAGCGGGCCTGCATCATCGCTGTCTACCAGCAGCCCGGCGCTAACGCCATCGAAACCTCGAAACAGATCCGCAAGCTCATTGACGAATTGAAGGGGAATTTCCCTGCCGGTTTTGACTACAAGATCGTCCTCGACACCAGCAAATTCACCGAGGCCTCCATCGAGAAGGTTGTCCATACCTTCTTCGAGGCGGTAGTCCTCGTGGTGCTCGTCGTTTTCCTCTTCCTGCAGAGCTTCCGCGCCACCATTATCCCGGTCCTGGCGGTCCCCATCGCCATCATCGGCACCTACATCGGCATCAAGGCGCTGGGCTTCTCCACCAACATGCTGACCCTCTTCGGCATGATCCTCGCCATCGGCCTCGTGGTCGACGATGCCATCATCGTCGTGGAGAATGTGGAGCACAACATGCACTCCCTCCACATGTCCGCCATGGAGGCATCAAAGAAAGCCATGGCCGAGCTGGCCGGGGCGCTGATAGCCATTGTCCTCGTCCTCGGGTCGGTCTTCCTGCCGGTGGCCTTCCTGGGCGGCATGACCGGCACACTCTACAAGCAGTTCGCCATTACCATCGCCATCTCCATGGTCTTGTCCGGGGTGGTGGCTCTTACCCTGTCGCCCGCACTGGCGGCGCGCATCCTGAAACCGGGTCACGGCGAGAAAAAAGGGTTCTTCAAGTGGTTCGAAGCGCAATTCACGAGACTGACCAACGGCTACGTGGCCGGGGTCCGCTTCCTGATCCGCAGAAAGATCATCGGCATCGCCATTTTCGGCGGGGTCATCGCCGCGGTCCTCTTCCTCTTCAAGGTGGTTCCGGGGAGCTTCGTCCCCGAGGAGGACCAGGGGTACATCTTCGTGGCCAACATGATGCCCGATGCCGCCAGCCTGGAGCGGACCACCGCGGTCAGTGACAAGGCGGCCACTGTCCTGAAGCAGAACCCGGCAGTTGCAGATGTCGCCCAGATGGACGGCTACAGCATCATCGACAGCCAGAACAAGGTCAACGCTGCCCTCATGTTCGCCTCGCTCAAGCCGTATGAGGAACGGAAGGGGAAGGAGGGAACCGCCTTTGCCCTGGTTGCGGACATGCGCAAAAAGTTTGCCGCCATCAAGGAGAGCCTGTTGGTGGCGCTCAATCCCCCGTCCATCCCCGGCCTCGGCACCACCGGCGGGTTCGAGTTCTACATTCAGAGCAAGGGGTCAGGTACCCCCCAGCAGCTGGAGACCAAGGTGAAGGCGTTCATCGCCAAATGCAGGGAGCGAAAGGAACTGGCAACGGTCTCAACCACGTTCTCCGCATCCCAGCAGCAGCTCTACCTGGATCTGGACCGGGCGCGGGCCGAGACCCTCGGCGTGCCGGTATCGGCGGTCTACGAGACACTCCAGGCCTACTTCGGCTCTTCCTATGTCTCACAGTATGTGCAATTCGGCCGGATCTGGCAGGTGATCATCCAGGCCAACCCGGAGTACCGTGATGCGCCGGATGATTTTGCGCAGATTTTTGTCCGTTCGAATACGGGGAGCATGGTGCCATTGTCGGCACTGATCAATCTCCGTTATACCCCAGGACCCAACCTGCTGACCCGCTTCAACGGCTTCCCGGCTGCCAAGGTGACCGGGGCGCAGGCTTCAGGGTTCAGCACCGGCCAGGCCATTGCCGCCATGGAAGAGACGGCGAAACAGGTGCTGGGCGAAGGGTATGACTTCTCCTGGGCCGGCCAGGCGTTCGAAGAAAAGAAGGCCGGCGGGACCTCGTCGGCAGCATTCATCTTCGGCATCATCATGGTTTTCCTGATCCTCGCGGCCCAGTACGAGAAATGGTCGCTCCCCGTGGGGGTCGTTCTGGCAGTGCCGTTCGCCATCTGCGGCGCCCTGTTCCTCACCTGGATCTGCCGGCTGGAGAACGATGTCTACTTCCAGGTGGGTATGGTAACCCTGGTGGGTCTGGCGGCCAAGAACGCCATCCTCATCATCGAGTTCGCGGCGGAAAACGTCCGCAACGGGATGGAGCTTGCCGAGGCGGCCACCGAGGCGGCACGGATGCGCCTGCGCCCCATCGTCATGACTTCGCTGGCCTTCATCCTCGGCTGCGTCCCCATGGCCATCGCCACCGGCGC
>RHLS01000095.1 GCA_003712145.1 Desulfuromonadales bacterium | reverse complement strand
TTCCGCAGCACCGGAGACAGTTTCATCCTTTACCATTGACGACCTCCTTGAACACAATATTTACCTCATTTTCGTGTCCAAGAAAACCGGGGCCGCCATAAGGATTACCTCACCAGAGCAGATATGGGAGATGTTCAGCTACCTGAGAAGGGAAACCAAGGAATACTTCATTGCGGCACACGTTGACGGCAAGAACAGGATCGTCTGCATAGACCAAATTTCAGTAGGCTCCCTGAATCAGTCCATAGTCCATCCCAGAGAAACCTTCAAGTCAGCACTCCTGTCCAGCGCAGCAGCTATCATACTCATCCATAACCATCCTACCGGCGATCCAGCACCATCAAGGGAGGATATGGAGATTACCAGACGGCTCAAGGACGCAGGAGAGCTATTGGGGATCAAGGTACTTGACCACATAATCATAGGCGATACCTACACCTCATTTGTATCCCAAGGACTCCTCTAAACACCCCACCTCAAAGTAATACCCACCTCAAGCAGTATTCCAGCAGAACCATCCACTCAAACCAATAACCACAACTAAATAGGGCAATTAGCAAGGGATAGGAGCGTCTAGGCTCCTTTTTTTGTGCCTGAAATCAGAAAGGAGGATAGCAATGGCGGTCGTAAAGCGTGGCACTAAGGGTGTCTTCTATATGAATTTCATGATTAACGGAGTAAGGGTCTTCAGGTCCACAGGCAAGTACACCAAGAAGGAGGCAAAACTAGTAGAGGCTGAAGAACGTCAGAAGATGCTGAAGGAAGCGAGTTTGACGCCAAAAGAGCTTGCTGCTCGAACCTTGTTATCGGAGGCCGCACAGCAGGTATACCTGACACGATGGAAGGACAACAAAGACGGCAAGCAAACTCTCGACAGGGCCAATAGGATTGTCTCGCTTATTGGTGAAGTACAGATAGGTGCCATTAATGCTGATACGGTAAGGGATCTTATACTGAAGCTTCAAGCTAGAAGCAATAAGCCTGCAACGGTAAACAGGTTTTTGGAGATTCTGAAGACCATCCTACGCTACAAGAAACAGGAGTGGGATTTTATCCACCTCAATAAACAGCAGAAGGGTAGGATAAGGGTAATCTCCAGGGAAGAAGAGGGGAGGGCAGTTGATCTACTTCGTAATACCAAGCACAACAGCAGGAGGCTATTTTATCCTGAAGTTGCAGACCTGGTAGAGGTGTTGGTGGATACCGGCATGAGGCTATCTGAAGCTCTTAAACTCAAGTACGAGGATGTAAATTTTGAAACGAACCTGATATCAATCTGGATCAACAAGGGTGGTAGACCTCGGAGTATACCCATGACGCAGAGGGTAAGGAGGATCATGGAAGCAAGACAGGGTATCAATAAGCATAAGCCTTTCTCGCTTACCAATGATCAGGCAGGTACGGCTTGGACTTGGGTGAGGAAGGAAATGAACCTCAAGAATGACCGTGAGTTCGTTCTGCACGCCCTGAGGCATACCACGGCATCGAGACTACTCAACAAGGGGTGTGACCTGGTTACCATACGTGACTGGCTAGGACATGCTGATATCCAAACTACTATGAGGTATGCGCACCTAGCACCTAATAAGCTGGCTCAAGCTGCTGCAATATTGGATAGTTTTTCCAGCGCAGATTGATGTAAAGTTGATGTAAATAGTGATGAATTATAGTTGTTGCGCGGGAAAACCTACTAAGGTACCAGCAAATAAAAGCGAGTAATAATAGGTGGATATGCTGGTTGATAGGTAGGAGCAGATAGTAGCTTAATGCTCTTACCGCTCTCATAACCCGAAGGTCACAGGTTCAAATCCTGTCCCCGCAACCAATAATATGGCGGCCCCGGTTTTCTTGGACACGAAAATGAGGTAAATATTGTGTTCAAGGAGGTCGTCAATGGTAAAGGATGAAACTGTCTCCGGTGCTGCGGAA
>RHLS01000094.1 GCA_003712145.1 Desulfuromonadales bacterium | reverse complement strand
CCGCAGCACATGGCCGTAGAGGGAGCCGTCCAGCTCCCCCTCCCCCTTCACCCTGAGGGAGAGGTCGTTGGCCCGGCGCTGGGCCCGGGCCATCCACTCGTCCTCGCTCATCTCCCCCTGGCGGCTCATGCGCCAGGCAAAATCGGGAAGGCCGCTCCCGGCCCCCGTGGCCGCCTCGTTCCCCAGGAGCGGCAGGTCCGGGTCCACCGTCTCCGAGACAGTGCCGCTCCCGGCGGTCTCGGCCCGGTCGAAGGTGACCCGGTCGGCCTGGTGGCCGTCGTCCTTGACCGAGAAGCGGTAGGCGCTGGTCGCCTCGCCGGCGTAGACCATGATGGTCTCCTGGGGCTCCGCGTCGAGGCGCATGGGGCCGAAGTAGGCCATCCCCTCCCGGAAGAGGAGGTCGTAGCCGTTGGCCTCGGCGCGGCTCCGCAGGAACTCGATGTCGGTCCCGTCCTGGTTGATGACGAGCCCCGTCTGGCCGCTGCCGTTGGCCGGGTCCGGAGCGAGCCCGTACTTGCCGAGGATCGTCGGGACGATCACCATATCGGCCGTGGGGGCGTCCCCTCCCCAGACCTCCCGGACGTGCTCCCGGTCCAGGGCCAGGGAGTCGTCCCGGCACTCCACGATCACCCGGGCGCTCCCGGCATCCTCCGGATAGTCAGCCCGGACCTCCCGAATGTACCCCCGCATCACCTCCTCGGTGTCGCTGCCAAAGGCCGCTTCGATGACGATGGGCTCCCAGGGGGCGATCCGCCCGTCGTCCTGGACGAACCACTTCCCCTGCTCGTCGCGACGGCTCTCGAAGGTGATGGTCGCCACCGTCGGCTCGGCCCGGCTGGCATCCACCGTCACCTCCGTGAGGAAGGGGTAGAGATCGGCGATCTCAAGCCCCGCGCTCCCCACGCGGATGATGCATTCGGCCGGCTCGCGCCGCTTTGTGGTCAGAAAGTCCAGGATCATGCCCTATTCCTTCGCCTTCGGTATCAGAATCACCAGCCCCTCCATGGCCTCCAGCACCATGTCGCCGCCGTAGAGGAAATCGGGGTTGGCGTCGACGATCCGCCACCAGAGGCGGTCGTCGTTGTAGTAGTGGCGCGCCAGGAGATCCAGCCGGTCGCCGGCCTTCACCACGTGCTCCACGACCCCGGTGGCGGGGCCCATGGCCCGGGGGCGGATCCCGGCGAAGACCGTGGTCCCGTCGGAGGACGGCGCGAATTTCTCGGTTTTCTCGTAGCGGCTCCCCTTCTGGAACATGTCAGAAAATCCCTCCGATCACGGTGCGTCCCGTGTTGAGGGCGGCACCCACCACCTGCCGCACCTTCTCCACCCGGTAGAAGGGGTTGTTCCCCTCGATGACCTGCATGGTGAGGCTCGCCTTTGCCCGGTAGGGGACCAGGGACGGAAGGTGGGCCTCCTCGGTAATGCGGACGCTCGTGAGGAACAGGGGGAGGATGTGGGTCCCCCAGACCAGGAGGAGCACCGACGCCGATTCGCTCCGCTGGAAGGCCCGCTGTCCCCCGAGGCCGAGGCTCGCCAGGGTCTGGAGCCCGCCGGGCCCCTGGGCCTTGGGCTCCACCATGGTGCGCAGGGTGTCCAGCTCCGGCTCGATCCCGAACTGGGTGGCGATGGGGTCCCCGTCGTTCATCCGGTCGGTGGCGTCCAGGAGGATCTCGATGGTGAAGCTCTCGGGCTGCACCGTGACCCCCTGGGCCACCCGGGCCGTCTCGGTGGGGAGGGCGAAATCGTACCCACCACGGGTGCCGGGGGCGCTGCCGGTCCGCAGGGTGATGGTGCGGGTGCGGGTGAGGGTCTGGGGGTTGAAGTCGAAGACCAGCACCAGCGGCGGGATCGACAGGGCGTATTCGATGAGCATCCCCTTGACGGTGTTGAGCATGGCATTACCTCATCTCCGAAGCAGACAAATCACATTTTGCTCCCCCTCCCTTGACGGGAGGGGGTTGGGGGGTGGGTGAAGCCAGAACCCTGGGC
>RHLS01000093.1 GCA_003712145.1 Desulfuromonadales bacterium | reverse complement strand
TTGCGGAAGCTCTTAAGCGAAATCCCGACCCTGTCAGCAGCAACCAGATGAATTTGTTCAACTATTAACCGGACAGTAGTGAAACGAGATATCAAGGTTGGGATCAAGTCCGACGAGGAATTCTTTGCCGAGGCGCGAGAAATCGCCCGCAAGCTCGACGGCGGCTGGCGACCGGAGCAGCCGATCGAACGGCTCTATTTCGAGGATCTTCCCACACTGCTCAAATACCTGACCCCGAAGCGGTTCGAACTGCTCAATACCCTGCACTCGATGGGGCATGTGAGCATCAACGCCTTGGCGAAGAAACTTCACCGGCAATACCGCAATGTCTTTGATGATGTGAAGACCCTGGAGCGGTTGGGCCTTGTGGAGAAGGATGAAGAGAGCCGGTTCTTCGTACCCTGGGACGAGATCGATGCGACCTTCCGCCTGGCGGCGTGAGGGAATTAAGTAAACTGGCACCATCCTGTCCCTGGAGTCCCGATCAAAAAGAAAACCGGGGAGTGTCCCTAGTTTCCCCCTAGTTTCCCCTAGTTTCCCCTAGTTTCCCCCAGTCTCTCAGTGACTGTGCGAGAATTCTGCTTGTTTGGCCTGACCAACTTAAAAATACTTTCATCAATTCATCCTTTGTTCAACGTCGTGGGGGCGCAGCGGCGGAGCGTCAGCGTAGCCCGTCTGCCGCCTCCTGGTTAGGGCTTGTAGCCACCCATAAGGTCAACTTTAGAGTCAATTTTCTGTGGTCCGATTGATTCTCTGATTCTATAGCCTGCCTCAACATATCCTGCACCTCCGACAACGCGTGAATTGTCAGCAAACGTCACTGTCACCTCATATGATGATTCCGCAGGTGCAAATACGCGAAGCGTTCTTGTCTGTTTTGGTTCAAGATCGCTTATCAGGTATCGTACTTTTCCAAACCTTCCAATCTCATGGTTTACGTCGATTGATTTGATTCTCTGGGTTGAATTGTTGGTGAAGTCTACAGTTACGATTGGCGAGCCGATGTGGAGCAACGTAGCAGTTAGCGCTCCCGCCGCAAAAACGATAACAAATGCAATCAGAAGGATGATTTTTTTCATCATGTTTTTTCGTGCCCTAACGGCAGGGCTGTGACCGGCGCGGGTTTTCGCGACCGGTCCACTAGCCATGTTGGGCCTTGACTTCGTGTCAGCCTGTCGCCTGTTGTCCACACTCTCGACAATATTTCCCATATACATGCATCTGGCTATGGCAATTACTGCACGGTTTATACTGAACAAAACCACAGAAAGGACAAGCTGCTGAACCGGCAGGTAGATGTTTTCCGCATTGCTGACAATCACCATTTGATATTCTGCGCTCAATTATTCGTCCAATTCTTTCACTGGAGAATAGTTTTTTCTGAACTAGGTAAATCAGGAAAAGTGCAGCACCTACAGCGAGTGCAATAATGAGGTAGTGCCAAATTGCAATGAGTTTAAGTGACTCAAGTAGATCAATGAGCTGCTTTAGTAGTTTTTTAGGAATAATGTCGTAGACAGCTTCAATGACTTTGCAGAGGATCGGGATGAATGCTATTCCAAGAAGGTGCGAAGATACGAGAGTCTGTATCCCCCTGTTTTTCCTGATGCTTGCGCTGCTCCAAACGTAGAAAACGATAAATAGCGGTACAAGGAATATCAACTGCATCCCCAGTTTCTTTACCGGGTACCAGAAATTTATCGTTCGTAGATCAGATAGTAATTTTTGTCTGTCCTGCTCCCGAAGGGCCTGGAGCTTTTCCCACAGAAGTTTTATCTTCGCATCACTGTTTATCGATTGCTCTAGAGTCGCTATCCTGGATTTCAACGTATCAAGGGCAGCAGTTTTCTTCAGAAAATCTTCTTTTGTCGCGGTTACCTTTGTCTGACTTTCCTGCTTTTTCGCTATGGTTTCAAGCAATGAAGTGTCATAAGATCCTTTCAGATTGTCGATTTCTCTTTGAAGTTCCCTTGCCTCACGTTCAGATTTATTCCGTTCTTCAAAGATACTGATAAGCGCTTTATCTTTTTTATGGCGGCCCCGGTTTTCTTGGACACGAAAATGAGGTAAATATTGTGTTCAAGGAGGTCGTCAATGGTAAAGGATGAAACTGTCTCCGGTGCTGCGGAA
>RHLS01000069.1 GCA_003712145.1 Desulfuromonadales bacterium | reverse complement strand
ACTCAAGATGGCTGCGTGACTCTTATCTTGTGTCCAAGGTACCGGGCGCGCTACAATTGATGGCCCCGCAAAATCAGCTTACGCTGCCGCAGGCATGACGACGGCGTATCGGCAGTAACGGGCCTCCGAAAGTTGAGTCAGACGGTTTAGCAGCCGTCCGAATCGTTCTTAGAAAAGAACAGGGAAAAAGAACAGGTGTCAAAAAAAAGAACAGGTGTCATAAAAAAAGAACAGGTGTCAGGTCTACACATTGACAAACTGTCCCCCTCTGGTATGCTTGCGCTCATCATCACGCAACCATCCAGAGGGGGACATCCATGGGACGACCGTTACGCATCGAATACGCCGGAGCCTGTTATCACGTCACCTCGCGGGGCAACGAACAGAAGGAGGTCTTCAAGAGCCGGGCGGACCGGGAGAAATTCCTCTCCTATCTTGAATCCGCCACCGTCCGTTATGGCGCGGTCATCCACGCCTTCTGCCTTATGGGAAACCACTACCACCTCCTCCTCGAACCCCCTTCCGGCAACCTGTCGCAGATCATGCGGCACATAAACGGCGCCTACACCAACTACTTCAACGCCAAGCGCAAGCGTGCCGGCCACCTCTTCCAGGGGCGATACAAGGCAATTCTCATCGAAGCCGACCAGTATGCAATGGAGCTGTCCCGCTACGTTCATCTGGAGTAAGTCGGAAGGGGTCGCGTCTCCATATTTCATATTGTGAATAGTGTAGACGCGACCCCCAAGACCCACCGAAAAAAGCAAATCCCTATCCATTTATCCCTTTCCCACTTAATATATATTGACTTAAATAATTTGCCTGGAATAATAAAATTAAATTTATCCCCAAGAAGGAGGATTCAAATGAAGAAGATCATTGCCCTCGGATTTGCCTTACTTCTTTCCGTATCTGTATCAATTGCCGCCGATATCAAAGTTCCGGCCATGCCGGCGGCACCGACCGTGAAACCATCAGCCTCATCCACATTTGATCTTATCGACATCAATAGTGCAACCGAAGCTGAATTGAAAAATATTGTCGGCGATGAATACGCCAAGAAGATAATTTCGGGCAGGCCTTTCTCAAGCAAGAAAGAACTCCTCACAAAAAAAATCATTCCCAAGCCCGTCTACGATAAAGTTAAGAACATGATAGTAGCCAAATAAGCTAGCTGTGTAGCGGAGTCAAATGCTTGTAAAAGAAGCCCCGGCAAATGTCGGGGCTTTTTCAATTGATGGCCCCGCAAAATCAGCTTACGCTGCCGCAGGCATGACGACGGCGTATCGGCAGTAACGGGGGCGGATTGCCTCCGAAAGTTGGGTCAGACGGTTTAGCAGCCGTCCGAATCGTTCTTAGAAAAGAATAGGAAAAGAATTGGGGAAAAGAATTGGAGACCAGCCAGGGGACGCTGCTTGCTATTTTTCTATTGACTCCATAATCTGTTTCATTTTATCCAAATCAGCCTTCACAGACAAACACTGGTGTCAAAGACAAACACTGGAAGACAAACACTGGTGTCAGGTCTACACATTGACAAACTATCCCCCTCTGGTATGCTTGCGCTCATCATCACGCAACCATCCAGAGGGGGACATCCATGGGACGACCGTTACGCATCGAATACGCCGGAGCCTGTTATCACGTCACCTCGCGGGGCAACGAACAGAAGGAGGTCTTCAAGAGCCGGGCGGACCGGGAGAAATTCCTCTCCTATCTTGAATCCGCCACCGTCCGTTATGGCGCGGTCATCCACGCCTTCTGCCTTATGGGAAACCACTACCACCTCCTCCTCGAACCCCCTTCCGGCAACCTGTCGCAGATCATGCGGCACATAAACGGCGCCTACACCAACTACTTCAACGCCAAGCGCAAGCGTGCCGGCCACCTCTTCCAGGGGCGATACAAGGCAATTCTCATCGAAGCCGACCAGTATGCAATGGAGCTGTCCCGCTACGTTCATCTGAACCCGGTCAGGGCGGGCATCGTTGACCAGCCGGAAGCTTACGAGTGGTCAAGCCACCGCGATTACATCGGCCAACGGAAGGCCCCAGAATGGCTCCAGACGAGCTTTATCCTCGGTTATTTCAGCACAGATATCGGCACCGCCCGGAAAAAGTACCGCCAATTCGTCGAGGATTTATTGAATCAGGACTACGAAAGCCCGCTGGGGCAGGCGGTGGCATCGGCCATCCTGGGAAGTGAAGCGTTCATCGCCACGATCGATGGGGAACACCTTCGCGACAGGCAACCAGACCGCAACCTGCCGGGCTTGAACAAGGTTGCAGCCAGATTGACGGTGGAGAGGATCAGGGAAGTGGTGCGGGAGCGATTCGCGGATGACGAGGGCCTGGCAGAGAAAGTTTGCATCTATCTAAGCCACAGATACAGCGGGGCAAGGCTCCGGGAGATTGGGGCGCACTTTGTTATTGGAGAATCGGCGGTGTCGCAGGCCAGCCGCAGATTTGCCCAGAAGCTGGCGGAAGATGGGGAACTGAGGAAGCGGGTCGAAATGGTGGAGGGTTTTCTGAACGTGTCAAGGGGGACACCTGACACATGAAACGCTTGAAACCCACACTGCAGATAATGGAACGAGGGGGAGTCGGTGACGGATTCCCCTTTTTCGTTGGTACGGCAGAAAAGATGCCTTGACGCCCCCTATCCTGGTAATTACAATGTAGACACTCAGACAAACAATATCTGTCGGGAGAACACATCGATGAGGACAAACATCATTCGCATAGGCAATTCCCAAGGCATCAGAATTCCCAAGGTTCTTCTGGAACAGAGCCATCTCGGAACAGAAGTGGAGTTGGAGGTGGAGGACGAAAAGATCATCATCCGCTCCGCGTCCCACCCCCGGCAGGGGTGGGGAGACAAATTCCGGCTCATGGCAGAGAGCGGCGACGACAGATTGCTTGATGGGGATGCTGGCGCGCAGACCGAGTGGGACAAGGATGAATGGGAATGGTAGTCAAGCGCTTCGATGTCCACCTGGTCAACCTTGACCCCACCGTCGGCAGGGAGATTCGCAAGGCCAGGCCCTGTCTCGTTATTTCCCCCGATGAGATGAACCGGTATATTGCCACCGTTATCGTTGCCCCAATGACCACCAAAGGACGGGACTATCCCACGCGGGTTCACTGCGCCTTCAAGGGGAAGGAAGGACAGGTGGTCCTTGACCAGATCAGAACCGTGGACAAATCCCGCCTGGTTCAGAAGCTCGGGAGAATCGACAAAGAGACCCAGGAAGAGGTTTTGTCGATTCTTGCAGAGATGTTTGCGCCGTAAGAGGTCGGAGCGAGGTAGCCGCGCATTATGTCGCCACAAACAACTCACATGACAGAGGCATCACTCTACCTGCCGGTCAACTGCGAGATCGTCGCGGTCATTGACCTTACCCCCCACGAGAAACTATTTCGCCTGCGACTTGTCGATGGGAGGCCGCTGGGCCACCTCCCCGGCCAGTTCGTGCAGGTTTCCCTGCTGGGCTGGGGGGAGGCGCCCCTCTCGGTGGCGTCGTCGCCGACCCGCGACGGGTATTTTGAGATGGGGGTGCGGCGGGCCGGCACGCTCACCGCCGCCATGCATGAACTGAAAGCGGGGGATGTCATCGGCATCCGCGGCCCCTTCGGCAGGCCCTTCGAGCTGCCGAAACTGCGCGGACAGGATCTCCTCCTGATCTCCGGCGGCTGCGGGTTGGCGCCCATGCGCTCCCTGATCCAGTACTGCGAGGACCGTCCCGAGGAGTTCGGCTCCCTCACCATCCTCTACGGGGCCAAGAGCCCGGCGGATACTCTCTTCAAGGATGATCTGGCCGCGTGGGAGGCGTCGGCTCGCTTTGCCTGCAGCCGCACGGTGGACCGGATCACGGAGGGGGATTGCTACAGCGGCGGGGTCGGCCTGGTCACCGCGCTCATCCCCCCCCTGGAGATCGACCCCGGCCGTACCGTGGCGGTGCTGGTGGGTCCGCCGGTGATGTACCGTGCCGTAGTGGAGGAACTGCGGAAGAAGGGGCTCGACTCCGACCGGATCGTGGTCTCCCTGGAGCGCCACATGCGCTGCGGCGTCGGGAAATGCGGCCACTGCACCATCGAGCACCTTTACTGCTGCCAGGACGGGCCGGTGTTCTGGCTGAACGAAATCGAGCTTCTCAAGGGCGCGCTATGAACCATACCCTCACCGTCTGCCCCTACTGCGGCACCGGCTGCATGTTCTATCTCGTCAGCGACGGCGGGCGACTGGTCGGGGTCGAGCCCAGCGTGACTCATCCGGTCAGCCGCGCCGGGCTCTGCGTCAAGGGGTGGAACGCCTTCGCCTTCGTCCATCACCCTGACCGCCTGACCACTCCCCTGATCCGACGCGATGGAGAGCTGCGCCCCGCCTCCTGGGACGAGGCCCTGGGTCTCGTGGTGGAGCGCCTGCGAGATATCCAGGGGAAGCACGGAGCAAATTCGATCATGTTCGCCTCCTCAGCCAAGGCCACCAACGAGGAAAACTACCTCCTGATGAAGCTGGCCCGGGGGGTGTTCGGCACCAACAACATCGACCACTGCGCCCGGCTCTGCCACTCCTCCACCGTGGTGGGGCTGGCCGAGACCTTCGGCTCCGGGGCCATGACCAACTCCATCGACTGCATCGACCAGGCCAAGGTGATCCTGGTCATCGGCTCCAACACCACCGAGCAGCACCCCCTCATCGGTTCCCGCATCCTTAAGGCCGCCCGGAGCGGCGCGCGGCTCATCGTGGCCGACAACCGCCGCATCCGTCTCGCCCGCCATGCCGACCTCCACCTGCGCCACCGAAACGGCAGCGACGTGGCGCTCCTGAACGGGATGATGCAGGTCATCATCGCCGAAGGGCTGGAGGACCGGGAGTTCATCGACTCCCGCTGCGAGAACTACCCTGCCCTGGCGGCTGCGGTGGCCGACTGGACCCCGGAGCGGGCCGCCGCCGTCACCGGCCTGGACCCGGAGGATATCGTCGCCGCCGCCCGGCTCTTTGCCACGGCAAAGACGGCGATGATCGTCTACTCCATGGGGATCACCCAGCACAGCCACGGCGTCGACAACGTCCGCTGCTGCGCCGCCCTGGCCATGCTGACCGGCAACCTGGGGCGCCCCGGCACCGGCGTGAATCCCCTGCGGGGGCAGAACAACGTGCAGGGAGGGTGCGACATGGGGGCGCTTCCCGACGTCCTCACCGGCTACCAGAAGGTGGCCGACCCGGCGGTCCGGGAGAAGTTCGCCCGGGCCTGGGGGGTGGACGGGCTTCCGGAACAGCCGGGGCTCCCCCTCACGAGGGCCATGGATGCCGCCGCCGAGGGATTGCTCAAGGGGATGTTCATCCTGGGGGAAAACCCGATCCTCTCGGACCCGGACCAGGGGCATGCGCGGCGGGCCCTGGAGAGCCTCGATTTTCTGGCGGTGCAGGATATCTTCCTCACCGAGACTGCCCAACTGGCCCACGTGGTGCTCCCGGCCGCCTGCTTCGCCGAGAAGGAGGGGACCTTCACCAACACCGAACGCCGGGTGCAGCGGGTGCGCAAGGCCGTGGAGCCGCCGGGGGAGGCCCGGGCCGACTGGGAGATCATCTGCGCCCTGGCGGAGCGTGCCGGCTACGGCGGGATGCGCTATCCCGACCCGTCGGCGGTCATGGACGAGATCGCCTCCCTCACCCCCATCTACGGCGGCATCGGCTACGACCGCCTCGATCCCCACGGCCTTCAGTGGCCCTGCCCCGACCGGGGCCACCCCGGCACCCCGATTCTCCACGTGGGCCGTTTCACCCGGGGCCAGGGGCGGTTCAGCCCCGTCGACTACCGGCCGCCGTCGGAGCTCCCCGACGATGACTACCCCTTCGTGCTCACCACCGGCCGCACCTACTTCCACTGGCACACCGGCACCATGACCCGGCGGACCCACCTCCTGGACCGGGAGGAGCGGCGCTCCTTTGTGGAGATCAACCCGGACGACGCCGCCCGCCTCGGGGTGCGGGAGCGGGACCAGGTGGTGGTGACGAGCCGGCGGGGCGAGGTGCGGACCCAGGCGCGGGTGACAGAGATGGTGGTCCCCGGCGTGGTCTTCATGCCGTTCCATTTCGCCGAAGGGGCCGCCAACGCCCTCACCAACAACGTGCTCGACCCCGAATCCTCCATCCCCGAATTCAAGGTCTGCGCGGTGCGGGTCCGGAGAGCGCCATGAAATACCTTTCCCCCGAACAGCTCGCCCCCTTTTTTGCATCTCTGGAAGCGACCCACGAGGTCCGCCTCCCCATCCTCCTCCCCGACGGGACCCGGACCCTCGGCCATCCCAGTGACGGCCCCCTGGCCCTCCAGGGCGGCCCGCTGCCGGGTAAGCCGACAGCGGCCTTCTTTCCCCATGAGGGGGGAGTTTTCACCGCTGCCGCCGAAACGGTCTCCACCCCCCCGGCTCCGGAGAAACCGCTCCTGGTTGCCGGTTTCACCCCCCGCGACCTCGCCTGCCTCCGCTTCATTGACCGCTTCTTTGCCGACGGCTGGCGGGACGACATCTATTTCCGCCGCCGTCAGGGGGCGGTCATTGTCGGCGCCTCCGGCTACTGCGGTCCGGGGGGCTCCCTGATCCCCTGCGCCGACGGCGAGTGCGACCTGGAGCTGGTGGCGGACTGCGCCCGGTGGCTGGTCGTCCCCTACACCAACGCCGGCGAGGCGATTGTCGGCGGGTTGCCTGATGCCGCACCCGATGGGGCGCTGGAGCGGATACGGGAGGAATCGGCGGCGCTGGCGGACGTAAACGAGGTCCTTATCCTCCGGGCGTCCGAGCTGATCCGGGCCGACCGCGTTCCCGACACCTTCTGGGCCGAGATCGGCGACCGCTGCATCGCCTGCACCGGCTGCAACCTCGCCTGCCCCACCTGCACCTGCTTCGGCGTGCAGGACTGGCGCTACGCCGAGCGGGTGGAACGGAGCCGGATGTGGGACTCCTGCCAACTGGACGGCTTCATGCGCGAGGCGAGCGGCCACAACCCCCTCGGCACCGAGGCACTCCGCACCCGCCGCAGAATCCATCACAAGCTCGCCGCCGACCCCGAGCGGTGGGGCAAGATCAGCTGCTTCGTCTGCGGGCGCTGCGATACGGTCTGTCCTACCGGCATCGGCATCTTTGCGGTGGCGCGGGAGCTGGTGGAGAGGTTCGGCAGTGTTGGTGGAAAGGCCGGGTCCCCATGCCCATGATCATCGAAGCCCGCGCCCTCTCAAAAACCTACACCGTCGGCGACCGCCGCATACAGGTCCTCGACAGCGTCTCCCTGTCCGTTGAGCCGGGGGAATTCCTCGTCATCGAGGGGGAGAGCGGCAGCGGCAAGAGCACCCTCCTCTCGCTCCTGTCGGGGCTCGACCGCCCCGACGCCGGGCGGGTCATCATCGAGGGGCGCGACATCACCGACCTCTCCGAGGACGATCTGGCCCCCCTGCGGAACGAAACCTTCGGCTTCGTGTTCCAGTCGTTCCACCTGGTGCCGTCCCTGTCGACCCTGGAGAATGTCATGTTCCCGGCGGAGCTGCGGGGCGACGCGGCCGCCCGGGAGAAGGCCGAGGCGCTCCTTGGCCGGGTAGGGCTTGCCGAACGGGCAGCGAGCCTCCCCCACCAGCTCTCGGGGGGCGAGAGGCAGCGCTGCGCCATCTGCCGCGCCCTGGTGAACGACCCGCGCATCATCTTCGCCGATGAGCCCACGGGGAACCTCGATTCGGTGAACGGCCGGGGGATTCTCGACATCCTGCTGGAATTGCACCGGGAGCGGCAGACGACGCTGGTCCTCGTGACCCATAGCCCCGAGATCGCCCGCACCGCCGACCGGGTGGTGCGGCTCCACGACGGCCGGATCGTCTCCCCATGACGCTTCACGGACGCCTCCTCCTCCGCCAGCTCGCCACCTCACGCCGCCAGTCGGCAATCTTCGTCCTCTGCGTTGCCCTCTCCATCGTCACCCTCGTCTCCCTGGCCGGCTTCGGCCGCAGCGTCCATACCTCCATGCTGCGGGACGCTCGGGCGCTCCACGGGGGGGATGTGATCGTGGAGTCCCGCTCCCCCCTGTCCCCGGGGCTCACGGCGGCGGTGGAGCGGGTCGTGGGCGCGGGGCGGGCCGAGGGCGCCCGCATCCACGAGTTCTATTCCATCGTGCGACCCGAGGCGCTGGAGGACTCCCTCCTGGCCGACATCAAGGCGGTGGAGCCGGGCTATCCCTTCTACGGCGAGGTAGAACTCGCTTCGGGGCGCCCCTTCCGGCAGGTGCTGGTACCGGGGAGCGTCATCGCCGAGCAGACCCTCCTGGACCGCCTCGGCCTCCGGGTGGGGGACCGGCTCCGGCTGGGGGACGTCACCCTCACGGTGCGGGACGTGGTGACCCAGGAACCGGACCGGCCGGTGAACGTCTTCTCCCTGGGGCCCCGCCTCTTCGTGGCCGCCGCCGACCTCCCCTCCCTGGGGCTTGTGGGCCAGGGGAGCCGGGTGAGCCACACCATCCTCCTGAAGGTTGCCAACCCCAAGGAGACCGACCGGATCGCCTCGGAGCTGCGCGCCGCATCCATGCGGGACCGGGAACGGGTCAACACCTACCGTACCGCCGAATCGGGGGTAAAGCGCTTCTTCGACAACTTCCTCTTCTTCCTGAACCTGATCGGCATCTTCACCCTGCTCCTGGCCGGCATCGGCATCCAGAGCTCCCTGGCCGCCTACCTGGCCGAGCAGCGGGAATCCATCGCCATCATGAAGGCCCTGGGGGCCACGGGGCGCTTCCTGGTGGGGCACTACGTGGCGGTGGCGTCGGTCCTGGGGGTGGCGGGGACGGCCCTGGGG
>RHLS01000068.1 GCA_003712145.1 Desulfuromonadales bacterium | reverse complement strand
GCCCCAAATACCCCACCCCGATCAGGATCACGAACAGCACCACCATGCGCCGGTCGCCCAGCGAGTGACTTACGCGGTGACTGGCAAGGGCACAGAGCGCAACGGTCAGGTTCGCCCCGGTCCAGATGGGGCCGAACCATCCCACGGGGACTCCCGCGTCCTTCATGTAGGGCTGGATCAGCCAGACAGGGTAAAAGGATGCGAGTCCCAGCACGGCGTTCAACAGGATGATGTACCGCAGCCGCCTGTTCTCGAGAAAGGCGTAGCGCGCCGTGCGAAGGGCCTCTGCCAGGTGACTGGCGGGAGAGGCAATGTCCCGCGTCGGCTCGACCATGGAGCGGGTCAGCAGGAGTGCCAGGAACCACACCCCTACCTGCAGGATAAAGGGAAGCAGCGGCGCCGCAGCGTACAGCACCCCAGCGAAGACCGCCCCCAGCGCCTCGCCGGTCTGGGCAAACCCGTTCATGCGGCCCTGATGTCGCGCGTAGTGCTCCTCCGATCCTTCCTCCTTGAGGGTTTCGTACAGCAGGGCGCTGTCGGAACCGCTGATGAATGCCAGGGATATCCCCAGCAGAACCTCGGCAATCAGTACATGGGTGAAGGTGCCGGCAGCCGAATAAACTCCCCACCCCGCAATGCCGAGGAGAGACGCGAAATTGAGCGCGGCCCGGTAGCCGATGCGGTCGCTCACATACCCGGTGGGGTACTCCATCACCACCATCACAATGGAGAGGATGCTTTGCAGCAACAGGATCTGGGTCAGGGAGAGGCCGATCTGATCCTTCCAGAAGAGGGTGATGATCGCCATCGGGAAGAGGGTCATCTGGAGGAAGGAGAAGGCGTAGAGCTTTCTGATGTTGGCGCGCGTGCTTTTCAGTACAATGAACCCGCCAGCTCCAGATGGGACAGATAGAGCCGTATGTCGAATTTCAGATGGGGGTAGGCAGGCTCAGTTGTCAGTCTGTTCACCTGGCTGGTTACGTTTATCGAGTAATCCGCCAGAGATTTCAGTTCTCGCATAAAAAACAACTCCAACTCGCCTTATGTGATCGATCAAATCCGGGTCACCCAGTACGTGAAACAGTGACAGGTCTATCTTGTAAGGCAAAAGCAGATCATCAAGCATGTTCTCGATCTTCAGCAGCAGCGAAAGACTTACACCTTCCCCCTTTACGGTGAGGTCGATGTCCGAGCCGCTACGGTAGTTCCCCTTGGCCCGCGAACCGTAAAGGATTACTTGCTCGATTTCAGGCACTGCAGCAAAGACGCTGTTGATTTTTCTGATGGTGCTCTGCTTGAGACCGAATGTTTCGTCCATGTCAGTTGCCATCGATCAGGGTCTGCATCCGTTGCTCAAAGGAAACGAACAGGGGGTGATAAAGGGCAATCACCTTTTCGACTATTTCGGCAGCGATCTCCAGATTGTAGGTATGGGAAGTCTGGTTGCGACTCTTGACCATCTCCATCCAACCTTCACCGTCGGCTACCAGATTCCGGGAGAAGGCCTCTCGTGTCGCGTCACGGGAGCCCATGATCGACGTGGTCCCCTGGTACTCGAAAAAATCCTTCATCACGTTCCAGGCAAGCTCGTGGGTAAATTCGAAAGCCTGTATGATCCCCTGCTGCTCAAGTTCAGAGAGAGGGCGCTGAAGGCTCAGCTCCACCGCTCTGGTCAGTTGCTGTAACGCCTTTTGGTAATGGCTGAAACGTTGCTGCCAACGAATGTCCACTGAGTTCATTGGTTCTCCAGAATGCTTCATGGCTGTGATCAGACGGCGATGTGTATCCCTCGTCTTATATCACATGTTCTGCCACGAAAAAATCCAATCTTCTCCCTTGCGATGACTGACACAGAGGTGGCTCGCGTCCGTAACCCGGCAGAGACGTTCACGCTAGTCTTCCTGCCTCGGCAAAGTACCTGGCCACGACATTGGTGTGCATGACGAATCCCAACTCCATCGGCCGGTCGATGAGGAGGACCTCCTGGGTCTCCTCGGAGGAGAACGGCTGCAAAACGCTCCGGGGCTTTGGCTCCGCCAGGCCAAAGATCACCAGGGTCTCGTCCAGGCCGTTCTGCACATCGTAGAGGGTGATTTCCCCGTCGTCGGTGTCGATGCCGGTCTCCTCCCGCAGCTCCCGCCGTGCAGCCTCCTGCCACGTCTCGCCACAATCGATGTAGCCACCGGGGAGCGTGAGGGTTCCTTTCTGCGGATCAATGTTTCTCCGGATGACAACCAGTCCGTCTGCCACCGGTTGCAACACAACGGCCACTGGAAGCGGGTTCAGGTAACTGGCGTTGCCACAGGCCGGGCAGCGGCGGGGCCACGACGCCCCGTCGGGGAACCGGCTGCCGCAGAACGTGCAGTGGGAGTTCTTTTCGTGCATATGAGTACCTCTCCTGATTCAGTGGCTGCAGAGGCTGCTGTCCGGCCGGTACACAGAACTATCGCAGATTCCATTCCGATCGCAACCAGTATTCGCAATACCAAAACACGGGTTTGTGATTATGTAGCAAAAATACTCGTTGTAGAGAAAAACCCCAACCTCGCCGGCACTCCGAAACGAACCCACTTTCAAAGATGTCCTATTTCTCCACACATTTCAGAGCACTGACTGCGACGAGCCGTTTAATAACGCAGCTTTTTCAACATAAATCGGCGTTTTATTTATTGGCATCCCCGTTGCAAACATAGAACACAAAGGACGCATCACCCAGCGGTGCGAAGCCGAAAACAATCTAAAAGGAGAAAACCATGGAAACCGAAAAGCAAGCAATCGAGACGTGCAGCGAAGAGCCCCGCATCCTGGAGGAGATCCAGGTGGAAGAGCTGGCCATCGACGGCATCTGCGGGGTGTACTGAGATGGCGGCGGCAGGCATACAGATGCACCCGGCCTGCCGTGCGCGGCAGGAAGGGTTCGGCCTCCTGTTTTACGATTCACGGGGGCCGCGCCTCCTCTTCGCCGAAACCGGTACCCTTCTCCCTCCCGACTACTTCGGGACCGTGCGAGACAGGGACGAACTGCCCGACGGGCTGTCTGACAACCAGAAGAAGGCATTGCAGAGGTTTGTGACCAAACTTCTAGAAAAGGGGTTCCTCCGTGAGCAACCGCTACGTTGAAATGGGGATGCGCTCCCCCGTAAACCTGACCTGGGAAGTATCGCTGGCCTGCAACCTCCGCTGCACCCACTGCCTCTCCTCCTCCGGAGAGCCCGCCGAAGGCGAACTCTCCACGGCCGAGGCCCTGGACCTGGTGGAGCAGTTGCACGAGGCCCGGGTCTTCCAGGTGAATTTCGGCGGCGGCGAGCCGTTCATGCGCCCCGACTTCGAAGAGATCCTGGCCGCTTGCCACAACAGGGGAATCATGACCTGCATCTCCACCAACGGCACCCTCCTCGACGCCGAGCGTGTGGCCCGGCTGGCAACGAGCCGCTTGGTGGCCATCCAGGTAAGCATGGACGGGGCGAGCCCGGAGACCTGCGACGCCATCCGGGGCAACGGGGTGTTTGAGAATGCCATCGAGGCGATCAAGCTTCTGGCGGCCACATCCATCCCCACCAGTATCAATACCGTTCTTACCACCCAGAACGCCGGCGAGATCCCGGCCATGCACGAACTGGCCCACTCCCTCGGCGTGTCGCTCCGGGTGAGCCGCTTCCGGCCGTCCGGGCGGGGAGCCGACAACTGGGAAGATCTGCGGCCCACACCGGCCCAGCTCCTGGAGTTCTCCGACTGGCTCGCCCGAAGCGGCGACGTGCGGACCGGCGACAGCTTCTTCTCCCTCACCAGCCAGGAGCGCCAGGGGCTGGGGCTCAACCTCTGCGGGGCGGCCAAGCTCACCTGCTGTGTCGGCCCCACCGGCAACATGTATCCCTGCGCATTTCTCCAGACCGACCGGTTCAAGGCGGGATCACTTAGGGAGAAAAGCTTCCAGGATATCTGGGACAGTTCGGAGATCTATGACTCCTTCCGTTCATTGCGGATTCATTCCTGCGAAGAGTGCCAGCGTTTCGACCAGTGCCACGGCGGCTGTCCGGCCGTTGCCTGGCACCTGAAAAACGACTTGAACGGCGGTGATCCGGAGTGTCTGGAGCGTTGCGTGACGAGCATCGCCGACGCCAACAGGACGGCGGCAGCCGCGTAAGAGCTTGTTGGGGCGCCGCTTGCTGCGCCCGATTGCGAGGGCAATAAGGGCGCGGCAAGCAGCGCCCCTACATCAGAATAAGTAAGACCCTTTGAGGAGACCTCATCATGATGTTCCCGAATCTGTTCTCGCCCCTGAAACTGGGGACGGTTGAAGTGAAAAACCGGATTTCCTTCCAGCCACACCTGACCAACCTGGCGGTGGCCAACCTCCCCAGCGAGCGTCAGATGTACTACTGGGGCGAGCGGGCCAAGGGAGGAGCAGGCCTCATCATCACCGAGGAGATGAGCGTCCACCCAACCGACATGGCCTACGAGAAGCTGATCGACGTGTACCACCCCGAGGTGATCCCAGGCTTCAAAAAGATCACCGATTACGTCCATCAGTTCGACGCGAAGATCTTCGCCCAGCTGAACCACAACGGCCAGCAGGGAGACGGATCAATCTCTCGGCTACCGGTCTGGGCCCCCTCCCCCATCCCCGATGTCCTCTTTAGGGAGACCCCGAAGGAGATGGAGCCGGAGGATATCGAAGAGGTTGCCCGCTACTTCGTCAAGAGCGCCATCCACGTCAGGGAGGGAGGCTTCGACGGCATCGAGCTGCAGTTCGGCCATTCGAGCCTCGCCCGGCAGTTCCTCTCTCCCCTCACCAACTTCCGCACCGACGAGTACGGCGGCAGCCTGGAAAACCGGATGCGGGCCCCCATCAAGTTCATCAGTGCGGTCCGCAAGGCGGTGGGGAACGACTTCACCCTCGGCATAAGGATGTGCGCCGATGAGATGATCCCCGGCGGCCTCGACCTGGGCCAGGTGCAGGAGATCTGCGCCCGTTTCGAGGCCAGCGGCCTCATCGATTTCATGGACCTCTCCATCGCCACCTTCTACAACCTCTACCTGGTGGAAGGCTCCATGCACACCCCGCTGGGCTACACCATCCCCCTGGCCGCCGGCGTCCGTGAGCGTGTCAAGCTGCCGGTCTTCTGCACCGGCCGGATCAACGACCCGGTCATGGCCGAAAAGGTGCTGGCTAACGGCCAGGCCGACATGATCGGCATGTGCCGGGGGCTCATCTGCGACCCCTTCCTCCCCAAGAAAGCCCAGGAAGGGCGGATGGACGATATCCGCTACTGCATCGCCTGCAACCAGGGGTGCATCGGCCGGATCGGCATGAACAAGACGCTCGGATGCGTCCAGAACCCGGCCATCGGCCGGGAGAAGGAATGGGGCGAAGGGACCCTGACAAGGGCGAACGTCAGGAAGAAGGTGACGGTCGTCGGCGGGGGTCCGGGCGGGATGTGGGCCGCCAAGATGGCTGGCCGCCGAGGACACCAGGTCACCCTCTATGACCGCAATGAAGCCCTGGGGGGGCAGGTGATCACCGCCATGAAGGGTTCGGGGCGCGATGAGTTCGGCGTCATCATCCGCAACGAGAAGGATCAGGTGCACAAGGCCGGGGTGAAGGTAAATCTCGGCGTCGAGGCGACGGCGGAGCAGGTGCTGGCCGACAACCCGGAGGTGGTGATCATCGCCACCGGGAGCCTCCCCAAGCAGCACCCTGTGGGGGGAGCAGACGGCCCGTCAGTGTACAACGTCTGGCAGGTCCTGAACGGTGAGGCTGAACTGGGCGACAAGGTCTGCCTTATCGACTACGACGGACACCACCGGGCCAGCGCCACCGCCGAACATATGGCCATCCAGGGGAAGACGGTCCACGTCATTACCTCCAGCCTCTTCGTGGGCGCTGAGCTGGGCCCGACCCAGGACCTCTACCTGACCCGCCAGCGGCTCCTGCAGAAGGGTGTAACTTTCACCCCCGACATCGCCGTCATGGAAGTGGGGGGCGAAACCGGAGCCAAGACCGTGAAAGGTTTCAACGTCTACTCAAACCAGTGGAACGAGTGGGGCCCCTTCGACACCATCGTGCTGGCCATGGGGCAGAAGGTGGACGACTCCCTCTACATGGCCCTCAAGGGGAAAGTGGAGGAGCTCTACCGAATCGGCGACTGCGTGGCCCCCCGCAAGGTGGACATGGCCATCTGGGAAGGTCATCGGCTCGGGAGGGAAATCTGATGGGCGGCACCGATCAAATCATCGTTTTTGTCGACCTGCCCGGCGGCGAACTCGACGAAACCGGCCGGGGGCTTCTCTCCTACGGATCGCGCCTGGCCGGCATCCTCGATTCCCACTGGACCGCGGTCACCCCCACCGCTCCGGAGGGTGAACACCTGGCCAGCTTTGGCGCCTATGGCGTGCCGGCAATCACCTGTGTCGCCGGAGGAGAGAATGCTCTCGACACCCCTGCGCATCTCGGCAGGCTTCTGGTCCAACTTGCGACAGAAACCGTGGCAAAGATCATCGTGCTCCCCCACAACGACCTGGGGGCAACCCTTGCTCCCGTGATCGCCGCCACCATTGGTGCCGGCATCCTCACCGAAGTGGTCACCGCCCGGCGCCATGGGGAGGGTCTGAGACTCTCCCGGCAGGCCCTGGGTGGGCGGGTGGCGGAGACGAAAGAGTGGGACGGCTCCCGCCCCCTGGTTATCACCGTCCCGACCCGCTCCCTGAGCCAGGTGCTCATGCCGACGGTGCGCCCCAGCTCTCCGTTTCTGACGGTCTGGCATCCCGTTGCCCTGCCGGCCAATGCCGCCGCAACGGTTACCGAGCGGATACCGCCCGACCCCCAGACCGTCGACCTCACCGAGGCGGAGGTGATCTTCAGCGCCGGCAAGGGGTGCGATCAGGCCACCTTCGACCAGCTGAAGGAGCTCTGCCGCCTGCTGAACGTCTCCTTCGGCGTCACCAGGCCGGTCTACGATCTGGGCTGGACCGGCTTCGAGCGGATGGTGGGCCAGACCGGCCGCACCGTCACCCCCCGTCTCTACCTGGCCCTCGGTATTTCCGGCTCCATGCACCATGTGGGAGGAATCAAGGACTCCCGCCGGATCATTTCGATCAACAGCGACGCCAAGGCCCCAATTTTCGCCAACTCCGACGAGGGGTTCGTGGCTGACCTGAAGGAAGTGCTGCCGTCCCTCCTGGAGCGGGTTAAAGCGGCCGTCGGAGGTGCGCAATGAGTACATCCTATGATGCAATAGTCGTCGGGGCCGGGCCGGCCGGCTCGTCCGCCGCCCTGACCATGGCGCGGTCCGGGTTGAAGGTGGCCCTGGTGGAGCGGGGTACGTTCCCCGGCGAAAAGAACATGTTCGGCGGCGTACTCCACCGCCTCCCCTCCCTGGAAGAGGTGTTCCCCGATTTCTGGGACCGGGCCCCCCTGGAGCGCCACATCGTCAAGAAGGGGGTCACCTTCATGACCGGCGACTCCACCTTCTCCACGACCATCGAGGCCGGGAACTTCGACCGCCCACCCTACAACGGCTATACCATCTTCCGCCCCCGCTTCGACCGCTGGCTTGCCGACGAGGCGGTCGAGGCCGGCGCCACCCTCATCACCCGCGCCACGGTGGATGACGTGGTCATGCGCAATGGCAGGGTGGCCGGCGTGACCATCCTCGACCGGAAGGGCGAACTGACCGCCCCGGTGGTGGTGGCCGCCGACGGCGTCCTCTCCTTCACTGCCAAGAAGGCGGGGCTCCGGCAGCCGACCTTCGATCCGGCCCAGATGGCTGTGGGGGTCAAGGCGCTCATCGACATGCCGAGAGAGCTCATCGACGACCGGTTCGGCCTGGTGCGCGACCAGGGTTTCGCCAACGAGTTCGTCGGCTGCACCGAGGGAGTCAGGGGTGGCGGTTTCCTCTACACCAACTACGACTCCCTCTCCGTCGGCCTCGTCTTTCACCTGGCGAGCCTCAGGACCAGCGGCAAGACCCCCTACGACCTGCTGAATGCCTTTATGGAGCAGCCCCAGGTGGCAAAGATGATTTGTGGCGGGAAACTGCAGGAGTACTCGGCCCACGTCATCCCCGAGGGTGGATACAACATGATCCCCGAACTGGTGGGGGACGGCATCCTCGTAGCCGGCGACGCGGCAGCCCTCTGCAACGCCACCGGCCTCAACCTGGAGGGGATCAACCTGGCCTCCCACTCAGGTGTCCTCGCCGGCCAGGCGGTCATCGCCGCCCACCAGGCAGGAGATTTCACCCGCAGAGGGCTCGAGGTGTACCGGACGCTGATGAACGACAGCTATGTCATCAAGGACCTGAAGCTCTACCGCAAGGCGCCCCACATGCTCCACAACGACCGTATCTACAACGAATACCCTGAACTGGTCTGCGGCATGATGGAGTACATCTACCGCATCGAAGGCACCCCCAAGGAAAACCTGTCCAAGCTGTTCCTGAAGACGGCCAGAGAGAAGGTGGGGCTCAAGAACCTGGCGGCCGACGCCTTCAGCGCATGGAGAGCACTATGAACATCGACGAGATTTTCGACTTCACCAGCTTCACCATCGACCGGGAACCCCACATCGTTCTCGATCCCCAGGTCTGCGTGAGCTGCGACAACCGCGGCTGCACCAACTCCTGCCCGGCCCGCTGCTACACCTGGTCGGAAGAGGAAAAGAAGATGACTTTCGTCCACGACGGCTGCCTGGAATGTGGCACCTGCTACGTGGTCTGTCACCGCAACGCCTTCACCCGCTGGCGCTACCCCCGGGGAGGATTCGGGGTGGCGTACCGGATGACGTGACACTCTCGCTCCCCCCTTTGACAAAGGGGGACCGGGGGGGATTTTAACCGAAGCCAAATCCCCCTAAATCCCTCTTTTGCAAAGGGGGACTTTGACAACAAAGAGTGGAGAAAATCCATGCCCTACCAAAACCTTCACATCCTCGTCCTCCTCCGGGA
>RHLS01000067.1 GCA_003712145.1 Desulfuromonadales bacterium | reverse complement strand
CTTTCACCCCCACCCTGACCCTCCCCCGTCAAGGGGGAGGGAATGTTTGGCGAGGATAGCGGAAGATCAGAGATGATCAGATTTTATTTTGCTGAGCGCTCCGCTCGGTGGCGTGGAAAGGGATACGCCATCACCGTACGCCAGTCAGTGCCTCTTCACCCTGAAGAGCGCCGTGAAGGTTGCGGCCTTCACGCCGTTACCGTCGAAGACCTCCGCCGTCCCCCTGATGGTCCGTTCGTCCTCCCGCACCGTTTCCGCCACCGCCCTGACCGTGCCACCGTGGATCGGCGCATGGAATTTCAGCGTCATCTCCATGGTCACGAAGTGGGTCCCTTCGGGGAGCATGCTCTTGATGGCCATGGCAACCGCCGTATCGGCCAGGGCAGTCACCGCGCCGCCGTGCATGAGCCCCTTCCCTTGGGCATGCTTCACCTGAAACGGCATGGTCAGCACCGCGCGGCCACCTTCCGCCTCGTCAATGGTCATCCCCAGGAACTCTTCGAAGGGAGCGCAGGCGATCCACTCCGGAAGCTCGAACGGCAGCGGCGTTTCCTCGGTCATCGGCTCTTCGTAGAGATGCTCGTACATGGATCCCCCTTACCTCAAAAGCTCTGCCTTCACCGCCTCGTCGATGAGGCTCTCCTCTATGGCCTCCCGCACCCACGGCTCCCGGCTCTTCGCCAGCACCCTGGCAGCCCCCTCGGCAACAGCCGGCACCTGACTCCAGAGGGCATTGCGGATGCCTCGCAACTCATGGGCATCTCCCTTGCGCCCGTCGGCCAGTTCCCGACACCGGCTGCAGAGGAGCGCCAGCGTTTCTTCCGACGGCTCCGCGTCGGGCAGGTAGTCCCACGGCCGCAGGTCCCCCTTCCCTTCGCACCACTCGCAGGCAAAACCCGCCCGCTTGGCGAGGACCTTTCCCAATACGCCGACCTGCTCCATCCGTTCCCTGTTTGCCTGATACCCTTTGGCCATGGTCTGACTCCCGAAGTCTGCTATTCCTTTATTGAGGGGACGTCCTTCCCGAGTTTTTTCATCACCTGCTTCATATCCTCCCACACCTCCCGTTTCATGGCAGGATTGCGCAACAGAAACGACGGATGGAAGGTCGGCATGAGGGGGATCCCATGGTAGTCGTGGAACCGCCCCCTGAGCTTCGAGATCGGCTCCTTGCTCCCGAGGAGCGTCTGGGCGGCGAAGGTGCCGAGGGCCACGACCACCACGGGGCCGATGGCCTTCACCTGCCGGAGCATGAAGGGTGCGCACTGCTCGATCTCTTCTGGATGAGGATTGCGGTTTCCCGGGGGGCGGCACTTGAGGACGTTGCAGATGTAGACCTCATCCCGCGCGTATCCCATGGCCTGAATGATCTTGGTGAGGAGCTGCCCCGCCTCGCCGACAAAGGGCTCACCCCGGAGATCCTCGTCCCGTCCCGGTGCTTCGCCCACGAAGACGAGCCGCGCCCGGGGACTGCCGACGCCGTAGACCAGGCTGGTACGCGACGCGCCGAGCTGGCAACGCTGGCACTCCCCCAGCTCGTTGCGGATCGCGTCGAGGGTTTCCGACACCGGGTCAGGTGCCGCTCCAGCCTCCGGCACGACGGGCAGCGGCGTGGACGGGATGACCGTCGAACACGCGGTGGCCAAAACCTCGCCTGATTCAGAAACGGCTGCGGTTCGCAGTGCCTCTGTGGCAAACGGAAGGCCGTCCACGCCGGTCTCCCTGAGTTCCTCCAGATAGCGCCTCAGCGATGCGATTGTCGCTCGCCCCCCATCATGCTCCATGGCGGCAATTTCCTTTACATTTTCCCAAGTGTTCCATATGATTTACCCTATGCATATGCTTCCGGCTCTGCTCCTCATCGTCCTCTTCGCCCCCTCCGACGCCTTTGCCTGGGGGGCCGGCATCCACCTCCAGCTCGGCACCGCCGTCCTCAACAACCTGCCGGCCATCAGCCCGGCCATTGCGGCAGTTATCGGTTCCTATCCCCACGACTTTCTCTATGGCTGCATCGCGGCGGACATCACCCTCGGCAAGAAGTTCACCCACTACCTCCAGCATTGCCACCGCTGGCGGATCGGGATGAAGGTCCTCGAATACGCCTGGAATCCTCCCCAGCGGGCCTGCGCCTACGGCTACCTGTCGCACCTGGCCGCCGACACGGTGGCCCACAGCTACTTCGTCCCCGTCAAGATCATGCGGAGCTTCTCCACACTCACCCTCAAGCATGCCTACTGGGAGATGCGGTTCGAAGCCTTCGTGGACAAGGATATCTGGGAGGCGGGGAAAAAAGTGGCCACGGAGAATTACAAGGCCAACGACGCCCTCCTGCGGAACGTCCTGTCGGACACCATCTTTTCCTTCGGCACCAACAAGCGGATATTCAACTCGATCCTGCTGGTGAGCCGGCTTGAGAAGTGGCAGCAGGTACTGAAGACCCTTTCCGACTCGTCGAACTACGTGCTGGAAGAGAGCGATCGGAGTGAATTCCTGGGGCTCGCCGAGGAGGCTGTCTTCGACTTTCTGACCCTGCAGGAAGAATCCCGCTCCTACCTGGCCGATCCGACGGGAGAGCGTGCCCTGACCACCGCCGAGGCAGTCAGAAAGAACCTTCGACTCCTCTACCGCAGCGGCAAGCTCTCACGGGAGGACGCCTTCGCCCAGGTGGACGCCCTTCAGGGACGGCTCCGGGAGGCCATCTGGGCACCGGAGAAGTTGTTGCAGGTCCTGTCGAGGGAATAGGGACGCCCCGAGAGGATCGCGCCCCTCCGCATCACTCCTCGCCCCTCATTCCCCGTTTGCGCAGATCCACAATCCGGTCGAGGATGATGTTGGCCATCCGTTCCTTCCCCATGAGGGGCAGGTCCTCGATCCGTCCATCCCGGTGGAGCAGCTTCGCGATGTTGGTGTCTCCGTGGAAGCCGGCCCCTTCCAGGCTGATGTCGTTGGCCACCAGCAGGTCCACGTTCTTGCCGGTCAGCTTCTTCCGGGCATTTTCCACCAGCTCTCCGGTCTCGGCGGCAAAACCGACGAGGGTCCGGTCCCCCTTCACCGTGCCGATCTCGCTCAGGATGTCGGGATTCCTCTCCAGGTCGATGGTCATCGCTTCAGTGCTCTTCTTGATCTTCCCCGTAGCGCGAGCCTTGGGACGATAGTCGGCCACTGCGGCCGCCTTGACGATGACGGTACTCCCCGGCACCCGCGCCAGAACGGCATCGCGCATCTCCAGCGCCGAGGTCACCCGTACCGTCTCAATTCCCCACGGGTCATCGAGACAGGTGGGGCCTGCCACCAGCACCACCTCCGCACCCCTGCGACGGGCAGCCCGGGCAATGGCGTACCCCATTTTCCCCGACGAGTGGTTGCTCACGTAGCGGACCGGATCGATCTCCTCCAGGGTCGGCCCCGCGGTAACAAGAAACCGCTCGCCGGTCAGATCCCTATGGGTTAGGGCGCAGATCGCCTCCTCAAGGATCACCTCCGGAGCCTGAAGTTTCCCCTCCCCCTCCCAGCCACAGGCGAGCATCCCCTTGGCCGGAGCCACAAAAAGGTAGCCGTGGCACCTGAGCTTTTCCTCGTTTTCGCGGTAAAGGGAATTCGTGTACATGTTCACGTTCATGGCAGGGGCGATGAGAACCGGCGCCTTGGTGGCCATGATGGTGGTGGTGAGCATGTCGTCGGCGATGCCGCCGGCGATCTTGCCGATGACGTTGGCCGTGGCCGGGGCAACGATGAAGAGGTCTGCCCGATCGGCCAGGGCGATGTGGCCAATCTCCCGCTCGGCAATCAGGTTGAAAAGCTCCGTATGGACCGGGTTCGACGTGAGGGTCTGGAAGGTGAGCGGCGTCACGAACTCCATGGCTGACCGTGTCATGATGACATGGACGTCAGCACCCGCCTTTGTCAGAAGACGCACCAGCTCCACAGCCTTGTAGACGGCGATGCCGCCGGAGACGCCGAGGACGATCTGTTTCCCGCTCAGCATGGTGGACCTCCTCCTACCCGTTCAGGTACGGATTGTACCGCCGCTCCCTGCCGATGGTGGTGGCCGGCCCGTGCCCCGGGAACACCTGGGTCTCGTCGGGAAGGGTCAGGAGCTTGGTACGAATCGACTCCATGAGGGCCTCGTGGGAGGAGCCGGGGAAATCGGTCCGCCCCACGGACTCGGCGAAGAGGGTATCCCCGGAGATGAGTTTTCCCTCGCTTGCCAGATAGAGGCAGCAGCCGCCCGGAGTGTGCCCAGGCGTGTGGAGCACCTTCAGGGAATAGTTACCGAATGCCACAGCCCTCCCGTCCTCCAGGAGCTCGTCCGGTTGGGGGGAGTTCTCGGTGGCCAGGCCGTACATGGAGGCTACGTCGGCGGCTCGGCCAAGGAAGGGGACATCCTCCCGGTGGATCATCAGCTTGGCTCCGGTGGCCTCCAGAAGCTGCTTGTTGGCGCCCACGTGGTCGAAGTGGCCGTGGGTGTTGATGACCGTGCGAATCGTCAGCCCCAATGCCTTCATGCGGTCAAGAATCCGCTCCACCTCGGCACCGGGGTCCACCACCACACCCACCTTCGTCTCCTCGCAACCGAGGATAAAACAGTTGACCCCCAGGGGACCGACGACAACGATATCAAAGATCATAGATTCCTCGCGTACATGGCGTAATCAGAAAAGGTCCAGGTTCTTGGCCTTGAGCTGTTCGAACGGATTGTTGTGGAAGCCCTTTTTCCGCGGCTCCTCGCGCCGGAGCTCCGGTTGCTGCTCCACCGGCGTCACGGGTTGAGAAGGCTCGGCAGCGACCTGCTCCTCCGTGAGTTCGTTGGTCTCGTCGCCCGGGCAGTAAGTCTCCTTGTAGAAGTAACGGTCGTACAGCCGGTGATAAGAGGTCCAGCGCCCCTGGTTCTCGGTCTCCTTCCGGATATGGGTACGGATGCCGTTGATCTTGGAATCGAGATCATCCAGGTAATTGAGAATCGTCGCCTCCAGCGTCTTGGGACGCTTGGGGGAACCGAAATCGTACTGGCCGTGATGGGAAAGGAGCATGTGCTTCAGCAGCATGGCCAGTTCCGCCGGGAAGCCGGGAATGGCGGCGATCCGCTCCTGGATCATCTCCACGCCGATGGTGATGTGCCCCAGGAGCTTACCCTCATCGGTGTAGTCGAAGGAGCGGAGATAGGTCATCTCCCGCACCTTCCCCACGTCATGCAGCAATGCTCCAACCACGAGGAGGTCCCGGTTGAGCCCCCCGTAGAGAGGCACGATGGCATCCACAAGCCGCGCCACCGACAGGGAATGCTCCAGCAGCCCCCCCAGGTAGACATGGTGCATCCCCTTGGCGGCCGGAGCAATCCGGTAGAGGGCCATGAAATCGGCATCCTCGCAGAAGGAGGTCATCAGGGCCTTCAGGTGCTGGTCGGTGAGGCTCTCCAGAAGCGTTGCCAGGTCCCGCACCATTTCCGCCGCAGGGCGTTCCGATTCGGGGAGGAAGTCGGCCAGCTGCACCTTTTCCTCGGGCACCCGCACGAGCTCGGAGATGATCAGCTGCATCTTACCCAGATAGACACTGGCCTTGCAGCGGACAGCAACGAAGTCGTCCTTGTCGAAGAGCGCGGAAAGCACGTCAACGTTGTCCCAGACACGCCCCTCGATCTCGCCACTCTTGTCCATGAGCCTGATGGTCATGTACGGCTTGCCGTTCTTGGCCATGGCCATGATCTTGTCCTTGACGAGAAAGACCGACTCCACCTGGTCCCGGTCCCTGATGCTGCTTATATAAACCTTGTTCAAAACACACTCCTTGTCTCAGCCGTAATCTGACCTGCAATGGCATCGGCCACCCTGATGCCGTCCAGGGCGGCGCTCATGATTCCTCCGGCGTAGCCGGCACCTTCCCCTGCCGGATAGAGCCCTGGCAGGCTCACCGACTGAAGATCCTCTCCCCGCACGATCCTCAGCGGCGCCGAGGTTCGTGTTTCCACTCCGGTGAGCGTCGCCTCGGCGGTCAGGAAGCCCCGCATTTTCCTGTCGAAATGGCGCACTCCATCCCGGAGGGTTTCCGCCACAAAGGGGGGCAGAAGCTCGGCAAGGTCGGCCTCATTCACCCCGGGACGGTAGCTGGACCGGATCGCCCCTCGCCCCCCCTTCATGCGGAGGAATGCCAGGAGATTCTGGGCCGGCGCACCATAGCCCCCGCCGCCGGCAGCAAAGGCCCGACGCTCCCACTGCCTCTGGAATTCGACCCCCGCGAGGGGGGATGAGCTACCGAAGTCGTCCGGCCTCACCGTGGCAACCAGCGCGCTGTTGGCAAACGGGGAGTTTCGCAGATACGCGCTCATGCCGTTGGTCACCACCCCTCCCTCCTCGGAACTCCCCGCCACAACCACACCGCCGGGGCACATGCAGAAAGAGTAGGCAGAGCGACCCGTACTCCGGTCGTTGTGGGCAAGGGCGTAGTCCGCCGGCGGCAGCGCCGGGTGGTAGCCCGTCCCGTACTGGATGCCGTTGATCAGAGCCTGGGGGTGCTCAACCCTCAGCCCCATGGCAAAGGGTTTCGCCTGAAGATGAACACCGCAACGATCAAGCAACTCGTAGGTATCGCGGGCACTGTGACCGGGTGCGAGCACCAGGAAATCGGCGGCAAGCTCATCGGATCCGTTCACCGCGATGGCGCTAACCCGTCCGTCACGCAGGAAGATGTCGGACAGCCGGCTCCGGAAGCGGACATCACACCCCGCGGCAAGAAGCCCCTGCCGGATCCCCGCAACCACCCTCCGCAACCGGTCAGTTCCAATATGGGGCTTTGCCAAATAGAGGGTCTCCGGCGGTGCCCCGAAGGCCACGAGTTTTTCAAGCACGTAGGTTATGTTCTGATCGTTCACCCGGGTCGTAAGCTTGCCGTCTGAAAAGGTTCCCGCGCCCCCCTCGCCGAACTGGACGTTACTTTCAGGGTCGAGCTCTCCCCGGCTCCAGAAGGCCTGTACATCTCGGGTCCTCTCCTCCACCGGCCTTCCCCGCTCAAGAACGGTGGAGGTGATGCCGTACTCAGCGAGCCTGAGGGCCGCAAAGAGCCCTGCCGGCCCCATCCCGACGATCACAACACGCCGGCCGGTGGCAAGCTGGGGGAATACGGACGGCTTACGCGCATCAATCGGTCTGACATCGGGGTCGTCACCGTGCCGTGCCAGGAACCCTTTCTCGTCGGCCAGCAAGCACTCAACGGTGCAGACAATGACAATCCGCGATTTCCGCCGGGCGTCGATGCTCTTGCGGACGAGCCGCAGGCCCAGGATATCCCTCCCGGCAAGGGCGAAACGGGCGGCAAGACGCTCGCGCAGGAGCTCATCCCCCTCTCCGGGGGAAAGGATCAGATTTCCGATCAGCAGGGGCATCGGTTGACGTCAGCCCCCGACACCGAACATTTTTCGGTCAAGAAGCTGCTCCACGATGATGACGATATCCACAGGCTTCGTGGTCTTGGCGATATGGACCCGGGCCCCCATCTCGGGAGCAGCATGTTCGTGGGGAGCCTCCTTGAACATGGAGGTAAGAAGAATAATGATTGGATCGTGATCTCCCGCCAGGCGCGAAATTTCGAGACAGGTACTCACGCCGCCCAGGTTGGGCATGATGAGGTCGGAGATCACCACGTCGGGAGTCTTCTCCACATAGGCCTTGATCCCCGCCACCCCGTCCGCGGCCTGGATGACCGCAAAACCACCCTCCATAAAAGCATCGGAGAGTATCTTCAGGAAGAAGGGATCGTCATCGATGATCAGAACTTTTCCCCGGCTGGCGGCCATCATATCCTCTGAACTCTAGGAAAAGAGATGGTCATCATACAAAATCGGGTAGCAAAAGGGAAGGGCAAAGGGGGTTATCAGAGGCCGGCCAGGGGGAGCCGGATGCCGAAGGTGGTCCCGGTTTCATCGCTCTTCTCGACGACGATCTTGCCATGGTAGGTTCTGACGATCCGGAGCACGACTGCGAGTCCAAGGCCGCTGCCGCTACTCTTCGTGGTGAAGAACGGATCAAATATCTTCGACAGATTCTCGGGAGGCATTCCTTTTCCCGTGTCGGAAACCCTGACCATGATGGTGCGGTCGTCGTGATCGAGGTACACGGTGAGTGTCCCGCCATCGCGCATCTCATGGATTGCGTTAAGGAAGAGATTAGTGAAGATCTGCTCCATCTCGGACTGGTCGGCCTGGATCGGTGGCGGCACATTCCGGTAATCCCGCTCCACCACGATGCCATACAGGGATGTCTGGGGAGCGAAAACCTCAAGGGTTGCATCGATGATCCGGTCGAGCCGCACCTCTTTCAGCTGGAAGCGGGGCCGCTTGGAGGCGTCGAGAAGCTTGCGCATGATGTCGTCGACCCGCTCGACCTCCTTAAGAATCTTCTCGATGAAATCCAGCTTCTCAGGATCATCCGTGCCGCTTTTCAGAAGTTGTGCGAAGAGGTTGATGGAGTTGAGGGGGTTGCGGATCTCGTGTGCCATGCCGGCCGAAAGGTACCCAAGCGAGGCGAGCTTCTCAGACATGACAATCTCCGCCTGTGCTCTCTGCAGTGCCTCGGTCTTCTCCTGTACCCGCTGCTCCAACTGGCGGTTCCAGTCCGCAATCTCAGCAATGAGCCGCTCCCGCTCGGTCATGAGCTCGCGGTTCCTGATCTCCACCGCCCTGATCCGGAGAACGTTCTCGATCCGCTCAACCAGATCCTGGTTGTTAAACGGTTTGAGAATATAGTCCGAGGCTCCCGCCTTCATCAGCTCAACGGCGATCTCCTCGTTCCCCTTGCCGGTGAACATGATGACGTAAGTGTCTGGAAAACGCTGCCGGATATCCTTCAGGGCGGTGAGTCCGTCAACCACCGGCATCATATAGTCAAGCAGCACCAGTTGAGGGAAATGCTGCTCCAGCTCAGCAATGCCGGCAACGGCATCAGGGGCCGTGAAGACTGTATAGCCGCGGTTTCTCAATACGATTGAGGTTAGATCAAGGATAACCTTCTCGTCGTCAACTATGAGAATGGTCCCCTTGGAAGATGCAGCGTCTGTCGTCATGGAAACGGTCTGTTTCTCCGTGCGTATTGTTACAGCTGAAAGAGGCGCTCGAACTGTGTTTGCCTGAGCCACCACAAAAACAAGGTTCTTCCGCAGAATTAGTGGGTAGCTTATCCCGCATCAGGTCCTAAAACGGCA
>RHLS01000004.1 GCA_003712145.1 Desulfuromonadales bacterium | reverse complement strand
TCAAGGGGGAGGGAATGTTTGGCGAGGATAGCGGAAGATCAGAGATAATCAGATTGTTTTTTCCTCCGCGGTCCTCCGTGTCCTCTGTGGTTAATTGCTTTTGACCGAAAGGAGAGTATTGATGTCGCTCACAACGGAACTTGTTGACTGGACGTATGAGCAGAAGTGTCGCACGGCGGTGGCCTCCCTGGAGAAGAACGGATTCACCGCCGTCTACTGCGCCACGGGCCAGGAGGCCTTCGACTACATCGTCGCCGAGGCGGCTGATGCTGGTAGCGTCGGCTTTGGCGGCTCCATGTCGGTGGTGGACCTTAGGGTGATCGACCGGCTGCGGGAGATGGGGAAGGAGCTCCTCATCCACGGCCAGCCAGGCCTTGCGCTGGAGGAGCGGGTGGCCATCATGCGGCGCCAGCTCACCTGCGACCTCTTCCTCTCCGGCACCAACGCCCTGACCCTCGGCGGTTGGCTGGTGAACATCGACGCCACCGGCAATCGGGTCGGCTCCATGTTCTTCGGGCCGAAGAAGGTGATCGTCGTGGCGGGCCGGAACAAGATCGTGGAGGGGGGCGTTCAGGAGGCCACCGACCGGATCAAGGAGTGGTCCTCACCCCCCAACGCCCGGCGGCTCAACTACAAGACCCCCTGCGCCACCACCGGCTTCTGCTCCGACTGCAACTCCCCCGACCGGATCTGCCGCATCACCACGGTGATCGACCGCAAGCCGCGGCTCACCGACCTGCGGGTGCTGGTGGTGAACGAGGATATGGGGCTCTAGGGGATGATTCTCCGGGCGTTTCTCGATATCCTCTTTCCGCCCGTCTGTCACCATTGCAAGGCGTTCATCCCCGACGGGGGCGAACTGCACCTCTGCGCCCCCTGCCTGGATGCATGCGATGCCATTGTCTCGCCCCTCTGCATCGTCTGCGGGGCACCCTTCGGCACCGAAGGGGGGATTGACCACCGCTGCGGCGACTGCATCCTCTCTCCGCCTCCCTTCGATGGCGCCCGGGGGGCGCTCCTCTTTACTGGCCCCGTCCAGGAGCTGGTCCACCGCCTTAAGTACGGCCGCAGGGTCCATCTCCGCCGCCCCCTCGCTCTGCTGGCACAGCGTCACCTGGCTCCCTTCGTCGTCGCTGCGGCACCTGACCTGATCGTTCCGGTTCCTTTGCACCGTTCGCGGCTCCGGCAGCGGGGCTTCAACCAGGCGATTCTCATCGGCGAGGTGCTGGCGAAGCGGTGGGGGGTGCCACTTCTGCGGACCGCCATGGTCCGCGTTCGTCCCACGGCCACGCAGGTGGCGCTTTCGGCGGAGGAGCGCCGGGCGAACGTCCGAGGGGCCTTTGCCGTGGCCGATCCCGCGCTGGTGGCAGGGCGCCGCATTCTCCTGGTGGACGATGTCTTCACCACCGGCAGTACGGCCGCCGAATGCGCCAGGGTCCTGAAGCGGACCGGCGCCGCCGCCGTCTTCGTGGCCACCGTGGCCCGGGCGCCATGACGCAACTCAGCGGTTTCCCCGCCTGTGACTCCCCCATTGCCGTGATCTGTCCCCTTCCCGTTGTTCTCGTAAGCTCCCACGTCATTTCCGACTAAGACATGCAGCATCTGAAGCGGGCGGTTTGCCTCTGAGTAAAGAGTAGAATGGCGTTATGGGTAAGGGTATGACCTTTTGGGATGTGGCTTCCGTCGGTGGTGCTGGCGCTGCTAGGTGACGGTAAAACAGGTCGTTTGCCTCAGTGCGTCGAGGCTGTGAGCGGTGGCTTGGGTAAGGCGGCCGGTCCTTGTCATATTTTGCTTGACAACTCGACAGGTTTTGGGAAGATTAAAATTGTAAATGCTGTTCTAAAATTGAGTAATCAGGCGGGCGGCGGCACGGACCAACCTTACCCGTGGCGGGACAAGGAGGAGAGTTCATGGCGAAGAAGAGCGATGATCACGATGAGATGAAACAATGCTCCGGCACGGCTGGCTTCTGGGAGGAACGGGGGGTATCCCGCCGCGACTTCCTGAAGTTCTGCACCGCCATGTCGGCGGCCCTGGCGCTTCCGGTTTCCCTGGCGCCAAAGATCGCCGAGGCGCTGGAGAGCGACAGCCGGCCGTCGGTCATCTGGCTGGAGTTCCAGAGCTGCACCGGCGACACCGAGGCGCTCCTGCGGGCCGCAAACCCCACCGTGGGGGAGATTGTCCTCGATGTCCTCTCCGTGGACTATGCCGAGACCATCATGGCTGCTGCCGGCTACCAGGCCGAGGAGGCCAAGCACAAGACCATGAAGGAGCGGGGCGGCAAGTACATCGCCATCGTGGAGGGCTCGATTCCCACGGGCGCCAACGGCGCCTACTGCTGTATCGGCGGCAAATCGGCCCTGGAGATCGCCCGGGAGGTCTGCGGCGGCGCCATGGCCACCATCACCGTCGGCACCTGCGCCTCCTATGGCGGCATCCCGGCCGCCGCTCCGAACCCCACCGGCGCCATGGGGGTGAAGGATGCGGTGCCGGGGGCCACGGTCATCAACCTTCCCGGCTGCCCCGTGAATACCGATAACCTCGTCGCCACTGTGGTCCACCTCCTCACCTTCGGCAAGCTCCCGGCCGTCGACGGCAAGGGGCGGCCCCAGTTCGCCTACGGCAAGCGGATCCACGACAACTGCGAGCGGAGGCCCCACTTCGACGCCGGGCAGTACGTGGAGGCCTGGGGGGACCAGGCCCACCGCAAGGGACACTGCCTCTACAAGATGGGGTGCAAGGGGCCGGAAACCTTCCACAACTGCCCCTCCCAGCGCTACAACGAAAAAACCGCCTGGCCGGTCTCGGCGGGCCACGGCTGCGCGGGCTGCTCCGAGCCCTATTTCTGGGATTCCATGACCCCGCTCTACAAGCGGCTCCCCAACGTCCCCGGTTTCGGCATCGAAACCACCGCCGACACCATCGGCCTGGGTCTCGCCGCCGCCACGGCGGCTGCATTCGGCGTCCACGGGGTGGTGAGCGCGTTCCGCAAGGGAGACGAATCCGAAGGGGCAAAGGAGGAGTAATTCATGGCAAAGATTGTCGTTGATCCGATTACGAGAATAGAGGGACACCTCCGCATCCAGGCCGAGGTGAACGGGGGACAGATCACCGATGCGTGGAGCTCCAGTACCATGTTCCGGGGGATAGAGAAGATTCTGAAAGGGCGCGACCCCCGTGACGCCTGGTACTTCACCCAGCGCTTCTGCGGCGTCTGCACCACGGTCCACTCCATCGCCTCCATCCGGGCCGTTGAGAACGCCCTGAACGTGAAGATACCGCTGAACGCGGAGCTGATCCGCAACCTCATCATCGGCATCCAGGTGGTGCAGGACCACGTGATCCACTTCTACCACCTCCACGCCCTGGACTGGGTGGACGTGGTTTCCGCCCTGAAGGCCGACCCGTCAAAGACCGCTGCCCTGGCGGCGTCTCTTTCCGACTGGCCCCTCAACTCCCCCACCTACTTCAAGGCGGTGCAGGACAAGGTGGCGGCCTTCGTGAAGAAGGGGCGACTCGGGCCCTTCGCCAACGCCTACTGGGGGCACCCGGCCTACAAGCTGCCGCCCGAGGCAAACCTCATGGCCACGGCCCACTACCTGGAGGCCCTGGACTGGCAGCGGGAGGTCATCAAGATCCAGGCCATCCTCGGGTCGAAGAACCCCCATCCCCAGACCTTCCTGGTGGGGGGAATGGCGATTCCCGTGGACCCCAACTCCCAGAACGCCCTCAATGCCGATAAGATCGCCGAGATCGGCCAGCTCCTCAAAAAGGCGAAGGAATTCGTGGAGAAGGTCTACATCCCCGACCTCCTGGCCGTCGCTTCCTTCTACAAGGAGTGGGCCGGCATCGGCGGCGGGGTGGGGAACTACATGAGCTACGGCGAGTACCCGCTCGACAACAGCGGCAAGCCGGAAAAGCTCTGGTTCCCCCAAGGGATCATTCTGGGCAAGGACCTCTCCCGGGTCTACCCCATCGACCAGAAGAAGATCACCGAGAGCGTGGCCCACTCCTGGTACGAGGGGGGCGATGCCGGGGTTCATCCGTGGGACGAGCAGACCGAGGCGAAGTACACCGGCCCCAAGCCCCCCTACGACATGATCGACACGAACCAGAAGTACTCCTGGGTCAAGTCGCCGCGCTACGACGGCAAGGCCATGGAGACGGGGCCCCTGGCCACCATCCTCGTGGCCTACGCCTCGGGGCACAAGGGAGCCAAGGGGGCGGTGGACCTGGTGCTCGGCAAGCTGGGTGTCGGTCCCGAGGCCCTCTTCTCCACCCTGGGGAGGACCGCGGCCCGGGGGATCGAGACGCTGCTCGTGGCCCAGGAGCTCCCCAAATGGCTCGACATGCTGGTGGCCAACGTGGCCGGCGGCGACCTGGCGATCCACAACGGCGAGAAGTGGGACCCCGCCACCTGGCCCGCCGAGGCGGCGGGCTACGGCTGGCACAACGCCCCCCGGGGCGCCTTGGGGCACTGGATCAGGATCAAGGACCAGAAGATCGCCAACTACCAGGCGGTGGTCCCCTCCACCTGGAACGCGTCGCCCCGGGACGAGAAGGGGCAACGGGGACCCTACGAGGCGGCCCTGGTGGGTACCCCCATGGCCGACCCCAACAAGCCCCTGGAGATCCTCCGCACCATTCACTCCTTCGATCCGTGCCTGGCCTGTGCCGTCCACCTGGTCGATCCGAATGGCGGCGAGCTGTTGAGCGTCAAGGTCCTGTAAGGGGGGAGCCATGGCAGACCATAAAGCGTGTCTGTACGAAAAGTACGTATGGGAGGTCCCGGTCCGGGTGACCCACTGGGTCAATATGCTGTCGATCGTCGTTCTTGCGGTGACGGGCATCATCATCGGCTCCCCCAGGACCCTGGGGCTCTCCGGCTCCGACTACGTCATGGGGTGGGTGCGGTTCGTCCACTTCACGGCTGCCTACGCCTTTGCCGTCAGCGTCGCGGCCCGCATCTGGTGGATGTTCCGGGGTAACCGGTACGCCCGGTGGCGGGAGTTCTTCCCGGTCATCTCGAGCGGGGGACGGGCGCGCCTCTGGGAAACCTTCAAGTACTACACATTCCTGAACAAAAAGGCCCCCCACGAGGTGGGGCACAACGCAGTTGCCGCCAGTGCCTATTCGCTCGTCTTTCTGCTCTACATCGTCATGGCGCTGACCGGGTTCTCGCTCTATGCCGAGCACCGGCCGGGGAGCCTCATGCATGTGGTGATGACCCCCCTGTACACCCTTTTCTCAAACCAGGGGATGCGGCTTACCCACCACATGGTGATGTGGCTTCTGATCGGCTTTGTCATCAACCACATCTACAGCATCTGGCTCATGGACATCAAGGAGCGGGGGGGCGTCGTCTCCAGCATCTTCAGCGGCTACAAGGCCGTGCAGCGGAAGGAGTAGGGCACTGTCGGTCCTCGTTCTCGGCATAGGCAATCTGATCATGACCGACGACGGCGTCGGCGTGCGAGTGGTCCAGCGGCTCACGGAGGAGTACCGGTTCCCCGAGGGGGTGACCGTCATGGACGGCGGCACCCTCGGCCTCGACCTCCTCCACTACCTGGAAGGGGTCGAGCGGCTCCTCATGGTGGATGCCGTGGAGACCGGCGGCCCGCCGGGGACGGTGGTGCGGCTGGCGGGCGAGGAGATCCCCGTGGCTCTCAGGACCAAGCTCTCTCCCCACCAGATGGGGCTCCAGGATCTGCTGGCCGTGGCCGAGCTCCAGGGGAATCGTCCCGCCGAGATGGTCCTCTGGGGGGTACAGCCGGAATCCATCGGGCTGGGGATGGAGCTCTCGCCGGCGGTGGCGGCGCAGTTCGACCGCCTCGCCGCAGAGGTGCTGGCCGAGCTTGCCGGGTGGGGGGTCAGGCCGGAGCCACTCTGACCGTCAATGATCACAGGCATCACGTCGAAACGGGCGTCCGGGCCAGCCAGGTCCGGGCGCTTTTTCGTTCGCGTTCCGGCTACTTCCCCCTTGTCGGAGGCGAGCCTCTCTGCTATGTTCGGTGCGCTACACTATCTGAACGTGCGGGAGGCGTCCGTGATTGAAGCGATGAAAAACGTGGTGGTGTTTGTCCGTGATCTGGAGGCGGCGAAGCGGTTCTACAAGGAGCAGCTGAAGCTCCCCCTGGCCCAGGAGGGGATGACGATGATGGAATTTTTCTCCGGCGGCACCACCCTGGGAGTGGCCCTGGCTCTCACCGACGAGGCGAAAGCCCTGGCGGGGCGCCACACGGGGATCACTCTGCGGGTCAAGGATATCGACACCTTCTGCAAGGAGCTGGTCGACGCCGGCGTGCGGTTCGACCAGCCGTTGGAGCAGAGCCCTTGGGGAAAGATGGCCGTGGTGTCCGACCCGGACGGCAACCTCTTTGCCCTGGTGGACCGGTAGGGAACCCCATGAACGTCATTACCCGGGAGCTTCTCGATCAGTTCACCACCCAGGCCCGGGAAGGTACCCGCCTGCGGAAGAACCTGAACCTCCACCCCACCGACGCATTCTGCTGCCACCGGCTCCTGAACGCCATGGAGCCCGGCTCCTACATCCAGCCCCACCGGCACCTGGACCCCAACAAGGACGAATCGATGGTGATCATGCGGGGGAGGCTCGGCATCGTTTCCTTCGACGAGGAGGGCGCGGTGACCGGCACCCATATCCTCCAGGCCGGCAATGCGGTGGCCGTCGATATTCCCCACGGGGAGTTCCACACCGTGGTGAGCCTGGAGCCCGGCACGGTCTTCTTCGAGGCCAAGGCCGGCCCCTACCTTCCCCTTGCCGGCGGGGAGAAGGCGCCCTGGGCCCCTGCCGAGGGTGAAGAGAACGCCGGAGGCTATCTCGCCTCTCTGGTGGTGCTGTTTCGCTGACCATGGTATTTATCCGGACGATCTTCGCAGCCGTCCTTGTTGCCTGCCTCGTGTCGGCAGCCGGGGCGGCACCGCCTCCTCCCCGCCCCGATACCGGCATCGGCCTCCTCCTGGTCCGTTTCCCGGTAGACGCTTCGGACGTCCCGCAACTCACCCTCTACCGGGAGCCGGGGGTCGGCCGGATCGGCGAGAAAGGGGTTGCTGCGCTCCCCCATCTGGCCCAGCTTCTCAAGGCCGCCTCCGGCGAGTATCCCTTGGCGGTGACGGCGAGGAAGGGGGAGTGGCTGCGGATCCACCTCGACGACGCCGGGCGCGAGGGGTGGGTGGAGCAGCGACGGACCTGGCCCTTTCTTCTCTGGGAGGAGTATCTGAACGGAAAGCAGGCGAGTCTTCTGCGAGGGATCAAGAAACCCTTCTACGTCCCCCGGAGCGGGCCGGGAGAGCAGGCGGCCGAGCTGGAGCCGCTCACCCCCGGGCGTTCGTTCAGAATCGTTGCCGTGGAGGGTGACCGGGTCAGGATCCTCATCGACCTGGCTGTCATCGCATGGCTCCGCTGGCGTGACGACGATGGAAGGCTTCTCATAACATTGGAATAGGGCAAAAAAGCATTGACTTGCGGAAACCCCTGTGTTATTCGAAACCCTATGAATAGAAACAACGTTTCCATCATCATGGCAGCACGAGCTATCAGCGCAGCGGCGAAATTTGCCGCAGGGGTGCCCGCTGCCGTGTGAGGAGCTTTTCAAGCTTTTTGTATCCGAAGGCCGTGGGTAGATCCCGCGGCCTTCGTCATTTTCAGGCCAACACAAACCATACTGAGGGGGATGACGTGAGAAACGAACTGGTGACGCCCGGCGCGGGCGAACTGACCTACGAGATCCGCAACATCGTGAACGTGGCGGAAAAGCTCCAGAAGCACGGGGTGAAGATCAACTGGGAGAACATCGGCGATCCCATCGTAAAGGGGGAGGAGATCCCCCGCTGGATGAAGGAGATCGTGGCCAACGAGGTGATGGAGAACGACACCTGGGGCTACTGCCACACTCGCGGTGTCCTGGAGACCCGTGAATTCATCTGCGGGCTCACCAACAGCCGGGGCGGCGCCCAGATCACCCCCGACGACATCATCTTCTTTAACGGCCTGGGTGACGCCATCTCAACGGTCTACGGCAACCTGCGCCACGAAAGCCGCATCCTCATGCCGTCCCCCACCTACACCACCCACTCCATCGGCGAGGCGGCCCACGCCCAGGCTGCGCCGGTCTGCTACCGCCTGAAGCCCGAGGACCACTGGTACCCGGACCTGGAGGACATCGAGAACCATGTCAGGTACAACCCCCAGATCTCCGGCATCCTCCTCATCAACCCCGACAACCCCACCGGCATGGTCTTCCCGAAGGAAACCCTGGAGCGGATCGTCGCCATCGCCCGCCGGTACGAACTCTTCATCATCGCCGACGAGGTCTACAACAACATCACCTACAACGGCCAGACCACCGTCCCCATCTCCGACGTCATCGGCGACGTGCCGGCCATCGCCATGAAGGGGATCTCCAAGGAAATCCCCTGGCCCGGCTCCCGCTGCGGCTGGATCGAGGTCTACAACGGCGGCAGGGACGACCAGTTCCGCAAGTACGTGAACTCCATCCTCTCCGCCAAGATGAACGAGGTCTGCTCCACCACCCTGCCGCAAAAGTGCATCCCTGCCATCATGAAGCACCCGGAATATCAGACCTACCTCCAGGACCGGATCAGGTGCTACGAGCGGATGAGCAACATCACCTACGACTGTCTCAAGGAAGTGCCGGGGCTCATGGTGAACCGGACCAACGGCGCCTTCTACATGTCCGTGGCCTTCCGGGACGGCCTCCTCACCAGCCGCCAGTCCCTCCCCATCGAGAACGCCGAGGTGAGGGAGCTGGTGGAGGGGCTCGTGAACGCCCCGGGCGTCTCCCCGGACAAGCGGTTCGTCTACTACATTCTGGCCAGCACCGGCATCTGCATCGTCCCCCTCTCCTCCTTCAACACGCCGCTCCAGGGGTTCCGGGTGACCCTCCTGGAGAAGGACGAGGCCGAGTGCCTCCGTATCTACCGGACCCTGGCGGGGAAGATTGCGGAGTATCTGAAGTCCTGAAGGGCGATGCAAGGATCGGTAGCACAAGAAAAGGGGGAGCTGACAGCCAGCTCCCCCTTTTCTTTGTGTCGACCCGGGGTACTTCTATTGTCCCGCAGTCCGCTCCAGCCGGAGGTCGTTGCTGAAGGGTGTGACTTGGCCATCATGGGACTGAGTATTTCTGACCTTGCGGAATACTGGTCCCAGTCGGCTGAGGGATTGATTTGCACAACCGGAAAACTGTTCATTGATTTTAGGGAATGATCGTGACAAAATGTCCCTAAAATTCCCTTTGCTAGCGAGGTGTCATGGAAAACGAACCAGTATGGATTGTAAAAAAAGCTATAGATGCTTTGGGTTATGAAAAAATTGCTGATCATCTCGATGTCAGCCCTAGGACCGTCCGCCGTTGGGCATCTGGTGAGACCAACGTTTCTAAAAGTGTATTGCTGGTCTTGGAACAAATGTTCCTTAAGTTTCATAGCTCCCCCAAAAAGCCGGCAGAGTTCACTTTTATTGACCTCTTTGCTGGAATAGGCGGCCTCCGTATGGGATTTGACGACAACGGCGGCCAGTGCATCTTTACCTGCGAATGGGACGAATACGCACAGAAAACCTATCGTGCTAATTTCGATGTTGACCATGAATTAGCCGGAGACATCAACGATATTGTCGGTGACATCAGAAAGCATATAACTGAAACTCCTGACGTTCTCCTCGCCGGTTTCCCCTGCCAGCCTTTTTCAATAGCCGGGGTCAGCAAAAAGAACGCCTTGGGCCGGCCACATGGTTTTCAGTGCAAGGAACAGGGTAATCTCTTCTTCCATATCGCTTCGATCCTCGAAGAACTTCGTCCGCCTGCCTTCCTCTTGGAGAATGTCAAAAACCTTGAACGCCATGACAAGGGGAATACCTTCCGCGTCATAATGGATACTCTGGTCAACGACCTGAACTACAAAGTTCAATACAAGGTTATTGACGCGAAGGGCTTTGTCCCGCAGCACCGGGAACGGATTTTTATTGTCGGATTTGACGGCGAAACAGGATTCACTTGGGATGATTTCCGACATCCGGGCCCGAAGGCCAAAACTCTTAAGGACATTCTCCTGCCAGCCAACGAAGTTGACAAGAAATACATCCTGACCGACCACCTCTGGAGTTACCTTCAAAACTACGCGGAAAAACACCGTGCTGCCGGTAATGGCTTCGGTTTCGGGCTGACCGGCAAAAATGATACAGCTCGTACTCTGTCAGCCCGCTATTATAAAGACGGTAGCGAGATACTGGTTGACCGCGGCAAGGGCAAAAATCCACGTCGATTGACTCCTCGCGAGTGTGCGCGCCTGATGGGATTCGATAAACCAGAAAAGGAATTCATAATCCCGGTATCCGACACAAGAGCCTACAAACAGTTCGGTAATGCGGTGGTTGTTCCGGTCATTCGTGAGATTGCACGAATAATGAAACCCCACATTATGCAGTTGAAAGAAAGGAGTGGTGCAGCATGTACAGAACAACACTTTGCTCAACAGGAAATCCGGATCATAGCCAATATGTAGCACCGAGCCCGTCACTGGTAGCAGTGGTGAATTCAATTGAGGATGCTGTATCTGCATGCCGGGAGTATATTTCATACTGGAATCTTGGCAGCGGTAACTGGTGTGGCGATGCTGGGAAAGTATTCAAAGACGGTAAGCTTGTGGCAGCCGTTGCCTATAATGGTAGAGTTTGTTTCGAATAATGGCTGACGTCGTTTCACCCGAAAAAAGAAGTCAGATGATGTCCGGTATTCGCGGCAAGGATACTCGCCCAGAAGTTCTTATTCGGAAGCAACTCCATGCTCGTGGGTTCCGGTACCGGTTGCATGACAGGAAATTGTCAGGAAAGCCCGATATTGTTTTGTCAAGATATCGGGCTGTAATTTTTGTTCACGGCTGTTTCTGGCATGGCCATGATTGTCATCTGTTTAAATGGCCCTCCACCAGAGAGCAATTCTGGAAGGATAAAATAATAACAAACCAGCAGAACGATTCGAAAAGCTTGAATCTCCTTAGATCTGAGGGCTGGAGAGTGTTGGTTCTCTGGGAGTGTGCCTTGAAAGGGCGCACCCGTTTACAGCTAGGTGATGTTGTCGAACAGATAGTACATTGGCTTGACTCTGGAACCGAAATTTATGAACTGAAAGGAACCGATTAATGGCGATTGTAGATTTGGTGTGGTGGCTTGATAATTATTCTGGACCCGACTATGTATGGTACGCCAAACGTCTTTCAGGTAACGATACACTTGCAAATGAGTCGCATCAGGCTGGCCCGTATATCCCCAAAGAATTTCTTTTCAGAATGTTTTCCGCATTAAACAAACCGGACATCAAGAACCCTGATGTCCGGTTTGGCTTGCACATTCATTCCCATGACGACCAGCGTACAGTTCGGGCAATCTGGTACAACAACAGGTTTCATGGTGGAACTCGCAACGAGACTCGGCTCACTAATTTTGGGGGGCGAGGTTCCGCTCTGCTCGATCCAGAAAATACAGGAGCATTGGCGTTGTTTGTTTTTCTGCTTGGAGAAGATGGTAATGCGGACGGGTGTAATGTTTGGGTTTGCAGGAATGCTGCTGAAGAAGAACTTGTAGAAGATCGTGTCGGAGCCGTTGAACCTGGTGCCTGGAATGTCTGGACAACAAATCAGCAATGGCTGGCAGGACATCCTAGTGAGGTTACCCATGTTCGTGAAAGTTGTTGGCTTGAAGCAAATGAAATCCCGTGTAAGTGGTTAGTGAATTTCCCAAGCGGAGCAGATATTGTTCGTAAAACAGTCGAACTACGCCCTGTCCGCCAATACTCACCGGATGATCGCCTGATGAAGCGACGTCTATGCGAATATGAAATTTTCCGTAGTGTCGAGGAGGCCTTTGAACTGCCAAGGATACGTCAGGGATTTGCCGGCATGGATGATTTTCTAGCAAAGGCACAATCGATTTTGCAGCGCCGAAAGGCCCGTTCCGGGCGTTCGCTTGAACTGCATACCAGAGAAATCTTTATTGAAGAAGGTATGCAGGAGAATACGCATTTTTCGCACCAACCCGAATCTGATCCTGGCAAGCGCCCAGATTTTATCTTCCCTTCCGAAACTTTTTACAAAAACAGGAACTTCCCGACAGAACGTCTGCGGTTGCTGGCGGTCAAGACTACCTGCAAGGATCGTTGGCGGCAGGTTCTTAATGAGGCGGAACGGATCGCTACAAAACATCTGTTGACGCTGCAGGAGGGGGTGTCTGTGAATCAGTTCAGGGAAATGACGGATGCGGGCGTCAAGCTTGTTGTACCGAGCCCCATTATTCGCCAGTATCACGACTCAATTCAGCCTCATTTGTTGACATTGGAACGGTTTATCGGTGAAGTCAGAGCACTTTGAAGTGACGTATGAATTATGGGCTTCTCAGGATATCTTTCAGTTGCGGCCCCTCCCATTCCCCTCCTCCTGTCCCGCCAGCGAGGCGTGAGCTTTGCGGGACCATTGCATAAGGCTCATGATTGGTGGTGTTGAAAATATTCCTTTATAGGGGTATGATTTGATTTGAAATTATCTCTCAGTAGGGGAATATTATGGATAACACTACCCTTTCATCCCTGATCTTCGAATGGCAGGGCATTGTGCAGCGAAGGCAAGGAGTCTGCCGCGAACTGGAGCCGCGGCTCCTTGCCGCCATCGGTTCCCGTCCCATCAAGATCGTCACCGGCTTCCGGCGCTGCGGCAAGTCGTTCCTGGTGCAGCAGGTGGCAAAAAAACTGGTGGAAAACGGTACCATCATTCCGGCCAACCTGTTGTATCTGAACCTTGAAGATTTCCGGCTTATGGAGATAACCACGCCGGAGCGGCTCAATCAGGTATATGAGCTGTTTCTCTCGGTGTCGGCCCAGCCCGGCAAAAAGCTGCTGATCTTCGACGAGATTCAGAATGTTGCCAACTGGGACCGCTTTATAAGGACCATCTACGAGCGCGATGGGGATGAGATCGAGATTATCCTGACCGGTTCCAACTCGGAACTGCTCTCTTCCGAACTGGGCAGCAACCTGGCCGGGCGCTTAATCGAGTTCTTCCTCTATCCTTTCAGCTTTCGGGAATACCTTGACTGGCACAGGATGAGCGTCGGCAGTTCAGCCGACTTCCTGCGCAACCGCCGGGAGGTCATGGCTGGCTTTAACGAATTCCTGACCTTCGGCGGCCTCCCCGAGCTGTTCACCATAAGTGATAATGATGCCCGGCTTTCGTACCTTTCCGGCATTCTGAGCAAGGTGATCCTTGACGATGTGGTGCGCCGGTTCCGGGTAGACAACGTAACGCTGCTGGAGAAGGTGTTCCACTACCTGATGGCGAACGCGGGCAATGTAACGACCTTCGCCTCGCTGACCCGACATGCGAAGGCGCTTGGCATCCCGGCCAAGAACGAAACCGTCATCGCCTATTGTTCCTACTTTGTAAAGGCCTTTGCCCTGTTTGAAGTCAGCCGTTTCAGCTGGAAGCAGAGCCGGGTATTCAGTGATACCCGCAAGTTTTACAGCATCGATACCGGCCTCATCACCCTGTATCGGCCCATGGCGGACAATCTGGGAGTGCGTCTGGAGCAGTGCGTATTCCTGGAATTGATGCGGCGCGGGAAGACCTGCATGTTTGCCACAAATGACGCAGGACGGGAACTGGACTTTGTCACGCCGGATGAACGGCGCGGGTATGACAAGTACCAAGTGACCGCCGCCCTGACCCCGGAGGATGAAAAGCGCGAACTGGGTGCGTTCAGCCTGGCTGATCCCTGGCTGCAAGGGGGCGAAAACCTGCTGCTGTCACTGGACGATGATGAAGCGACCCGCCAGTGGCAGGGGGTTGCTATCCCCCGGCGCAACCTTGTGCGCTGGCTTCTGGGGGTGTAGGCTCCCGTAACGGCAGTGGTCCAGCAAACAGAAAAGGGGGAGCTGACAGCCAGCTCCCCCTTTTCCTTTGTGTCGAACCGGAAACTTCTAGTGCCCCGCCGCCTTCTCCAGCCTGAACTTGCTCACCATTTTCGACAGCTTTGTCACCTGCTGCCCCAGCCCTTGGGCCACTTCCGACGATTCGTGGGCGCAGGCGGCGTTCTGCCGGGTCACCTCGTTGATGTGGGTGACGGAGCAGCTGATCTCCTCGATGGCGCTGGCCTGCTCCTGGCTGCTCTGGGAGATCTCGTCGGTGAGGGAGCTGATGGTGGCCGCCCCGGTCACCGCCTGGGTGAGGTAGCCGTCGATCTTCCGGGAGAGGTCCTCCCCCTTGCGGGCCTGCTCCACCGACGTCCTGATGAGGGTGTCGGTCTGCTTGGCGGCGTCGGTGGAACGCCTGGCCAGCTCGCGGATCTCTTCGGTCAGCACCTGGAAGTCGTTGCCAGCCCCTTCCACATGGGCCGCCGAGATGGCCGCATTCACCCCCAGGAGTCCGGAGTTGGAGGCGACGCTCTTGAGCTCGCGGATCAGGTCGAGATACTCGTCCAGAAGCTGTTCGGCGGCACCCTCGGCGCCGGCGGTGGGGGTAAAGGTGACCCGGCGCCGGAAGTCGTGGAGCCTGGCTACCGCCTCCTCGCACCGTTTCGACAGGTTTCGCACCTCGGATGCCACCACGCTGAAGCCGTTGGCGGAGGAGCGGATCAGGGTCGCCTTGCTGGTGGCGTTGGCGGAGAGCTTGTCGGTCTCCTTGGCGATTGCGTCGATCTGCTGGACGATCCCGACGGTATTGTCGGCGGAGCCGCGGATCTCCCCCATGGCGTGGAGCATCTGGTCCATGACGGTCTTGGCGGTGCCGATGGATTCGGCGGCCTCCTGGGCCACCTGCCGGGCGTCGGCGGTGTGCCGGGCGCTCTTCTGGGAGGTGTCGGCGATGTGATTGAGGACGGAGGATGCCTCGGTCAACTGCGTCTCCTGCTCCTTGGTCCCGGCGGTGACGGTCTGGCTGCTGGCGGCGATCTGCTCCCCGACGGCGGAGACCAGGTCCACCGTTTCCGCCATCTGGGTCACGGCGGAGTGGAGCGATTCCGCCGTGGCGTTCATGGCCTTCTTGATGGTGGAGTGCTCGCCGTGGTACTTTCCCCGCATCCGGGCGCTCAGGTCGTATTCGGCCAGGCGCTTGAGCACGGTGCTCGCTTCGTTGACCGGCCCCATGACCGCATCGAGGGTCCCGTTCACCCCCCTGATCAGATCCCGCCAGACCCCCTCGAAATCCCAGTCATTCCCCCGTACCTGCAGTCTTCCGTCTTCGATATTCTGGATCAGATAGCGGGTTTCACGGTCGAGCCCGTACAGGGTGGCGAGGAGCGTATTGAGATTGCGCTTCAGGGTGTCGTGCTCGCCGGTGAACTCGTCGATGACGAAGGGGGGGATACGGCCGTGGGCGATTTCGTCGATGGCCCCGGCCGCAAGCCTCAGGGGGGCCACGAGGGTGTCCAGCATCCCGTTGATTGCAGTCATCAGGCCGGCATCATCTCCGCTGAGCCCAGACGCATCTCCCCGCTCGTCGAGTCTCCCCTCCGTGACGGCCTTGACGAGCCGGTGGATTTCACCATGCAGAGGCGAAGGGGGCGTTGCGGACAGGGGTGCATCAGGGGCCGTGGTTGATTTTTTCATGTCAGATTCCTTGTTGAAGCGTATGGAGGTAGTCCTCGATGCAGGCGACGGCCGGCTCGATGGCGGCGGCCACCTCCGGCGACATGGCGTCACGGGTCTGGTCAAAGCGGCGCCCCTCGATCCCCACGAGCATCACCGTTGACGGGAGCCGCTCCGGGTAGAGGAGCCTCCCGATGTCGATGGTTTCCTTCAGGCCGATGAAGTGGGCCGATATGGCCCCGGCGCCGAAATCGGGCAGCTCATCCCACCCAAGCCGATGGATGGTGCCGGTCGGGGCGCCGAACTGGACCGCGTCCACGACGATCATGGCCTTCTCTTTCCCGGTCAGGTAGTCCAGGAGGGCGATCCCCCCCACGGCCGCGTAGTGGAGCGTCACTCCCGGCGGCGGGGGAGAGTCCGCCAGCCTCCGGAAGACCTCGTACCCCACCGCGTCGTCGGCCACCAGGTCGTTGCCGACGCAGACCACGATGACCCCGCCGGGGGCTACTGGGTCCTGAGTTTCAGGCGGCACTGTTCCCCGCATGAGACGACCTCCGACTTCACCGGACGGCAGACCAGTTCGTTCACGATTCCGTCCAGATAGGCATGGAACAGCCGGCAGAGGGCCGCCCCCATGTCGAGTCCCCGCTGGGCACAGACATCCCGCAGGACGCAGTGATCGAAAATCAGGCTCCGCTCCGCCCCTTCCCCCTCCAGCCTGAAGACATACCCCGCCTTCATGCGGGAGCCGAGGAGCGCCACAGCCTCGTCCAGGGTCGGGTTCGTCAGGTGGATCGGGAGCTTCCGCGCCATCTCCCGCCCGGCGATCCTCCCCACCGATGCCGTCGCCCCGCCCATGATGGTGTCGACGGTGGCGGCGAAAATGTCCAGGAGGAAGGCGACCTCCGTGGCCGCGTTGACATGGTCCTCGAGGGTGACCTGTTCCGTGGTTACGGTGTTCATATGAATTTCTCCATCTTGGCGCAGAAGGCCAGGTCACGGTAGAAGTTCTTGACCACGTGATGGTTCTCCTGGCGGATGGCCCCGGAGGGGCAGAGGTAGGCGCAGCTCAGGCAGGCGATGCAGTCGTCCTGGTGCTCCACCACGCAGAGCCGCTTCTCCTCGTCGAAGGCAAAGACCTTGGTGGGGCAGATGTCCACGCACATCCGGCAGCCGCGGCACGCCTCTTCATGAACCTTTATCTCGACCATCAGCAGTTCCTCCTGAGGACATGGGGCTTTGCGGCGCGGTTCACGACGATTTCCAGCGGCATGGCCCCCAGGGCGTGGGTGGCGCAGGAGAGGCAGGGGTCGTAGCAGCGGATGCCGAACTCCACCGCGTTGAGCAGGGCCTGGTCGTCGGGTCGGTTGATGACGTGGGATGTGGCGGCCTGGGCAATCATGGTGTTGATGAGGGCGTAGTTCTGCTGGGTAGCCACGATGAGGTTCGCCCCCCGGACGATGCCGTTCTCGTCGATCTCGTAGTCGTGGATCAGGGTCCCCCGGGGGGCCTCCACGTGTCCCACACCACGGCCGCCGGAGAATTTCACCGGCACCCGGGTTTCGCCGTGGATCTCGGGAGCTGCCATGATCTCCTTTGCCCGCTCGGTGCAGTAAAGGAGCTCGATGAGCCGGGCGTAGGGCTGGAGGGCGTTGGCGTGACAGGGGCGGCCCATGGTCCGGATGAACTCCTCCCGCTCCCGGTCCGCCAGGGGGGTGCCGTAGCGCTCGGAGACGTTCAGGCGGGCCAGGGGGCCGACCCGGTAGTCATGGCGGCTGTCCCCCTCCACGAAGGAGACCTGTTTCATGTAGGAGAACTCCACCGCCGATTCGGACATATGAGAGTCGTAATCCGCCGTGGGGAACTGGGCTTTCAGGGAGCCTCCCTGGTCCACGGCCCGGATCTCGCCGTTCACCAGGGCGATGGTCCCGTCGGTCTTCACGGTGCCGACGCTCCAGGCCGGGGCGACCCACTCCTTCAGCATGGCCGGGTGGGAGTCGAGCATCTTCATGAGAAGCTGCTTCACCACCGGCGCCAGCTCCAGCACCAGCCCGTGGGCCTCGTCGATCCAGGCGTTCAGCTGGCGCTCCCGGTCGGCGTCGAGCACGAAGGCGATCCCCCCGGCCACGGACGTGACGGGGTGGGTCCCCCGCCCCCCCACCAGCTCGTTGATCTTCTGGCCGATGGAGCGGCACTGGAGGGCCTTTTTGGCGATGTCGGGGACCGCCTGGACCACCCCCACCACGTTGCGGATGGCCGGGTCGGCGTCGAGCCCCAGGACCAGGTCGGGCCCCTGGAGCACGAAGAGGGATAGGCAGTGGGAGTGGATCAGGTGCCCCATGTACATGAGCTCCCGCAACAGCTTGGCTGCCGGCGGCGGCTCCACCCCGGCCGCGTTGTCCAGGGCGTTGGTGGCGGCCAGGTGGTGGGCCGTGGGGCAGACCCCGCAGATGCGGGCCGTGACCAGGGGCATCCGGTCCGCGTCCATGCCGGTCAGGATCTTCTCGAATCCCCGCAGCTCGTTCACCACGAGCCCCGCCGAGGCGAGCCCCCCCGTATCGTCCAGATTGATGAAAACCCGGGCGTGCCCTTCGATGCGGGTGACGGGATCAATGGTTATGGTCTTGTTCATAGTCGTCTCGTTCCTCGTCGGTCCATTTCTGGATCAGGAAGGTGGGCTTCTTGCCAATCATGGGGGTCGCCATGGTGTAGGAATAGTGGGTCTTCGCCGTCCGCTCGATCTCCCGGACGATGGCCTCCCGGGGGATCTCCGTCAGGCGCGACATCCGCTCGGCGATCTCGGTCCGGATGTCCCGGTTGGGCTCGGTCAGCACCTGCATGGTGGCCCCGGCGCAGCCGCTGCACGGTATCCCGTTCAGGGGGCAGGGGGACATGCAGCGGTCCAGGGTCACCGATCCCATGCAGAGGTACCCCTGGCTCAGGAAGCAGCGCTCCGGGTCGGGAACCCCTTCGGAGTTCTTTTTGATCCGGTCAACCTCCGTCTTCTCCATCTTCCTCCGGCACCGGGCGCAGACCGATTCCCCGGTGGCGGTGCGGGGCGAGCGCCCTTCCAGCAGCGCCAGGAGGGCGTCGAAGACGAAGGCCGGATGGGGGGCGCAGCCGGGGAGATAGAGGTCCACGTCGATGACGCTGTCCAGGGGGGAGACGGTGGGCTCCAGGGCCGACACCTCCCGGCTTGGGGGGGCATGGGTCCCGGTGGTCTTGTTGCTGGTGTAGACCGCGTCGATTATTTCTTCGCGGGAGTGGACGTTGCCGGCCCCGGCGATTCCCCCGTACACGGCGCAGGAGCCCCAGGCGATGATCAGGTCGCAGCTCTTGCGCATCTCGATGGCCGCGTGGCGGTCGTGCTCGGAGCGGATGGCGCCGGAGACGAGCCCCAGCTTCGCCTTCGGGTAGTCCTTCACGTCGGTCAGCACCGGGCAGCGCTGGATGGTGACGGAGTCCAGGACCGCGAGAATCTTCTCGTGCAGGTCGACGATGGCCACATGGCAGCCCGAGCAGTCGCTCAGCCACTCCAGATTGATGGGTATGGAGCTCACTGGACTTCCCCCCTTTTCTTGTGGATCACCAGGCGTTTCAGGCAGGCGTTCTCCCCGGCGTGGAGGATCTCCAGGGTGGAGTCGACCCCCATGACGTTCAGGAGCGCCCCGGAGAAAAACCCGAACATCATGGTGCAGAGGGAGCCCTTCTGGGTGTGGCCGAAGCGGAAGAGGGACTGGCGGATCATGCAGTCCCGGAAGACGAGGTGGAGGTCCTCGTCGCCGCTGTCGGTGGTCTGGACGAGGGCCGGCCGGTCGTGGGCCTTGAACGTCTCGAAGTGCCAGAGGCAGTTGTTGTCGAGGAGCACCCGGTGGACGGAATCCAGGGCCTCCTCCACGTCATCGGTCTTCGGGACGTTCTCGGAAAACCGCATGCCGAGCCGTTTGCCGGCCAGATAGGTGATGCTGTTGGCGGATTCGCCGATGGCCTCTTCGATGCCGCCGGCGATGGCGCCGAGGAAGGTCATGGTCTCCTGGAGGGCGGCGCGGGTGGTCATGAGGTCGGACATGGTCAGGTCCCTTCTCCTGGGGGATTGGGTCACCTGACGGCCGACATGGTATTGAAGGCGTGGTGACTCCGTTGTCACTACGGCTGAAACCGCAGCTGTATCTATACTCAGTACGATCAGGGCCGCCGGAATGAAGCGCCCTGCCCTACATATCAGAAATATCCTCCCGGCCGGGAGGCCAACGACCCTGCCAGGTCGGTCATTTCGTCGGCGGAAAACATCTTCTCCAGGTCGAGAACGATGACCAGCCGGTCCCCCACGTTGCCGACCCCCCGGATGGCTTCGGCATCGCACCCCGTGGCGCCCGCCGGCGCCGGCGACAGATCCTCGGCGGGCATTTTCATGACCTGGCTCAGCCCATCAACGATGAAGCCGATGGTTGCGTTTGTGGTGGCGGTCACGATGATCACTTTCTCCGACTCATCGATTGTGCAGTCGCACGGTATGTTGAACCGTTTGCGGAAGTCGATGATGGGGACGATCCTGCCGCGCAGATTGAGGATTCCTTCCACATGCATGGGCGCAGTGGGGACGGCCGTGATCGGGGCCATCCTGATGATCTCCCGCACCTTGAGGATCTCGAAGCAGTACTCTTCAACCCCGACCCTGAACCCGACCAGGTGCAGGGGCTTTCCAGGGGATGAACTTCCCGCTGAACGTGTCGGCAACGTTGTCATGTGGGCATGCCCCTCTTCTGGATCTCGCTGTCGCGGTTGAAGTGAAAGTGCTTGTTCCGGCTATCGTCAAGTCAGGGATTCCCTGATGTATACGATTGCTTATCGGAGCCGTGATCAGAAACTTTAGAGTTTTTTTTTTAGAAAAAGCACACGGCTGGGACAGGGTGGAACGATGGTATGAAAACCGGGTCGATCAGGTGAGGTGAGGCGGTGCGGAACTGCGAACGGGGAACAAGTAGGGGTGTTGCCGAATTGCCGGCCACACCCCTGTCGGTGGGAAGTGGTGGCGCGACCGTGTCGCGTTACTCTGGCTTTTCCACAAATTTTGTGACGACCCACCCCTCAAACACCTTTTTGCCCCGGGTCCAGCGAATCTTCACCCATGTCCCCTCCTCGGCGAGGACCTCCACCTTCTTCCCTCCCATGAGCACTGCCACCGGCCTGTTGTCGGTGGAGGGGGCCGGGCGGACGTTTACATACTTCTGACGGGGGGTGATCCTTCCGGAGACCGGCACATTGGGTGGTGCCGACGTCGTTTCGACGCCGGGGGACTGGGGCGGAGTTGACGGCGGGGTGACGGCCGCCGGCGCCGCTTCCGGGGTTGGAGACTCGGCGTTGAAACCGACCCCCGGTGCCTGGGGACCGGCCTTTTCTTCGACGGGTGCCGTAGTAACCGTTGCGCAGGCCGCTGTCAGGGAAAGGGATACGATCAGCGCCATCCTGGCGAAACGGCTCGTTCTGGTACGGTGATTCATGGGTGCATACCTCCGTCGGTGTCAAAGGCGACGGCAAAGGAGCCGTCGTCCGTTGTGTCGAGGTGGACCGTCTCCGGCGTCTTTCCCGTGCCGAGCCGCGTGAGCAGTTCCCGGGAAAGAAGCGGGAGAAGAGTGCTCCTCAGGATGTGGTCGATGGTCCGGGCGCCGCTCTCCACCTCGGTGCAGCGGGCGGCGATCCGGGCCGTAACCGCCGGGGTCCACGAGAGCGACCTCCGGCTGTTCTCCCGGAGCCGGTCGGCGACCCGCCCCAGCTTGAGGGTGACTATTTCCCCCAGGTACTCCGGAGCCAGGGTCAGGAAGGGGACCACCGACATCCGGGCCAGGAGCGCCGGCTTGAAGTGCCGGGAGAGGTGGGGACGGATCGCCGTGCCAAGCTCCTCCGCCGTGGGCTGCCGGTCATCGCCGCAGAGGGACGTAATGACCTCCGACGCCAGGTTGCTCGTGAGGAAGATGACCGTGTTGGCGAAATCTATCACCCGCCCCTCGCCGTCGGCCAGCATCCCCTTGTCGAAGACCTGGTAGAAGAGGTTGAGGACGTCGGGATGGGCCTTCTCCACCTCGTCAAGGAGCACCACCGAGTAGGGTTGGCGGCGCACCGCCTCCGTGAGGACACCCCCCTCGCCGTACCCCACGTACCCAGGCGGGGAACCGATGAGGCGGCTCGTGGTGTGGCGCTCCTGGAACTCACTCATGTTGATGACCGTGAGGAAGCGCTCCCCCCCGAAGAGCAGATCGGCCACGGCCAGGGCCGTCTCGGTCTTCCCCACCCCCGACGGTCCCACCAGGAGGAAGACCCCCAGTGGCTGGCGCGGGTCCTTGAGCCCCGCCGCCGAGGAGCGGAGCACCTCGGCCACGGCGGAGAGGGCCGGCTCCTGCCCCTTGATGCGGCGGCTCAGGTCCTCCTCCAGGGTGAGGACCCCGGCGGCCCGGTCCTTCTGGAGGCTCCCCAGGGGGATGCCGGTCCAGTCAGCCACCACTCGGGCCACCACCTCCGGGTCCACCTCGATCCGGATGAGGGGGGCGTCTCCCTGGAATTCCGCCAGCCGGGCCGTGGCCTCCGCCACCTGCTGCGTCAGGTCGTCGCGCCGCTCCCCATTGCCTTCCGCTTCAGCCGCCAGCTCCTTCCGGAGGGCCGCCACCTCCGCGGCCAGCTCCCGCTCTCGGTGCCACCGCTCCGTGACGGCGGCCAGTTCCACCCGCAGCGCAGCCAGCTCGCCGGTCAGTTCGGTCAAGCGTTCCTCGTCCACGCTCCGGCCGTGGAGACGGTCCCGGGAGATGGCTGCCTCCTCCCGCTCCAGGGCCTGGATGCGGCGCTCCTTCTCCTCCACGGCACCGGGCTTGCCCGTGAGAAGGAGCTTTACCCGGGCCGCCGCCGTGTCCAGGAGGTCCACCGCCTTGTCCGGGAGCTGGCGTCCCGTGAGGTAGCGTGACGACAGCTCCGCCGCCGCCCGGATCCCGTCGTCCCGGATAGTGACCCCGTGGGCCGCCTCGTACTTCTCCTTGAGCCCCCGGAGGATGAGGACGGCGGTCTCCACGTCGGGCTCGTCCAGCTTCACCGGCTGGAACCGCCGGGCCAGGGCCGCGTCCTTCTCGAAATACTTCTTGTACTCGCTCCAGGTGGTGGCGGCGATGGTCCGCAGCTCCCCCCGGGCCAGGGCCGGCTTCAGGAGGTTGGCCGCGTCCCCCCCTCCGGTCTGCCCGCCGGCGCCGATGATGGTGTGGGCCTCGTCGATGAAGAGGATGACCGGCCGGGGCGACCCCTTCACCTCCTCGATGACCCCCTTCAGCCGGTTCTCGAACTCCCCCTTCACCCCGGCCCCCGCCTGGAGGAGCCCCAGATCCAGACCCAGGAGCCGCACCTCCCGCAGGGCCTCGGGGACGTCCCCCTCCACGATCCGGAGCGCCAGCCCCTCGGCCACGGCGGTCTTCCCGACCCCAGCCTCACCGACGATGATGGGGTTGTTCTTCCGCCGCCGGGCCAGGATGTCGATCATCTGGCCGATCTCCCGGTCCCGGCCGAAGACCGGGTCGATCTTCCCCTCCGCCGCCTGGCGGGTAAAGTCGGTGCAGAAGCGGTCAAGGGCCGTGGTCCCCCGGGGGGACTCGTCCGTGGGCGCAGCGGGGCCACTGGCAGGGGCATGTTCCGCCGACCCCGCCGTGGCCGTGCTGAAGCGGGCAAGGAGCGTCTCCCGCCCCATGGGCATGAGGAGATCCACGTAGCGCCCCGCCGAAAGCTGCAGCGGCCTGGCCAGGAGCGCCAGGAGCAGTGCGCCGGACCGGACCCGCTCCCCCCCCAGATCGAGGGAGGCGATGAGCCACCCCGCCTGGAGCCACTCCAGGAGCACCGGCGAGAAGACCGGCTTCCCCGAATTGCCGGCGGGAAGCTCGTCGAGGACCCGGGTTATCCCCGACTTCACGGCGGCGGCATCCACCTCGAAGGCCCGGAGGATGAGGGGAAGATCCCCCCCGGGCTCGTCCAGAAGCCGTGCCAGGAGGTGCTCCACGGTTACCTCGTAGTGGCCCCGGGCCACGCAGATGCCCGCCGCCCCTTCCAGGGCGCCGGAGCAGTGGGGGTTGAGACGGGAGATGAGGGCTTTCAGGTCAACGGTAAGCATGGTATGTCACATTCTCCTTGGAATCGTTTGGATGAAAAGCCGACTGCTGCCGGGGATGGCTCATCCCTTCACCCCCCGCCGGGAAAGCTCACCGACACCCTCCCCACATCCTCCCCCGACGTCACCCACACGTCCCACCCGAGCCGGATGCCTCCTCCGAGCATGGGCGGCGGGGCTTCGCCGGGGGCTAGGATCAGCTCGATCCCGTAGGCGAGGGGGTCGGTGACGTAGAGGGAGACCAGGAGGTCGAGGCGCTTGCGCTCCGGGGTGCCGGGGAGGAGCGCGGCGAACCGGTCGCGGTCCAGGGGGCCCACCTCGATGCGGAACATGCCGGAGCGGTCCGGGATCTCGGAGCCCACAAAGGCGTCCACGCCGAGGGTCCCCGCCGCGCCGAGGCGGGATCGTTCCTCCGGCGGCACCGTCACGGTGCGGGGGACGGCGGAGATAACCTCTACGGATGCGCCAAGGGCGTCGGCCAGGAGCGTCCGCAGCCCCAGGGCCGACCGGGGGTGTTGGGCGAAGAGCCCCGTGTAGCGCAACAGCGACCGGGACTCGGGGAGCCTCGCCCGGAGCGTCCCGTCGCCATGGCCCCCCAGGGAGTGGAGCCGCTCCTCGATATCGGCGTTCCGGTGTTCGTCCACCTGAAGAAAGAGGCGGTACTTGCGGGCAACGTCCGCGAAGAGGCCGTAGAGGTGGCGGTTGACGATGTCGAGGAAATCCCGGCTGGCGGAACTGTCCGCGGATTCCTCGTCGATGAGCTCCTCGGTGTAGAAGGAGGGGAGGGGGGTCGCCTGGCCGTAGAGCCCCAGAAAGGTGGCGGTGACCCGGTAGCCGTCGCCGCTCCGCTCCACCCCGGCCACGTCCGCCGCCGGAAAGCCGAAGGAGAGGCGGGGGACCACCTCCACGGGCCGCCTGGTCCCGTCCCTCCGGGCGAGAAGCTCCAGGATTCGTATCACCTGGAGGAAGGAGAACTCGTGCCCCCGGTCGAGGAGTTCCTCTTCTATAGGAGCGGCTGGTATCCGGCTCTCTGCGGCCACTGGTACTCCTCTCCCCGCACGGTTTCGCGGATGGTCAGGCGCGTGAAGGTGTTGAGGGTGGCGCTTCCCGCCAGGAACTCGTCCAGGACCGCCCCGAAGAGGAAGAGATCGCCCGGCCCCGCGAAGTGGTCGCCGCGCATATCGATCCTGATCTCGATCCCCCGCATGGGGGCGCCGCGCACGATGCGGTCCGCCTGGCGGGTCGTGACCCGTTCGATCCCGTCGATCCGGCGCCGGTTGGCCGCAAGGAGGGTCCGGTCGCCGCCGGGGAAGAGGTAGAGTCCGAGGCACTCCCGCAGGTTGTCGGCGTGGGCCACGGAGAGGCGGTTCAGGGGGATGGCCGAGAGGAGCCGCCAGAGGAGGTTCGGCCCCAGGGGGGGCGGCGCCGACGGGGTGATGGGGGTGATGTTCCGGAACGAGGCAAAGGCCGGCGCATCCCGGGTCGGTTCCTGGAGGTCGCCGACCCGGAGGCTCTCGGGGAGCCTGCCGTTGGTGCAGGTGAGTGAGACCGACAGGGTCGTCCCCTCCGGGGGGACCGTTCCCGGCGGATAGGCGAGGGAGAGCCGGACGTCGCAGCCGTCCCTGAAGGGGGAGGCCGCGATGGTGGTGTGGTAGGTGGGGCGGCCGTCGGCAGGCATCCGGAACGCCTCGAAGGGGGAGAGGGGGTACTCCCGGGAGGTGCCCCGCTCGAAGGCGGTGACCCGGTCCACCGAAAAGACCTCGGCGTGGCCGGGGGGCATCTCCGCCGGCCGCAGGAGGCGGCGCTCCTTGCGGTGGTCCAGGGGGATCGGGTCGGCATCGTGGGCGAAAAGGTTGATGGCCGGGGCCGCGAAGAGGGCGATGCTCTCCCGGCTCACCCTGGGCGGCTGGGCCGGGGCGCTCCTCAGCTCGAAGGTGACGCTGAACCGTCCGCCGGGGCCGCGCCCCGTCCACTGCTCCCAGCCGGTCAGGTCGAGGAAGAAGAAGCGGCGGGGGGCCGTCAGGTATTCCTGGAGGAGCCGGTAGCCGGGGAATGCGTGGGGCGGATAGGGGATGAGGTGTTCATCCGCTGAGAAACCCGCCGGTTTCAGGCAGCTTGCCGGCAGGACGGCACCCTGTCCCCCGTCGGCGGGGGTGATGATGATGCGGGAGACGGAGCGGGAGAGGAGGAGGTAGAGCTCCGCCGCCTCTGCCTCCCCGGCCGCCAGGAAGAGCCGCAGGGAGAGGGGGTGCCACTGGTCGAGGGTGATTCCCGCGAGGGCCAGCCGAAGGGTCACGGCCGGGGCCTTGCCGGCCGGCTGGCTGAAGGCGGCGTCCTGGAGCGCCAGGGGATGCACCTCCACCGGGCTTGTGGTGCGGAAGAGGCAGCGGGTCCCCTCAACCGGAACCGAGGCGAGCTGCATCCCGGCCGGGATCGTCTGGGGCTGGACCAGGGAGGGCTTCGGCTCGAAGGCGACGATGGTGGATGCGGGAATCGGCCGCAGGTAGTGGGGGGCCACGAGCCGCACCATGTCGTGGACCAGCTCGGGGAAGTCGTCGTCAAGCTTCCGGCGCAGGAGCGCCGTCTGGAAGGCGACCCCCTCCAGGAGCCGTTCCACGTCCGGGTCGGCCGAGGCTCCTCCGAGCATTGGGGCCAAGGCCGGGTGCCTCTGGGCGAATTCGGCCCCCAGCTCCTTGAGGCGGGCCAGCTCTTCAGTATAGTGGCGGGTGATCATTGCTCGTGTACTCTCTGTGCGGAAATGGTCATCTTTTAACTGCAATCTTGCCGTCGGTGTCCACCACGGTCTCGAAGCGGACCGTTCCTCCGTCGCCGCCGGCGATCCGGGCGGTGATCTGGAACCGGAGCGCCAGCACGTCGTCCTCCTGGGGTATGAAGGTGACCCGCACCCCGTCGAGGCGGGGCTCGTAGGTCTGGATGGCGGTGCGGATGCTCCGCTCGATCTCCCGCACCGAATCGGGGTAGGTCTGGAGAAAGTCGAGGAAGTCGGGGACGCCGTAGTCGGGGGCGATGGGGGCGCTCCCCTGCCGGGTGTTGAGGATCTGGCGCAGGTGGGCCAGGACCGAGTCCACCAGGCGGCCGTGGTCAGGGCGGCCGCGTCGCGCCGGGTCCCGCTCGAAGGAGCGGATCCGTTCCAGAAGGCGTTCCTCGCGCATGGATTAGTCTCGCGCCACCACCATCAGCTCCACCTCCAGATCGGCGGGGGCGCTGGTCCAGTAGAGGGCCAAGGTGTGCTCCCGCTCCACCAGGGGCCACTGGTCGCTGGCGGCATCCACGGCGAAGTAGTGGGTGTCGGAGCGGCGCGGCAGTTCCTGGGGGGGGATCGGCAGGTGGGCCAGCTCGATGCCGGGGAGTGCCCGAGCCGCCAGAACCGGCAGGTGCCCCCGGGCGCTGAGTTTCGCGGCGGTTCCCAGGGACGGGAGGAAGGCGGCCGGTTCCTCCTTGGTCCGCAGGGCCAGGTAGTAGCGGCTCCCGCCGTCGAAGACCGTCGGCTTCAGCTCGGCGCTGAAGAAGGTGCCGTCGTGGAGAAGCCGGATCACGTAGTCGGGGCCGGCGGTGATCTCGTCCAGGAGCTGGGCGATAAGGTCCCGGGCCGCGCTGAAACAGTCGCCGAGGGCGCGGTGGTCGTAGGGGGGGAGGAGCCTTACCCCGTCGTCCAGCTCTCCCAGGGCCGAGACCCGCTCCGAGAAGGAGGCCAGCTCGCCGATGAGCTGCCGCAGGGCGCCGTAGGCGTCCCAGGGGTGGACCCGCCGGGCCTCGGTCAGGTGAAAAAGGAGCGGCACGTGGCGGTTCAGGGAGCGGAGCGCCAGGAGGTAGACCAGATCCCGGGAGCCGAACTCAGCGTTCTGGATGCCGCGCTGCTTCTTGTGCTCCTCCAGCTGCCGCCCCCGTGCGGCCACCTGGTCCCGGATCTCCCGCACGACGCGAAAGAGGGGCTCGCTGGCATCGAGGGAGAGGGAGGGGGGAATGAACCGGCGGGAGAGGCGGACCTCGGCGCCGAAGCGCTCAAGGCGCGCTACGGGGATCAGGAGCCAGTCACCCAGCTGGTCCCGCTCGTTCTCCCAGAAAATCTTCACCACGTGCCGCAGTCGCTTCACCTGCCCCGGGGGGCCGCCGGCGTGGAGATCCCGTGCCTCCTCCGGGTCCATTGCCGCGGCGAAGCGGGTGGAGACTGCGGCAAGCCCCTCCAGGCGCTCCACCGTGGTCACGTTCTCCCCCGCCTCCTGCCACTTGCGGATTCCCACGGAGACCATGAGGGGCCTGTCCCCCTCGAACCACGCCCCGTCGAAGGAGCGGGGCTCGCAAAGGGCGTTTTCACCCAGGACCGCCCAGGTGCCGTCGGGGAAGAGGAGCTCCCCTGAAAGGATGCTGAAGACCCGGGTGCCGAGGGCGCTCTCCTCGATTTCCAGCTCGCCGACTCCCCAGAAATGGGGGTGGAGATTGCCGAAAAGGGGTGCGAGGCGTCCCTGGATCGACAGGTCCAGGAGCTGGAAATGCTGGGGCTGGAGAAAGAGCCCCTGGTGCCAGTGGAGGGGGGGATGGGCGGTCATGGCTTTTCTGGTTCCTCCTTCACTTCTTGGAGCTCCTGGGGGCCCAGGATGAGCTTGATGTCGATTTGTCCCGGCTTCACGTCCCGGGTCCGGCTGATGAATCCCTTGACCTCCTCCACCGCGGGAATTGGGTAGAGGCGGGCGGAGCGCTCCTTGTGGAGGTTGTAGTAGCCGGCCACGAACCCCACGTACTTGGCTCCCTCGGCCCGGTCGAGAGCTTCGGAAAGTTCCTGGCCCGGCTGGATCACGAGCCTTCGGGTCGAAGCCACGCTGGGATCGAAGCGGCCGCACTCCAGCAGGCGCACGAGGCCATCGGCCTCGCTCCTGAACTGGTTGAAGGCGTTCGGGTCCCGGAGCTGGTAGAGGCAGGCCACCAGCGCATGGGGGCTACGCTGGAAGAGGTTCAGCTGCGGGTCGCCCGTCAGTTTGATGCGGATCGCCTCCTTCTCGTATCCCCAGTCGAGGGGGGGCTTCGGCGGGGGCGTGGTGGTACACGAACAGAGCACCATGACAACAGGCAACAACGACAACAGAACAGCGTGGCGCTTCATCGGATTCTCCCTCTGCATCTGGCACGGGTTCGAAACGGTAAAACAGGCGGGGGTGTTGATGAGACTTTCGTTGGCCCATCAATGATTTAAAGAAAACTTATTATCATTTGTTGGGGGAGTGTGTCAATCCGCTTGAAAGGTTGCGGGAAGGGTTACTGTGCAACATTCTGAAATCAGTGGACGGGTGGCGAGAGATCCCATTGCCGGCATCTGCGGGAACGGAATCGCTCGCGTTAAACAGGCTTTTGAAAAACTATTGCGGGGCCGGTTTGCGTTGCTGACTCGGCCTTACGGCCTCGCCCTTCGGGCAGCCTGCGCTGTCCAATTTGCTCCGCAAATTGTGCCGTTCGCTCAAAAGCTCAACGTACCAACGGGTACGCCCCGCCTTTTCGCTCACTTGCGCCTAGCATCCCGGCCTCCTCACTACGTTTTTCAAAAGCCCTTAAAGGGGTCAGACCGGCGCTTCCGCAAGGCCCATGGCGGCCTCTTCGCCGACGCCGCCAAACCGCTCGTTGATGTCCGCCGCCCGGCTCAGGGCGGAACGGATGTTCGGCAGGATGTTCCGGGCGCCGATGATGCGGGGGAGCGAGGAGGTGTAGATGAGCCTCTTGGGCTGTCCCCGGCTGCCGCAGAGGATGAGGGTCCGTCCCGACTTGTGCAGCTTGTCGTGGAACTGCTCTATGGCATGGAGCCCCGTTGCGTCGAGGGCGGTCATGTAGCGCAGGCGGAGGATGACGATCGGCTGCAGCTCGTCCACCTTGAGAGCCATCTGGTTCAGCTTCTCCGCGGCGCCAAAGAGGAACGGTCCCTGGATGTGGAACATGCTGACATAGTGGGGAATGGTCTGGTCCTGTACGATGTGGGACCTGGCCTTCTCGATGGCCTCCGCCGTCAGCGGCGCAACCACGGTGGTCCGCGAGACCTGGTAGATGTAGAGGAGGGCGGCGAGCACCATCCCCACCTCCACGGCAATGGTCAGGTCGGCCACCACCGTCAGGGCGAAGGTGATGAGCCAGACGGCGATGTCTTTCCGGTCGAGCCGGAGGATCATCGGTATCTCGCGCCATTCGCCCATGTTGTAGGCGACGACGAAGAGTACCGCCGCCAGGGTGCCGAGGGGGATGTGGCGAGCGAGAGGGGCCGCGAAGAGCAGGATGCAGAGCAGCGTCAGGGCGTGGACCATGCCGGCCACCGGCGAGCGCGCCCCGGACCGGATATTGGTGGCGGTCCGGGCAATGGCGCCCGTAACCGGAATGCCGCCGAACAGCGGCACCGTCAGGTTTGCGACCCCCTGTGCCACAAGTTCCACGTTGGAGTTGTGCCTGTCCCCGCTCATGGAATCGGCCACCACCGCCGAGAGCAGGCTCTCGATGGCCGCCAGGAGCGCCACGGTGAGCGCCGAGGGGAGAAGAGGCATGATCAGGTCGGGGCGGAGCTCGGGGAACTGAAAGGTGGGAAACCCGCTGGGGATGCCGCCGAATCTGCTGCCGATCGTCTCGACAGGAATGCCGAAGAGGCTCACGCAGACGGTTGCGCCGATGAGTGCCACGATCGAGCCGGGAACGCGCCGGGTGAAGCGTGGCACGATGAGGATCACCGCCAGTGAGGCCAGGGCAAGGGCCACGGTCGCGGCATCCATCGTGGTGATGTGTTCGCCGATGAACCTCATCCGCTCAAGGAATTCGCTGGGGGAGCCCTCAACCTTCAGCCCCAGGAAATCCTTGATCTGGGTCGATGCGATGAGGACCGCTATCCCGTTGGTGAAACCGATGATGACCGGACGGGGGATGAACTTCACCGCGTTGCCGAGTCCCGTGAAGCCCAGGAACAGCAGGATGACCCCTGCCATCATGGTGACCATCAGAAGACCCGAGAGGCCATGCTTTACGATTATTGACGCGATGACCACGACGAATGCACCGGTGGGGCCGCCGATCTGGGTCCGTGATCCCCCCAGGGCCGAGATCAGGAACCCGGCGATCACCGCGGTGTAGATGCCAGCCTGGGGCGTGATGCCGGACGAGATGCCGAACGCCATGGCAAGGGGGAGAGCCACCAGCCCCACCGTGATGCCGGCAGTGATGTCGGCGGCACAATCGCTTCTGCTGTACCCTTTGAGGGCTTCGATCGATTTCGGAATCCATGGTGACGTCATCCCTGCGTTTCTCCTGGCGGTGGTGTGGACCGACCCCGTCCGCCCCGGGGGAGGTTTACCTCTGCCGTGCCGATCAGCCGGGGTGGCAGCCCCTTGGCATCCAGAATCACGGCCAGGCGGTCGAGGCCGCGGTGGATGACGGAAAGTTCCTCGTTCTCCAGGGACTCCAATCCATGGGTGATCTTGTTGGAAGCCACCTCCGGGGAGTGCTCCACAAGGCTGCGCCCCTCATCGGTCAGGGATACCTCCACGACGCGACGGTCCTCCGTCGACCGGTTCCGCGAGATCAGCCCCCGCTTTTCAAGCCGGTCGAGGATGCCGCCCACCGTCGCGGGGTGCAGGTACATCTTCATGGCCAGGTCCGAAACCCGCACCGGCCCATGCTCTGAAATCACCTTGATCGCCCAGACCTGGGGACCCGTCAGCCCGGTTTCCCGCTCAACCTGTTTCGATTGCTCGTTCACCACCTGGAACACCCGGCGGATGTTGTCCATGATCTCCGCAACCATCCTGTCTGACGGAGGTTTGGCCATCTCCCTGCTTTCCCATGGATAAAATTTGCATGCAAATATTTTGGATACAAAATAGTGTTGCACAAAAGGAAACGGTTTGGCAACAGTGAAAAGTAAGGGGATTGGTGGCAAGACAAGGGTTTGCGGGGGGCGTATGCAGAAAAAGAAAAAGGGGTCAGCCTTTGATGGCTAACCCCTTACGTTTCTTATGGTGCCCAGGGACGGAGTCGAACCGCCGACACGTGGATTTTCAGTGCTGGAAGCTAAAGCTCACGAATGATCCCGATATATCCTAAATATTTGATAGTGCAACAATATTTCGTGTGTGGCGATGATCGGAACCTCCGGCAATATCTCGGTTTGTGTGTAATTTTCCCTGCCCGATTACACAGGAAATACACAAGCACATCAAGTAACTAACTATGGCCTCGCGCCATAAGGCCCGGGCGCTTCTGTGCGGGGCCACGACTCCTGCCGTCACCGGTCCTCCAGCCTCCTTGAAAACTTTGGGTGCAATTCCAATCAGATCCCCTAAACCTCGACTAATCTGTTGACAGCCCGCAGTCCACAACGTAAAGAAAATGGATGTTTTCATGTTATGACGATGATGGGAGGCGCCGGTGAATAAGAAATCCATGTCCGAGCAGGACATCCGCTCGAAGTTCATCACTCCTGCCGTACAAAGCTCCGGGTGGGACCTTCACACTCAAATCCGTGAAGAGTTCTTCACCAAGGGGCGGATCATCGTCAAGGGCAAGCTCCACACGCGCGGGAAGGCAAAGCGCGCTGATTACATCCTCTACCATAAACCGAACCTCCCCATTGCCGTCATCGAGGCCAAGGACAACAACCACACCGTCGGCGACGGCATGCAGCAGGCACTGGACTACGCCGAGATCCTCGATCTCCCCTTTGCCTTCAGCTCCAACGGTGATGGCTTCCTCTTCCACGACCGCACCGGCATGCACAATCCCATCGAGCAGGAATTGGCTCTGGACGCGTTTCCTTCACCCAACGACCTCTGGCAACGGTACAAGGCCTGGAAGGGGATTGACGAGCCCACCGAGGAGGTTATTGAGCACCCTTACCACCATGACGGCAGTAGCAAAGAGCCTCGCTACTATCAGCGGATCGCCATCAACCGCACCGTGGAGGCCATCGCCCGGGGGCAGGACCGTATTCTCCTGGTCATGGCCACCGGTACCGGCAAGACCTACACCGCTTTCCAGATCATCTGGCGCCTCTGGAAATCCAGGACCAATAAACGCATCCTCTATCTGGCCGACCGCAACATCCTTATCGACCAGACCATGACCAATGACTTCAAGCCCTTCGGCGGAGCGATGACGAAGATTCGTAACCGCACGGTCGACAAGTCCTACGAGATTTACCTCGCCCTGTACCAGGCTGTCTCCGGGACCGAGGAGTTCAAGAACATCTACCGGGAGTTCTCCCCTGACTTCTTCGACCTCGTGGTCGTGGACGAATGCCACCGGGGAAGCGCCTCTGAGGATTCTGCCTGGCGGGAGATCCTCGAATACTTCACGTCCGCCACCCAGATCGGACTCACCGCCACCCCGAAGGAAACCAAGGATGTTTCCAACATCACCTACTTCGGCGAACCGGTCTACACTTACTCCCTCAAACAGGGAATCGAGGACGGCTTCCTGGCCCCCTACAAGGTCGTTCGCATAGACCTGGACAAGGACCTGACCGGCTGGCGGCCTGAAAACGGCAAGGTGGACAAGCATGGTCAGCTTATCGAGGATCGCATCTACAACCAGAAGGATTTCGACAGGAACCTCATCCTGGAGCAGCGCACCGATCTGGTCGCCCGCAAGGTTACGGAATTCCTCAAGGGAACCAACCGCTTCGACAAGACCATCGTCTTCTGCGAGGACATCGACCACGCCGAGCGGATGCGCCAGGCCCTGGTGAATCACAACGCCGACCTCGCCGCCGATAACAGCAAGTACGTCATGAAAATCACCGGGGATGACAACCTCGGCAAAATGGAACTGGACAACTTCATCGACCCGGAGAGCCGCTACCCGGTCATCGCCACCACCTCGCGGCTCATGAATACCGGCGTCGATGCCCAGACCTGCAAGCTGATCGTCCTTGACCAGACCATCCAGTCCATGACTACCTTCAAACAGGTCATCGGCCGGGGGACTCGTATCAATGAAGACTACGGCAAATTCTACTTCACCATCATGGACTTCAAGAAGGCGACCGAGCTTTTTGCCGACCCCGACTTCGACGGCGACCCCGTGGTGATCTTCGAGCCGAAACCCGAGGAATCACCCATTCCCCCCGAGCCGCCGGAAGGTCCGGACGATGGTGAAGACGGCCCCATCCCTGAGCCACCTATTCCCGAACCACCAGGCGGAGGTAGTGGCCCGAAGCCCCCCGAGCCGCTTCGGAAATATGTGGTCGGCGACGTGCCGGTCTTCGTTGTTGCCGAGCGGGTCCAGTATTACGGGAAGGACGGCAAGCTCATCACCGAATCCCTGAAGGACTACACCCGCAATGCGGTCCTCAAGGATTACACCTCCCTTGATGCCTTCCTGCGCAAGTGGAATGGCGCGGAGAAGAAGCAGGCCATCATTGCCGAGTTGGAAGAGCAGGGGGTTCTGCTGGACGCCTTGGCCGACGAGGTGGGGAAGGACTTCGACCCCTTCGACCTCATCTGCCACGTTGCCTTTGACCAGCCCCCCCTGACACGCCGGGAGAGGGCCGAGAACGTCCGGAAGCGGAACTACTTCACCCGGTACGGGGAACAGGCCCGGGCGGTGCTGGATGAACTGCTTACCAAATATGCCGACGAGGGGGTCCAGAACATCGAGGACGTCAAGATTCTCCGGGTCAACCCCTTTGACAAGTACGGCACCCCCATGGAGATCATCAAGAGCTTCGGTGGACGGGACAAGTTTGAAGAGGCAATCCGTGAGATGGAAGCGGAGCTGTACCAGAGAGGATGATTTCATAAACGGTATTAAGGGAGATTCAATGCCAACCACATCACCATCAGTCAGCATTTCCGAGCCTGCCGTCCTTATCCGCATCAACCAAATGTACTCACCCATGTTGAGCACTGAAGCCCTGTATGAGGCGACACGAGGCGTTTGGGTAATTGGAGAGCGTCGCAACAAGGTTTGTTACGCCCTTGCCGTTGCAAACGGAATCGTTAGGGAGGTCTACGCGGTTCACTCGTGGCATCCGGCGGGGACGACTCCATATGCAACACGACCGAAGCATGATGTCGACTACAAGGGGCGCTGGGAGTTTATAGGAGAAGTTGCACCGCCTGCCGTTAGAGAAAAATACGTGGATCGCTCTGTCGCGCACTATTTCTCCAGGGGCGCCGCGAACCCGATAATGTACGTAAACTCTTAGGGCACCACCGAAGCATGGTATTACGAAAGGATCCTCTGGAATGTCAGTAAGCAGTGTAATCAAATCCATCCAGGACATCATGCGCAAGGACGTGGGCGTCGACGGCGATGCCCAGCGGATCGGCCAGTTGGTCTGGATGTTCTTTCTCAAAATCTTCGATGACCAGGAGCAGGAACTGGAGCTGATGCAGGATGACTACCGATCCCCCATTCCCGAGCGGCTGCGGTGGCGGAACTGGGCTGCCGACTCCGAGGGGATCACCGGCGACGAGCTCCTCGATTTCATCAACAACGACCTGTTCAAGACCATGAAGGACCTTGCCCTTGATGCCGGGACGAACGGGCGCGGCATTGTGGTCCGCGCCGTGTTCGAGGATGCTTACAACTACATGAAGAACGGTACCCTCATCCGCCAGGTCGTCAACAAGATCAACGACATCGACTTCAACCGCTCCGCTGACCGCCACCTCTTCGGCGACATCTACGAGCAGATTCTGAAGGACCTCCAGAGCGCCGGCAATGCCGGGGAATACTATACCCCCCGTGCCGTTACCCAGTTCATGGTCGACATGGTCGACCCGCAGTTGGGCGAGAAGGTCCTCGACCCCGCCTGCGGCACCGGCGGCTTCCTCACCTGCACCATCGAGCATATCCGCTCCAAATACGTGAAGACCGCCGAGGATGAACGGCGCCTCCAGGAGCACGTCTTTGGCGTGGAGAAAAAGCCCCTGCCGCACCTCCTCTGCACAACCAACATGATGCTCCACGGCATCGAGGTTCCCACCAACGTCCGTCACGACAACACCCTGGCCCGGCCCCTCCGGGACTACAGCCCCAAGGATCGGGTGGATGTGGTCGTCACCAACCCTCCCTTCGGTGGGATAGAGGAGGACGGCATCGAAGGGAACTTTCCGGCTACGTTCCGTACCAAGGAAACGGCGGACCTATTCCTCCTCCTCATCATGCACATCCTCAAGGAAGGCGGCCGCGCCGCCATTGTCCTTCCCGACGGCACCCTGTTTGGCGAAGGGGTCAAGACCCGCATCAAGGGGAAGCTCCTGGAAGAGTGCAACCTGCACACCGTCGTCCGGCTCCCCAACGGCGTCTTCAACCCCTACACCGGCATCAAGACCAACCTCCTCTTCTTCACCAAGGGGTCGCCCACCAAGGAGGTCTGGTACTACGAGCACCCGTACCCCGAGGGGTACAAGAGCTACTCCAAGACCAAGCCGATGCGGATCGAGGAGTTCGCCCCCGAGAAGGCGTGGTGGGACAACCGGGATGAGAGTGAGTTTGCCTGGCGGGTGCCGGTGGAACAGATCAAGGCCAACAACTATAACCTCGACATCAAGAATCCCAACAAGGTTGACGAGGACCACGGCGACCCTGAGGAACTGCTGGCCAAGTACACGAAGCTCCTGGCAGAGGCGGCCCAGACCCGCGACGCCCTCAAGCGGGAGCTGATGGCGGCCCTTGACGGGGGGAAGGCATGACCCCGGAAACCTTCTTTGCCAACTTCGGCCACCTGGCCGAGGCGCCTAACGGGGTGCAGAAACTGCGGGAGCTGATTCTCTCCCTGGCGGTACGGGGGAAGCTCGTGCCCCAGGACCCGAATGATGAGACGGCGTCGGTACTGCTGACGCGGATCAAGGCGGAGAAAGAGCGGCTGGTGAAGGAGAAGAAGATCAAGAAGTCTGACCCTCTGCCGCCGGTCAGTGCCGATGAAGAGCCTTATGCACTGCCGCAGGGGTGGGAGTGGGAGAGGCTAAACAACATTTCGTATCTCATCACAGATGGTGAGCACATCTCCCCCAGAAAAACGAAATCAGGCATTCCTCTCCTCACAGCAAAAAATGTCACGGAAAAGGGAGTTAATTTCTTCGATCTCCAATATGTCTCAAGGGAAGATGCAGACAAGTTCTGGGAACGATGCAACCCTGAATTTGGAGACATTCTCGTTTGTAGTCGAGGAACTATTGGTAGATGTACGGTTAACAATACCCCTGAGAGATACTGCCTGATGGGGAGCGTGATACTCGTGAAGCCCTGGCGAGAGTTAAATTCTGACTTTTTGAATTTTCTGCTATCAACAGCGTGGGCTCAAGCGCTAATGAAGGGAATGTCAGGCGCGACTGCCGTACAAGCTTTATATTTAAAGGACATAAGAAGCTGCCCAATCCCTTTCCCCCCCCTCGCCGAACAGCACCACATCGTCGCCAAGGTCGATCAACTCATGGCCCTCTGTGAAGAGTTGGAAGAGCGGCAACAGCGGTCCCGCGTCAAGCTAACCCGGCTTAACAACGCCGCCCTCGACCGGTTGCTGAACGCCCGTGAGACGGAGATATTCACCGCCGCCTGGCGCCTCGTCCGGGACAACTTCGACCTCCTCTACACCACCCCGGAAACCATCGCCAAGCTCCGCCAAGCCATCCTCCAGCTTGCCGTTCAGGGGAAGCTCGTGCCGCAGAACCCGAACGATGAACCGGCATCGGTCCTCCTGGCCAGGATCAAGGCGGAGAAAGAGCGGCTGGTGAAGGAGAAGAAGATTAGGAAGTCGGAACCGCTGCCGCCGGTTAACGCCGATGAAGCGCCTTATGAGTTACCGAGAGGGTGGAAGTGGGCTCGTTTCCCCGAGTTAGGAGAGCTTGGACGTGGCAAATCAAAACATAGGCCAAGAAATGATCCTGCATTGTACAAAGACGGAAAGTATCCCCTGGTGCAGACAGGTGATGTGGCACGTGCAAAATGCTTTGTAAGGACGTATAAGGGCCTTTATGGCGAAATTGGCTTGGCCCAAAGCCGACTTTGGCCTAAGGGGACCATGTGTATCACTATTGCAGCTAATATCGCCGATTCTGGGATACTGGAGTTCGATGCTTGTTTTCCTGATAGCGTCGTTGGTTTTGTCCCTAGTGTTGAGATTGGGGATGCTCTCTACTTTGAATTTTTTATGCGAACAGCGAAGGCGCGCCTGCTTGATTTTGCCCCTTCAACTGCCCAAAAGAACATAAACCTCGAAATCCTTGAACAGCTGTTAATTCCTCTGCCGCCTCTTCCAGAGTTATTCCGCATCGTCGCCAAGGTCGACCAACTTATGGCCCTCTGCGACGAACTGGAAGCCAAACTCGCCAAATCCCAGGCCAAGGCAGAAAAGATGGCAACAGCTGCGGTGAAGGCGCTTATTGCCGCATAAACCTACATAATGAGTTTCTTTGTAATTACCCTTTTCCCGAGGAGGTGCTGAACCATGCCACGTCAAAACCGCATCACGCCATTTGGTGAAATCATATCTTCTCCGGCCCGTGGCACCCTAATGGGGAATCGAGGCATTCTCCATGACGAACAGGGCATCCTGACCACCAAACGGTGGACGCATCAAAACTGGGTGGCGTGCCGACTGGAGTACAAGGGCATCAAGCGGGAGCTGAATGCTCCAAACAGGTACACAGAACTTTTCTTCCTCGATGAAGCTACCGCTCTCGCGGCCGGTCACCGCCCCTGCGCGGAATGTCGCCGGGAAGATTTTCACCGGTTCAGAGAAGCATGGCTCCGTGGCAACCCCGATCGCGGTTTGGATGAAAGCTCCAGCATTGCAGCCGTAGATCGGGTCATTCACGCCGAGCGGGTAACGCGAACCCGGGAAAAGGTGGTGTGGGCTGGGCGGTTGGGGGATCTGCCCGACACAGTCTTTGTCGCGCTCCAAGAAAAGCCAGACAAAGCTCTCCTGAAGTGGCGGGGCAACCTGTATTGCTGGAATCCGGAAGGATACCGTGATCCGTTTCCGGTTGAGGAGGATCGCCTGGTGACGATCTTGACCCCCCGGTCTATTGCGATGGCGATCAAGGCGGGATACACGCCGGCAGTATTGATCGAAGGTTGACCTCTTACATGCACAACGCCAGGGGATAAGATCATCACATGCCGCTCTACAAGAAAATCAATGGCAAGTTCAAGAAGCTGAAGTCGGTGCCGCTGGCCAAGGAGAAGACGCTCCAGGTCATCATTGAGGAGAACCTCCAGGAGATGCTGGATATGTACTTCCTGGAGACGGAATACCCCACCACCTTCGGCGGCCGGATCGACACCCTGGCAGTCGACAAGGACGGGGCGCCGGTCATCATCGAGTATAAGCTCACCAAGAATGAGAACGTCATCAACCAGGCCCTCTCCTACCTCAAGTGGCTCAAGGCCCAGAAGGTCGACTTCTTCGAGATGCTGGTCCTCAAGAGGCTCGGCAAGGAAGTTGCCGACACAATCAAGATCGACTGGAAAAACCCCCGGGTCATCTGCATTGCCGAATCCTACAGCAAGTTCGACATCGACACCGTCGAGGTCGTTCCCCTCCGGATCGAGCTCCTCCTCTACCGGCACTACGAAAACGACATATTCGCCCTTGAGCCGTTGACGGTGACCGAGAGCAAGGCGACCGCCGCGCCCGTTGCCGACCAGACTGTCGCCGAAGAAGCATCGGTAGAGGCCCTCCTGGCAAAGGCATCCGCAGATACGACGGCATTGTTCCAGGAGATTCGCCAACGTATTTTCCAACTCGACGAGTCCATCCAGGAAAAGGCCACCAAGCTCTATGTCAGCTACCGGGTGACGAAAAACTTTGCAGAGATATACATTCAGAAGAACCAGCTCAAGCTATTCCTCCGGCCGGTCGACTACGATGACCCCAAGGGGTTCGTGCAGCAGATTTCGGAGGGATATAACTGGTCGCTCAATCGTTCCGTGTATCTGAAATCAGCCGATGACCTGGACTATGTTGTCGGATTGGTGGAACAGTCATACAAGGATGTGCTGTGAGGATAGCTGGTCTGTATGGGCACGCGGGGATGGTCCGCAACTATAAAAGCCTCTGGACACGTCGAGTCCATGGACGCTCCCCGCCCATCATCAAAATCCTCTTTTTATCGTGTCGGAAAACTCAATACCAACGGCGTACCATCTGCGCGGGCGCATCCAGAGCAACGCCCCCTTTTTTCTCGAAAAAATCTGAGGAGAGGATAAAGAGCCTGGGGGGCCTTCTCTGTAGCATAGGTGGTGGCACCCCGGTATACCCTCCCAATGCCCCTGTAACGATTCCTAGGAGCGCCCCCGGCAGGTGAAGGATCATTTCATTGGGTCCTTGAACCTCTCAAGAGTCCATGCGTCGGACAGTTCCCGATGTGCCCGTTCGATTACTTCTTTCAACTCCGTTAATGACTGCGCCTCAGAGTTTCTGACCCGCCTGGAGAGCAGCGAGTTAAAGGCTGCGGCCAACGATGAATACCAGCCCACGGCCTCCCACGAGAATTCGCCGCCACGTTTCCGGCGCTCGCACAGCTCGAAGGCCCGCTCTCCATTTCTCAGCATCACTTCCTGGCGTCCATCGTGGAGGATGATTTCCATAGGTCTTCTCCTTGTCCTTGGTTAGGGTTGTCGTTAAAAACGTCTCCACCGGGCTCCTCCTGCGTCAAACAGATATTCCCGGTTTCGATCCGTTCCATGTTTTGAGCCGTGGTCATCATTGGGCTCGCCCCGTCGGTCACTGCAACTCGCTTCTGGCGAACGAGGTCGGCAATCATCTTGAACTTGTCCGGCGAGCTTTGCGGCTCATTCATCGCTCAATCTCCCAACCCGCATTTGCGATACGCAAAGTAATTCTTGATTCATAAATCTGATTCCTCCAACTGAGGGAATGAAGGAACTGTTAACAGATAAACACTCTCAGACTTCCCATCCCCCAACATCAGGTGACGGGGCGCTCGCCGTGTTTCGAGACTCGGCCTTCATGATCGCGCGCACGTATTGCTCTCGCAGCTCGGGTTGATAGATGCGGAAACCACACTTGGCGAGTAGGCCCAACTCCAGGCAGCGGGCGATGAAACCGTCCGTTGTCTGCCGGTCCAGCTCCAGCACCTCGGCCAAAAACTCGGAATCATGGTGGAGCCATCCCTTGTTGATCCACAACTCATCGGTGAGGCGGACGAAGTAGTCCTTCTCGGCGCGGGACAACTGCCGATAACGCTGGTCCTGCTTGATAGTGATCGGGTCGCGCACCATAAACGGCAATGCGTTCTCATGACTGTTGAAATATTGAATGCGGGCCGCTGCCGCTTCCTGTCGCTCGCGCTTGTAGGCCTTTGACTTCCCGGCTTCGGTGTAATCCCAGGACCTAAACACTGCGCCCCCTTTCCAGACACAGCCGGACAGCCTCGATCCCTTCACGTTGATGCAGGTCGTTGAAGTCCGTGGGGTTGCCGTCGAGGTTGGCGAAGCTCGGCACCGCCAGGACACCGCCCACGGCTCGCGCCGCCTCGGTGGCATTAGTGAGTCCGGGATTGCCAGTGGTCTCCATGTCGTCGTCGGCACAGAGAACGAGGGCCTTACCAGGAAACATCCCCCTAAGTCTCTGCGACACAGCCCCCAGGTTCCTGGCGTTGAAGGCGACGGCAACCGCGCCGCCGGTGGCCTCATGGATCGTTGCCCCTGTGGCGTATCCCTCGCAGACATAGACAATCTCGCCGTCAGGCCTGCCGATGGTGGCGTAATTCCCGGCAACCGGAGTGCCGGGCAGAAATCTCTTACTGCCATCCGGCCCGATGAGTTGGAGGCCCACCAACTCCCACCCGTCGAGGACAGGGATGAGGAGCTGACCCTGCCGGTTCACCCGGAGGCCGTGGGGAGCAATCCCCTTGGCGCGAATGTACTCGTGCTTCGATATAGCCGGCCGGGATGCGCACCATAACCGCGCCGCCTTCGCCTTGCAGGCTACCTGCTGTCTTTCGCGATCCTTGGTGGCTCGCGTTACTGCGGCGTCGATTCGGGCACTCATCGCCCTCCGTGCGGCTTGTGTCAGGTGCGTCAGGTCAGTGCCGCACCACTTCCGCGTAATGCCGCGTTTCCAGCACCCGAAGGCACCAGCTACGGAGGTGTCGTCGTGGAGGATGTACCAGCCGTTTCGGTCTCCGCGCCGGTCGCCGGCTACGTGGAAGCGATGGAGGGTTCCGTCAGGGACGATCTCGGCCGGCGGCTCTATCCCGGCCTCCCGCACGGCTTGGCGGAATGCGTCGATTGTCGTGCCGGTCATGGCTTCACCTCTTGCAGTTCTATCCGGTCGAGGTGTCGGACATGCACAACGCGCTTGCAGAAAAAACATCGATGGTTTGGTAGCTTGCACAAGTATTTCCTCACTGTCCTTTCTTGAGAGGCCCGGCCCGCCAGCGGGTTTCGTCTTTTCGGGCCGTCATTGTCCTTGGAGACCCCGCCCTTCCGGAGCTCAAGGACGCGCCCTTGTGCCGTGCTGGTTACAGTCCCTTCTTTAAGCCAAACATCCACGTCATCCTTGAAGTAGAAAATCCGCCCCCGCTTGATGAACTTCGGCCCCGTACCGTTGCAGCGCATCATGGCAAGGGTTTTTTCCGACTTGCCGATGTAGGTTGCTGTGTTCTTCGAGTCCATGCGCCCATCGGGGTACATAATGACCTCATAACTCGTTACCTTTGCCGCAGGAACAACAGGCATGATCGACCTCCTGAATATGTGGTGTAATACAACACAAGAACAACCTAGTCAAAAATGCATTGTAAGTCAACACGACAATATGGTACATGGAAGACACGAGAACGTTTGGGTACTTTCGACAAGGAGGACGTCGTGGGAAAAGCGAGAACACGGAAAGGTGGAGGCGGCAAACTTTCAAGGTCGGAGACGGTAACGGTGCGGCTCGATCCCATGTTGAACTACCTTTGCGACATCGCCGCCAGAGTGAACCGTCAAACGAAGTCGAGCTTCATTGAAATGGCGGTCAAGGATGCGATTGCCCGGACCCCGATCCAGCCGCAGAACCCAGGAGTGACCGTGTGGGCAGAAGCAGGGCAAATATGGGATGTTGATGAGCCAGATCGTTTCGTCAAGTTGGCCATCAACTATCCCGAGTTGCTGACCTATGAGGAGCAGGTGCTTTGGAAAACCCTGTGCTCATATGATTGGTACTGGGACGATACAGCGTCAAGAACATTAGAAAAAGCGCATTGGGTTCGGATACGGGGCGATTGGGCGACCCTCAAGCAGGTTGCGCAAGGAGTGTCACCAGAAACAGAACTCGAAGCATTCAATCCAGGTGAGCTATGGCATTTGTTGCAAGAGGCCAACGAGGCCGCGCTTTCTGGAGACGATGACAAGTTTCAAGAGGCACAAAATAGGCTTGCTGAGCATCTGCTCAATAAAACCGTAAAGGAGGAGGACGATGGCAAAGGCGTTTGAAAAGCTAACCCGTCCGGCCATGCGCAAGCTGATGCCCGGCGCCAAGATCAACGAGCATGGCATAACCTTCGAGCGTCTTGGCAACGGGGACGGAGTGTTCACGGTCAATATCATGGTTGACGGCCAGCGGATTCACAGGGTCATCGGCAGGGAGTCGGATGGAACGACCCGCACCCAGGCGGAGGAGTTCATCGAGAAGGTCCGTAGAGACGCCCGTGAGGATCGCCTCGCACTCCCGAAGGGACGCAAGATTGCCCTTAGCTTCGAGGAAGCTGCGGAGAAGTACCTACACAAGCTGGAGGAGGAAGGGGGGAACGACCTTGCAGCCAAACGCCGTCGACTCAATCAGCACCTTGTGCCATTTTTCGGTGGTATACCGCTGTCGAAAATAAGCGCTTTCGACGTGGAGCGTTATAAAAAGCAGCGGTCGCAGGAAAAGGCCATTCCTGGTGGGGAGAAGCAGAAGCCGAAGGATGAATCAAGGCTGAAGCTCACCAGCCAAGGCACAATAAACCGGGAGCTGGCCGTGCTGTCGCACCTGTTCAACAAGGCTATAGAATGGGGTTGGGGGACTGGGCGCCCGGCGAAGATCAAGCGATTCAAGGAAGGTCAGGGTCGGATTACCTACCTCACCGTTGACCAGATCAAGCGCCTGATCGATTGCGCCAAGCAAGACCAGAGCCCCCAGGTGTATCCCTTCATTGTCATTGGATTGGAAACCTCCATGCGCAAAATGGAGATTTTAAGCATCAGGCGGGAACACGTTGACCTACAACGTAAAATCATTTTTATTCCCAAGGCGAAGGCCGGTATGCGGGAGCAGCCAATCACGACGCATCTTGCAGAATTCTTGGAGGGATATTTGGCTGCGCTCCCCAAGGGAACGCCGTGGCTCTTCCCCTCTGTTGGCGCAAAGGAGGGTCATAGTGTGGATATTCGTAAGCCATACCGCCGCGTTGTCGTGGCGGCAGGCCTAGACCCTGATGCAGTGGTTCGGCACACCTTGCGGCACACTGCTATTACGCACCTGGTGCAGGCGGGGGTTGATCTCCCCACCGTTAAGCGTATCTCGGGGCACAAGACTCTGATAATGGTGGAACGATACGCTCATCAGAACGGAGCGCACATATCAGCCGCGATGGACAAGCTGGAGAAAAGGATAAAGGTGGCCGGGTGATCTGCTTGGGAGGGGATTTCTGGCACGGTTACACAAGAATTACACAAGCAACTAAAAAGGGGTTACGGCATTTACCGTAACCCCTTGATTTTTCTGGTGCCCAGGGACGGAGTCGAACCGCCGACACGTGGATTTTCAGTCCACTGCTCTACCGACTGAGCTACCTGGGCAAAAAGAGCTTTAATGTATAGTCTGATTTTGAAAAGGTGTCAACATATTTTTACCGAGCCGGCTGTTAGGCCCTGGAGATGAATCGTCCGTCGCGGGTGTCCACCTTGATCTTTTCTCCGATTTCCAGGTAGGGAGGCACCTGGAGCCGGTGGCCGGTTTCCAGGAGCGCTTCCTTGGTCTGGGCGGTGGCGGTGGCGTGCTTGATGATCGGCGGGGTGTCGGTGATGACCAGTTCCACGGTGTTGGGGGGATCGACGCTGACGAGGCGCTCCTGGAAGAGGCCGAGGGTGACCTCGGTGCCGTCGAGCATGAAGGGGGCGATGGCACTGAAGGCGTCGGCCTCCAGCTCGAACTGCTCATAGGTCTCCAGGTCCATGAAGACGCCGCGGTCGCCGTCGGCGTAGAGGAACTGCCCCTTGTGCCGCTCGAAGTCGGCTTCGTCCACCTTGTCGCCGGAGCGGAAGGTCTTGTCGAGGACCTGGCCGGTGAGGAGGTTGCGATACCGGGTCTTGACCATGGTGTTGGCGCCACGGGCCGAGGGGGACTGGACGGTGACGTCGATGATGAGGCACGGCGCGCCGTCGAGCTTGATGACGAGGCCCCGCTTGAAGTCGGAAGTGGTGAGCATGGTTGATCTCCTTGAACGTTAAAAATCTCCTCTTCATACCAAAAAAATGCTACAAAGACAACCGCATCGCGCCGATACAACTGTTATGGAGCACATCATGAAGATAGAAACCGACCACATCAAGCTCGACAGTTTTCTCAAGGCGGAGAACCTCGTCGCCTCCGGCGGGGAGGCGAAGATCATCATCGCCGACGGGCAGGTCCGGGTGAACGGCGAGGTGGAGCTGCGGCGCGGCCGCAAGCTCCGCTCCGGCGACCGGGTCGAGCTGGGGGGAGAGACCTTTGTCATCGAATGAGGGATGGATACCGATGGAGATGGTGAGCTGCCCCCACTGCCGGTTCTCGAAGGAGATGCCGGCCGGGAGGGTCCCCGAGGGGGCGAACGTCACCTGCCCCCGCTGCGGCGGGAAATTCGTCTTCGTGCGGCAGGCGCCCCCTGTCGCAGACCTCGGGGTGACGGAGCTCAGCGATCAGGTGGTACAGGCGTCCCCGCCCGCTCTCCCCGCCGCACCGGTCGCGCCCCGACGGCCGGCGGCTTCCCGGACGCTCCGCTTCAACTTCACCGGCACGGCGAAGGAGTACTTCGGCATCTGGATCGTCAACACGCTGCTGAAGATCGTCACCCTGGGGGGCTATTCGGCCTGGGCCAAGGTGCGCAAGCGCCGCTGGTTCTTCGGCAACACCCTCCTGGACGGGAGCCCCTTCGACTACCTGGCCGATCCCAAGGCACTCTTCCGGGGATGGCTCATCGGCGTTCTCGCCTTTCTGCTCTACACGGCCGGCACCCATTACACGCCAACCATTGCGTCGTTCTTCGGCTTCGCCTTCTTTCTCGCCGTACCCTGGCTTGTGGTCCGCTCGCGGATGTTCAACAACCGCAACAGCACCTACCGCAATATCCGCTTCACCTTCCAGGAGGAGTACCAGGAGGCCTATCTGGTATATGCGGGCCTCTATACCCTTCTTCCCTTTACCCTGGGGCTCATCTTTCCCTACATGATCTACCGCCAGAAGAAGTTTCTGGTGGAGCGGAGCTCCTACGGCAGGACGCCGTTCACCTTCGATGCCACGGCGCGGGATTACTACATGCTCTTCCTCAAGGCGGCGGGGTGGCTGGTCCTGGCCTTTGCGGTGGTGCTCCCCCTGACCTATTACGTGGTTTCCACCGTTGCCGAGGGGGGGGCGCTCCTGGCCGACGCCGACCTGCGGAAGACCCAGGTTGTGGTCGGCGCGGCCATGGCGCTGATGCTGCCGTTTCTCTACTTCTTCATTGTCATCTACGTGCAGACCGCCCTGGCAAATCTCACCTGGAACAGCACCGGCATCGGTGGGAGCCGGTTCCGGAGCGCTCTGCGGGTGCGGGACATGGCCTGGCTCTACCTTTCGAGCGCCGTGGCGATCTTCCTCTCCCTGGGGCTCCTGATCCCCTGGGCATCGGTGCGGCTGGCGCGCTACCGTTTCGAGACCCTGACGGTGGAGGCGGTGGGGGATCTGGAAGGGTTCCGCGCCGCCAGCCAGCTTGATATTGACGCCACCGGCGAGGAGATCGGTGACATATTCGGGATCGACGTGGCCCTGTGATGACGGCGACCGGGATCTTCTATGACGGCAAAAGCTCGGCGCGGCGGACCGTGCGGCTGACGGTGGAGGGGAACCGCCTCCTGGTCGACGGCGCGGAGGTGGAGTTTTCCTGCGAGTTGGCACGGCTGGCGGTTTCGGCCCCTCTCTCCACGGCGCGCCGCTCCATCAGGTTCCCGAATGGCGCCCTTTGCGAGCTGAGCGACAGCCGGTTCGTGGATGAGCTCCTGCGGCGGCAGGGTAAGGGGCGGGGGACGTCACTTCTCCACCGCTGGGAGCGGAGTCTCCCCCGGGCGCTGGTGGCCCTTGCCCTGACCGTTGCCGTGGTCTGGTGCTTCATCGCCCTCGGTATACCGTTCCTGGCGGAAAGGGTTGCCAAGGCCATCCCGCCCGCTACGGAGGTCTCCCTCGGCACCGAGGGGCTGGCAATGCTCGACAGGCTGGTCTTTGCCCCGTCCCAGCTTCCCGAGCCCCGGCGGCACGCCATAAAGGCCACCTTTGACCGCATGACCCGCGATCTTCCCTTTGCCGCCGGCTACCGGCTGGAGTTCCGCAAGAGCGACAGGCTGGGCGCCAACGCCCTGGCGCTGCCGTCGGGGATCATCGTCGTCACCGACCGGCTGGTGGAGATTGCCGCCTCCGACGACCAGATCATCGGGGTGTTGGCCCACGAGATGGGGCATGTCCGCCATCGCCACGCCCTGCGCCACGTGCTCCAGAGCTCGGCCACAGGGCTCATCGTGGCGGCCCTCACCGGCGACATTACCTCGGTCACCTCCCTGGCGGCGGGTCTGCCGACGGCGCTCATCGACGCCAATTACTCCCGGCGCTTCGAGGTGGAGGCCGACGACGCGGCGGTGGCGTACCTGAAGCAGCGGGGGATTCCGCTCAAGCAGTATGCCGATATTCTTGGCCGGCTGGAGGCGGAGCACGCCCGTCGGCAGGGCAAGAAGGATTCGGCGGAACAGAGGTCTGTCACCGACTACTTCTCCACCCATCCGGTGACCGAAGAGCGGATCAAGCGGATCATGGGGGCGGGGCGATGAGCGATCTCGTCAGGATAGCCGATGATCTTGCCGCAGCCCTGGCGCTGCTCAGCTTCGCTCCGCCGGTGGCCCACGTCTACAACCCCCTCGTCTATGCCCGCGAGCCCCACGCCGCCTACCTGCGGCGCTTTGGCGCGGCGCCCAAGGAGGCGGTTTTTGTTGGCATGAACCCGGGGCCGTGGGGGATGGCTCAGACCGGTGTCCCCTTCGGTGAGGTCGCAGTGGTCAAGGACTGGCTCGGGATCGACGGGGCCGTCGCCAGGCCGGACCATGAGCATCCGAAGAAGCGGGTCGACGGTTTCGCCTGCCGGCGGAGCGAGGTGAGCGGCCGGCGTCTCTGGGGGCTCATCCGGGATCGGTTCGGGACGCCGGAGCGGTTCTTTGATCGCTTCTTCGTGGTGAACTACTGCCCGCTGCTCTTTATCACCGCCGAGGGGGGTAACGTAACCCCCGACAAGCTGCGCGCTGCGGAGAGGGAACCGCTTATGAACCTTTGCGACCAGGCCCTGCGCCGGACGGTGGAGTGTCTGGCGCCACGGGTGGTCATCGGCGTGGGGGGCTTTGCGGAGGAGCGGGCCCGGGATGCCGTGGCCGGCCTCCATGTCCGGGTGGGGCGGATCCTTCACCCGAGCCCCGCCAACCCCGCCGCCAACCGGGATTGGGACGGTACGGTTCTGCGGCAGCTTGACGAGCTTGCTATCCCGTTCTGACCGCCGACCATAGGAGGCTCCATGTCCGCCGCTGACGACCTGATCGCGTTCCTCACCCCGAAGCTCGGCACCGAGACCCACGTGGGACCCTGGCTTGCCATCGACCAGGCGCGGATCGACTCCTTCGCCCAGGTGACCGGCGACGTCCAGTGGATCCATACCGATCCGGAACGGGCCCGGCGCGAATCCCCCTACGGTGCCACCATTGCCCACGGTTTTCTCACCCTGTCGCTATTCCCCTTCCTCACTGAGGCCAATGCCCCCGGCCAGTTCGAGCGCAACTACCCCGGCATGCGACTGCGGGTCAACTACGGGCTCAACCGGCTGCGCTTTCCCGCGCCGGTGACCTGCGGCTCCCGTATCCGCGCCCATACCGTCCTGAAAGAGTTTCAGGCACTCGGCGAGGCGGTGCAGATCGTCTACGAGATCACCGTGGAGATCGAGGGGGAAAAGAAGCCCGCCTGCGTGGCCGAGCAGGTGGTGAGGGTCTACCCCTGATCGCGTCCTGGCCATTTGACCTTTGCCAACTTGGGGGTACACTTGAACTGCCGCTCTGCGAGCAGAGATTCCCCACGTAGGAGGGTGCATATGGGTTCCAAAGGACGTGAAATCATCGGGATGGACGTTAACGAACTGCTCGGCCTGCTGCGGAAGGCCTACTCCGACGAATGGCTTGCCTACTACCAGTACTGGCTAGGCGCCAAGCTCGTGAAGGGGCCAATGAAGGACGCCGTGGGGGCCGAACTGCTCCAGCACGCCACCGAGGAGTTGGCCCATGCCGACATGGTCGCCCTGCGGATCATCCAGCTGGGGGGTACGCCGGTCACCAAGCCCGAAGAGTGGTACACCCACACCAACTGCGGCTACGACGCCCCTGACGACCCTTACGTCAAGAAGCTTCTGGAGCAGAACATCAAGGGGGAGCAGTGCGCCATCGGAGTCTACACGCGGCTCCTGGACCTGACCCGGGACAAGGACCCGGTCACCTACAACATGGTCCTCACCATCTTGCAGCAGGAGGTGGAGCACGAGGAAGATCTCCAGGCGCTGCTGGAGGACTACGAGCTGCTGATGCAGGCGGTCAAGGGCTGACCGGGGCCGCCTCCATATGCCGGCCGCGCCCGTCTTTCCCCTGACGGTATTCTACGACGGTTCCTGTTCGGTCTGTGCCGCCGAGATGGAGCTCTACCGGCGGAAAAACCACGGGGGGCGCCTGGTGTTCACGGACATCGGCGCCCCCGGCTTTGACCCTGCCCCCTATGGCATCGGTCTCGACGCCTTCATGGCCCAGATGCACGCCATCGACGGGGCCGGGCGCGCCTATCGTGGCGTTGAGGCTTTCTGGGCCATCTGGCAGGCCTTCCCGGCATCGTCACTCTATGGTCTTCTCGGCACCCTCGTGATGCTTCCCGGGGTGAACCTCCTGGCCCGGTTCGGCTACCGGGGCTTCGCCCGGATCCGCAAGTACCTCCCCAAGCGTAATCCCTCTTGCGACGGCGGCACCTGCCGCATCGACCGTCACTGAGCTCTCCCTCCTGTTGAGCTCCCTCCTTCTCAAGCTCCCTTCCCTGTGGTAGTATCGGTCCCCTTTTTCGCATCACCCCTCTCACGGAAGGAACACCCATGGCCCTGACAGTAGATCTTCTAAAGAAAATCAACGGTTTTGTCGTAGACGATACCGGCCTCGCACCGCTGCAGGTGACGAACACCGTGGAGCTGCTGCGCGAAGGCGCCACGGTGCCGTTCATCGCCCGCTACCGGAAGGAGCGGACCGGCGAGCTGGACGAGGTGCAGATCCGCGCCATCGAGGAGCGCCTCGCCTACTTCACCGAGCTGGAGGAGCGGAAGCTCACGGTGCTGAAATCCATCGAGGAGCAGGGGAAGCTCACCCCGGAACTGAAGGCCCGCATCGAGGGCTCCCGGCAGAAGACCGAGGTGGAGGACCTCTACCTCCCCTACAAGCCCAAGCGCCGCACCAAGGCCACCATCGCCCGGGAGCGGGGGCTGGAGCCCCTGGCGGATATCATCGCCCTCCAGGAGCTCACGGTCGGGACCCCGGAAGAGGCGGCCCTCCCCTTCGTGGACCCTGGCAAGGAGGTCCCCGACGCGGCGGCGGCCCTGGCGGGGGCGGGACACATTCTGGCCGAGCGGCTGGCCGACGATGCCGACGCCCGGGCCTTTGTCCGCCGGCTCACCTGGGACGACGGCATCTTCTCTTCCCGCGTGGCCAGCGCCAGCAAGGGGGCGGTCACCAAGTTCGAGATGTACTACGACCACCGGGAGCCCCTGAAGAGCGTCCCGTCCCACCGAATGCTCGCCATGCGGCGTGGGGAGAAGGAAGAGGTGCTGATGCTGGCCGTTGAGGCGCCGGTGGAGCAGGTCCTGGCGGGGCTCACGGCACGGCTCGTGACCCGGCAGAGCATCTTCCGGCCGATCCTGGAAGGCGTTGCCGATGACGCATACAAGCGCCTCATCGCTCCCTCCATCGAAGTGGAGCTGCGGCTGGAGGCCAAGAAACTGGCCGACGAGGCGGCCATCAGGGTCTTTGCCCAGAATCTGCGTAACCTCCTCCTGGCGCCCCCGGCGGGGAGCAAGCGGGTCCTCGGCATCGATCCTGGCTTGCGGACCGGCTCCAAGCTGGCGGCGGTTGACGGCACCGGCCGGTTCCTGGAGCATGTCACCATCTACCCCCACACGGGGGAAGGGCGGGTGGCGGGGGCGAAGCGGGATCTGCTGCGCCTCGTGGAGGCCCATGGGGCGGAGATGATCGCCATCGGCAACGGCACCGCTGGCCGCGAGATGGAGCAGTTCGCCAAGGAGACCCTGGCCGAGGCGGGGAAACGGGTGCCGGTGGTGATGGTGAGCGAGGCCGGCGCCAGCGTCTATTCCGCCTCCGACATAGCCCGGGAGGAGTTCCCGGAGCTGGACCTGACGGTGCGGGGGGCCATCTCCATCGCCCGGCGGCTCCAGGATCCCCTGGCCGAACTGGTGAAGATCGACCCCAAGAGCATCGGCGTGGGGCAGTATCAGCACGACGTGGACCAGAAGGCCCTGAAAAAATCCCTGGACGACGTGGTGGAATCGTGCGTGAACTTCGTCGGGGTCGATCTCAACACCGCCTCCTGGGCGCTCCTCTCCTACGTCTCGGGCGTGGGGCAGTCCCTGGCCAAGGCCATCGTGGCCCGACGGGACGCCGAGGGCCCCTTCGCCTCCCGGCGGGGGCTCCTGAAGGTTCCCCGCTTCGGCGAGAAGGCCTTCGAGCAGGCGGCGGGCTTCCTCCGGATCCGGGGGGGCGAGCATCCCCTGGACAACACCGCCGTACATCCGGAGCGCTACCCGGTGGTGGAGGCCATGGCCGCCGACCTGGGGGTGTCGCTGGCGCAGCTTGTCGCCGATCCGACCCTGGTGGGGCGCATCGATCTGAAGCGCTACGTGACCGATGCCGTGGGGCTGCCGACCCTGCGGGACATCGTGGAAGAGCTGAAAAAGCCGGGGCGCGACCCGCGGCAGGAGTTCACAGCCGCTGCCTTCCGGGACGACATCCGTGAGCTCTCCGATCTTCACGAGGGGATGATCCTTCAGGGGGTGGTGACCAACGTCACCGCCTTCGGCGCCTTCGTGGACGTGGGGGTCCACCAGGACGGCCTCGTCCACGTGAGTCATCTCTCGACCCGCTTTGTAAAGGACCCGGCCGAGGCGGTGCGGGTGGGGGAGGTGGTGAAGGTGAAGGTCCTGGCCGTGGACGAGGCACGGAGGCGGATCTCCCTCTCCATCCGCGAGGCGGCGGAGGGGGGCGGCGCGCCGAGGCCGAAGAAGGAGCGCCCGGCCCGGGAAGAGCAGTCCACGGGCGGACTCGACCTGGCCAGGCTGGAGAAGGCGGGCTTTCGGGTGAAGAAAAGGTGACAAAAAAAAGGCCTGCATCGAGCAGGCCTTTCGCGTTTCAGGATGTCGGTTTCGGCGGTTACAGCAATGCCTTGGCCGCCGCGAGCACGGCGGCGTAGTCGGGCTCGCTGGTCACCTCCGGCACATGCTGGATGTCCCTGATGATCCCTTTCTGGTCGATGACGAAGATGGAGCGGGAGAGGAGCATCAGCTCCTTTATGACCACACCGTAGGCGAGGCCGAAGGCACGGTCGCGGTAGTCGGAGAGGGTCTTCACCCGCTCTATCCCTGCCGCGCCGCACCAGCGTTTCTGGGCAAAGGGAAGGTCGAGGCTCACGGTGAGGACCACCACGTTGTCGGGGAGGGTTGCTGCCTCCTGGTTGAAACGGCGGGTCTCCGTGTCGCAGACCGGGGTGTCCAGGGAGGGGACGGCGCTGATGATCACGACCTTGCCGGCAAAGTCAGCGAGGCTCACCGGTGCCAGGCCGGTATCAACGGCGCTGAAGGCGGGTGCGGTATCCCCGACCCGGAGTTCCGGGCCGAGGAGCGTCATGGGGTTCCCCTTGAAGGTGATGATGCCGGTACGTTCCTGCATGGTAAATCCTCCTTGCGGTCAAATAATATACCAAGTGTACCGCATCCCCGGAAAAAGGGAAGGAGCTGTGCAGGAGAGGAGCTACCGACCCCCCTCGATCTGGAGCGTTGCCAGGAACCGGTGTCCGGCATGGGTGAAGGGGACCACAACGGCCGTGCCGCTGGAGACCACCTCCACCGTGTACTCTTTGCCGGCGACGATCGACGGGGTGGAGAGGCAGGCGGCCAGTCCCTTGCCGGTAAAAAGCATCTTCATCTCGCCCGCGAGCATGTTGGTGATTTCGCCCACGGCATCGTTCACGTCGCCGTCGCTCTCGATCTCGCTCACCTCCATGCCGAGCATGGAGGCGGTGGCGATCTTCGCGAATTCCTCGGGGATATGGATGCCGACCATGCCGGAGACATCGCCACCGAGGCCGACCATTCCCGAAATGCTGCAGGTGAAGTGGGATTCCGGCTTTTCGAGGGGGTAGTCGTCGGCGATATCGTCGATGAAGATCATGGTGGAGAAGATGTTCTTGATCGAGCCGACGATGTGCCCCACCAGTTCTTCTTCGGTGACGGTCGTTTCCTTCACTGTGTAACTCAGCGTCATGGGTGCGCTCCTTTGCGTAGGATGGCAGCTCTTCCGATGCCTTCCGGCCATGCCGGGGAGCCGCTGGGGAGATGCGAAACAACTCTCCCCGCACATTCTCTATCGGCAGACCGTCTGAAATCTTGAACTTTTTTTGTGTGATTGCGGTGGATTATGCGCCGGGTCGCCGTTTACGCCCCCACGCCGACAAAGTGCTTGCCCCGGGCACCGGAAAGGGTGTATCACTTGTCCCCTTCAATTTCATGACAAGGAGTATCAGCATGGGAATTCTTTCTTCAACCACCGCCGTCTGCCAGTTCCGGGTCGCCGGCGATCTCCCTTCGGGCGACCTCTATCCGTGGATTGCCGGGCGCCTCGCCGCTCACTCATTCCACTCCATCGACCAGAGTGCCGCCGAGCTCTCCGTCGGCTGGGTCCATCTGGATGACCACAGGCAGATGAGCTTCGACGTTCCCGCCGCCTTCTGGCGCGACCACTACGTGGCATTCACCCTGCGCCGCGATCAGCGCAAGCTCCCGGCGGCGCTGGTAAAGGCCTACCTCCAGGTGGCCGAGCACGAGTACCTCACCGCCAACCCCGGCTTCAACCGGGTGCCGAAGCAGAAGCGGGAGGAGCTCAAGGAGGCGGTGCGGGCGAATCTTCTGACCAAGACCCTGCCGGTTCCCTCCGGCTGGGACGCGGTCTGGGAAACGCGCACCGGCATCGTCACCTTCACCTCGCTCTCGGCGCCCATCATCGAGCTCTTCGAGACCCAGTTCAAGAAGACCTTCGAGGGGCTGCGCCTGGTGGCGGTCCACCCCTACGCCCGGGCCGGAGAAGTCGTGCCTGAGGCGCTGACGCCGGCCCTGGAGAAGGCGAACCAGGCCACCAGCGACGCGGCCATCGACCTTATCCGGAGCAATCAGTGGCTCGGCTGGGACTTCCTGCTCTGGCTCCTCCACCGGACCATGACCGAATCGTCTGAATATCGGGTTAGCCGGCCAGGCGCCGCCCAGGAGGGGGACCTGTTCGTCGCCTACCTGAACGACCGCCTCGTCCTTCAGAGCGCCGGCGAGAACGGCACCCAGAAGATCACCATGGCCGGCCCCCAGGACCACTTCCAGGAGGCCCGCACCGCCCTGAAGAGCGGCAAGCGGATCACCGAGGCGACCCTCTACCTTGAGCTTGGGGAAAACATCTGGAAGCTGACCCTCAAGGGAGAGCTCTTCCACTTTGCCTCATACAAGGCACCGAAAGTGGCCATCGAGAAGGGTGATCACGTGGACGAAGGGAGCGAGCGTGAGGCGGCATTCTACGAGCGGATGTACGTCATGGAACAGGGTTTGCAGTTGTTCGATAGCCTCTTTGCCACGTTCCTTGGCGCGCGCCTCGGAAGCGGTTGGGGCGAAGAACTGGTGCGGATCGAGGGGTGGCTGGCGGGGGAGTAAGCCGTAGCTCCACCGTCTGGCAGTGTCGTTGAGAGAGGGGGATGGCGCGCCGCGCATCCCCTCGGGGCAGTTTAACCCAAAAAAATTTTTTTACCCGCGACCTCCCATTCCCTCAGGCCCCCTAAGAATGCTATGTATGTGCAGTACGGGCCTCAGGGTAGACTGCCCGAGGTTTATCGTGTGAACATTTCTCACTTAGATGGAGTATCCCGTGAAGTTTCAACGTCTTTCCCCGTCCGCACGGATGGTGACATTCCTCATTCTGGTTCTCGTTGCCGTGCCGCTAGGCCTGAAGGGGTGCGCCGGCGACAAGCAGCAGTCCGGCCCCCAGATCTCTGTCGGTGCGGTGGCGACAACCGAGACAGCAACCGTCACAACTCCTGCTGCACCGCAGGCAGAGAGCTTCACGCCGATGACCAGCGCCAAGCCAGCCGTGAAGTACAGGGCCGGCGAGGATCCCGATTTCGCCAAGCGCTCCGGCTGGCCGGTGAACAGCCCGCCGGCATTGCCCGGGGCGATCCTTCCGGGGAAGCGTATCGTGGCCTACTACGGCAACCCGCAGTCGAAGCGAATGGGGGCGCTGGGGGAGTTCCCGAAGGACGAGATGCTGCGCCGGCTGAAGGGGGAGGTGGCCTCGTGGCAGAAGGCTGATCCCGCGCACCCGGTGCAGCCCGCCCTTCACCTGATCGCGGTGGTGGCCCAGGAGGATCCGGGCAAGGCCGGCAAGTACCGGATGATCATGCCCGACGAGATCGTGAGCCAGGTCCATGGCTGGGCGAGGGAGGCGAACGCGCTCCTGTTCATCGATATCCAGACCGGACATGAGGATATCCGCACACTGCTGCCGCGTTTCGAGTGGATACTGAAGAATCCTGACGTGCACCTGGGTATCGACCCGGAGTTCAACCTGATCAAGAGCGGGAAGAAGCCGGGGACGAAGGTCGGCACCTACGACGCGGCGGATGTGAACTACGTCACGGGGTACCTGAAGGAACTGGTGAAGAAGTACAACCTCCCTCCCAAGGTGCTGACGGTGCACCGGTTCACGCGCAACGGTGTTACGAACGCCCGGAGCATCGCGCTTCACCCCGAGGTGCAGATCGTCATGAACATGGACGGCTGGGGTGCTCCCTGGCTGAAGCGGGACTCGTACAAGGAGTATGTTGTGGCCGAGCCGGTGCAGTACACCGGGTTCAAGCTTTTCTACCACAACGACACCAAGAAGGGAGACCCGCTGCTGACGCCCCAGGAGGTACTCAGGCTGGACCCGAAGCCGTTGTACGTCCAGTACCAGTAAGGGCTCGGCTCGGAAACCCCGTAGGCGGTTGCGGGGTGATTCTATGGTCAGCTGGAGGCTGTCACTCCGCCCCGAGGGGCGGGAACTCCGCCGGCAGGAGCGGGCAGGGGGTGAGGTGCTCAGGCAACCGCAGCAGGCGAACCTCCGGCGGCAGGGCAAACTCCCGGTAGAGAAGGGGGCTCTTCGCGTTGTAGCTCTTGGAGAGATGCATCGGGAGGAGCCAGCCGGGGCGAAGCTCCCGGGCCAGCATGTTCACGTCGGTGGTGCAGAGGTGGTGGGATATGCGGGCCTTGGCAACGTCTTCCGCCAGGAATGAGCATTCGCAGATCAGCAGCGTCACTCCCGTGAGGAGCTCCTGCACCTTTGCAATGTTCTCCTCGCTCATGCCGATGTCGGTCATGTAGCCGATGCTGGCCGGCTCCTGCACCCTCCGGATCGCCTCGAAGAGCGCCGAAACGTCTTCGACTTCCTCTTTCACGACTCGCTCTCCCCGTTGCCGCAGAACCGTAAGGGGGGCCCCCTCCAGCGCACCCCGATAGAAACGGCTCTTCATCTCCCGCAGCCACTCTCCCGGCACGAGTCCCGCCTCCGCCAGCCTTGCCCCGTCGATCCAGAAGGTGGGTCGTTCGGTGATCCGCAAGACCAGGGCCGGAATCCTGTGGTCGCAGAGTTCCGCCTCCACCGTGAGGAACCCGTTGTGCCAGATCTCCCGTCCCCGCCACGGCCGCGCGCCGACGGGGCGGCAGGGGAACCCTTCGGCTCCCGGGAAGAGGAAGGAGTGGATCTCCTCCGGATGGACCTCGTGGACCAGGAACGAGCACCAGTAGGATTCGGTCAGGTTCCAGTCGTAACCGGCAAGCTTCGCCTCCACCTTCCGGCCGATCCCCGGCGGGCCGAAGAGCTCCACCGTCCGGGGAGAGACGTGAATGTGGCGGACCAGGGTATCGAACCCCATGAAGTGGTCCATGTGGGCGTGGGTAACGAAGACGGCGTCGATGGATTTCAGGACCCGCTTGGCCAGGTGGTGGATCTGGCCGCAGTCGATGAGGATCGCCCGTCCCAGGGGGCGGACGTTCAGGTGGAGGACCGGGTCGTCCAGGAGGCCGGCGCAGAAGGTCGGCTCCAGGTAACGGAAGGGGAGGTGTCGTTTCATGGGGTGCCTCGAAGGGGATACGAAAAAGGCCCGCGCGTGACGCAGGCCTTTCGTGTTTTCGATGGCTGGCAGCTATCCCCGCTTCAGCATCCGCGCCGCTTCCACGGCGTGGTAGGTGAGGATGATGTCGGCGCCGGCCCGCTTGAAGGAGAGCAGGGTCTCCATGATCACCCGCTCCTCGTCGATCCAGCCGTTGCGGCCGGCGGCCTTGATCATGCTGTACTCACCGGAGACGTTGTAGACCGCCACGGGGAGGTCGAACTCCTCCCGCAGGTCCCGGACGATGTCGAGATAGGGGAGTCCCGGCTTCACCATGATGATGTCGGCTCCCTCCTCCACGTCCATGCGGGCCTCGCGGATGGCCTCCCGGCGGTTCCCCGGGTCCATCTGGTAGGAGCGGCGGTCGCCGAACTGTGGCGTCGATTCGGCCGCCTCCCGGAACGGGCCATAGTAGCCCGAGGCGTACTTGACGGCGTAGCTCATGATCGGGATATGCTTGTAGCCGTGGTTGTCGAGGGTTTCGCGGATGGCCATGACGCGGCCGTCCATCATGTCCGACGGCGCCACCATGTCGGCGCCGGCCTCGGCGTGGGAGAGGGCCTCCTTCGCCAGGAGCTCCAGGGTCTCGTCGTTGTCCACGTCGCCGTCCCTGATGATGCCGCAGTGGCCGTGGTCGGTGTACTCGCACATGCAGACGTCGGTAATGACCGCCAGTCCCGGCACCTGTTTCTTCAGCGCCCGGATCGTCTCCTGGATGATGCCGTGCTCGGCGTAGGCGTCGCTCCCCACCGCATCCTTCACCTCCGGGATGCCGAAGAGGATCACCGCCGGCACACCCAGCTCGTGGGCCTCCTGGGCCTCCTCGACGATGTGTTCGATTGACTGCTGGTAGATGCCGGGCATGGAGGAGATCTCTTTGCGGATTCCCTTGCCGAAGGCGGAAAACATCGGATAGATCAGGTCGGTGGCGGAGAGGGAGGTCTCGCTGACCATCCGGCGGAAGACCTCGTTGCCCCGGATTCTGCGAGCTCTGAACGTGGGGAAGAACATGGCGTGCGTCTCCTTGCGCGTTGTTTCGGGTGGTTTCCGATTTCCCGGCGTTACCGGGCTGGTTGCTTATCATACTCCAAGGAGTGTGGCCGGCTCAAATCTTTTTGTCAGCCGGGGTGAGGATGGTTTCGGTTGCGCGGGGGCCGTTCTTGTGGCATGTAAGCAGGCAGTGGCCGGGGCGTCGGAACGGCATCCCGGCGGCACCTTATCGACAAGGAGGTTTCTATGGCCAGGACCACTATGGGCGCCGCTGTCGACTCCCTGGCGCTTCTCATGATCCGGATTCCGCTGGGCGCCATCTTCATCGCCCACGGCTCCCAGAAGCTGTTCGGCGTCTTCGGCGGGCATGGCCTCACCGCCACCTTCAGGACGTTCGAGGAGAAGCTCGGCATTCCACCGATTTTGACGCTGCTTGCCATCATCGCCGAGTTCGGCGGCGGGGTCGGCGTCCTGAGTGGCTTCCTCACCAGGCTGTCGGGCGTTGGCATCGCCTCGACCATGGTGGTTGCCATGTACAAGGTCCACTGGGTCAACGGTTTTTTTCTGAACGGCGCCTGCCTCCCGGGCCGGGGGCACGGTATCGAGTACACCCTTGCCCTTCTCGGCATGGCCCTGGCGCTCGTCTTCACCGGCGGGGGGGCATGGTCGGTGGATCGCTATCTCTTCAAGCGGTAGTTACATGCTTGATACTTCGGGGTACTTTCCTGTATAGTCAGTTCAGGCGAAGATATCTTCTTCGCCTTTTCTTATGTCAAGTACACCCAGCATCCGATGGAGCAGTAACGTGATAAAACACAACGAGCAGGAAATAGATCGCCGGCGCACCTTTGCCATCATCAGCCACCCGGACGCCGGCAAGACCACCATCACCGAGAAGCTCCTCCTCTTCGGCGGGGCTATCCAGCAGGCGGGGGAGGTCCGGGCGAGGAAGGCATCCCGCCACGCCACCTCCGACTGGATGGAGATGGAGAAGCAGCGCGGCATCTCCGTTACCTCGTCGGTCATGAAGTTCACCTACCGGGACTACGAGGTGAACCTCCTGGATACCCCGGGCCACAATGACTTTTCCGAGGATACCTACCGGGTTCTCACCGCCGTGGACTCTGCCCTCATGGTCATCGACTCGGTGAAGGGGGTCGAGAGCCAGACCATCAAGCTCCTGGATGTGTGCCGCCTGCGCCACACGCCGATCATGACCTTCGTCAACAAGCTCGACCGGGAAGGTCGGGAGCCGTTCGAGCTCATTGACGAGATCGAAAAGGTCCTGAAGATCCAATGCGCCCCCATGACCTGGCCCATCGGGATGGGGAAGCGCTTCCGCGGAACCTACCATCTCTATACGAAGGAGCTGGTCATCTTCGATGCCGAGGCCGAGCGGGGGACCGGCAGCATCGTCTCCATGAGCGGCCTCGACGACCCGCGTCTCGACGAGATGCTGGGTTCCCAGGCCGACGAGCTGAGAAACGACATCGAGCTCCTGGAGGGGGCGGCCCATCCTTTCGAAGAGGAGGCGTATCTGGCAGGGCTCCAGACCCCGGTCTTCTTTGGCAGCGCCATCAATACGTTCGGGGTCCAGCAGCTCCTGGACACCTTCGTGGATCACGCCCCGTCGCCGCTTCCCCGGGAGTCGGTGAGCCGTACGGTTTCGCCCTATGAGGAGCCCTTCTCCGCCTTCGCCTTCAAGATCCAGGCGAACATGGACCCGGCCCACCGGGACCGGATTGCCTTCTTCCGAATCTGCTCCGGCAAGTTCACCCGTGGCATGAAGGTGCGCCACGTGCGGATCGGCCGCGACATCCCCATCAACAACGCCACCATCTTCATGGCCCAGGACCGGACCCACGTGGACGAGGCCTATCCCGGCGACATAATCGGCATCCATAACCACGGTACCATCAAGATCGGCGATACCTTCACCCTGGGCGAAGACCTGAAATTCACTGGCATCCCCAACTTCGCCCCGGAGCATTTCCGGAAGGTGCGGCTCCTGGACCCGCTGAAGTCCAAGGCCCTGGAGAAGGGGCTCACCCAGTTGGCCGAGGAGGGGACCACCCAGGTCTTCCGGCCGCTCATGGGGGCCGACTGGATCGTCGGCGCCGTGGGCCTTCTTCAGTTCGACGTGGTCATGCACCGTCTGGAGCACGAGTACAACGTGAAGGCCGCCTACGAGCCCGCCGCCTACGCCACGGCCCGGTGGGTGACCGGCGAGAAGAAAAAGCTGGAGGAGTTCCAGAAAAAGGAAGTCATGAGCTGCTATATCGACGGCGAGGGGAACCTGGCCTATCTCGCTGGCAGCCAGTGGCGCCTGGACAACACCATGGATAACTGGAAAGATCTCCAGTTCCATGCAACCCGCGAACACAGCTGACCGGCCCTTCGGTTCTTCTGTGCCACCCGCGGCGCACCGTGGGCCATGGGTGGCACAGAAACCTCTCCTTCGCTCGACACCCAATGCCGTAACCTGCCGCTTTCAGGACGGTTGATGCGTATACGCCCCGGCGGCGTATACGGGAACCTCCCTTGCACCTTTTCTGCGCACAGACACTTCATCCCACGCGCAGGAGGGTGACCCATGCAGTTCCAGGCGAGCCAGCAGACCCGGATGCTCCTCAAGTATCTTCACACCTTTTCGGCCATGATGTGGATCGGTGGCGCCCAGGCGATCCTGATTCTCCTCTACAAGGACCGGCATGCGGCAAACGGCGACGAGCTCTTTGCCTTCAATGACGCCATCCGTGCCCTGGACAACTGGCTCATCGCCCCGGGGGTGGTCGGCTCCATCGTCTCCGGTGGTCTCATCTGCCTCTGTACCAACTGGGGATTTCTCAGGCACCGCTGGGTGGTGGTCAAGTGGGCCGTCACGGTGGTGGCGACGCTCTTCGGCATCGCCTTTCTGGGGCCCTGGCTCCAGGACCTGGCGGAGTTGAGCGGCCTGAACCGCCTGGCGGTTTTCGACAGCTGGGCCTATGCGCAGACCTACCGGCTGGGAGTCGCCTTCGGCATCGCCCAGACGGTGGTCCTTCTTGCCCTGGTTTTTGTCTCCATCGTCAAGCCCGACCTGGAACGCCTGCCGTCGATGGACCGGCGGGTCGCGTTTCTGTTTCGCCCGCTGGTGGCGCCCGTGGCCGGCCTGCACGTCCAGATCTTCAACCTTTTCCGGCTCGACCGCGACTGATTGCTCCTCGCCGATGCCTCCGCCGCCTTCAGCCTTGGCGGCAGAGGCCTCTTACCGCTCTTCCCCTCGCACAATTCCTTCCTTTCCAACCCCAGCAAACAATGCTATTTTTATAGGATATTCAAAACACTGCGGCGGAGCCCATGGATCAGAACGAACTCAGGACCCTTCTCGGCGCATTCAAAAATGGCAGCCTCGGCGAGGATGAAATGCTGGAGCGCCTGCGGCATCTCCCCTTCGAGGATGTGGGGGACGCCATGGTGGACCACCACCGGAGCCTGCGTCAGGGGTTCCCGGAGGTGATCTTCGGCGCCGGCAAGAGCGCTGGCCAGATCGAGCGGATCATGGTGGCCCTCGCCGCCCGGGGAAATGCCATCCTCGTGACTCGCATCGACGAAGCGAAGGCCCAGGCGGTGAAGGAGGCCTTCCCTGCCGCCTGCTACCACGCCGACGCCCGCTGCCTCACCCTGGAGCCGAGGCCCATCGACAAGCGGGGGCGGGGGACGGTCCTCGTCATTTCTGCCGGCACCTCCGACCTGCCAGTGGCGGCCGAGGCCCTGGTCACCCTCCGGATGCTGGGAAATGATGCCGAGCATCTCTATGACGTGGGAGTCGCCGGCATTCACCGGCTCCTGGCCCGGCGGGAGACGCTCTTCACCGCATCGGTCCTGATCGTCGTCGCGGGGATGGAGGGGGCGCTTCCTTCCGTGGTTGGCGGGCTCGTGGACCGGCCGGTCATCGCCGTCCCCACCTCGGTGGGCTACGGCGCCTCCTTCGGCGGCATCGCGGCGCTCCTGGGGATGCTCAACTCCTGCGCCGCCGGGGTGACGGTGGTGAACATCGACAACGGTTTCGGCGCCGCCGTGGCGGCGAGTAAGATAAATCGGGAATAGGGTACGAGCTTTGAAAATCTTGTATTTCGACTGCTTCGCCGGCATCGCCGGTGATATGACCGTGGCGGCCCTTCTGGACCTTGGCGTCCCTTTCGAGGTGGTACGGGACGCCGTCGGTTGCCTGCCGCTTCCCCGTTCGAGCTATTCGCTGGGCCTGGAGAAGACAAGCCGCAAGGGGATCGCCGCCACCCGCTTCATCGTCAGGGTCGAGGAGCACCAGCCCCACCGCCACTACGGCGACATCGCCTCCATGATCGAGGGGAGCTCACTTGCCGCTGGGGTGAAGGAAAAGTCCCAGCGGGTTTTCTTCCGGCTGGCCGAGGCGGAGGCGAAGGTCCACGGCGTTTCCCTGGACCGGGTCCACTTCCACGAGGTGGGCGCGGTGGATTCCATCGTCGACATCGTTGGTGCCGCCGCGGCCATCGACCATCTCGGCATCGACTCCATCCACGCCGCGCCCCTTCCCCTGGGGGGCGGCTTCGTGGAGACCGCCCACGGCCGTCTCCCGGTGCCGGCGCCGGCCACGGCTGAACTGCTGCGCGGCATCCCGGTCCATGGCGACACCGGGCCGGGGGAGCGAGTCACCCCGACGGGCGCCGCGCTCCTGGCGGCCCTGGCCACCGGTTTCGGCCGGGCGCCGGCCATGACCATCTCGGCGCTAGGGTGTGGGGCCGGCACCAAGGATTTTGAGGATATCCCCAACGTCCTGCGGCTTTTCCTGGGCGAAACCGGCGCAGGGCTTGAGCGGGACGAGGTCTGCGTCATCGAGACACACATCGACGACATGAACCCGGAGGTGTTGGGGTATGTCATCGATCGGCTTCTGGCGGCCGGCGCCCGGGACGCCGCCTTCTCTCCTCTCCAGATGAAGAAAAACCGGCCGGCTGTCAAACTGACCGTCATCGCTTCGCCGGAGCGGTCAGACGAACTGGCCCGGCTGGTCCTCCGGGAGACCTCGGCCATCGGCGTCCGCTTGTACCCGGCGGCGCGGCTGAAGCTGGCCCGCGACATCGAGGAGCGGGCCACGTCCCTCGGTGCGGTCCGGGTGAAGGTGATTCGCGACGGGGATGACGTGGTACGGATTTCCCCCGAGTACGACGACTGTCGCCGGATCGCCGCCGAGCGGGGGATGCCGCTTCTGGAGGTCTACCGGATCGTGGAGCGGGAGGCGGGCCGTCCATGAGGCGCTTCATCGTGGTGGCCGCAACCTGGTTCGGGACCGGGCTTTCCCCCGTTGCGTCGGGAACGGTCGGGACTCTGGGGGCCATTCCCCTCTACCTGGCCTTGGCCCGGCTCCCCCTCGGCCTCTACCTGGCGACCCTCGTGCCGTTCATCTTCCTGTCGGCCTGGATTTCCAGCGGTGCGGAGCGGGTATTCGGCGAGAAGGACTCGGGGAAGATCGTCATCGACGAGGTGGCAGGCTACCTGGTCACCATGGCCGGAGCGCCGGCCGGCTGGCGGAGCGTCGTGATCGGTTTCTTCCTTTTCCGGTTCTTCGACATCGTCAAGGTGCCGCCGGCCCGCTATTTCGACCGGCAGGTCAAGAACGGCTGGGGTGTCGTCCTTGACGACGTGGTGGCCGGCCTTTACGCCTGCGCGGCCCTGCACCTGACTCTGAGGCTGCTGTGAAGATCGCGACCCTTTCCATTGGCGACGAACTCCTGCTGGGTGAGGTGGTGGACACCAACGCCGCCCGGGTCGCCGCCCGGCTGGCCGACGCCGGCCTTGCCGTGGGGCGGCATCTGACCGTGGGGGACGATGAACGGGAGATCGCCGCGGCCATTGAACTGCTCGCCCGGGACCATGAGGCGGTCATCGCCACTGGCGGCCTCGGTCCCACGGATGACGACGTCACCGCCCGTGCCACCGCCCGGGCCACCGGCCGGCGCCTGGTCCTGAACGAAGAGGCCATGGCGGGGCTCACGGCGTTCTTTGCCCGGCGGGGGCGGGAGATGCATCCGGCCAACGAGCGGCAGTGTCTTCTTCCGGCCAAGGCGGGGATCGTCCCGAACCCCACCGGCACCGCCAGCGGCTTCCATCTGGTCCACGAGGGATGCCAGTTCGTCTTTCTCCCCGGCGTTCCCGCGGAAATGGTGAGGATGCTGGAGGAGTCGGCCGTTCCCCTCGTCCTGGCGCAGCGCAAGGACCGGCTGCGGGTCCGGACGAAGGTCCTTGCGGTCTTCGGCCTCTCGGAGGCGGAGATCGGCGCCCGGCTTACGGGGATCGACCGGACGCGGCCGGGGCTCACGATTGCCTACTGCGTGGAGTACCCGGTGGTGCAGGTGAAGCTGCGCGCCGCCGGGCAGAGCGACGGGGAGATCGATACGCTTCTGGCGGAGGCGATTCCGCTGGTCCGGGAGCGACTGGGGGACCAGATCGTCGCGGAAGATGGCGACACCATCGACACGACCGTGGCTCGCCTCTTCCGGGAGACGGGGATGACCCTGGCGCTTGCCGAATCCTGTACCGGCGGACTTGTTTCCAAGCGGATCACCGACGTGGCCGGCAGTTCCGCCTACTTCCTCCTGGGGGCGGTCACCTACGCCAACGGCATGAAGGAATCGCTCCTCGGCGTCCCGTCACACCTACTGGCCGAAAAGGGGGCGGTCAGCGCCGAGGTGGCCAAGGCCATGGCGCGGGGCGCGCGGCGGCTCGCGGGGAGCGATCTGGCCCTGGCCGTCACCGGCATCGCCGGACCGGAGGGGGGGAGCTCGGAGAAGCCGGTCGGCACAGTCTTTATCGCCCTCTCCGACGGCTCGGGCTGCACAGTCAAGGTGTACCATTTTTCAGGACAGCGGGAACAGATCAGGACGATCACTGCCGTAACGGCCATGGACTGGCTGAGAAGGCGGCTTCGCACCGTATGAGACCGAAGCCTCCTTTTGTTCCATCGTACATACGGATGGAAAGACGGTCATGCCTTCACCAAACCAACGAACATATCTCATAGTGGGTCTGGTTTTCGCCCTGCTCCTTCTGGGGGTGCTCACCGGCGCCTTCGTCATCTATCGCCGCGATGACGCCCCCCTCATGGACTTTCTGGGGCTGGTGCTCATCCTCCTCGTGGGGAGCTTCGTCTCCCTGGCGGTCAGCTACCGCAGGAGCCGGAGCGTGGACGAGTTGGCCCACGTCACCGAGCTCATGCAGATCCAGCGGGAGCTGGACAAGGTCGCCCGCCGTTACAAAAGCCTTCTGGAGGGGGCCGGCAACGCCATTTTCGTCTTCAACGCCGATAATGGCCTGCTGGTGGAGGTGAACCGCCGGGGAATTGAACTCCTGGGCTGCAGCAAGGAGGAGATGCTGGTCCTGCGCGGCAAGGACCTGGTTGCCGCGCAGGACCAGGAGAAGTTTTCCACCTTGGTCCTGCGGGTGGCTCGCCGGGGGAGGGGCCGATCCGACGGCATAAACTTCCGCCGTTGCGACGGCGAGCTCTTCCTGGGTGAGGTTGATGCCCGGCTCATCGATCTGGGGGACGAGAAGGTGGTTCACGCCACGGTCCGTGACGTCACCCACAGGCAGCGGTCCGAGCATGAAATCCGTCAGCGAAACCGGGAGCTTTCAACCCTGGTGAACATCATCACCCGCGCCAACCAGGAGGTTGAGCTTGAGGCGGTCCTCGACGTGACCCTGCGGGAAACCATCGAGGCGTTCGGCGCCGATGGTGGCGGCATCCATCTCATGGAGCGGGATGACCGGCTCAGACCTGCCGCAGCCTGGAACATCACCGACCGGTTCGCGGAAGCCCTCGGTGGTGGCGCTGAGGCAGGACTGCTGCGGAGGATCGCCGTGGCGCGGGAGGGGCTTACCCTCGACGACCTGGGAGAGGAGCCCGCTGTTTCGCAGCCGGCCGCTCAGGGATGGAAGGGGTTTGCCGGGGTCCCCCTCACTGCCCGCAACCGTGTCACCGGCGTCATGTACCTGGTGAGCAGGGGGGGGCGGACCTTCTCCCCCGACGAGATGGCGCTCTTCAGCTCCATCGCCGTCCAGATGGGTATCGTCATCGACAATGCACGGCTCTTCAACGAGTTGAAGTGGAAGAGCGAGGAGCTCATGGGCTCCTTCCGGCTCCTGGAGCGGAGCAGTCACGAGCTGGCCCTTTCCCAGCATCGGCTCCGCAACAACCTGATGCTCGTGGAGCGGGCAAACCAGGAGCTGGAGCGGATAGACCGGATGAAGTCGAGCTTCCTCGGCATGATCTCCCACGAGTTTCGCACCCCGCTCACCAGCATCATCAGCGGCGCCGACTTCCTCCTTTCCTCCCCGGACCTGGAGCGGCACGGCGAAGTCCGGCGGGTACTGGACATGATCCACCAGGGGGGCGAGCGGCTTTCCGAGATCGTCAATGATATCCTCAAGGTGACGAAGCTGGAGGCCAACAACTCGACGATGGCCTGGTCCCCGCTCCATGTTTCCCAGGTTTTCGACCAGGTGCTGGTCAAGCTGGAGCCGCTGCGGGCCGAGCGAAACCTTAAAATCGTCTACGCGAACATGGATGGGCTCCCTTACTGCAGCGGCGATCGCGAATGTTTTGAGGAGATCTTCACCGAGCTCCTTGAGAACTCCATCAAGTTCACCCCCGACGGCGGGACAATCATGATCGCTGCCCGGCTGGCGGGCCGTCAGGCAATCATGGCACGGCGGGAGATTCTTGCCCGCTTCAATCCCGGCTTCCTGGCCCAGATGGGGGAGCGATGCTACCTTGAAGTGGAGGTCAGGGACAACGGCGTTGGCGTCGGATTTGACGAGCAGGTGAAGATCTTCGACAAGTTCTACGAGGTAGGCGATATCCGGCACCATTCGAGCGGCAAGTACAAGTTTCAGGGAAAGGGAACCGGCCTCGGGCTTGCCATCGTGAAGGGTATGGTGGAGGCCCACGGCGGGATGGTCTGGGTCGAGAGTGCCGGCGTCGATCCCGATGCCCGGTTCGGCAGCGCCTTCTTCGTGCTCCTGCCACTGGAAGAGTGCCTGTGCCAGCCTTCGCTGCCCCTTGCCGAATCGGCGATGCGGCAGACGGCCGGAGGCGGCGAGGGAGACGAGGAATGATCCCTTCCGCCGGGGCTGTTTCCGCCGGAAAGATACCCTTGAAAATAACGAAACATCTGTGCTATTTCTGACCAACTAACCCCCGGTGCCTGGCGGACTTTTTCGCCTCTCCGGCTACCCCACAGGAGGACCCGTGACCCAGGAACGCGAAAAGGCCATCGAGCTAGCGCTCAGCCAGATAGAGAAACAGTTCGGCAAAGGGGCCATCATGCGCCTCGGGGCCGAGGAGGCCCTCCCCGACATCGCCGCCATCCCCACCGGCGCGCTCTCCCTTGACCTGGCCCTCGGTGTCGGCGGGGTTCCCCGCGGTCGGGTCATCGAGATATACGGTCCCGAATCGTCGGGCAAGACGACCCTGGCCCTCCATATCGCCGCCGAGGCCCAGAAGCTGGGTGGAATCGCCGCCTTCGTCGATGCCGAGCACGCCCTCGACATCGGCTACGCCCGCAAGCTCGGCGTCCGGACCGACGACCTTCTGGTTTCCCAGCCCGACACCGGCGAACAGGCCCTGGAGATCGCCGAGATGCTGGTCCGGAGCGGCGCCGTCGACGTCCTCGTTATCGACTCGGTAGCGGCCCTTGTCCCCAAGGCGGAGATCGAAGGGGATATGGGGGACGCCCACGTGGGGCTCCAGGCCCGGCTCATGTCCCAAGCCCTGCGCAAGCTCACCGGCATCATCTCCAAGTCCAACTGCTGCGTCATCTTCATCAACCAGATCCGGATGAAGATCGGCGTCATGTTCGGCAACCCCGAAACCACCACCGGCGGCAACGCCCTCAAGTTCTACGCCTCGGTCCGCCTCGACATCCGCAAGATCGCCACCCTCAAGCAGGGGGATAATGTCGTCGGCTCCCGGACCAAGGTGAAGGTGGTGAAGAACAAGGTGGCGCCTCCCTTCAAGGAAGTGGAGTTCGACATCTACTACGGCGAAGGGATTTCCCGCCTGGGAGACCTGCTCGACCTGGCGGTGGACCGGAAGATTGTCGACAAGAGCGGCGCCTGGTTCTCCTACGGCTCCGACCGGATCGGCCAGGGGCGCGAGAACGCCCGGAACTTCCTCAAGGAGCATCCGGAGATGGCCGCCGAGATCGAGCAGAAGATCTACGATCTGGTCGGCATCTCCCGCACGGCGGCCACAGTGGCCCAAGGCTGACCTATGGAGCTCAATGACATCCTTGCCGTAGCGGTCAAGGCGAAGGCATCCGACGTCCACATCAAGACCGGGCTCCCTCCGGTGGTGCGGATTGACGGGCGGCTCAGGCCGATCCCCAACGCGCCGCGGCTTGCTCCCGATCAGGTCCGCGCCATGGCCTTCGCCATCATGAATGAGCGCCAGAAGCGGATCTTCGAGGAGAATTTCGAGTGCGACACCGCCTACGGCGTGCCGGGGCTTGGCCGCTTCCGGGTGAGTGTCTACTCCCAGCGCGGCACCGTCGCCATGGTTTTCCGCTTCATCCCCTTCGGCATCCCCTCCATGGAGAACCTGACCCTGCCGCCGACCATCAAGAAGCTGGCCATGGAGGAGCGGGGGCTCATCCTCGTCACCGGCACCACGGGGAGTGGCAAGTCCACGACCCTGGCCGCCATGATCGACTACATCAACGAGCACCGCACCTGCAATATCATCACCGTCGAGGACCCGGTCGAGTTCCTCCACCGAGACAAGAAGAGTATCCTCTCCCAGCGGGAGGTGGGGTTTGACACCCTCTCCTTCGCCTCGGCCCTGAAGGGGGCCCTCCGCCAAGACCCGGACGTGGTCCTCGTCGGCGAAATGCGGGACCTCGAAACCATCGAGACCGCCATGCACGCCGCCGAGACGGGTCACCTGGTCATGTCGACGCTGCACACCCTTGATGCAACCGAAACCATCAACCGGATCATCTCGGTCTTCCCTCCTTTCCACCAGCGCCAGATCCGGATCCAACTCGCCGGCGTGATCAAGGGGGTCATCTCCCAGCGCCTTGTACCGCGGGCCGACGGCAAGGGGCGGGTTCCGGCCATCGAGATCATGATCGGCACCGCCCGGATAAAAGAGTACATCGACGACAAGGACAAGACGAAGCTCCTCCCCGAGGCCATTGCCCAAGGGTTTACCACTTACGGGATGCAGACCTTCGACCAGTCGCTCATGCAGCTCTACACCCGCAAGCTCATCACCTACGAGGAGGCGCTGCGCCAATCCTCCAACCCGGACGACTTCGCCCTGAAGGTGTCGGGCATCTCCTCCACTTCCGACAGCACCTGGGACGACTTCGTCCATGACGAGGAGCCCCCCCCCGAGGGGAATGGGGCTCCCGGCGGCATCGAAAAGTTCTAGATGGAGAGGGACCGGAGCCCCCTTGGTTGTGCCCTGGGCATCCTCTCCCGCCGCGACCAGAGCGAGGCGGAGCTTGCCCGAAAACTCCGGCGCCGGGGGATCGGCGAGGTGGAGATAGACGCAGCCATCGTCCGCCTCCGGGAGTTGGGCTACCTGGACGACCGGCGCTTGGCCGGCCGGGTGGCCGAGACGGCCCTGGCGGACGGCAGGATGGTGGGACAACGGCTCCGCGCCGAGCTCAGGCGCCGGGGAATCCCGCCGACTCTGGCGGATGAGGCCCTGACCCGAAGCGCCGAAGGATACGATGAACGCCTGACCGTGGCGGAGCTTCTGGGACGCAAATTCCCTTCCTTCGACCCGGCGTCGGCCGAGATGAAGGAACAGCGGCGAATCGTCGGCTGGTTCCAGCGCCGGGGCTTTTCGCTTGCCGCCATCCTGGAGGCCCTGCGGGTCTCCGCTGACCAGTGACCGTTCAACCCATTTTATTCCCAATAATGCAGAGGACCCGATGACCGGAAAAGAGTTACGCGCCAAGTTCCTTAAGTTTTTCGCCGACCGTGGACACACCATCGTCTCCAGTTCCCCCCTCATCCCCAAGAACGACCCGACGTTGCTCTTCGCCAACGCCGGCATGAACCAGTTCAAGGACTGCTTCCTCGGCATGGAGAAGCGGGACTATGTGCGGGCCTGTTCGTCCCAGAAGTGCGTGCGGGCCGGCGGCAAGCACAACGACCTGGAGAACGTGGGGCGCACGGCGCGCCACCACACCTTCTTCGAGATGCTGGGCAACTTCTCCTTCGGTGACTATTTCAAGAAGGAGGCGATCGCCTACGCCTGGGAGTTCCTGACCAAGGACCTGGGGCTCGACAGGGACCGTCTCTACGTGACGGTCTTCACCGATGACGACGAGGCGGCCGATATCTGGCACAGGCAGGAAGGAGTCCCCCGGGAGCGGATCTTCCGCTTCGGCGAGAAGGATAACTTCTGGTCCATGGGGGACACCGGTCCCTGCGGCCCCTGCAGCGAGATCTTCTGGGACAACGGCCCCGGTGTCGGCTGCGGCAGCCCCGACTGCGCCGTGGGGTGCGACTGCGACCGCTACATGGAGATATGGAACAACGTCTTCATGCAGTTCAACCGCTCCGCCGACGGCACCCTGACGCCGCTCCCCAAGCCGGCGGTTGATACCGGCATGGGCTTGGAGCGGATCTCCACGGTCATGCAGGGGGTTACCTCCAACTACGACACCGACCTCCTGCTGGGGGTCATCCGCCACATGGAGAAGCTCTCGGGCAAGCGCTACCGGGAGAACGACAAGGACGATGTCTCTCTGAGAGTCATCGCCGACCACGCCCGGGCGGTTACCTTCCTCATCTGCGACGGGGTTCTTCCCTCCAACGAGGGTCGCGGCTACGTGCTTCGCCGGATCATGCGCCGGGCCGCCCGCCATGCCAAGATGCTCGGTTTCGCCGAGCCGGTCCTCTACCGGGCCGTGGACGCCGTGAACGACATGATGGCCGACGCCTACCCGGAGCTCCTGGAGCGGGAGGATTACATCAAGAAGGTCATCCGGGCCGAGGAGGAGCGCTTCGCCGAAACCCTCGACAATGGCCTGCGCATCCTCAACGAGGCGGTGGCCGACCTGCGGCGCGAAGGGAAAACCGTCATCCCGGGCGAGACCCTGTTCCGGCTCTATGACACCTACGGCTTCCCCACCGACCTTACCGCCGACATCGTCGAGAGCGAAGGCTTCACCATCGACGAGGCCGGCTTCGAGTCGTGCATGGAGCGCCAGCGGGAGCAGGCCCGGGAGAACTGGAAGGGCTCCGGCGAGGAGGGAATCGCCTCCATCTTCAAGGAGCTCCACAACCGCGGGGTCCGCAACTCCTTTGTCGGCTACGACGAGAGAAGCGTCTACGGGACCGTGACGGTTCTGCTCAGGGATGGCGTCGAGGTGGCCGACGCGGTGGCCGGTGACGAAGTGGATATCATCACCGACAAGACCCCTTTCTACGGCGCGTCCGGCGGCCAGGTGGGCGATATCGGCACTCTCTCCACCGGCACCGCCCACGTCCGGGTTACCGATACGCTCCGTCCCTTTCCCGACCTGACCGTCCACCGGGGGACCGTCATCGAAGGGACGCTCACGGCGGGCGAGGCGTGCGACCTGAAGGTGACAGCCGGCGACCGGGACGCCACGGCTCGAAACCACACCGCCACCCACCTGCTTCAGTCGGCGCTCCGCCAGGTGCTGGGGGAGCACGTCAAGCAGGCCGGTTCGCTGGTGGCCCCCGATCGGCTCCGGTTCGACTTCACCCACTTCGCCGCCATGACGCCGGAGGAGATCCGGCGGGCTGAGGAGCTCGTCAACGCCTACATCATGGACAACGACGAAGTCCGCGCCCGGGAGATGGCGGTTGAGGATGCCATGGAGAGCGGCGCCACCGCCCTCTTCGGCGAGAAGTACGGCGACACGGTCCGGGTGGTGAAGGTGGGCGAGGTGAGCGCCGAGTTCTGCGGCGGCACCCATGTCCATGCCGCCGGCGACATAGGCTCTTTCAAGATACTCTCAGAAGCGGGGATCGCCGCCGGCGTCCGTCGCATCGAGGCCCTGACCGGCATGGGGGCGCTCCGCTACACGCAGGAATTGGAGGACGAGCGGCGGCAAGTGGCGGCACTCATCAAAGCCGAGGGTGGGGACAACCTGGACCGGCTCCAGAAGCTCCTGGCCCGCCAGCGGGAGATGCAGCGGGAGATCGAGGCGCTCCAGGGGCAACTGAACTCCGCCCGGTCCGCCGACATGCTGGCCGACGCCCGGGAAATCGGCGGAGTGAAGGTCCTGGCGGTCAAGGTCGAGATCGACGATCCGAAGAAGCTCCGGGAGCTGGCCGATACCCTCAAGGACCGGATCGGTTCCGGCATCGTGGCCCTGGGCTGCGAGAAGGACGGCAAGGCCAATCTGCTGGTGGCGGTGACCAGGGATCTAGCCGGCCGTTTCAAGGCAGGAGACATCATCCGGGAGCTGGCCCCGGTTGTCGGCGGCAGCGGCGGCGGCAAGCCGGAGCTGGCCCAGGCCGGCGGAACCCAGCCGGAGAAGCTCGCCGAGGCCCTTGACCGGGTGTACGGAATCGTCGGGTAGTAGTCCGCAGGCAGAGAAGGTGGGGTCGCAATGGATGTCGTGACGAAATTCCAGGCTGACAGAAGCACGAAGTCGATCCTCGTGGTGGACGACGAGGGGGTGATCCGCGATCTCTGCGCCCGGGCCCTCAAGGGTTACCGGGTGCTCCAGGCGGCCGACGGCGAAGAGGCCCTGCAACTCTTCGAGAAGGGGGGGATCGACGTGATCCTCACCGACGTCATGATGCCGAAGCTGAACGGCATCGAGCTCCTGCGCCGCCTCAAGGAGCTGGAGCCGACCCTGGTAGTCATCGTCATGACCGGCTACGCCGAGAAGGAGATCATCCTTAATGCCCTCAAGGCCGACGCCGATGACTTCATCACCAAGCCGCTCAACCTCCTCCAGCTCAAGACGGCGGTGGACAAGGCCCTGGACAAGAAGGCCCTCAAGGAGGAGATTGCCAACCTCAAGAGCATGGACCGGCTCAAGAGCAATTTCCTCTCTCTCATCTCCCACAAGTTTCGCACGCCGCTCACCGCCATCTCCCTCTTCCTCCAGAACCTGACCAGCGGCATCTACGATCCGGATGACGAGGAGTCGCGCCGGAATCTGGAACTCATCTACGGAGAGTCCCGGTACCTGGAAACCCTCGTGAGCGAACTGCTCGCCTTCAGCCGCGTCATGGCTGCGGGCGAGACGATTCGGCGGGAGCCGTGCTCTCTGCACGAGATTATTCCCCGGATCGTGGCGGCCTCCCGGGACGCGACCATCAAGCCGGGCGTCACCGCGATCCTCGACCTGGATCCGCTCCCTCCGCTTACCCTGGACCGGCAGAAAATATCCTTTGCCATCGGCCAGGTCATCGACAACGCCTTCAAGTTCACTCCCGAGCCGGGATCGGTCGTTGTTTCCCTCAAGCAGCAGGACGGTGACTGTCGGCTGATCGTGGAGGATACCGGCCCCGGCATCGCGCGGGAAGAGCTTCCGAAGATATTCGAGAAGTTCTATCAGGTGGACCCCGAGGGTACCGGCCAGATCCGTGGTTTCGGCCTCGGCCTCTTCTACGCTCGCGAGTTCGTCAAGCTCCATGGCGGCGCCATCAGCGTTGAGAGCGAGCCGGGCCAGGGGACGCGGGTGACTATTGTGATCCCCCGAACCGCCCCGGCGGTGCCGTAACCTCGGCAGTTTTCCCCCTTCCGCAGCCCGGCTTCACCTCTCCGTCAGCACGGTCTCCAACCCGCCTTTCGTGTTGATTAATTCCCCTTTTCTGCTATAGTTACACCTTTCTTTAGCCAATCCCCGTCCCATTTCACCTCCCGGGAGGCCACCGGATGCAGCATCTGATCGATAAAGCCAATACCCTCATGGAGGCGCTCCCCTACATCCGGCGCTTCTCCGGCAAAACCATCGTCATCAAGTACGGCGGCCACGCCATGTCCGACGAGGCGCTGAAGGAATCCTTCGCCCTCGATGTCATTCTTCTGAAGTCCCTCGGCATCAATACCGTTGTGGTCCATGGCGGCGGTCCCCAGATTAACGAAACCCTCAAGCGCTACGGTATCGTTTCCGAGTTCGTGCGGGGGATGCGGGTCACCGACGCCGCCACCATGCAGGTGGTGGAGATGGTCCTGACCGGCCAGGTGAACAAGGAAGTAGTGGGATACCTGAACCAGCACGGCGGCCGCGCCGTGGGGCTCTCCGGCAAGGACGGCAACCTGCTCCTCTGCGAGAAGCTCCTCCAGGAGGTGAAGCTGGAGGACGGCTCCGTGGAGAAGGTCGACATCGGGTTTGTCGGTGACGTGGTCAAGGTGAACCAGGAACTGATCCAGACCCTGGAGCACGGCAAGTTCATTCCGGTGATCGCCCCGGTGGGGGTGGGGAAGAACGGTGAGAGCTACAACGTGAACGCCGATCTGGTGGCAGGCCGGGTTGCCGCTGCCCTCAGGGCCGAGAAGCTGATCCTCCTGACCGATGTGGAGGGGGTCAAGGACAGGTCAGGGTCGCTGCTTTCCAGCATCGCCCTGGAGGCGGTGCCGAAGCTCATCGACGACGGCGTTATCACCGGCGGGATGATACCCAAGGTTACCTGCTGCGTCGACGCCATCAAGGAAGGGGTGAAGAAGGCCCACATCGTCGACGGCCGGGTGCTCCACGCCGTTCTTCTCGAAATATTCACCGACGTCGGCGTCGGCACGGAGATGCACCAATGAATGCCGCCCAGTGGATTGAAAAGGCTGACAAATACATCATGAAGACCTACGGCCGGTACCCCCTGGTGCCGGTGCGGGGCGAAGGTTGCCGCCTCTGGGACGCCGACGGCATGGAGTATCTCGACTTCCTCGCCGGCGTGGCGGTGAACAACCTGGGCCACTGCCATCCGCGGGTGGTGGCGGCGCTGCAGGCGCAGGCGGCGGAGATGATCCACTGCTCCAACTACTACCATATCCCGAACCAGATCGCCCTGGCGGAGCTGCTCTGCACCCACTCCTTCGCGGACAAGGCCTTTTTCTGCAACAGCGGCGCCGAGGCCAACGAGGCGGCCATCAAACTTGCCCGGAAGTACAGCCGTGAAAAGTACGGCGACCCCGAGCGTTACGAGATCATCACGGCCCTGGCATCCTTCCACGGCCGGACCATGGCCACCGTCTCCGCCACCGGTCAGGAGAAGGTGCAGAAGTTCTTCGATCCGCTGCTGCACGGATTCAGCTACGTCCCCTTCAACGACGCCGAGGCCCTGGCCGCGGCGGTTTCTCCCCGGACCTGCGCGGTGATGTTCGAGCCGATCCAGGGTGAGGGTGGGGTCGTGGTCCCGTCGGTGGACTACTTCCGCAAGGTGCGGGAGATCTGCGACCGGCACGGCCTGCTGCTCATCTTCGACGAGGTGCAGGTGGGGATGGGGCGGACCGGCAAGCTCTTTGCCTACGAGCACTTCGACGTCACCCCCGACATCATGACCCTCGCCAAGGCCCTGGCCGGCGGCGCCCCCATCGGCGCCATGCTGGCGAAGGACGATATCGCCGCATCCTTCACCCCCGGCACCCATGGCTCAACCTTCGGCGGCAACCCGCTCGTCACCGCCGCCGGCATCGCCAGCATCCGGGCGCTCCTGGAGGACGGCCTCCTCAACCGGGCCGAGGAGATGGGCGAGTACCTCCTGGGTGAACTGGAGCGGCTGCAGGAAAAGTACGCCATCATAACCGACGTGCGCGGCATCGGCCTCATGATCGGCATGGAGCTGTCGGTTCCGGCGGGAGACATCGTTGTCAAGGGACTGGAGCGGGGCGTGCTCCTCAACGTGGCCCAGGACAAGGTGCTCCGATTCGTCCCCCCCCTTGTGGTGACCAAGCAGGAAGTGAACGAAATGATCGCCGTCCTTGACGGGATTCTGGAGGAGATGAAGTGATGACGAGGCATTTTCTGGCCCTCAGCCAGTACACGAAGGGCGAGCTGGACGCCCTCTTTGCCCTGACGCGGGAGTTGAAGGAAAAGCAGAAGAAGGGGATCGAACATCACCTGCTCAAGGGGAAGAGCGTTGCGCTCATCTTCGAGAAGTCGTCCACCCGGACCAGGGTTTCTTTCGAGGTTGGGGTCTACCAGCTGGGTGCCCAGCCGCTCTTCATCTCCTCGGGCACGTCCCAGATGGGAAGGGGCGAGCCGATCAAGGACACGGCCCGCTGCATGGCCCGTTACTGCGACGGCGTCATGATCCGGACCTACGGCCAGGAGATCGTGGAGGAGTTCGCCCGTTACAGCGACGTGCCGGTCATCAACGGTCTCACCGATCTCTTCCATCCCTGTCAGATCATGGCCGACCTCTTCACGGTCATCGAGCACAAGGGGAGCTGCGAGGGGCTGAAGGTGGCCTGGGTGGGTGACGGCAACAACATGGCCAATACGTGGGTGGAGGCGGCCGCCATCTTCGGGTTCGACCTGACCCTTGCCTGCCCCACCGGCTATGAGCCCAACCGGCACGTCTGGGAGTGGGCGCAGACGCGGGCCACGTCAACCATCACCATTACCGAGGACCCGGAGGAGGCCGTGCGCGATGCCGACGTCGTCAACACCGACGTCTGGGCCAGCATGGGACAGGAGGCGGAGCAGCAGAAGCGGGAGCAGGCGTTCCAGGGGTTCTGCCTCACCGACGAGCTGGTCTCGCTGGCCCGGCCCGACTGCATGGTGCTCCACTGTCTCCCGGCCCACCGGGGCGAGGAGATCACCGACAGCGTCATCGAGGGGCCCCGCTCGGCTGTCTGGGACGAGGCTGAGAACCGGCTGCATGTCCAGAAGGCCATCATGGCCACCCTCATGAAATAACAGAAGATACCGAAACCGACCCAAAGGAGAACCACATGGCCAAAGCGAAGCAAGACGTGAAGAAGATCGTCCTCGCCTATTCCGGCGGACTCGACACCTCCATCATCCTCAAGTGGCTCAAAAACGAGTACGGCTGCGAGGTTATCGCCTTCTCCGCCGATCTCGGGCAGGGTGACGAGCTGGCGCCGATCCGGGACAAGGCGTTCGCCACCGGCGCCGACAAGGTCTACATTGACGACCTGAAGGAAGAGTTCGTCAAAGATTTCGTCTTCCCGATGTTCCGCGCCAACGCCATCTATGAGGGACACTACCTGCTCGGCACTTCCATCGCCCGGCCCCTGATCGCCAAGCGGCAGATGGAGATCGCGAAGATGGAGGGTGCCGATGCCGTCTCTCACGGCGCCACCGGCAAGGGGAACGACCAGGTCCGCTTCGAGCTGGGCTACTACCATTTCGACCCGGCCATCACGGTCATTGCCCCGTGGCGGGACTGGAAGCTGAACAGCCGCCAGGCCCTTGTCAACTACGCCAAGAAGAACGGGATTCCGATTCCGGTCACCAAGAAGCGCCCCTGGTCCTCGGATCGCAACCTCCTCCACATCTCCTTCGAAGGGGGGATCCTGGAGGACACCTGGGCCGAGGCGCCGGAAGAGATGTACGTCCTCACCGTCAAGCCGGAGAAGGCCCCCAACAAGGCCCAATACGTGGAGATCGAGTTCAAGAACGGCAACGCCGTGGCCGTTGACGGCGAGAAGATGAGCCCGGCCCAGCTCCTGGCCCACCTGAACTACATCGGCGGCCAGCACGGCATCGGCCGGGTGGACCTGCTGGAGAATCGCTCCGTCGGGATGAAGTCCCGCGGCGTCTACGAGACCCCCGGCGGCACCATCCTGCGCGAGGCCCACATGGCGGTGGAGCAGATCACCATGGACCGCGAGGTGATGCGGGTCCGCGACTCCCTCATCCCCGAATATGCCCGGATGATCTACGCCGGCTATTGGTTCTCCCCGGAGCGGGAGATGATCCAGACCCTTATCGACGACTCCCAGAAGTGCGTCAACGGCGTGGCCCGGGTGAAGCTCTACAAGGGGCACTGCCGCACCGTGGGGCGGAAATCCGAGACCAACTCCCTCTTTAACCTGGACTTCGCCACCTTCGAGAAGGATCAGGTCTTCAACCAGGCCGATGCTACCGGGTTCATCAAGATCAATTCGCTACGGCTGCGGATCCGGTCGCTGATGCAGGCCCAGAAGAAGAAATAATCATACCCCTCCTTTCGTGAAGGGGAAGCCCGTCATTCCAGGGACACGGTCCGCCGTGTCCCTTCGTCTATTACATGACTGAAATGAAGTTCAAGAAAGACCACATCGTCACCTCCGTCGTCGCCGTCATCGTGGACAGCGACGGCCAGGTGCTCCTGACCAAGCGGAACATCAATCCCTTCAAGGGAGAGTGGGTCATGCCGGGAGGGAGGATCGACCTGGGCGAGCCGATCGTGAAGGCGCTGCAGCGGGAGGTGATGGAGGAGGTGGGGCTCCAGGTGGAGGTGGAGGATCTCATCGATGTCTTCGAGCATGTGACGCCGGGTGAGGACAACTACCACTTCATCATCCTCTTCTACCTCTGCCACCCCCTCTACTGCGACATTGCCCACAACCGCGACGAGGTTGAGGAGGCACGCTGGGTGCCGCGTCAGGAGTTGGCGAACTACCGGATGCCGGAGGGGACGCGGTTCATCCTCGGGAAGCTGTTTCCGGATATGTGCAGCTGTGAGACCTGAATAGAGGGTTCCGATGGTCCAGATCATCGACAAAAAGGTCAATCTCGACTACCCCCTGGGGCACCATCTCCACTGCCTGATCGCCCAGGTGCCAAACCGGCTTCGCCGGTCGGAGACGGGATTTGCCGTGACGGAGCCGGACAGCCAGTGGGAGATGGTACGGTCGATCCTGGAGCTGGCGGCGGCGGGTGAGGGAAACCTGAAGAAGCTCCACTTCCTCATGTTTCCAGAGACCCATGTTCCCGTTGCCCGGTTCGACGAGATGCTGGCCTTCATCGACGGCCGCTTTCGCCCCAACACCGTCACCATGTTTGGCGTGGAGCACGTGAGTCTCAAGAGCTACCGGGAGATTCTGGAGCGGTTCCGGGAGGACAACGCGGAAGCGATTGAGCTGGTGGACCGGGACATCGACTCGGGCGATGTGCTGGAGATGCCGGTCAACTGGTGCTGCGTGGCGATGAAGGAGGCGAGTGGCAAGCTGCGGGTCTTCCTGGAGGCCAAAAGTCATCCGTTCCACGGCGAGGAGTTCCCGGACAAGTTCCATGACCTCTACCGGGGGCGCCATTTCTACCTCTTCCGGAGCCGTCCCTCCTGCTTCAACTTCATGGTCCTCATCTGTCTCGACTATCTCTACCGCGACCTCTACCACTCCAACATCCGGCAGATCATCGACCATGCGAACCAGCTCTTTTTCTCCACCCGCCAGGCGCTGGACACCCTCTTTGTGATCCAGTGCAATCCGAAACCGGAGCACCAGGCCTACCGAGAAGTGCTGGCCGGCTTCTACGGCGAGTATCTGGAGGATACGCCGGGGGTGCGGGAGACCGTCACCGTCTTCGGCAACGCCTCCGATGAGACCCGGGTCGAGGAATTTCCACTGGAGCAGGGATTCGGCAATTCCTACGTGGTCATCAACCGGCACCATCGGCTCGCATGGGTGCAGCTTTCCGAGTTCGCGACCGACGACTTCGACGGCGCCCCGGTCTGCCGGCTCCGCTTCGGCACGGGGACACGACTTTACTACTTCAACCTCCCCCTTCACCACGAGCTCGACCCACGCACGAGCCGGGTGCCGCTCAAGGTGCACAGTATCATGCGCCGTTCCCGCGAAGGCGGGTGGGTGAAGGTGAGTGGCGACGAAATCGTTGCCGGATTCGAGATCGGGCAGGACCGAGAAACGTAGGGGCGTGATTCATTACGCCCAGGGCGCAATGAATTGCGCCCCTACAATTCATTCAGGAGACACACCATGGCACACGAAAAACTCTGGGGAGGCCGCTTCTCGGAGCCGACCGACAAATTCGTCGAGGAGTTCACCGCCTCCATCGACTTCGACAAGCGCCTCTACCACCAGGACATCCGCGGCTCCATCGCCCACGCCCGGATGCTCGGCAAGCAGGGGATCATCCCCCTGGAGGACGTGGAGGCCATCGTCGCCGGGCTCCAGGATATCCTCGACAAGATCGAGGCGGGGAAATTCGACTTCTCCGTCTCCCTGGAAGACATTCACATGAACATCGAGGCGCGCCTCTCCCAGAAGATTGGCGAGGCGGGGAAGCGGCTCCACACCGGCCGTTCACGCAACGACCAGGTGGCCCTCGACACCCGGCTCTATCTCCGTGACGAGATCGTGGAGATCTCCGCCTACCTGGACATGCTGATCGATTCGCTCATCTTTCAGGCGGAAAAGAACCTCGAGGTCATCATGCCGGGGTATACCCACCTGCAGACCGCCCAGCCGATCCTCTTCTCCCACCACATGATGGCCTACGTGGAGATGTTCCGGCGGGACCGGGGGCGGATGGAGGACTGCCTTAAGCGGATGAACGTCCTGCCGCTGGGGGCCGGCGCCCTGGCCGGCACCACGTTCCCCATCGATCGGGAGCATGTGGCCGAGTTGCTGGACTTCCCGGAGGTGACCCGAAACTCCCTCGATTCGGTTTCCGACCGGGACTTCGCCCTGGAGTTCATGTCCTCCTCGTCGATCCTGATGATGCACCTCTCCCGCTTCTCCGAGGAGCTGATCCTCTGGTCCACCAGCGAGTTCAAGTTCGTGGAGCTGACCGACTCCTTCTGCACCGGCTCCTCCATCATGCCCCAGAAGAAGAATCCGGACGTGCCGGAGCTGGTCCGGGGAAAGACCGGCCGGGTCTACGGCAACCTCATGGCGCTCCTGACGGTCATGAAGTCCCTGCCGCTGGCCTACAACAAGGACATGCAGGAAGACAAGGAGCCCCTCTTCGACACCATCGACACGGTGAAGGGAAGCCTCAAGATCTTCGCCGACATGATCCGGGAGATGCGGGTGAACGCCGGGAACATGCGGGCCGCGGCCGCCAAGGGATTCTCCACCGCCACCGATGTGGCCGACTATCTCGTCCGCAAGGGTATGCCGTTCCGCGATGCCCACGAAGTGGTGGGGAAAACGGTTGCCTACTGCATCGAAAAGCAGAAAGACCTCCCCGACCTGACCATGGAGGAGTGGCAAGGGTTCTCGGCAATGATCGACGAGGATATCTTCGACTGCATCACCCTGGAGGCCTCGGTCAATGCCCGGGCCGCCACCGGAGGTACGGCCCTGGAGCGGGTGAAGGCGGAGATCGAGCGGGCGAAAGCCGGGCGATAAGCAGGGGCGGATTGATGAAAATCAGATATCTTGTTGTGATCGTTTTCCTCCTCCTCGCCGCCTGCGGCAAGAAGGGACCGCTGGTTCCTCCCGAGTCCTTTGTTCCTGCTCCCATTACGACCCTGTCGGTGGAGCAGAAGGAGAACCGCTTCTTTGTATCCTGGGAGGCCCCCGGTTCCGATGAGGGGGGGAGGCCGCTCAAGGAGTTGGCCGGCTTCCGGGTCTTCCGCCGCGAGGTGCTTCCTCCTGGTGAGGACTGCGAGGAGTGCCCCACCGCCTACCGGCTCGTGAAGACGGTGGATCTGGAGTACCTGAAGGACGTCAGGGTGTTCGGCAACCGCTACGTCTTTGCCGAAGGGGATCTGGACAGCGGCCGGGCCTATCAGTACAAGGTGATTTCCTTCCAGAAGGATGGCAGCGAGAGCAGCGCCTCCAACCGCGCCCGCAGGACAATGGTGGCGGCCCCGCCGGCACCGCGCCTGAAGGGGGTCTCCACCGCCACCGGCATCGTGCTCGAGTGGGAATCCGCCCAGCCCGCGGGGGCTGCGTCCATCGGGTTCAACCTCTACCGGCGCCGGGGCGATGACGTCCGCACCCTCGTTCTTGTCACGCCAGAGCCTGTCAGGGAGCGGCGTTACGAAGACCAGCGTCTCGACCGGGGCGCCACCTATTTCTATTCCGTCAGGGAGGTGGCAGAGGCTGGCGGGCAGGTGGTCGAAGGGGCGGTTTCCAACGAGGTGAGCGGGGCCCTTACCTCACCCGCCGAGGATCGTTAAGCCTCTAATCTTTTGACTTTTTACCATCGGCCATGGTACAAATACCCACTTTTGTTTACGCCGTGGCGATGAGACACCTTTTTATAAACGGAGGAAGTCATGAATCACTTTCAGTACAAGGGTAACGAGCTCTTTGCCGAGGATGTTTCCCTCAAGGAGATCGTCGCCAAGGTGGGGAGCCCGGTCTACGTCTACTCCCACGCCACCCTGACCCGGCACTTCAAGGCCTTCGACGAGGCCTTCGCCGGCGTATCCCACACCATCTGCTATTCGGTCAAGGCCAACTCCACCCAGTCGGTGCTCAAGACCTTCATCAACCTGGGGGGCGGCGTCGACATCGTCTCCGGCGGTGAGCTCTTCCGGGCCCTCAAAGCGGGGGTCGACCCGAAGAAGGTGGTCTACTCCGGCGTCGGTAAGAAGGACGACGAGATCGAGTACGCCCTCAACACCGGCATCCTAATGTTCAACGTGGAGTCGGAGCAGGAGCTGACCCGCATCTCCGAGATCGCCTCCCGCATGGGGAAAAAGGCCGGCATCGCCATCCGGGTGAACCCCGACGTGGACCCCGGCACCCACCCCTACATCACCACCGGCCTCAAAAACGCCAAGTTCGGCATCACCATCGACCGGGCCATGGAAGAGTACGCCCGGGCCAAGACCCTGCCGGGGATCGACGTCATCGGCATCGACATGCACATTGGCTCCCAGCTGACCAAGGTGAACCCCTTCGTGGACTCCATCGAAAAGCTGAAGGTGATGATCGGCAAACTGCGCAGCCAGGGGATCGACCTCAAATACTTCGACTGCGGCGGCGGCCTCGGCATCCAGTACAATGCCGAAGAACCGCCGCTCCCCGCCGACTACGGCAAGGAGATCGTTGCCGCCACCAGGGACCTGGGGATGCACCTGGTCTTCGAGCCGGGACGGAACCTCGTGGGCAACGCCGGCATCCTGGTGGCCAAGACCCTCTACACCAAGGCCCGGGACGAGAAGAACTTCATCATGATCGACGCCGGCATGAACGACCTGGCCCGGCCGGCCCTCTACGACTCCTACCACGGGGTCCAGGCGGTCACCAGGGACCAGGACGGCATGATCGTCGCCGACATCGTGGGCCCCATCTGCGAGTCGGGCGACTTCCTGGTCAAGGGGCGCGAGGTGCCGATGTTCAGGCAGGGTGACCTGGTGGCCTTCATGTCGGCCGGCGCCTACGGTTTCGCCATGTCCAGCTCCTACAACAGCCGCCCCCGGGTGGCCGAGGTGATGGTAAAAGGAGACACATTCGAAGTGGTCCGCGAGCGCGAGACCGTCGAAGAACTGGTCAAAGGCGAGCGGATCGCGTCGTTTCTGTAACCCATAGCCCAGATTCATCTACCTCTGAAGGAGGAACGAATTATGTTCAAGGGAAGCATTGTCGCCATCGTCACCCCGTTCAAGGGCGGTCAGGTGGATTTTGAAAAACTCCGGGAGCTGGTGGAGTTCCAGATTGCCAACGGCACCGACGCCATCGTCCCTTGCGGCACCACCGGCGAAGCGTCAACGCTGGACTACGACGAGCATATGGACGTGGTTAAGGCCGTCATCGATCAGGTGAAGAAGCGGGTTCCGGTCATCGCCGGCACCGGCTCCAACTCCACCGCCGAGGCCATCGAGCTCTCCCAGAAGGCGAAAGAGGCCGGTGCCGACGGCGTGCTGCTGGTGACCCCCTACTACAACAAGCCGACCCAGGAGGGGCTCGTCCTCCACTACACCGCCATTGCCGACGCCGTGGCCATCCCCCAGATCCTCTACAACGTGCCGGGGCGCACCGGGGTCAACATGCTCCCCGAGACCGTGGCGCGGCTGGCACCCCACACAAACATCGTTGCCATCAAGGAGGCCACCGGGTCGCTGCAGCAGGCCTCGGAAATTCTGGCCCTCTGCGGTGACCAGATCGACGTCCTCTCCGGCGACGACTTCATCACCTTCCCCATGATGGCCTGTGGCGCCAAAGGGGTCATCTCGGTCCTGGCCAACATCATGCCCAAGGCCGTCGGCGATCTCACCGACGCCTTCTACGCCGGCGACCTGGAGAAGGCCCGCCAGCTTCACCTGCACACCCTCAAGATCGGCAACGCAATGTTCATCGAGTCGAACCCGATCCCGGTCAAGACCGCTCTCGGCCTCATGGGCAAATGCTCCGACGAGGTGCGGCTGCCGCTCTGCCCCATGGGCGCGGCCAACAAGGAGAAGCTTGTGGCAATCATGAAAGAGTACAAGCTGATTTAAAGACATATTCAACAGGGATATTCAGGATGATCAGGATGTAACAATCTGTTTTTTATCCTGTATGTCCTGATTATCCCTGTTAATTTGAGAGGGTTTTTCCATGATAAAAATCGCTGTCTGCGGTGCCGCTGGTCGCATGGGCCAGAGGATAATCGTTGCCGCCAAGGAGGCGGGATGCACCATCTCCGGCGCCCTGGAGCGGCCGGGCCACGAACTGGTGGGGCAGGATGCGGGCCTCATCGCCGGCTGCGGCGCCCTGGGCGTTGCCATCTCCGACGATCTCAATGCCGTGGTTGAGGGGTGCGATGTTCTCATCGACTTCACCACCCCCAAGGTGTCGCTCAAGAACCTGGAGGTCTGCGCCCTCAAGAAGAAGTCCATCGTCATCGGCTCCACCGGCTTCACCCCCGAGGAACGGGCACTGGCTGTCGAGCTTGCCCGGGAGATCCCGGCGGTGCTGGCCCCTAACATGAGCGTCGGCGTCAACGTCTGCTTCAAGATCCTGAAGGATGTGGCGAAGACCCTGGGGGACGACTTCGACGTGGAGATCGTCGAGCTGCACCACAACAAGAAGAAGGACGCCCCCTCCGGCACCGCCGTCCGCATGGGGGAGGTGGTGGCCGAGGCACTGGGACGCGACTACAACAAGGTGGCCACCTACCACCGGGAGGGGATCTGCGGCGAGCGGACCAAGGAAGAGATCGGGATGCAGACCGTGCGCGGCGGCGACATCGTCGGCGAGCACACCGTCTACTTCATCGGCATGGGGGAGCGGATCGAGATCAGCCACCGGGCCATGACCCGCGACATGTTCTCCCGCGGCTCCGTCCGGGCCGCCCAGTGGGTGGTGGGGAAAGCGCCGGGGCTTTACGACATGCAGGATGTGCTGGGGCTGAGATAGGATCGCCCTATGGAAAAAGTTGTCAGCATCGTTTCGCTGCATAATCAGCCAAGTGACAGAAAGTTCTGGCTCGGCAAGAGTGAGATCGAGCGTCTGATGGCCGGTGAACGCCTGATCCGCGGTTTATACGGAATAGCCGATGATTCTGAACAAAGACTTCAGAGAGTTATTGCACTTACTCAACGAACACGGCGTTGAATACCTGGTGGTTGGAGGGTACGCCGCGATTCTTTACGGACACGTTCGTGCCACCGGAGACATCGACCTCTGGGTCAGATCTACTGTTGAAAACGGAAGAGCAATAATTGCAGCCCTCCATGACTTCGGTTTCGGCTCGCTCTCCATCGACGAACATGATTTTTGTCGTGGCGATTCAATCATCCAGCTTGGTTATCCCCCCTATCGAGTTGATTTCCTGACATCGATTGACGGAGTTTCCTTCGAAACCTGTTACGTGAATCGGCATGTCGTTCACTATGAAGGCCTGTCGATCCCTTTCATCGATTTCGAAGATCTGAAAACAAACAAGAGAGCCAGCGGTCGTCTCAAGGATCTGGCGGATCTTGAAGCATTAGAATCAAATTCCAAAGAAGGAGAATAGTTCCCGTGGCAAAAATCAACGACAACTACCTGAAACTCAAGGCCGGCTACCTCTTCCCCGAGATCGGCCGCCGCGTCCGCGCCTTCACTGAGGCCAACCCGACCGCCAAGGTGATTCGCCTTGGCATTGGCGACGTGACCCGCCCCCTGGCCCCGGCCGTCATCAAGGCGTTCCATGACGCCGTGGACGACCTGGCCACCACCGACAACTTTGCCGGCTACGGCCCGGAGCAGGGGTATGACTGGCTCATCAACGCCATCATCGAGAAGTCCTACAAGCCCCTGGGCGTCTCCCTCAAGACCGAGGAGATGTTCATCTCCGACGGCTCCAAGTGCGACTGCGCCAACATCCTTGACATCTTCGCCCTCGACAACGTCGTCGCCATCGGCGACCCGGTCTACCCGGTCTACAACGACACCAACGTCATGATCGGCCGCACCGGCGAGGCCGACGACAAGGGGTACTACCAAGGGATCGTCTACCTGCCCTGCACCGAGGCGAACGGTTTCATCCCGTCTCTCCCCACCGAGAAGGTGGACATCATCTATCTCTGCTTCCCCAATAATCCCACCGGCACCGTGGCCACCAAGGCCGAGCTGAAGAAGTGGGTCGACTACGCCAACGCCAACGACGCCGTCATCTTCTTCGACGCCGCCTACGAGGCCTTCATCACCGATCCCGCAATCCCCCACTCCATCTACGAGATCGAGGGGGCCAAGAAGTGCGCCATCGAGTTCCGCTCCTTCTCCAAGACCGCCGGATTCACCGGCGTCCGTTGCGGCCTCGTGGTCGTGCCGGAAGAGGTCATGGGGACCACCGCGACGGGCGAGCGGTACAGCTTCAACAAGCTCTGGCTCCGCCGCACCACCACCAAGTTCAACGGCGCCTCCTACCCGGTCCAGAAGGCCGCCGCCGCCGTCTACTCCGACGAGGGGTGGAAGCAGAACAAGGAAATCATCGACTACTACATGGAGAACGCCCGGATCATCCGCGAGGGCCTCGCGGCCGCCGGCCTCACCGTGTACGGCGGCGTCAACGCTCCCTACATCTGGCTCAAGACCCCGGGGGGCATGAGCAGCTGGGACTTCTTCGACAAGCTCCTCACCGAGTGCAACGTGGTGGGGACGCCGGGCTCCGGTTTCGGCCCCAGCGGCGAAGGGTACTTCCGCCTCTCGGCCTTCGGCCATCGCGAAAATGTGATCGAGGCGGTGGAGCGGATCAAGAAGAACCTCAAGTAGGTTTAGACAGAGAGGGCGCCCGCCGCGGCGCCCTTTCTTTTGTGGTATGTACCGTGGGTTCTGCTGGGGGCAGAGTAAGCGTAACCGTGATGATCGCACACTATAAGGTGAAATGATAATGCCGAAAAATCGTGAAGCCGCCCGCGCCAGCCTTGAAAACCTCTACCGGATCTTCACCGTGCCGGAAGCGCCCGATTCAACCCTGGGCGCCATCGATCAGGCGATCTCCGACGATGTCGCCGGCTTTCTGCAGACCTATATCGTTGCCATTGAACGGAGCCTCGAAGAGATCGAGGCGCATTTCTCCTCTGCCTCCATCCCGGAAGAACCGACCTACGTCTCCGACTATACCGAGTTTGTCAAGGAGCACCTGGTTGCCCATTCGGTCCACACCGCCGCCCCCGGCTTTGTCGGGCACATGACCTCGGCGCTCCCCTACTTCATGCTCCCCCTGGCGCGCCTCATGACCGCCCTCAACCAGAACCTGGTCAAGGTGGAGACCTCCAAGGCCTTTACGCCGATGGAGCGGCAGGTTCTCGCCATGCTCCATCACCTGGTCTATCGCCGCGCAGATGATTTCTATCCGCCCTGGATTCACAACAGTCAGTCTGCCTTGGGGGCCTTCTGCTCAGGCGGCACCATCGCCAACGTCACGGCACTCTGGGTGGCGCGCAACCGCCTCTTCGCTCCGGACGGTTCTTTTCGCGGCATTGCCCAGGAAGGGCTGGCCCGTGCCTTGCGGCATCGCGGCTGCGACGGGATTGCTGTCCTCGTCTCAGAGCGTGGCCACTACTCCCTCGGCAAGGCCGCCGACCTCCTCGGTCTTGGCCGCGTCAACCTGATCAAGGTGGGGACCGACGCCCATAACCGCATCGACCTGAAGTTGCTGCGGGAAGAGTGCCGGCGGCTGCGGGAGCGGAACATCCTTCCACTGGCGCTGGTCGGCATCGCCGGGACGACCGAAACCGGCAACGTCGACCCGCTGGAGGCGCTGGCCGACTTCGCCCAGGAGCTTGGCTGCCATTTTCATGTGGATGCCGCCTGGGGTGGGCCGACCCTCTTTTCCGACCGCTACCGCCACCTGCTTGGGGGCATCGAGCGGGCCGATTCCGTCACCATCGATGCCCACAAGCAACTCTATGTGCCGATGGGGGCGGGGATGGTCGTCTTCAAGGATCCGACCGCCCTGTCGGCCATCGAACATCACGCCAACTATATCCTGCGCCACGGCTCCAAGGACCTCGGCAGCCATACCCTCGAAGGGTCGCGGCCGGGGAAGGCCATGCTGGTCCATGCCGGCTTCCACATCATAGGGCGCAAGGGGTACGAACTCCTAATCGACATGGGGATCGAGCGGGCGAAGACCTTTGCCGACATGGTCCGCCAGCACCCCGATTTCGAACTGACCAGTGAACCGGAGTTGAACATCCTCACCTACCGCTACTGCCCGCTCAAGGTACAGCAAGCCCTGGCCACAGCGCCGGCAGGGCAGCGAGCCGCCATCAATGCTCTCCTCGACCAGGTCTGCCAGTTGTTGCAGAAACATCAGCGGGAGGCAGGGAAAACCTTTGTCTCCCGGACCCGGCTGCGCGTGGCGCGCCATGATCAGGAACTCACCGTTCTGCGCGTCGTGTTGGCAAACCCACTGACCACCGACGAGATTCTGGGGGCGGTTCTGGCGGAACAGTGCGAGATTGTGCAACAGCCGGAGATTCAAGCCCTGCTGCAGCAGGTCGAGGCTAACTTTTATTAGGATATTTCAATTATTTCGGCTAGGCGCCTTTGTTGCTTTTGGGTCGGTGCAAACGTATACTTCCGTTTAACCTGAAAAAAGCATTTGAACGCGGATCAAATCTGATTTGAACGGATTTACGCGGAGTTAGAAGCTTGGAATGTTGAACTAAACAAGTGATTTTGGGTCTTGTTTTGTCAGCGTTAATCCGTATAAATTCGTGTTAAATTGCCGTTTTTGGGTTAATGAATTCCTGTCCCACATGTTCGGGTTCGCACAAGGGAATCAAGTAAGGTTTGCCCGGGATTACCACCGATGGACATTTTGGCAACGATAGCGGAGAGGAAAATTCGCGAGGCCATGGAGCGGGGGGAGTTCGACGACCTCTCCGGCAAGGGGAAGCCGCTTGTGATGGAGGAAGATCTCGCCGGCGTCCCCGCCGAGGTCCGGATGGCCTACCGGATCCTGAAGAATGCGGGCTTTGTCCCCCCGGAGGTGGTGCTGCGCAAGGAGATCGTATCCCTCCGGGAGCTAGTGAACTCCCTTGAGGAGAGCGAAGAACGCCGTCAGAAGCAGCGGGAGCTGGACTTCAAGCTGATGAAACTCTCCATGATGCGGAATCGCCCGTTGAACCTGGACGAGGTCCCCGAGTATCGGGACAAGGTCGTCGCGAAGCTCGGGGGAGGGTAAGGGACGGGAATGAAAATACAGAAACTGACCATAGAAAACCGCCCCAAGGTCTACGCGCTCCTGCGCCGCGCCGCCCCGCCCGCAGGCCACGAAGCGCCGGGCACGGTGAGCATCGGGAAGAAGGGCTGATTTTTCCACCGCCAGGTATACCGCGAGGTCACAAGGAAACAACATGAAATTTGTCGGCGCACCCAAGCTGGTTGTCTGGGCAGAGAAGATCCGCAAGGATCGCCTGAGAGTCTGGGAAGAGACCTCTCCGGAGATATTCAAGGCAATAGAGCCGATCGTGGCCCGTCAGTCGCGTGCCGACTGGTGGATAGCGAACAAGGACAAGGGGCTGGATGCGGTCTGCAATCAGCTCCTTGGGGGCAAACTTAGATAGCGGGGCCGTACAACTTCGACTAAAGGATGATGACGGGCAGGTGCAGCACTTGAAATATCTGGCAGGGTACTCAGAACAGTTGATCACGCAGGCAGGGCGCCTGCTGGCGGAAAACCGGCTGGGCAGCTTCCTGAAACAAAAATATCCAACAACGCACGATATCAGAACCGACAAGGCGCTGTATGATTTTACCGTAGAGATCAAAAACGCCTTTCTGCGCACCGCGCAGCCCTTGAGCCGGGTGGTTTACGATCCGAAAATCCATGTGATCCAGAATGCCTTGGGGACCCATACGTTCGTGTCGCGGGTGCAGGGCGGCAAGCTCAAGGCAAAGCATGAAATCCGGGTAGCGACGGTTTTCAGGTCCGCCGAATTCCGGGGAGCCGAATTCCGGTGACACCATACTTAATTCAAAAGGCGGCCAAGCGGCCGCCTTTGCTGTTGCCGTGCCGGATGTTTCCAGCCGAGGGGAATGAATACCTCACCTAGTCCCGCACCCAGTGGCAGGTATACCCGCCCGGGTTCTTCACCAGGTAGTCCTGATGATACTCCTCGGCCCGCCACCAGGGGCCCGCCGGGACGACCTCGGTGACGATGGGGCGCTTCCACTTGCCGCTGGCATCCACCTCGGCCTTGACCTGCTCGGCGATCCGCTTCTGCTCCTCGTCGTGATAGAAGATGGCACTCCGGTAGCTGGTGCCGATGTCGTTACCCTGTCGGTTGAGGGTGGTCGGGTCGTGCATCCGGAAGAAAAAGCGGAGCAGGGCCGCGAAGCTGGTCTTTGTCGGGTCGAATTCGATCCGCACCGCCTCGGCGTGTCCCTCGTGGTTCCGGTAGGTGGCGTTCGGCACGCTGCCGCCGGTGTACCCCACCTCGGTATTGATCACTCCCGGCTGCTTGCGCAGCAGGTCCTCCATCCCCCAGAAACAGCCGCCGGCCAAGGTCGCTATCTGCACTGCCGGTGCCGCCTGGGCTTGCTTGCCGAAAAGCGGCAGGTAGGCGCCGTACCCGGCCTTTTCCAGTTCCTCCACGGGGATGAAACGAAGGGCCGCCGAGTTGATGCAGTAGCGCAGCCCCCCCTTGTCCCGCGGGCCGTCGCTGAAGACATGCCCCAGGTGGGAACCGGCCTCTTTGGAGCGGACCTCGGTCCGGACCATGCCGAAGCCGGTATCCGTCTGCTCTACCACGCGGTCGGCAGCGATTGGTTTGGTGAAGCTGGGCCAGCCGGTGCCGGAGTCGAACTTGTCCTTGGAGGTGAAGAGCGGCTCGCCGCTGACGATATCGACATAGAGCCCCTCGCGGTGCTCGTTCCAGTAGGCGTTGTCAAAGGGGGGCTCGGTCCCCTCCTTCTGGGTGACGCGGTACTGCAGCGGCGTCAGGCGCTGTTTCAGTTCTTCGTCCGAATATTTTTTCGCAGCCATGGTATGCTCCTTTCCAAGCACTCGCTCCGCCGAATGGGGCGGGCGGGCAATGATCGCCAGCACCAAGAGTGCCAGTATCGTAACCGCAATCGTGACGATTCTCCTCTTCATGATGGTACCTCCTTCCACAGGATATGCTATGGTTGATTTCATCCTACCAATCAGGGGGAGTGGATTCCGTAAGCCGGCTTACACAATCGGCACTATTTCATCATGGTGACGGGGAGCGGGCATGACAGGGGGGGGGAAGCTGACATGCAGCCTGATAAGCTCTGGTATCTGCGGCGGATGGACATCTTCAGCGGCTTGAGCGACGAGGAGTACAAGATCATCGACCGGGATTCCACGACGCTGAACCTGCGCAAGCGGCAACTGCTGCCGTACCAGGGGACGGCACAGCATGCGGTCTATTTCGTCAAGAAGGGGAGTCTCAAGCTGGTGCGCACCACGCCGGACGGGCACGAGGTGATCATCGATATCCTCGGCCCTTCCACCCTCTTCGGCGAGTTGGAGAGGGACGACGGTGCCGGTGAGGTGACGGCCGAGGCGCTGGAGGAGACCCTCCTCTGCATGATGCGCCGCGACAACTTCGACCGGCTCATGGCAGCGGTACCCGCCCTGGGGATGCGGATCACCAAGCTGACCGGCCTGCGTCTGCGCAAGATCCAGAACCGCCTGGTGGACATGCTCTACGCCCCGGTGGAGGCGCGCCTGGCCACGACCCTGCTTGGCCTCATGGCCGAGTTCGGCGTCGTCCACCCGGGAGGGACGCTGCTCGACCTGCGCCTCACCCACAGCGATTTCGCCGCCCTGATCGCCTCGACCCGGGAGACCGTGTCCGCTGCCCTGAACAACCTCGCCCGTCGCGGGATCATCGCCTTTCAGGAGCATCGCATGCTCGTGACCGACCGGGACCAGCTCGCCCGGCTGGCAGGCCGCCCGGCAGATGGCGAGGAATTCAGGGCTCTGTCCTGATTTGAAATGCAGAGGGAAACCTGCCCCCCTGGACGCATGACAGGAATCAGAAAGCCCGTATCAAAACCATCGGGAGCTGTACGGGCTTTTGTCCTGTGGAGTTCAGCACTTTTTGCACTGGTCCGCGCCGTCGCCCATCCAGGCGATATCCGGAAGCTGGCGAGGGCTACAGACATACTTCGGGTCGTTAGCAACGGCCCCGCAGTTCTCGCACTCCACGGTGGCGTTAGCCGTGATGCTCCTGATCAGCTCCTCGTTTCCCTCGGCGTTGAGGGCGCACATGTGCATCTTGTGCTGCTCGGTACTACAGGCCATGGTCTTCCTCCTTTGCTGTCGATTTACAATCGCACGTGTTGTGTGTGTATTCATTCAAGCACAACCCCTTGGATTTGCAACTACCTCGATTCCGCTTCACCAGGATGGGCCGAATTCCGGGGACACAATGCGTACTACAAAAGGCGGCCACGTGGCCGCCTTTGCTGTTTCCTCTGTCGTGGGCATGCCGTTGCCCGCTTCAGCATGATTCCACTTCCACTTGGTGGAGGAGCTTCGGCGCCTCCTGATCGCCATGTTCCCCCAAAGAGCAAATTAGGGACACTTCCCATAGTTCAATCACGCGGGCGGCCAATCGGCCGCCTGCGTCGTTGCGGAATAAATGTCTTGCCGCCTCCTACTGTCTGTGGCACACTACAAGATACTTAATCAGGTACTGAAAGGAGTGCCGGCATGAACACCATTCCCGCCCAGGAACTGAAGCGCCGTGGCATTGCCGCAGTTGACGGCTTGATCGAATCTGGTGACGTCCACGTGATCCGCAACAACCGGCCCGAGTATGTCATTCTCTCCGAGGAGCGCTACCGTGAGCTGGTGGCCGAGGCCGAAGAGGCGTATCTGGCCAGGGTGAAGGCATCGCTTGAGGATGTGAAGGCGGGACGGGTGCGGAGGTTTGCCTCGGCCGACGAGCTGTTGCAGGCGCTCGACGCTGAGGGGAAGTAAACGTGTACAGTGTCACCACATCGGAACAGTTCCTCCGCCAGGCGCGAAAATTCTTCAAAAAACACCCTGACCTGAGGCCCCGCTTTGCTTCCATCTTCGAGGCGCTCAAGCTGGATCCCTTTCAACCAAGCCTCGGACTGCACCAGCTTTCAGGCAAGCTTGCCGGATGCCATGCCGTCAGGCTGACCTATTCCTATCGAATTACCCTGACCCTGCTGATCACCGAAAAAGAAATCATTCTTCTCGACATCGGCGGCCATGACGAGGTGTACCGGTGACAACCGTAACGGAGCGAAGCCATGCAACATGAACCTGCACCGGGACTCTACCGGCACTACAAGGGGGGCGAGTACCGGGTGATCGGCACGGCCCGCCACAGCGAGACGGACGAGCCCATGGTGGTCTACCGCTGCCTCTACGACAACGATTCTCTCTGGGTGCGGCCGTTGGCGATGTTCCTGGAGACGGTGACCGTGGACGGCGCCGAACTCCCCCGCTTCAGCCTCGTGGCCCCCGACCATGCCGGCGGACCGGTCGTCGCGGAGCTGATTGTCGGCCTCGGCCTGACGCGCCATCCGGAGGGAGGGTGGTACCGGGAGACCTACCGGGCGGCCGGGACCATTCCCGGCACTCTCCTCCCGGAACAGGTTGCCGGCGAGCGCTCCTTTTCGACCGCGATCTACTTCCTGCTGGAGCGGGGTGACATGTCGGCGTTGCACCGGATCAAGTCCGACGAGCTGTGGCATTTCCATGCCGGCGCCCCCCTGCTCGTGCATGTGATAACCCCGGCGGGTGGCAGCTACTCTCTGACACTGGGGAGCGATCAGGCTGCGGGTGAAGCGTTCCAGGCGGTGGTGCCTGCGGGATGCTGGTTCGGCGCCGAGACCACGGGCGATTACTCCCTGGTGGGGTGCACCGTGGCCCCCGGTTTCGACTTTGCCGATTTCGAGATGGGGAGCCGCGCCGACCTGCTCTGCCGATTCCCGGCCCATGCCGGCAACATCCGGCGGCTGACCCGGGACGGGAAGTGAAGGGACTGCGGAATTCCGGGGACATACATACAGTCAATTCGAAGACTGAAGGAGACCAAACGATGGAAATCAATCTGCGCGTGCTGCGCAATCTGCTCACCAAACGGACTGACGAAATTGAAAAGAGCGTGGCCGGCACTGGCTATCTCGTAAAGACGGTCATCGGCGTCGGCACCTTTTTGCTCGACAACGAAGGGGATCTCGATCTGCTGACCGCCAAACAGCGGGCCACCTTTGAAAAATTTCTGCGGCCGTTCCTGGAGATGCCTTCCCGGTAAACGGCTGTCGCGGCCGGCCGAAATCCATGACGCCATACATAATGCAAAAGGCGGCCAATCGGCCGTCTTCTCCCGTTTGCTCCCGGTACACTCCACGGGTCAGAGTATCCGCGTGTGCTTCACGTCACCCCTCCTGCATCCGTGCCTTTTTCGAACAGGGTCCATTGTTCAATGCCTGTTGCAATGGCTGAATTCTGAATTTTTCTGAATTTTTCTTGACAAGATTCCCTGTTGAGTCAAAATGTTCAATGACATAGCACAATTCAATACGTTGGTAATACGATAATACTAAACCATTCGCGAGAATGGGACGGAAAGCCTACAGGGTCTCACAGAGACAGCCGGGTCGCCGAAATATCCAGCAGATATTCGGGGACCCGGCTTTTTTTCTGCCATCACGTTCGTATCTGCGGCAATGATGATTCCCCCTTCGGCCGGGGCACCCCCATTGGTGCACTGAGTTTGGCGGCCAGGGAAGCCGCCGCTGCCGACACTGCGCAATCAACCTGACGCCACGTTGAAAGAAAGGGGGCCACGATGAATATTACCGTAAAGGCGACTCTGGCAGCCCTCTCTCTTGTTGTGACAAGATCGGCCGTACTTCGTATGTATCTTTGAAAGGACCTTGTTTGACCCATGTGCCGAATTATTGAGCTGTTACCCGTATCCAATACGCTCCGTCTCATGATTCTTTTTGTCGTTGTCCTATCTCTCTCTGGATGCGCGACAACGAGAGGCGTTCATGAGAAATCCCAGCCCATTCCAGGACCTCTGAAAGAACATGTCGTGCGAAATGAGTTTTCAGTGGCAAAGGGAGATGATGTCATTGGCCGATTGGCATTCATCAGGCTGGAAAAGGGGGATACGCTACCGGATATTGCAAGGCACTTCAGCCTGGGAATCAAAGGCGTCAGTGCGGCTAATCCAGGGGTGGATATGTGGGTGCCTGAAGCCGGAGAACGTATCATGTTGCCCCTGAGTTTTATCCTGCCGGACGCTCCCAGAAAAGGCATCGTGATCAACTTGGCCACAATGAGGCTTTTTCATTTTAAAGGAGATGGTGAGTCACTGGTGGTGTTGACCTATCCGGTCGGTGTCGGTACCGAGGAGCGACCCTCCCCAACAGGTCAAATGTATGTGGCGCGCAAGGTAATCCGGCCGACCTGGCATGTGCCTGCCTCAATTGCCGAGGCCCATCGAAAAAAAGGAGATATTCTGCCCGCTAAAGTTCTGCCGGGACCTCTCAATCCCTTGGGAGAATACGCGCTCTATCTGAGTAGGCCGAGTTATTTGATCCATGGCACTAATAAACCTGCCAGCATTGGCCTGAGGGCAACCAATGGCTGCATAAGACTCTATCCGGAGGACGTGAAAAAGCTCTATGAGAACACTCCGGTTAAAACACCGGTAATCATCGTTAACCAGCCATATCTCCTGGGTCACCGTGATGGAACAGTTTACATGGAAGTGCACGCGCCTCCGGAAAACCTGGATGCAGCCGAGTTTGACAAGATGTATGCAAAATTGAAAACTATTGAAAAGGAATCGGGGCGCACACTTGACTGGAGCAAGGTTAAGAAGATCTTGGCCGAGGCCCGGGGGATTCCAGTCCCCATCTTCGAGATCAGGCAAGGACGTGCAGCAGGAATTGAGGACCCCCTGGAAGTCAGGCACCCAGGCACATTATCTGGCAGTCCGCAAATACCGGAACTGAAAACGGATGCGTGGTCTGTTTTGGCTGCTGAAGAGCGTGACGAGATTGATGCCGTGAGACTGGCCGCCATTATCAACCACCAGGGTCCACAAATCCCGGCAAGGGTGGTATCGAAGAACGATAGCTACCAAGTTATCGCCGGCCCTTTCAATGACATCAGAGAGGCCAAGGATGCCATCAAACGCCTGAAAATTGATCTGGAAATTGATGGCAGATTGATTGAACGAGCGGCCGCAAAGGCCCCTGCCGCCGATACGGCAAAGGAGCGGAAGACAGAAAAAGCCTCGCTCGCTGCTGAAAGACCGCAACACGAAAACATGCCACCGGACAGGGATGTGAAAGGGGCGGCCAAGGAAAAAGCAGAAAATGCACAGCCAGGTGGCTCAGGAACTCCAAGGGGCTATGCTCTCCAGATAGGGGCATTTGCCGAGGAAAGAAACGCTCGTTACCTTGCAGAGAAGCTGAAGCAGCAGGGATATGAGGCATCGGTCCGCAAAGACGGAATAAAGCCGCTCCACCGTGTCCTGATAGGCAGGTTCGACACGAGTGAGAAGGCTTCGGAGGAATCCGGGCTGATCCTCAAAAAAGACGGTATCAAATCCGTTATCTATCAATATTAATCAGCACCGCGGTTGAGATGAACAATCCAGTCCGCACGCTGATCAGAAAGGAGGTGATTAAACCATGAAGAAGACTCTTTTGGCGATCTCAATGATGCTTGTTCTTGCCATGACGGTGGGGGGGTGTGCAACAAGAGGCGACCTCGAGAAAGTTCAGACGCAGCAAATGATGACTGGTGCGAAGGCTGATCAGGCAGCGCTGGATGCACAGGCTGCGAAGGCGGCAGCTGATGCGGCCACATTAAAGGCAGAGGCTGCCGCAGCCCGTGCCGAAAATGCTCTGAAGATGGCAGAGGAAAGGGAGAAGATCGCAGATGAAAAGGCGAAGATCGCAGATGAAAAGGCGAAGATCGCAGATGAAAAGGCCCAGAAGGCCCACGAAATTTTCCAGAAATCAATGAAGAAGTAAGTCAGTTTTTGGAGATCTGTTGACTTTGCCGTTAAAGCTCCGGAAAGGAAGTGGCAGGGTGTTGCTGCTCTGTCACTTCCTTATGCTTCCACCGTTCAAGACCGTCCGGACCATTCGAGCATGTAATCCGTCATCAGCAAGAGGAATGGTTCTGCGACCATCAACCTGTTATTCACGAGCACGAAGGTGTATATGGGTACAAGGCACAGTAAGATAGGTGAGCATCTAAACGTATTCTTTGTCTGCATCATACTGACACCAATGCTTTTCTGCGGATGCAGTCACTTTAATGAGGGATTTCAGGCCGCGCCAACCTTCCAGGAAGCGAATGATTTTTTCAGCCAGGGAAACTACACGGCCTCTCTGAGCACATATCAGCAGATTATTGAAAAATGTCCCACGGCGGGAGACAGGGTTCTTTTCGAGATGGGCATTATTTATGCCTATCCTGGGAATGAGCAAAAAGATTATCAGAAATCTCTGGAATGTTTTCAAAAACTCATAATGGATTATCCGGAGAGTGGGTACAGGAAGGACAGTGAGATGATGATATTTACTATCAAAAATGTCATCCTCAAAGATAAGACGATTGCAACGCAGCAAGCACAGATTGAGACTCTGCAACAAGAGGGCAAAAACAAGGGGAACGAGATTAGTACCCTGCAAAAAAAGATCGAAACTCTCAAACAAGAGCTTAAGAGCAAAGAGAATGAGATTGTTGCACTGAAAAAAGAGGTTTTTCCAATCCAGAAGGGACCGGCAGACAAGATTCTGATAGAAAAAAAAGAACGACGATTGACGTTGATCTCAAAGGGCAAGGTGCTCAAGACCTATAAAATAGCCTTGGGGGGGGACCCGAATGGTCCAAAAGAAAGGCAAGGTGATAACAAAACCCCTGAGGGGACGTACGTCATTGATTCAAGAAACAAGGACAGCCGTTATCACCTGTCGCTTCATATTTCCTATCCAAACGAGAAAGACAAAAAACGGGCACAGGAACGTGGCGTTTCTCCGGGTGGAGACATCATGATCCACGGTATTAAGAATGGTTTCTCGTGGGCTCGTGATTTTCACACAGAGGTTGACTGGACGAAAGGGTGTATTGCCGTTACAGACGAAGAAATAGAGGAAATTGACAAGTTAGTGCCAAATGGCACGATCGTTGAGATAAGTCCCTGATTCCGGGTCCACTTCACCCTGCACATGGCTATGTTGTGTGAACTATGGAATGAGAAGCTGCTTTCATGGTTCACGTTCAGATCGACACGTCATCCACCACATCAGCCGCAGTATCGATGCTGTCGTGGACCGTATTGCCAACTACGGGGACGATCGAAATCACCGCACCGGTTACCCGCATGGGGACCGTCACCACTTTTGTCAGCACGCACCCCTGCAGCACGAGCAGCACCCCCGCAAAAATCATCATTCGTATCATCGCGTGTCTCCTTTTTCTGTCATGTGTGAGTCAGTCACGGTTTTGGGGATCAGACGGGGGGCGGAGGCATTGTGCACCAGCCGGTCAAGCCGCGTCATTGAATCACGACAACGTTTGAAAAACTAGAAAAAATTCCCGGGACGCACTCGTGATCGGAAGGGCGGCCGGGCAGTGCATGGGGCTGGGATTTCGTGCCTTTCAGTTGACGTGTCTGCGCGGGGATTTTGCACCTATCGATTGATCGCTTGCAATTGAGAGGCTTGGCAGACCACAAGAGCAACTGAACGCACTCAGTATCCGGGAGGCACGGTTGAACTATGGCAACTGACCGGCTGTCCGCAATTGCTGAACTTCCTGGGGCGGTCTCCGGGGCAAGGCGTCCTCGGTCCAGGATACATCCAGCATTCCCCTGGGCGCTTCATTCGATGTGCCGCTCGTATACCTTGCGGGGGAGACGCTGGAAGTTGTAGTCGGCAAGGTCGAGGACAACCTCCTGCGGAAGCATCCACACCCTGCCGCTGCGATGCAGCGTGAAGTCCCGGACGACAAACCGTGTCCCGACTCCCTCCACCTCGAAGCCAACCCGTGCGTTGATCACCACGGTGTCCGCGTCGAGCACCGTGATCGTCACGTCCTGGAGCATTTCCCAGCAGCAGGCGGGAATCCGCGAGGCATGGACGATCCGTTGCGCGAAATATGGCCATCCCTTGCCGGGAGGATGCTTCAGCCGGGTGTAGAGCCCTTCGAAGTTCTCTGCCCGCCAGAGATCGAGGATTTCTTTGAGCCCCTGCTCTGCCTCTGCTGCCACGTTGCTGCTGTTGTACGCAGCGGCGGGACTCGCAACCAGAAACAGAAGCAGGAAGGTCTGTCGCAGCGCCCTTCTGACCATGCGTTCCTCCTGGTACAGAGTATACCAGCAGAAGTAAACGGTGTGTGGAGGCTCTGGGATCTGTGCATCCACGGCTGGCAGCGCCGCTGCCACTGAGAGCGGCGAATGAATTGCTCCGCGCGCCGTACCATGCTATAGCTGATAGGCGCCTGACCCACAGGGACAACCTCCTGTGGTTTTTTTGTTTGCGCAGAAGGAGAGAGTACCCCATGAACCCGAAAGCGTTTTCATCCCTCCACCTGAAAGCCCCCATGCTCAGGAACCTGGCCTCCCTCGGCTATGCCGAGATGACGCCGGTTCAGGCCCATAGCCTGCCGCCCATCCTGGCGGGCAAGGACATGATCGCCAAGGCAAAGACCGGCAGCGGCAAGACCGCGGCCTTTGGTATCGGCCTGCTGACGCACCTGGAGGCGTCATCCAGGCAGGTGCAGGCGCTGGTGCTCTGCCCGACCCGCGAGCTGGCCGACCAGGTGGGCAAGGAGCTGCGGCGCCTGGCCCGCTTCACCGACAACATCAAGATCCTGACGGTCTGCGGCGGCGTCCCCTTCGGCCCCCAGCTGGGTTCCCTGGAGCATGGCGCCCATGTGGTGGTGGGGACCCCCGGCCGGCTGCTGGACCATCTGCGGCGCGGCAGCCTCGACCTCTCCGCCTTGCGGACCCTGGTGCTGGACGAGGCGGACCGGATGCTCGACATGGGTTTTCAGGATGACATCAGCGCCCTGATCGCCGCCACCCCGCCCCGGAAGCAGACCCTCCTCTTTTCCGCCACCTATCCGGAATCCATTGCCGCCATGAGCGGGGCGATCCAGCGGGAGCCGGTGGAGGTCAGCGTGGACGAGGCCCATGACGAGGGTGCCATCGAGCAGGTTTTCTACGAGGTGGACAGGGAGGAGCGGATCGACGCGGTGGCCCGGATTCTCGGCCACTATCGCCCGGAGTCTACTCTGATCTTCTGCAACACGAAGATCGAGTGCCAGGAGGTGGCCGATGCCCTGACCAGCCGGGGCTATGCCGCCCTGGCCATCCATGGGGATCTGGAACAGCGGGAGCGGGACCAGGTGCTGGTCCGTTTTGCCAACCGGAGCGCCTCGGTGCTGGTGGCGACCGACGTCGCCGCCCGGGGGCTCGACATCAAGGAGCTTCCGGCAGTGATCAACTACGAGTTCTCCCGCAACCCGGAGGTCCACACCCACCGCATCGGTCGCACCGGTCGCGCCGGGGGGCGGGGGCTGGCCGTAAGCCTGGTGACGCCCCGGGAAAGCCGGCTGATCGCGGCCATCGAGGAGAAGCTGGGAAGCACCATTGCCCGCGGCGACCTGGCCGCTCTGGCGGCCGCACCGGGCAGGCCGCCGCTACCCCCCATGGTGACCCTCTGCGTCGACGGCGGCCGCAAGAACAAGCTTCGCCCCGGCGACATCCTGGGGGCCCTCACCGGCGAGGGGGGGATAGCCGGGAGCGAGGTCGGGAAAATCGATGTCTTCGATTTCCACACCTACGTGGCCATCGTGCGGCAGAGCTACGATCAGGCCCTGACCTGCCTGGGGAGAAACCGGGTCAAGGGGCGCTTCTTCAAGGTGCGGAAAACGGGCTGAGTGCCATGAAATTCACCCTGTTGACCCATTCCAAGGAGTTTGCCAAGCGCTCCAATACCGGGCGGCTGGTGGTGGATGTGCTGGGGAGCGCGGCCGAGCAGGTCCGCTGGGACCGGGCGCGGCCGCCGGCCGGACTTCTGGAGGAGATCGAGGCGGGGGGCGTGGCGCTCATCTATCCCGGCCCGGCGGACGAGGCCGGCGGTGACCTGACGGGGATAGGGCACGTTATTCTCATCGACGGCACCTGGCACGAGGCGCGGAAGATCCACCAGAGAAGCCCGTACCTGCAGAAGGTCCGGCGCGTCTGCCTCAAGCCCGTTGAAAAGTCCGTATACAACCTCAGGAAAAATCAGAAGGAGTCGGGGCTCTGCACGGCCGAATGCGTCATCGAAATCCTGCGCAGCACGGGGAATAGCGAAGATGCGGAGCGGTTGCAGGAGCGGTTCCTGGCATTCATCAGACCGCTGGAAACCGTGCGAGGAGATGGTGGAGACCCGTAGGGCGCGGGTATGTGAGAATGCTGCGACGTGCAGGAAAAACGGCCCGTAATGATTCGAAAGCCGGTCCGCCACGCCCGGTTCCGTCGGCTGTTCGTCCTGTCGCTATGGCTCCGTTGCCGCTTTCGCATGACCCGCCTGCTCGCCACACCCCTCCGGCTGGCAAGCCGTGCAGACGCAGGTGCGCCAGCCGCATTCGCCGCAGGGGGGATTCAGGGGGTCGCGGCCGTCGATGGTTTCGCCGCACTTCCAGCAGGCATATCTGACGAAGTTGAACCCGCAACTCCGGCAGTGCATGGTTGGCGGTTCGTGGCCGGCAAGGGGGACCACATCGGTTGATCCGCAGATAAGACAGAGGCTGGCCAACGCCGGATTCTTGCGTACTCCCGAGCGGTTGGTGCGGAACCGGCGAAAGAGCTGTTTTGCTTCTTCTTTATCCACCGTGGCTACTCCTTTATCGGCGAGGAATGCGCAGCCTGACGTCTCAGCAGGATTCCTCCTCCACCTGTTGCAGCAGCGACAGCGCCATGCCACTAATCCGGGCAGTCGCTCAAGCCGGAAGGATTGGGAAATCGTGGCAGGAGCGGGTGGTTGCTGATGTTCCCGGCTGAGTGCGGCAGGCTTGGGCAGGTGGTCCGCGTCAGGCTGCAGGAAGCGAGCCAAGGAAAACAGGTAGTTGCTCATCCGGAGTTTCCGTATGGCAACTACCTATCGGCCGCCTTTGCTGTTTATTCTCGCCCTCGCACAGGAGCGTGAGAATCGTCGGTCTCCAGACAAGTGGACATAACGCTCGATCGGATTTACTATGCTCCAAGGAAAAAACACTCTGATCATCAAGATTCGTTTCCTGAAAAAGGCGTAAGCGGCACTCGTGGAGGAGCACATGGAACACACTGAACAACCAGGACTCTGTCGTCTGCACACCTTGCGGGTCGCCCGAGTTGACAACCAAGGCGTCTGGCTGGAGGCCGGCGAGCGGCTGGCGCACCTTCCCCGGCGGGAGGCACCCCATGCGGCGCCCGGCGAGGAGGTGGAGGTGTTCCTGTATCAGGATGCGGCCGGAGAGCTGCAGGCTACCTGCCGTATCCCCTTGGCCCAGGCCGGCGAGTTTGCGGTGCTGACGGTCCGGTCGGTAGGCCCCCATGGAGCATTTCTCGACTGGGGCCTGGCAAAGGATCTGCTGGCGCCTTATCGTCTTCAGCCCGAGCGGATGGAGGTTGGCCGGTGCTACCTGGTGAAGGTCGATCTCGATCAGCAGGGGCGCCCCTTCGCCAATGCCCGCATCGATGACTGCCTCGACCGCGGGTGGCCCGGTCTGCTTGAGGGCGACGCGGTAGCCCTGCTCGTCTGGCAGCTCACCGACCTTGGCGCCAAGGTCATCGTCAACCATCGCTTCCCCGCCCTGCTCTACCGGGACGAGCTGCCTGCCGGGACCTGCGCCGGCATGGAATTACCCGGCTATGTGAAGCGTCTGCGCGAAGACGGCAAGCTGGATGTTACCCTGCGCAAGGTGGGAGCCGAAGGGGTGTCGGCCGCTCGGGACGTCATTCTCAAGGCCCTGGCTGCCCAGGGCGGCTCATTGCCTCTGCACGACCGGAGTTCCCCGGCGGCCATCGAGCAGTCCCTGGGCATGAGCAAGAAGACCTTCAAGAAGGCAGTGGGGGGACTCTACAAGGACGGGCTGGTGACTCTGACCGATGAGGGGGTCAGGCTGACGGGGAAAGGCTCGGGGTAACATTTGCCCCGGCCTGGCAATTGTCGTCATTGTCGTGATGGCCAGCCTGACGATCGGCTTCCGGTCGCTGAAGACCCGGAAGGGGCCTGTTCTCAGCGGGTAGCTTCACGGCAACTATATCCCATTCCAAGAAGGAGCTTCCCGTCTCCCCTGGAGGTGTAATTACGCAAAACCAGAAAAACGCTGACAGGAAAGGATGATCACCATGAAAGCGATACGTGTCCATGAATTCGGCCCCCCCGAAGTGATGCAGCTGGAAGAGGTTTCCGGTCTAACCCCCGGGCCGGGTGAGGTAGTGGTCAGGCTGAACGCCGTCGGCGTGAATCCGGTCGACACCTATATCCGCTCCGGCCAATACCTCCCCAAACTGAAGCTCCCCTACACCCCCGGTCTCGACGGTGCCGGGGTCATCAGCGCCGTCGGCCCCGAGGTGAGGCACCGGCAGGTCGGCCAGAGGGTCTACGTCGCCTGGTCGCTCTCCGGCACCTATACTGAAGAGGTGCTCTGCAGAGAGTTCCAGACCCACCCGCTCCCTGAAGGAATAAGCTACGGCCAGGGGGCGGCCATTGGCGTTCCCTACGGAGCCGCATTCAGGGCTCTCTTCCAGCGGGCGCACGCGGTGGCGGGGGAGACGGTCCTCGTCCATGGCGCCAGCGGCGGCGTGGGGATTGCCGCGGTGCAGCTGGCCCGGGCAGCCGGCCTGAGGGTGATCGGCACTGCCGGCTCGGAAGAAGGGAAGGCGCTGGCGCTGGCCCAGGGGGCCCACCATGTGTTGAATCACCGCACTGTTGGGTATCTGGAAGAACTGCAGGGACTCACCTGCGGCGAGGGGGTCGACGTGATTCTGGAGATGCTCGCCAACGTGAACCTGGACCGTGACCTCGGGGTGCTGGCGAAGGGGGGGCGGGTGGTGATCATCGGTACCCGCGGTCGGGTCGAGATCGACCCGCGCGCCACCTTCAGGGGGGAAACGTCGATCCTCGGCATGACCCTCTACAACGCCAGTGAAAAGGAACTGGCCAGCATGCACGCCGCCTTTGTGGAGGGGCTCGGCAACGGGACGCTGCGGCCGGTGGTGAGCAGGGAGTTGCCGCTGGCCGAGGCGGCCACGGCTCACCACGCGGTCATGGAGGCGAGCACCTACGGCAAGATCGTCCTGATTCCCTGAAGGAGGCGCACCATGGCTCATACAACCATCCAGGACCGCGCAGCGGGCGCCATCATGGGCGCGTTTGTGGGTGACGCCATGGGGCTCGGGCCCCACTGGTATTACGACCTTGAAGAGATGCGCCGCGACTATGGCGAGTGGATCACCGGGTACTCCGATCCCCGTCCCGGACGCTACCACGCCGGGCTGAAGGCCGGTCAGCTCTCCCAGGCCGGTTTCATCCTGAAGCTTCTGCTCCGCTCGCTGGTTGAGTGCGGCGGGTATGACGAAGCGGACTTCTGCCGCCGCATGGATGATGAACTCCTGCCGCTGTTGGATGGTACCCCCATCAGCGGGCCGGGGGGCTATACCAGCCAGTCGATCCGCGAGTTGTGGCGGCGGAGAGTGGAGCAGAAGCTGCCGTGGGGGCAGACCGGCGGACATGCCGACGATACGGAAGCGATAGAACGCACCCTTGTCCTGGCGGTGCGGTATGCGCTCGACCCCGCGCATCTTGCCGCCGCCATCGCCGGCAATACCATCCTGACGCAGATCGACGATACCGTGGTCTCCATGACCGTTGCCTACGGCGCCGTGCTGGGGTTGCTGGTGCAGGGTCATACCCTGGACGCAAAGCTGTCAGACAAGCTTATGAAACTGGTGAAAACCGGAGCGCTCCCGTTCCACGCCGTTACCAGCGACAACCTGCAACCGCCCCGCCCCGGAGCCCCTGATCCGCCCCGGGCCGGGAAGTTTGCCTCCCCCGATGCCCTGCTGACCCCGTCCTACATGGCTGCCGCCGCCGCGGACTCGGATATCCGCATCGAACCGGCCTGGAAGGTTTCCATCGTCTACGGCATGCCGTGCGCCATCTATCACCAGCTGCCGGCGGCCTACTATCTGGCCGCGCATTTCCACGACGATTTTGAGTCGGCCCTGCTCCATGCCGTCAACGGTGGTGGCCAGAACCAGGCGCGCGCCATGCTTGCCGGTGCCCTGGTGGGGGCGCAGGTCGGGCTCTCGCGCATCCCTCAACGGTTTCTCGACGGGCTGGAAGAGTCCGCCACCCTGTGCAGGCTGGCCAATGGGCTTGCAGCACAGGTTGTTGCATAACTTCCGAAGCTGAAAGGCAAAAGGGGGCTACTTTGACACCTGTAGTCCCCTTTCTGTGCCTGTGGTTGTCAGCCGGTTAACCCTCACAGTCTTACGGCAACGTGTACCCCGCTCCAGCAAACTGAATATTTGCCGGATCATCACAGCGTGGCGGCGAAACCGCATGGACGCCGGCGCACGCCGGGCAGGTGCCGACGAAGGTGGTCAGGGTGAAGGCTGCGCCGCACCCCTGGCAGGTCGTGGCTAATCCGCCGTCGGGGATCGGCCGCACCCTGAGCGCGCCACCGTGGGCCTGACGGACAAACTCCACCAACTCCCTTCCTTCGGCAAACGGCCCCGCACCGGTGGCGTGGCCACATCCGCACTTTCCCATTGTTATCACTCCTTGTCCGTGATGATTCGCTGTCGGGCGCGGTGCCCGAGAGACGTCACCAGAGTACCCGGAGTGGGCGACCGGAACCATGACCCAGGTCAAATATCGCGAGGAACCGGATCAGCGTCCCGGAATGGTGATGCAGAGGCACTCACCCTCGGCATAGACCGCCTCGCCGCAGAAGATCCGGCCATGGACCATAACCTTGCGTCCCTCGGCGGAGACGACCCTGCTCTCTACGGTCACCACCTTCTGCAACGGCAGCATGGTGCGGAAGCTGACGTTGAGGTTGCCGACGACGATGGGGTAGCCGGCAGCCCAGGCAGCCAGCCCCAGTGCCTCGTCCATGACCGCAGCCACGGCGCCGCCATGGGCATGGCCCGGAGGGCCTTCGGTCTCGGGGCCGAACCAGATGCGGGCATGGAGATGCTTTTCGCTGTCCCGGTAGTAGCGGACCCGGAAGCGGTCGCCATCGGGTTCGCCGGAGACGAAACGGAGCGATTCGCCGACCAGTGATGGCGCATCGAAAGCGACCCAGTCGGCCTCGCCACTGAGGTCGACCGGTGTACAGGGGTATGGATTCAGATCGTTTACAGGTGCATTAGCCACGGCACTTCTCCTCACTCAGGTTGTCGCCGTGCGGAATTCAGCTTCCGTTTACGCAAGCGGCGCAGGTTGGCTCCCACCATAGCAGGTTTCGGCACGGCAGGGGACCCCTTATCTGATTCGGCAGACAACTTTTTTCGTTCCGTGAAGGCCAATCGGGCTGAGCTTTTCAGGGGGATGTCGTCCCCCGTCGATGAACCGCCAGCGGACCCCATGACTGGTTGATGGACATGACCTCCAGGGCGTTGACGTTCACGTGGGGCGGCAGGTCGGTTGTCCATGCGACAATTCCGGCGATGTCCTCGGCGGTCAGAGCCTCGGTTCCCGCATACACCTGGGCGGCTTTCTCCGCATCACCCTTGAAGCGGACCATGGAGAATTCGGTCTCGGCCATCCCCGGTGCCAGGCAGGTGACCCGCACCTGCTTTCCCAGGAGATCGGCGCGGAGGTTGCGGGAAAACTGTTCCACGAAGGCCTTGGTGCCGCCGTAGACGTTGCCGCCGGGATAGGGCCAGGCCCCCGCCGTGGAGCCGATGTTGACAATGTGGCCCCGATTGCGGGCCACCATCCCCGGCAGAAGAAAGCGGGTGCAGTAGAGGAGCCCCTTGATGTTGGTGTCAACCATGGCGTCCCAGTCGTCCAGGTCGGTCTCGTGGGCAGGTTCGAGCCCCAGGGCCAGGCCGGCGTTGTTGACGAGGATCTCCACATCGGCGAATTCCGCGGGGAGCCCTTCCACCGACTCCTGGACCGATTTCCTCCGCCGCACGTCGAGTATGACGGGATGCACCGCAGTCTGTCGGGCCAGTTCGTCACGGAGCGCCAGGAGTGGTTCCTCCCGCCGCGCCGCCAGCACCAGCCGATCCCCCCGGGCCGCGAAAAGCCGGGCGCACGCCGCGCCGAACCCCGCCGAAGCTCCGGTGATGAATACCGTTCTGTTCATCTTTCCCCTCCCCATGACGCTTTGCTGAATTTCAGAGACTATGCATTGCTTTTCCCTCCCTTGCAAGGGAAGAGGATTCTGGTGCGCGTTGAGAATGGCAGCGGCCGGGAATGGAAATGGCCGGTAATGGGGGTATACTTGCTTGGGAAAAGTTATCCAACCGGCGGGCATGCCGGCGGTCAGTGGGCGAGTGAGTGGCCGCATGGCAACAGGGTCCGCGATAACGAACACCAGGGAGGGTGGCATGGAAAACATGGGACAGTATCAGCAGTTGGTCATCACGTACGCCACGGAAATCGGCACCAAGATCATCGCAGCCATTCTCTTCTGGATCATCGGCCGCTGGCTGATCCACCTGGTGCAGCGGATGCTCCAGCAGGTCCTGGAGAGGCAGAAGGTTGATCCCAGCCTGATGCGCTATCTCGGGAACTTTCTCGGCGTCTCGCTGAACATCGTGCTGGTGGTTGCCATCCTCGGCTATTTCGGGGTGCAGACCACCACCTTCGCCGCCTTGGTGGCCGGTGTCGGCATTGCCGTCGGCGCCGCCTGGGGCGGACTCCTCTCCAACCTGGCGGCGGGGGCTTTCCTGCTGGTGCTGCGCCCCTTCAAGGTGGGCGATTTTGTCACCGCCGCGGGGGTCACCGGAACCGTCAGGGAGGTCGGCCTCTTCGTGACGTCCATCAACACTCCGGACAACGTCATGACCATGATCGGCAACGCCAAGGTCTTCAACGACACTATCCAGAACTTCAACACCAACGAGTACCGACGGGTGGAGCTGAAATGCCAGCTGGCCGGGAGCGCCGACCACGTGGCGGCCATGAAGCTGCTGCGGGAGAAGCTGGCGGCGGTGCCCAACGTGCTGGCGGCGCCGGCGGTGGATGTGGAGATTCTCGAGTTCAACCTGGTAGGGCCGGTTCTCGCCGTACGTCCCTACTGTCACAACGACCACTACTGGCAGGTCTATTTCGACGGCAACCGTACTATCCGCGAGGCCCTTGCCGCGGCGGGATTCCCGGCACCGATGCCTGCGCAGATGGTGCTGGTCCAGAACCCGCAGGGGTAGGGGGACTGTCGGGAGTTCGATTGCCCGGGGAACACAGATGGTGGCCGCCCCGGCTCAACGTGCCGTCGAGGGGGGCTCTGGGTGCAGTGGCTCCAATGTTGGCCAACCTGTGGTATAGTCATAGCCGTGTAGTCTTTACCCATGGAAGGAGTACACTATGAACAAGGTCAGTGATGTTGAGGGGATCGGGCCGGTATATGCCGAAAAGCTCGGAACGGCGGGGATCACTACTACGGACCAGCTTCTGGAAAAGGGGGCAACTCCCCAGGGACGCAGGTCAATTGCCGAATCTAGCGGTATTTCCGATAAGCTCATTCTGGAATGGGTCGGTATGGTTGACATGTTCCGCATCAAGGGTGTCAAGGGGCAGTTCAGCGAGTTACTGAAGGCCGCGGGCGTGGATACGGTGGTGGAACTGGCCCAGCGCAACGCTGCCAATCTGCATGCCAAGCTGACAGAGATCAACGATGCAAAGAAGCTTTCCGGGAGGGCTCCTACCGCCAGCGAGGTGGAGCAATGGATTGCCCAGGCCAAGGAAATGCCGCGGGTGGTTACCTACTGACCGGCGTTTGCCTGATGGTGATACCTGAAAGGGGACATGGTGCTCGGGCAGAAGGGCACCCTGCCCCCTTTTTATTCTCGTATAAATTCAGGCCTGTCTGTACGTATCACCGCCGGTAGCTGATCCGGTAAATGGCACCGGCCTTGTCGTCCGAGACGAGGAGGCTGCCGTCGGGCATGACCTGCAGATCGACCGGCCGCCCCCAGGCGTTGCTATCCTGAAGCCACCCCTCCGCAAAGGTTTCGTAGGAGACGGCACGATTCTCCGAGAGGCGGACCAGGGTGATCCGGTAGCCAAGGGGATCGCTGCGGTTCCAGGAGCCATGCTCGGCGATGAAAATCTGGTCCCGGTAGGTCGCTGGAAACATGGCGCCGGTGTAGAAGCGCATGCCGAGCGCGGCCACGTGGGGGCCAAGTTCCTTTTCCGGCGGAACGAACTCTTCCTGCCGGCGTTTCGTGCCGTACCGCGGGTCGGGGATGTTCCGTCCGTGCCAGTAGGGGAAGCCGAAATGCAGGCCGGGGCCCGGGGCGCGGTTCAGCTCGTCAGGCGGCCGGTCGTCCCCCAGCCAGTCGCGGCCGTTGTCGGTGAACCAGAGTTCCCTGGTCCGGGGATGCCAGTCGAAGCCGACGCTGTTCCTCACGCCGCGGGCATATATCTCCAGGTTTCGGCCGTCGGCGTCCATCCGCATGATGGAGGCGAAGCGCGGGTCTTTCTCGTCGCAGACGTTGCAGGGGGCCCCCACCGGCACGTAGAGCCGGCCGTCGGGGCCAAAGCGGATGAACTTCCAGCCGTGATGGGTCTTGGTGGGGAAGGAGGCGTTGACCACGACCGGTTTTGGCGGCGCGGTGAGGCGCTCCTCGATTGCATCGAAGCGGAGCACGCGGCTTATCTCGGCCACATAGAGGGAGCCGTCGCGGAATGCCACGCCGTTGGGGGAGTTGAGGCCGCTGGCGATGGTGAGCAGCTCGTCGGCCCGGTGGTCACCGTTGCGGTCGATGACGGCGTAGACCTTTCCCTCGCCGCGGCTGCCGACGAAGAGGGTCCCCTTGGCGCCAAGGGCCATGGAGCGGGCGCCCGGTACATTGGGGGCATAGACGGAAATGGCGAAGCCGGGGGGGAGGGAGATGTCGGCCAGGGGGAGGTCGGCGCCGTGACAGGCCGACACCGTCGCCAGCCACAAAAATGCTGTCAGCAGGGTAGCAATCCTTCGTCGGTCGGGCATGGGATACCTCGCCTTTCAGCAGGCTGTTCGGTCCGTTTCTGCGTGCGCAGCCGCATGCCGCGTCACTGCAACTGCCGGATGGTAAACTGCGGTTCAAGGATCGCCTCGTGCCGGCAGACGGGGCATTTACCTGGAGGAGTCAGACGGTCCCGCTTGGTGAAGACAAAGCCGCACCTGCGGCACTCGGCCGGCGTGATTTCCAGGATGGCGCCGACAGCGTGGATGCTCAGGCGGATATGTTCCAGATGGCCGTACACTTCCTTCTCCGGGATGTGAACCTCGGCGGACAGCTCCTTTGCCGAAAGGGTCTGCTCGCGGAGGAGATCGATGACGGCATGGCGGATCGTATCCTGGGCGGTGCGCGGGATGAAAGGTTTTCGCGGCGTCTGCTTCATGTCGCCTCCAACGTTCTCTCCATAACTTTACCAACTCCGTTCCGGATATACAGAGGGGAATCCGCGGGTGGCACCGAATTCCGCTGCGAAGTGGGCCGGCACGGTGATCTATGACCCGCTGCCCATTGAACCGCTCCCGGTTGACAATGGTCTGACCACAATGCTATCCTCCCGATTTCTGTCCTTGTCCTTGATTATCAAGCGGAAAATTCAACAGTCAACAGGAGGTTTCCGGTGAAAAGAATCAGTCTGGTGATGGCCTGCATAGCGGTTTCCCTCATGGTGTTTTCCTCTGCCTTCGGGGCGAATGCTCCTGCAAAACCCCTCATCGGCATATCGAAGATCGTCTCGCATCCGGCCCTGGATGCGGTTGAAAAAGGGATCCAGGACGAGCTCGCCGCCCTGAAGATCAACGCCCAGTACGACCTGCAGAACGCCAACGGCGACGCCAACACCGCGGCGTCCATTGCCAACAAGTTCCAGTCTGAAAAGGTAACCCTGGCGGTCGGCATCGCCACCCCCACCGCCCAGGCGCTGGTGAATACCCTGAAAAACACGCCGGTGGTCTTCTCGGCGGTGACCGATCCGGTCAAGGCCGGCCTGGTGAAGTCCCTGAACAAGGGAGAGAAGACGGTGACCGGCGTCTCCGACATGACCCCCGTGCGGCAGCAGATCGAGTTGCTCCTCAAGATGAAGAAGGTGAAGCGGCTCGGCCACATCTACACCAGCTCCGAGGAGAACGCCGTGGTGCTGGCGGGCGTCGTGAAGCAGGCGTGCAAGGATCTGGGAATCGAGTTCGTGGAAACCACCGTCTCCAAGTCCGCCGAGGTGAAGCAGGCGACCCAGTCGATCATCCGGCGCGTGGATGCCCTCTACATCAGCACCGACAACACGGTGGTCTCTGCCATGAGTGCCGTGACCGACGTGGCCATGAAGAACAGGGTGCCGGTCATGTCGGCCGACCCGAGCTCCGCCGAGAGTTATCCCGTTCTCGCCGCCTGGGGGTTCGACTACTACAAAATGGGTCGGGCCACCGGCAAGCTGGTCGCCGAGATCCTCAAGGGGAAAAAGCCGGAGCAGATCCCGACCCGGTTCATGACCAAGGCGTCGGACGTGGACCTGCTGGTGAACCTGGACGTGGCGAAGAAGCTCGGCCTGACCGTGCCGAAGGATATCGTCAAAACCGCCAACAAGGTGGTCGAGAACGGCAAGCTGACGAAGAAGTAAGGTAAAGAAGGGCACTATGATTGAAGGTATTTTCGTCGAAGGACTCATTTACGGCATCATGGTCCTGGGGGTGTTCATCTCCTTCAGGATTCTCGATTTCCCCGACCTGACCGTGGACGGCTCGTTCCCGCTGGGGGCGGCCCTCATGGCCCAGTGCATCATGATGGGGGTGAACCTCTGGCTGGCGCTCCTGATCGCCTTCGCCGGGGGGGTGATCGCCGGGGTGATTACCTCGCTGATCCACAACCGCCTGAAGGTGCCGAACCTGCTGGCCGGCATCCTGACCATGACCATGCTCTACTCCATCAACATCCGGGTGCTGGGGAACAGGGCCAACGTTCCGCTCCTGAACCAGGAGACGATCCTGTCGCAGGTCACCAACCGCCTGACTGGCATTATCCCTGACGAGTACATCCTGCTGGTCTTCTTCGCCGTGGTGACCCTCGCCATCAAGGTCCTGCTCGACCTCTTCTTCCGCACCGACCTGGGGCTCACCATCGGGGCCATGGGGAACAACGAGCAGATGGTCATCTCCCAGGGGGTGAACCCCAAGACCCTGAAATCCATCGGTCTCGGCCTCTCCAACGGCCTGGTGGCCCTGTCCGGCGCCTTCGCGGCCCAGTACCTCGGGTTCGCCGACGTGGGACTCGGCCAGGGGATCATCATCTCGGGCCTGGCGTCGGTCATGATCGGCGAGTTCCTGATCCTGAAGAGCAACCGGATCGGTGTCCTGACGTTCTGTGCGATCCTCGGCTCCATCTGTTTCTATGCGGTCATGTACGTGGGGCGGTACTATGGCTACGTCATCAACATGACCCCCAATGACCTGAACCTCATCAAGGGTATCCTGATCATCGTGCTGCTGGTGCTGACCCAGAGCAAGAAGCTGAAGAAGGCCGCAGTCAAGGCAGTGGTGAAAAATGATTGAGCTCAGAAACGTATCCATGATCTTCAACCAGGGGACGGTGAACGAGAACCAGGCCATCTCGAACATCAACCTGAAAGTCCGGGAGGGAGACTTCATCACCGTCATCGGCAGTAACGGCGCCGGTAAGTCGACCCTCTTCAACCTGATCGCCGGCACCATTACGCCCACGGTCGGCTCCATCCACCTGAACGACCGGGACATCACCCGCGACCCCGAGTACAAGCGGGCCAAGTACATCGGCCGCATCTTCCAGAACCCCCTCCTTGGCACCGCAAGCACCATGACCCTGGAAGACAACATGATGATCACCTACAAGAAGGGGTTCAAGTGGCTCAAGCGGAGCCTGAACCACCGGATGCGGGAATTCTTCCGGTCTGAGCTGATCCAGCTCAGGATGGGGCTGGAAGACCGGATGAAAGAGAACCTGGCCCTCTTCTCCGGGGGGCAGCGGCAGGCCTTGACCCTGCTGATGATGGTCCTCTCCCGGCCGGACCTGATCCTGCTGGACGAGCACACGGCGGCCCTGGACCCGAAGAACGCCCAGATCGTCCTGGAGTTGACCAACAAGTTCATCGAGGAGTACAGGCTCACCGCCATGATGATCACCCACAACATGAGCCATGCCATCGAATATGGCAACCGGCTCCTGATGATGGACAAGGGGGAGATCATCTTCGAGGCGGAGGGTGAGGAGAAGCGGGCGCTGACCGTGGAGAAGCTCATCGACAAGTTCCACCAGATCCGGCACAAGAGTTTTGAAAACGACCGGACGCTGCTGTCAGACGATTAGAGAGAAGTGACCTGCAGTGATTTCATGCGAAAGGCGGCCAATCGGCCGCCTTTCTTGATGGTGCGGGAGTTCGCGAAAGCTGTCAGTTGCCCCCGAGCTGGAAGTGCAGCCCCGCGGAAATCTCGAAGTTGCTGTGGCCCCCGTCGAGGACATAGCTGTGGTGAAAGTCGCTCCTGAGGGCCAGCCAGGTGGTCAACGAGTACTTGACTCCGAATCCATAGTCCAGGTAGACGTGGGTCTGGTCGTCCGTCTCTCCTGTAAAATCCACGGTGATGCCGCCCAGGCCGGCCGACACAAAAGGTACCAGCGGTTTGTCGGGCATGAAGTTGTAAACCATGTCGGCACCGTAGCGGAAAACGTTTACACGGAGGACCGCCGGGTCATAGACCGTGTCGGTATAGCCGAACAGCAGTTCGGTGCTGACGTTCCGCGTGAAGTTGTACCCACCCCGGAGTCCAACCGCGTAGTCGGTATCGAGGTGCTCAACATTGTGGGAGAAGGCGAGGGCGCCAAAAAACGGCGAGAGAGTGAAGGCCCCTTCACGGTTTTCCGCCATGGCCGGCGCGGCGCAGGTCGTGAGAATCAGCAAAAAGAGCAGAACGCGTGCATTCATTTTCTTCTTCCTTCCGGTAGGTGTCCGAAAATAATACCTTCCTTGAGCGGCATCTGTCAAGGAGGGGCACCTCTGGCTGCCGCAGCATCGCATGGGTTTCGGCCTTACCCCGCCTGGAGCCGCTCCCGTTTCAGTAGTTGCGGAAAAAGCCAGATCCAGAGCACTACCACGGCGAGGGTGCCGATCCCGCCCAGGAGCGCCGCCGGCACGACGCCGAACCAGTCGGCGGTGAGCCCCGACTCGAATTCCCCCAGTTGGTTCGAGGTGCCGATGAAGACCGCGTTGACGGCGCTTACCCTGCCTCGCATCTCGTCCGGGGTTTCCAGCTGCACCAGGGATGCGCGAATCACGACGCTGACCATGTCGGCAAAGCCGAGGACGGCGAGCGCCGCAAAGGAGAGGAGAATCGAGCGGGAGAGGGCGAAGACGATGGTCATGGCGCCGAACCAGGCCACCGAGGCGTAGAGCACCCGGCCGACCCGCGCACGCAGCGGTTGCCGGGCCAGGTAGAGGGATGCGGCCAACGCGCCCACCGCCGGCGCGGCCCGCAGGAAGCCGAGCCCCCGGGGGCCGGCGAAGAGGATGTCGCGGGCGTAGATCGGCAGGAGCGCCGTGGCGCCACCCAGCAGAACGGCGAAGAGGTCAAGGGAGATGGCGCCAAGCACCACGGGGCGACTGCGGATGAAGGCGATCCCCGCAAAGAGCGTGCGAAGGCTGGCCGGTTCTCGCAGCGGGACGGCGCGCCTGATCCGGATGGTGGCGATGGTGATGGCGGAAAAGAGAAAGAGGATGCAGCTGGTGCCGTACACCGCGCCGGGGCCTGCGATGTAGAGAAAGCCCCCCAGCATGGGGCCGATGATGGTGGCGCCCTGGCTGACCGAGGAGCTGACCGCCATGGCCTGGGGGAGGACTTCCGGCTCCACCAGGGACGGGACCAGGGTCTGCAGGGTGGAGTATTCGAAGGCGCGGGCAATGCCGATGGCGAAGACGAAGAGGAAGATCGTTTCCCGGTTCGCCCAGTGGAGCATGGTTGCCGCGGTGAGGCCAATCAGGGCCGCCGCCTCGGCCAGTTGTGCCATGGAGACGATCCGCCGCCGGTCGTGGCGGTCTGCCACATGCCCTACGAAAAGGACCAGCACCAGTGACGGGATGAACTGCACGAGCCCCACCAGCCCCAGGTCCAGGGCGCGATGGGTCAGCTCGTAGACCTGCCAGCCAACGGCAACCCCCGCCATCTGGTAGGCGATGGTCGCCGCGGCCCGGGCGCACAGGAAAAACCGGAACGAGCGGTTCCGCAGGGGAGGGGATGAGTCCGCGGGTGCAGAGGACATGGGAGCCCTTCGGTGCCAAGATGCTGTTCCGGGGCATCCTATGTCAAGAACGGCGCGGTTTCAAGTTTGATCATGGATTCGGCCCTTGCCGGAGTTTACCGCATCCCGCATAATGCAGGACATGCTCCTCATCTTTCCCCCTGTCGCCAAACCCTGCGAGCCGCCGGCCGGCGTTGCGATGCTCGCGGGCGCACTGCATGCCCACAGCGTTCCCTGCCGGGTGCTGGACGCCAACCTGGAAGGGCTTCTCTGGCTGCTGGAGCAGCCGCCGGCCGCCACCGACACCTGGACCCGCCGGGCAGGCAAGAACCTTCCGCACCACCTCGCCGCGCTGCGGGACCCGCAGACCTATGGCTCGCCGGACCGCTACGCCCGGGCGGTCAGGGATGTGAACCGCCTCCTTGCCGTGAACGGCCGGGAACGCGGGGCTGACCTGGGGCTGGCGGACTGTCAGCATCCGCACCTCTCGCCCCTGCGGAGTGCCGACCTGCTGGCTGCTGCGGAGCATCCCGAACAGAATCCCTTCTACCCGTACTTCAGCAGGCGGTTGCCGGAGATGTTGGACGGGGTCCGTGTGGTCGGGTTTTCCCTTAATTACCTGAGCCAGTCCCTCTGCACCTTTGCCATGGCCGGCTACGTCAGGAAACGGTTTCCCGGCCTCACGGTCGTGCTCGGCGGCGGACTCGTCACGTCATGGATGAAGCGGCCCGGCTGGCGGAATCCCTTTGGCGGGCTTTTCGATCACCTGATTGCGGGGCCGGGGGAGCTCCCGCTGCTCGCCCAGGCCGGCGTTGCGCCACAGCAGACCCGGGCGCTTCCCGAGTACGATTCCCTGCCGCTCCGCGACTATCTCTCCCCCGGTGTCATTCTTCCCTACAGCGCCGCCAGCGGCTGCTACTGGAACCGCTGCTCCTTCTGTCCCGAACGGGCCGAGGGAAACCGCTACGCGCCGGTTCCGGTTCCGCAGGTGCTGGTCGATCTGCAAACCCTGACCGCCAGAACCAGCCCGACCATGCTCCATCTTCTCGACAACGCCATCAGCCCGGCGCTCCTGCGGGGAATGGCCGAGACTCCACCCGGCGTTCCGTGGTACGGCTTCGCCCGCTTTGATGAGCAGTTGGCTGACCTCGACTTCTGCCGGGCGCTGAAACGCTCGGGCTGCGTGATGCTCAAGCTCGGGCTGGAGTCGGGGGACCAGGGAGTGCTGGATGCGCTGCGAAAGGGGATCGAGCTGGGCACTGTGTCCCGGGTCCTGCAGAACCTGCGGCAGGCGGGGATCGGGGTCTACCTCTACCTCCTCTTCGGTACGCCGGCGGAAGACGAAGAGGCTGCGCGGCGGACCCTGGAATTCGTCGTCCGGCACCGGGATGCTATCGGCTTTCTGAATCTGGCCCTGTTCAACATGCCGGCGTTCGGGGACGAAGCCGGCGAGTATGGAACCGAACCGTTCTATGACGGCGATCTCTCCCTCTACACCGGCTTCCGCCATCCCCGGGGGTGGGACCGGAAACAGGTGCGGCGGTTCCTTGCTCACGAGTTCAAGCGGGAGCCGGCGGTGGCGGCGATCCTCCGCAACGATCCGCCGCTGTTCACCTCCAATCACGCGGCGTTTTTTGCCGGCAGGTGAGGCAGGAGGGGTAAGTTTCCTTGACGGTCGGTATCGATGAGGGTATCGTTGTACAAATCGTTATCGATGTGGAGGGTGAGATGGAAGCCGTAAAGATTTCTCCGAAATTCCAGGTCGTGATCCCGCGCGAAGTCCGGGAGAAGCTCCACCTTATCCCGGGTCAGAAGATGCAGGTTGTAGCCTACGGTAACCGTATCGAGCTGATCCCGGAGAAGGAGATATCCGAGATGCGGGGATTCCTTAAGGGGATAGAGACCTCCGTCGAGCGGGAGTCCGATCGGGTATGAACGTCGTCGACTCGTCGGGCTGGCTCGAATTTTTTGCGGACGGACCGAATGCCGGCGAGTTCGCGGTTCCGCTCACGGACAAGGAAGCACTCGTCGTGCCTTCCATCACCGTTTACGAAGTGTTCAAAGTCGTTTGCCGACAGCGTGGAGAGGATGCCGCGCTGCAGGCCGCGGCGCTGATGCAGCAGGGGACGGTCGTCGAGCTTTCGCCATCGCTGGCGATGGTGGCGGCAAAAACAAGCATTGAACTGGCACTCCCGATGGCTGACAGCATCATCCTTGCCACGGCACGTCTCCACAATGCGGTCCTGTGGACCCAGGACGAGCATTTCAACGGCTTGTCCGGCGTGCAGTATTATCCAAAACGTCAACGAGAGTAACGACCCCATGACCGAGAGCCCGCACCCTTTCCAGACCCTTACCCCCACGTTCATCATGGACGCCGTGGAGAGCCAGGGATATCGCTGCGACTGCCGTACCTTCGCCCTGAACAGCTACGAGAACCGCGTTTACCAGGTGGGGGTGGAGGATGGCCAGCCGATCATCGCCAAGTTCTACCGTCCCGGCCGCTGGAGCGCCGAGCAGATCCTGGAGGAACACCGGTTCTGCTTCGAACTGGCGGAGCACGAACTGCCGGTGGTGGCCCCCCTGACGAATGCAGCCGGCGAGAGCCTCTTTCGCCATGGCGGCTTCCTCTTCTCCCTCTATCCCCGGCAGGGGGGGCATGCCCCGGAGTTCGACAATCTGGACAACCTGCTGATCCTTGGCCGGATGCTGGGGCGGATCCACCGCATCGGCGCGGTGAAGCCGTTCGAGCACCGGCCGACCCTGGACAGCCAAAGCTTCGGCCATGACAGCGTGGCCCTCATTACCGAGCGCTTCATACCCGACGAATACCGGCCGAGCTACACCGCCGTCACGGCCCAGCTGCTGGAGGCCATCGACGGCATCATGGCCGACGCCGGACCCCTCCGCCATATCCGGTCCCATGGCGACTGCCATGCCGGCAACATCCTCTGGCGCGACGACGCCCCCCACTTCGTCGATTTCGACGATGCCCGCATGGCCCCGGCGGTACAGGACCTCTGGATGATGCTCTCGGGCGAGCGGCCCCGGCAGACGGCCCAACTGGCCGAACTGGTCGAGGGGTACCGCGAGTTCTGCGACTTCAACCCGCGGGAGCTGCGTCTGATCGAAGCCCTGCGCACGCTCCGCATGCTCCATTACAGCGCCTGGCTAGCCCGCCGCTGGGACGACCCCACCTTTCACAGCGTTTTCCCCTGGTTCAATACCGTCCGCTACTGGGGCGAGCATATCATTCACCTGCGGGAACAGCTGGCAGCCCTGGCCGAACCGCCGCTGGAACTGCCCTGAGACCGGCACTGTCCGGCGGAGGGGCTGACTCTTCCGGTCGAAAGGTGGCCGTCGCCGGTTGTGGCGCCTTTTGTTTTGTGATACAACACCTTAACCAAGTGATACCTGGGAGTTGTAGCCGGTGGACATCGTTGCCGCCGCAATTCCCGAAGAGAGGAACTCTGCACGATGAAACTTCTGGATGGCAAGAAATGCGCGGAAAGCCTGGTTGGTGACATAGCGAGGAAGGTGGCGGGCTATGTGGCGTCGGGACTGCGCAAGCCCCATATGACCATCATCCTCGTCGGCGAGCACGCGCCGAGCGAGTCCTACGTAAAATCCAAGATCAAGTCTTGCGAGAATGCCGGGTTCGACAGCGCGCTGCTGCGGTTTCCCGAAACAATCACGGAGGCCGAACTCCTGGCAAAAATCGAGGAGATCAACGGGGACCAGTCCACCGACGGTCTCATCGTCCAGTTGCCGCTGCCAAAGCATATCAATCAGCAGAACATCATCAACGCCATCTCTCCCGACAAGGACATCGACGGGTTCCACCCCACGAACTTCGGCCGCATGACCCTGGGGCAGAAGGCCTTCCGCCCGGCCACCGCCTACGGCATCTGCAAGCTGCTCCAGTTCTACGAGATCCCGACCCGGGGTAAGCACTGCGTAGTCATCGGCCGGTCGAACATCGTCGGCAAGCCGATCTCCATCATGCTGTCCAACGATTTCGACATCGGCAACGCAACCGTGACCCTGACCCACATCGAGACCCCACGGGAGCTTCTGCTGGACGAAACGCGCCGGGCCGACATCGTCATCGTGGCGGTGGGGATCCCCGGATTCGTCACCGAAGACATGGTAAGGGAGGGGGTCGTCCTCATCGACGTGGGGATAAACCGGCTGGAGGATGGTAGAATTGTCGGTGATGTCGATTTCGCGAACGTGAAGAACAAGTGTTCCTGGATTACGCCGGTGCCGGGCGGCGTGGGGCGGATGACGGTGGCCGCCCTGATGATCAATACCCTGATGGCCTATCAGAACAATTTCCATCTCTCCTGAGGGGGGGACCCCAGCCGGTTCCATCCCGACAAGGCGCTCTTCCATGGCATGGTTAACCGGAAATCTGCTCCGCTGTTGCCGTTATCTCATGGCGATGGTGCTTGCCATACTGCCGCCTGTTCCCCTGTCGGCCCATGTGGAGACGCCGGTTCCCGCGGATGAGGTGGCGACCGGCCTCGACGAGCATCCGGGGAGCCGTATTCCCCTCGACCTCACCTTCCGCGACGAGGCCGGCAGGTCGGTCCGCCTGGGCGACCTGGTCACCGGCCCGACCATCATCCTTCCCGTCTACTACGGCTGCACCAATGTCTGCAATTATCTTCAGGCGGGTCTGGCCGGCACCCTGCCGAAGATCAAGGGGGCGCCGGGCGATGAGTACCGGGTCCTCTCCATAAGCATCGATGAGACCGAAACGCCGGAACAGGCCGCCCGGGCAAAGCGGATGTACCTGACCGCCATGAACGCCCCGTTTCCCGAGCAGGGGTGGCGTTTCCTCACCGGCGACCCCCGCGCCATCCGCAGCCTGACCGATGCCGCCGGCTACCGGTTCCAGCGCAAGGGGCGGGACTTCATCCACCCGGTGGCGAGTTTCGTTGTCACCCGCGACGGGACTATCATCCGCTATCTCTACGGCACGACCTTTCTCGCCAAGGATGTGACCCTGGCGCTGCTGGAGGCCCGTGAAGGGAAGGCGGGAATCAGCATCCGCAAGGTGGTCGGCTACTGCTTCACCTTTGATCCCAAGAACAAGACCTACGTCTTCAACCTGCTGCGCGTAAGCGCCACCGTGGTCGTCCTGTGCGTCGGCGGCCTTCTGGCTTTCCTGCTGCTGACCGGCAGGAAAGGGCGGCAGCACGCTTCGAGGAAACCATGAGTATGGTTGAGCGCCCCGCAACGAGCAGCTTCTGGAACGATACCGGCAAGACCGGCATCGCCGCCTGGATATTCTCCACCGACCACAAGCGGATCGGCCTGCTCTACTTCTACTCGGTGTTGGGCTTCTTCCTCGTCGGGGTGCTGCTGGGGCTGCTGCTCCGGATCGAGCTGATGGCGCCGGGGCGGACCATCATGGGGCCCCAGACCTACAACGCCCTCTTCACCGTCCATGGGGTGGTGATGATCTTCCTCTTCATCATTCCCGGCTTTCCCGGCGCCTTCGGCAACCTGCTCATGCCGATCCAGATCGGCGCGCGGGACGTGGCATTTCCCCGGCTGAACCTCCTGTCGTGGTGGCTCTACATGATCGGCGCCGCCACCATCCTCACGGCGCTCTTCACCGGCGGCGGCCCCCCCGACACCGGCTGGACCTTCTACGTTCCCTTCAGCGCCCGCACCGGCACCAACGTCTCCCTGGCGGTGCTGGGGGTCTTCATCGTCGGCTTCTCGTCGATCCTGACTGGGGTCAACTTCGTTACCACCATCCACCGCCTGCGGGCCGAGGGGATGACCTGGGGGCGTCTGCCGCTCTTCGTCTGGTCCCTGTATGCCACCGCCTGGGTGCAGATCCTGGCGACCCCCATCCTCGGCATTACGCTCGTGCTGATCATCGCCGAGCGGCTCCTCGGCACCGGCCTGTTCGATCCGGGGCGGGGCGGCGACCCGCTCATGTACCAGCACCTGTTCTGGATCTATTCCCACCCGGCGGTCTACATCATGATCCTGCCGGCCATGGGGGTTGTGACGGAGATTATCCCGGTCTTCTCCCGCAAGCCGATCTTCGGCTACAAGATGATCGCCTTCTCCAGCCTTGCCATCGCAGCAGCCGGCTCCCTGGTCTGGGGGCACCACATGTATACCAGCGGCATGAGCGACAATGCGGTGCTGGTCTTCTCCTTCCTTACCTTCATCGTCGCCATCCCGTCGGCCATCAAGGTCTTCAACTGGGTCTCCACTCTCTACAAAGGGTCCATTTCCCTGGAAGCCCCCATGCTCTTCGCCCTCTCCTTCATCCTCCTCTTCTCCATCGGCGGGCTGGCCGGCCTGATCCTCGGCGCGGCCGCCACCGACATCCATGTCCACGACACCCACTTCGTGGTCGGACATTTCCACTACGTCATCTTCGGCGGCTCGGGGTTCGCCTTCCTCGGCGCCATGCACTACTGGCTCCCCAAGTTCTACGGCCGCCGCTACGCCGAAAAGCCGGCTGTCGTGGGATGGGCGATGATGTTCGTCGGCTTCAACATCCTCTACTTCTCCATGATGGTGCTCGGCATGAAGGGGATGCCCCGGCGCTACTACGACTACCTCCCCGAGTTCGCGCCCCTCAACCTGGCCTCCACCATCGGCAGCTGGATTCTGGCCGCCGGGCTGGTGCTGCTGCTGGTGAACCTGTTCCGCGGGCTTTTTCGCGGGGAACCGTTCGGGAACAACCCCTGGGGCGGGGCGACCCTGGAATGGGCCATTCCGACGCCGCCGTCGACGGAGAATTTCGAGCAGGATCCGGTGGTCACCCATGGTCCCTATGACTTCAAACGGGCGGGGATGCCATGAGCCGGCCGCCGCACAGGGACTACGCCGGGGCAAAGCTCGGCATGTGGCTCTTCCTCTTCACGGAGCTGATCCTCTTCGGTGGCCTGTTCCTCCTCTACGCCGTCTATCTTGCGCGCTACCCCCACGAGTTCGCCGCGGCGGGGCGCGAGATGCATCTGGCGTTCGGCGTGGCCAACACGGTGATCCTCATCACCAGCAGCCTGCTGGCGGCCATGGCGGTCACCGCCGTCCAGCGGGACGACCGCCGCACGACCCTCGCCCTTCTGGGGGGGACGATCCTCTGCGCGGCCATCTTCCTGGTCGACAAGTACCTGGAGTGGGGCGCCGAGATCGGCCGCGGCATCTATCCCGATTCCCCCCGGCTGGCGGCGGGTCCGCCCGGGGAATCGGTCTTCTTCAGCCTCTACTACCTCACCACCGGCCTCCACGGCCTGCATGTGCTGATCGGCGGGGCGCTCCTGGCGGTGGTGGCGGCGCGGGTCAAGCGGGGGGCAATCCACCCCGGTGACTACGTATGGCTGGAGAACGGCGCCCTCTACTGGCACCTGGTGGACCTGATCTGGATCTTCATCTTCCCGCTCTATTACCTGGTTCTGTAGGAGTCTGGCATGGCACCCGGCAAGCAAGCGCATTACATCATGGGCTACGGGCAACTGACCACGGTTTGGCTCGGGCTTCTGGCCCTGACGGCCCTCACCGTCTGGGTGTCCCGGCACGACCTGGGAATCGGCCACGTCTGGGGTTCCCTCGCCATCGCCGCCGTCAAGGGGGGGCTCGTTATCGCCTTCTTCATGCACATGCGGTACGAGGGACGGCTCCTGCGCTGGCTGCTGTTCCTCACGCTGGTCACCCTGGCAATTTACATCGGCTTCACCTTTTTCGACGTGCTCTACCGGTAAGGAAACGCCGTGGACCCAAACCTGCTCACTACAAGCCGGGCGGTTGACCCGATCTTCATGATCATCTTCGGGGTATCCCTCGCCCTGCTCTTCGGCATCACGGCGACCATGGTGGTGTTCGTCATTCGCTACCGCCGCTCCCGCTCCCCCGAACCGACCTCCCAGGCGGACGGCAATGTCTGGCTGGAGATCGTCTGGATCGTGCTTCCCACCCTGCTGGTCATGGCGATGTTCTACTACGGCTGGTCGGGCTACCTCTCTCTGCGCACTATCCCGAAGAATGCGCTGCCGGTGACGGCCACGGCCCGCATGTGGTCGTGGAACTTCACCTACGCGAACGGCAAGACGAGTCCGAAGCTCTACGTCCCGGTGGGGCAGCCGGTGGTCGTGAACCTCGTTTCCGAGGATGTGCTGCACGGCTTTTTCATTCCCGCATTCCGGGTCAAGCGCGACATCGTCCCGGGGATGAAGAACCATGTCTGGTTCGTGGCGGACAAGGCCGGCTCCTATGACCTGTTCTGCTCACAGTTTTGCGGAACAGGCCATTCCGCCATGATTACCACGGTGGAGGCAATCCCCGCGGCCCAGTTCGCGGCATGGCTGGAAGGGGGGAAAGGCGGGGAGCCTGCCGGCAGGGAGCTCCTCGAGAAGCATGGCTGCCTCGGCTGCCACTCCCTCGACGGGACCCCGAAGGTGGGACCGAGCCTCAAGGGGATCTGGGGCCGTCGCGTAACCGTTGTCACCGGTGGGGTGGAGCGGACCATCACCGTGGACGGGGAGTACCTGCGGCGCTCGATCCGCGAGCCGAACGCCGACCTGGTGAAGGGATTCCCGCCGGTGATGCCTTCCTATGCCGGCCGCCTCACGGATGCCGAGGTCACGGCAGTGGTGAAATTCCTGGAGCAGCTCAGGTGATGTCTCTCTCCAGGCTGTTTCGGCCGCTGCTTGCGCTCCTGAACGGCGTCGCCGCGGTGGGAGGCTATCTCCTCTTTCCGGCTCCGGCGGAGGGGGTGCCCTTGGCTGCCGTCTTCGCCGGGGTGACGCTCCTGGCGGCGGCGGGATCGGCCCTCAACCAGGTGGTGGAGCGCGACGTGGACAGCCTCATGGTGCGGACCCGGCTCCGCCCCCTGCCTGCCGGCGAGCTGACGCCGGGAGGTGCAACGGCCATCGGCAGTACCTCCCTGCTGGCCGGCCTTCTGCTCATGGGCGCGGCGGGAGGCTGGCTGCCGGCGCTCCTCGGGGCCGGAGCCCTTGCCTGGTATCTCGGCATCTATACCCCCCTCAAACGCCGCACACCCCTGGCCCTGGCAATCGGGGCCGTCTGCGGAGCGATTCCGCCGATTATCGGCTGGTGCAGCGCCGGAGGATCCCCGGCCGATTACCAAGCAGTGCTCCTTGCGGGCCTCCTCTACCTCTGGCAGATCCCCCACTTCTGGCTCCTCCAGCTTCGTCACAGGGAGGACTACCGTCGCGCCGGCATCCCGCTGTTCCAGCCCCGGACCGGTGGAGCCGGCCCTGCCAACCTCTGCCGGCTCTGGCTGGCGGCCCTGGTGGCGGGGACCATGCTCCTGCCTGCCTTCGGCATCATTGAGCCCTCTGTGGCCCTCTGGTCTGCCCTCCTCCCGATGATCCTCATCTTCGTGCCCCTCACCCTTAACGAGTCAGCCCTCTTCTCCTGTCTCAACCTCTTTCCCGTCCTGGTGACCCTGGCGCTCCTTGCCTGGAACTGACCGGCTGTGCTACCATGGCAGACACCATGTTAAAGGCGATTTTCTGGGACAACGACGGGGTGCTGATGGAGACCGAGCACCTGTACTTTCAGGCCAACGCCGAGGCCCTGGCCCGGGTGGGGGTGGCGTTGACCCTGGACACCTTTCGCGATGTGTCCCTCCGGCGTGGAGAGAGCGTGCTGCAGATCTGCGGCGCGGACGAACGAGTGGTGCGGCGCTGGCGTGACGAGCGCTATTACGAGTTGCTGGGCTCGGAGGCGCGGGTGATTCCGGGGGTGACGGAGACGCTTGCGCGGCTGCACGGCCGGCTGCCGATGGCGATCGTCACCAGTTGCCGGCGGGAAAATTTCCTGCGGATGCACCGGGCGAGCGCGCTCCTCGGCTACTTCGACTTCATCCTCACCCGCGAGGATTACGGCAACTCCAAGCCCGATCCGGAGCCGTACCTGGCAGCCTGTGCCCGTGCCGGTCTCCCCCCCGGGGCCTGTCTGGCGGTGGAGGACTCGGAGCGGGGCGTCACTGCTGCCGCCCGCGCAGGGCTGACGGTGGCGGCGATCCCCGGCGTCATGAACCACGGCGGTGACTTCAGCGCTGCCCGCTGGCTGCTCGACGGCATACACCATGTTCCCCAATTGCTCGGGGTGGGGGTGGAACGGCTCGACGCGTCAACCTGATCCATCCGTTCGCCGCCTTGTCCCCTCCCTCAAGGAGAACAGGTTTTTTTTCACGCCCCTCTCTCGATGGTCTTTTCCTGAGCCGCATTTAGTGTATTATTTGAATAGTTAAGGCTAATGAATCAGGTCTTTCGGTGCCGGCCTGCCGGACAGGGGAGGGTGTGTGGCTGACGGAAAGAGTTCGGACGACCATCTGAGCCGCTCCCGTGTTGCATGCGAGGAAGTTTTCGACGCAATCGGGCACCCGACGGTGATCCTTGATCCGCGGCACGGCATCATCGCTGCCAACAGGGCGACGGAGAGGGCCTCCGGTTTCACCGAGGCACAGATGATCGGCAGGAAGTGCTACGAGATCTTCCATGGCAAGGATGTGACGGCTCCCCCCACGGGGTGCCCGATGGAAAAGATGCTCACATCGAACCAGTTCGAAACGGTCGAGATGGAAATGGAGGCGTTCGGCGGCATCTACCTCGTGTCATGCACGCCGGTCTTCGACGCGGCCGGTAGCCTTGACAGGATCATTCACATTGCCACTGACATAACCGAGCGAAAACGGGTCGAGCAGGCCCTGCGCGAGAGCGAGGAGCGGTACCGGATCGTGGCCGACTACTCCGCGGACTGGGACTTCTGGCTGGCACCCGACGGCGGTCTCCTCTACGTCTCCCCCGCCTGCAGGGAGGTTACCGGTTACAGCAGGGATGAGTTCTATGCCGATCCGGAACTGAACACGAAGGTTGTCCATCCCGACGATCGTCCGCTGATCGAGCGGCACAAAGTTGAGGCGTTCCAGAGTGACCAGCCCCTCGCGCTGGAGTTCAGGATCGTCACCCGGGATGGGGAGGTCCGCTGGATTGCACACGTCTGCCAGCCGGTCTTCGACAGCGTGGGGGAATTCCGGGGGCGCCGCGCCAGCAACCGGGACATCACGGCCCTCAAGCGGGCGGAGGCGGAAAACCGGATGCTCCACGCCGAGCTGGAGCGGCGTGTGGCCGAGCGAACCGCCCAGCTTGAGGCGACGAACCACGAACTGGAAGCGTTCAGCTACTCGGTTTCCCATGATCTGCGGGCACCGCTTCGCCATATAGAGGGGTTCGCCTCCATTCTGCTCGAAGACTGTATTGGTGGCCTCAGTGAGGAGGGCAAGGATTCCCTTTTCAGGATCTCCCGGGCCAGCCGGCGTATGGCTGAGCTCATCGACGACCTGCTGAACCTGTCGCGCTACTCGCGGACAGAGATGGCCTTCGACCTGGTTGATCTGAGCGACATGGCTCACGAGATAGCGGGCGAGCTGGCCAAGTCCGAGCCGGGGCGCGCCGTGACCGTTACCATCCGTGAAGGGCTTTCGGTGTGCGGAGACGCCAATCTCCTGCGGGTCGTGATGGAAAATCTTCTCGGCAACGCCTGGAAGTACACCGCCAGGGCGCCCGAGGCTCTCATCGAGTTCGGCGTGGAAGAGCGTGACGGAAAGCGGGCATACTTTGTCCGGGACAACGGTGCCGGCTTCGACATGACCTATGCCGGCAAGCTGTTCAACGCCTTCCAGCGTCTGCACGGCAGCGACGAATTCGAGGGGAACGGCATCGGCCTCGCCACGGTACGGCGGATCATCCTTCGACACGGCGGGGAGGTCTGGGCCGATGCCTGTCCCGACCGAGGGGCAACCTTCTTCTTTACGCTCCCCGATGCTGGTAGTCCGGGGAATCAATACCATCCATGAACAGGAGAGATGTGCCATGGCAATCAGCAAGGGGAAGGTAGCGACCGGGATACTCGGTGTGGTGGCGCTGGTGGTAGTCGGATTTGCCGCCTACACGTGGGTCACCCTCACCTGGAGCTATTCCAGGGGGGAACGGGCGGGATACGTGCAGAAGTTCTCGCAGAAGGGGTGGCTCTTCAAGACCTGGGAAGGGGAGCTGCAGATGATCCCGGTACCGGGCTCCGTGCCGGAGAAGTTCTTCTTCAGCGTCAGGGACGATGCCGTTGCCCAGAAGCTCAACGGGTCAGTGGGGAAGAAGGTCGCCCTTATTTACGAGCAGCACAAGGGAGTGCCGACGACGGTTTTTGCGGAAACTGAATATTTCGTGACCGACGTAAAGGCTCTGGAATGATGAGACGGTAACCGGTCACGACGGCTTCACGGGGCCGGCGGCCTCCCGGCGCGCCGGCCCTCGTTTTTGCGCCGCCAGACGGCGCGCAGGCTGAAGAATCCTCCCACCGCCGTCAGCAGCCAGATGGTTGCGGTCACCACCAGTTCGCTCGTTGTCATGACGATCCCCTTCGCTTCAACCGCTCAGGCGCGGATCATCACCAGCAGCATCTTGAACCGCTCCACCGCCCGCAGGGCATGGGGGTGATTGGCGGGCATGACGACCAGCTGGCCGGCGGTGGCGCGACGGGGAGTGCCGTCGATGGTGATGTCGGCAGTGCCGTCGATGATCAGCACCACGGCATCGTAAGGAACGGTATGCTCGCTGAGTCCCTGCCCCTCGTCGAAGGCGAAGAGAGTGAGGGTGCCGATCTTCTTGTCGATGAGGGTGCGGCTTATCACGGAGCCGGGCTGGTACTGGACCAGGTCGGTCATGGTGATGGCGCGGCCGATGATGTCTTCTTTCTGCGAGCTCATGGTTGACCTCCCATGTGGTTGGCGTTCAGTATGTTTTCAGAGTACCACTGGGGATGGATGACGCCATTGACGCAGGTCAAGTATCGGAATTTGGGAAAAAGGATCTCGTGAACGCTAACGGCAGTACCGCGCCCCTCAGGGCACTGGAACTTTTCTGCGGCATCGGCGGCTTTGCCGCGGCGGTGGCCGGCACGAACGTCCGGGTGGTTGGGGCGTTCGACCAGGATCCGGCGGCGCTTGCAACCTACCGTCTCAACTTCCCCGACCACGGGGCGCGGCCGGTGGACCTCGAACGGGTCAGCGCCTGGGAGCTGACGGCCGGCGGCATCGATTTCTGGTGGCTGTCCCCTCCCTGCCAGCCTTACTGCGAGCGGGGAGCGCACCGCGACCTGGCGGACCCCCGTGCCCGCAGCCTCGTCCATATCCTCGACATCCTCTCCCGTATCCCCGGCGAGCGGCTTCCGCGCCACATCGCCCTGGAAAACGTGGCCGGCTTCGTCGGCTCCGAGGCCCACGGCCGGCTCACCGAAGTCCTGGCCTCCCGTGGCTACCAGGTGCAGGAGCGGCTCCTCTGCCCCACGGAACTGGGAATCCCGGCGCGGCGGCGCCGGTACTACCTTGTCGCGTCCCATGAACAGTTGCGGCCGGTCGTCGTCCCGGAACTTCTCCCATTGCGTCCCCTGGCCGAGTATCTCGATCCGGGATTCGCACGCCACCTGCTTCTTCCTTCCGACGTCGTTGCCCGTTTTGGCGGTGCGCTTCCCATCCTCGAACCGGCCGACGGCTCCGCCTGTGCCACCTGCTTTACCGCCGGGTACGGGAGGTCCATCACGTCCGCCGGTTCCTACCTGCAGTGCGCGGGCGGTGTGCGTTACTTCTCCCCGGACGAGATCGCCCGGCTGATGCAGTTCCCCGAGGGGTTCCGGTTCCCGGAGGAGATCGGACTGCGGAAACGGTGGCACCTGATCGGGAATAGCCTGGCGGTCGGTGCCGTGCGGGAGGTGCTACGGGCGTTCCCCACCCTGGGGCTGTCACCTGCTGCTGAAAATCCGTCCATCACCGGCGAAAAAATGGTATAACCCGGCAGAGTGTTATTCCTCCCACTGCCCGGACACAGGAGCCCCCATGACCGACACCCTGATTCCCCGTACCCCCTCGGCCTACGACTATCCCCTGCTGATCAAGAACCTCCTCTTCTGCCCCGTGGTTGATAATCCGGACCAGGAGATCGTCTACCGCACCCACTACCGCGGTACCTACCGTGATCTGTGGGAGCGGGTCCGGCGCCTTGCCGGCGCCCTGACGGGGCTGGGGGTGAAGCCCGGCGACACGGTGGCGGTCATGGACTGGGACAGCCACCGCTACCTGGAGCTCTTCTATGCCGTGCCGATGATCGGCGCGGTGCTCCATACCATCAACGTGCGTCTGTCGCCGGAGCAGATCCTCTACACCATCGACCACGCCGAGGATGATCTCCTTCTGGTGAACAGCGAATTCCTCCCGATCCTGGAGCAGATCCGGGGGCGGCTTGATGGGGTGCGGGGGTACGTCCTGCTTTCCGATGAAGAAGTGATCCGCGAAAGCACCATCCCCTTCTGCGGCGAGTACGAAGCTCTTCTGGCGGCTGCTTCTCCCGAGTTCGCCTTTCCCGATTTCGATGAAAACACCCGGGCCACCACCTTCTACACCACCGGCACCACAGGCATGCCCAAGGGGGTCTACTTCAGCCACCGCCAGCTGGTGCTCCACACCCTTGGCATCATGACGGTGCTGGGGGCGGCGGTGGGGCACGGCAGTTTCCGCCGCACCGATGTCTATATGCCGATCACTCCCATGTTCCATGTCCATGCCTGGGGGGTTCCCTATGTGGCCACCATGCTCGGGGTGAAGCAGGTCTATCCCGGCCGCTATGTGCCGGACCTGCTGCTGGAGCTGGTAGAACGGGAGAAGGTGACCTTTTCCCACTGTGTTCCCACCATCCTTCACATGCTCCTGAAGCACCCCCATGCCGAGCGTCTCGACCTCTCGGGGTGGAAGGTGATCATCGGCGGCGCGGCCCTCTCCCGCACACTCTGTCTGGAGGCGCTTCGGCGCGGGATCGACGTCTTCACCGGCTACGGCATGTCCGAGACCTGCCCGATCCTGACCCTTTCCCAACTGACACCACGGATGCTGGAACTGCCGCCGGATGAGCAGGCGGCGATCCGCTGCAAGACCGGCCTGGCCCTGCCGCTGGTGGATCTGCGGGTGGCGGACGCGGATCTCCGTGAACAGCCCCGGGACGGCAGAAGCCCCGGTGAGATCGTGGTCCGGGCACCCTGGCTGACCCAGGGGTACCTGAAGGACATCAGGGCCTCGGAGAGGCTCTGGGTGGGGGGGTATCTCCATACCGGCGACGTGGCGGTGCGGGACGAACAGGGGTACGTGCGGATCACCGACCGGACCAAGGATGTGATCAAGGTGGCGGGCGAGTGGGTCTCTTCCCTGGAGTTGGAGGACATCATCGCCCACCATCCGGCCGTCGCCGAGGTGGCGGTCATCGGCCAGCCCGATGAGAAGTGGGGGGAGCGCCCCCTGGCCCTGGTGGTCGTGAAACCCGGCGATGCCGGCCGGGTAACCGAGAAGGAGCTGGCCCACCACGTGCGGGAGTATGCCGACAAGGGGGTTGTCAGCAAACAGGTGGTGCTCGCCAGGGTCCGCCTCGTGGAGGCCATCGACAAGACCAGCGTCGGCAAGACCAACAAGGTCGCCCTGCGGGAAAGGTACCTGTAACTGTTGCAGGTTCGGGATGGAGCTCCCATGCCTCACAACAGCCGTATTCGCCGCCAGCGATGGGTGATCTTCTCGGTGCTGGCGCTGATGTATATTCTCGTCTATTTCTATCGGGTCTCCCTTGCGGTGGTGGCTGGGGACATCTCCCGCGAACTGCGGTTAACCCCCCAGCAGCTCGGTTCCCTCTCGGGGATCCTCTTCTACGTCTACGCAGTTGCCCAGCTCCCGCTGGGACCCATGATCGACCGATTGGGAAGCCGGCTGGTCATCAGCGGCTGCGGCGTGCTCACCACCATCGGCGGCGTCCTCTTCGCCCAGGCGGACACCCTGGCCATGGCCATGGCGGCCCGGGTGCTGATCGGCATCGGCACGGCCTCGGTGCTGATGGCCACCTTCACCATCTTCAGCCACTGGTTTTCCAAGCAGGAGTTCGGCCGGGTCTCCGGCTTCATGGTGGCCATCGGCAACCTGGGGAACCTCTCGGCAACCGCCCCCCTGGCCCTGGCGGTGGCTGCCATCGGCTGGCGCTCCTCGTTCCTGGTGATCGGCCTCCTCCAGGCGCTGGTGACGGTGCTGGTCTTCGGCATGGTCAGGGACCGGCCTTCCATAGTCGATGGGGGCGACGCCGATGGCGCCGCCAAGCCCGCCGGAATGTTGAGCGCGTGGCGGGAGATCTTCACCAACCTCCATTTCTGGCTCCTGGGGCTGATATCCTTCTTCTGGTACGGCAACTACCTGGCGCTGCAGGGATTGTGGGGCGGTCCCTACCTGATGGAGGTGATGCATCTCTCCCGGGCCGCCACCGGACAGATGCTGATGTTCACCTCCCTGGGGTTCATCGCTGGCAGCACGGTGATCGACACCATCGCCCGCCGGCTGTTCCGCTCCTACAAGAAGACCCTGCTGGCGGGGCAGGTGGTGCTCCTGGTGCTCATGTCCGGTTTCCTGGGAGTGGCCGAAACCCTGCCCGATCCGCTCCTGGCGGCCGGTTTCTTCGCCATCGGCCTGGCGGTCTCCAGCGGAGTCATGATCTACCCCATCATCCGTTCCATGTTTTCCGTGCGGATCGTGGGGACGGCGCTTACTTCCCTCAATTTCTTCGTCCTCATGGGGGCGGCGGTAACCCAGCAGGTCATGGGGCTGATCGTGGGCTCCTTTGGGCGCGGGGAAGCGGGGGCACCGCCCGAGGCCTTCCACGCCGCCTTCCTTTTCCCGGTGGTCGGGCTTGCCGGTGCCATCGTCATGTTCCTGTTTGCACGGGACTATTCGGAGAAGGGGTAGCGCTGCGTTGTCAGGTGTGCTGCAGTGGCGGGGAGGGGGAGGGGAGAGGGGCTTCATGGCAGCGAAAATGAAAGGCCCGCCAGTTTCGGCGGGCCTCGTTTTGTAATTTCTGTGTCACCCTTTTCAAGGGTCATTCCGGCGCGATGGAGCCGCCGGTCGGATACTTCCTCGGATTGTGGTCTGGAGTAGCTTCCTCTATAACGGTGCCCTCCTTATGGTGACAGTCTGTTGCAGGTAGCGCTACCTGAATCAACTATACCTTCGGAAAGTGACCCTGCACAGGCTGTTATAAAAAAAATATCCGTGTATAATGGTAAATTGTGTCAAAGACAACGGGAGCCCGCTGCCTTTTTTATTTGCGCCGCGCCAACTGCCCGTCGGAAGCCACATCAGCGCAGGGGATCAAACAGAAACTCCAGGCCGTTGACCTTGATTTCGTAGACCGTCTGCAGCATCCTGCCCAGCTTGCCTTCGGGAAAGCCCTGCCGCGCGAACCAGACCACATAGGGTTCGGGCAGGTCGATCAGACGCCGTCCCGCATACTTGCCGAAGGGCATCCGCGTCCGGGCCAGTTCGAGCAGTGCCTGGTGGTCGAAGGGCGGACTGTCAGCCATCGGTTTCCCCGAACTCGTCCAGCACAGCGGCAAAAGCCCTCAGGGTCTTCGCCTTCTTCAGCTGTTTGAGGCCCTTTGAAAAGTCGGGATCATCCATGGTGGCAATGACGCCCTTGATCTTGCCCAGTACCTGGACGTCGCCGCAGAACAGCTCGTCGTAGCGCGCCAGTAATTCCCGCAGATACCGCTGCAGCATGGCCCGCCGTTCGTTCCGGTCCGGGTCGACGGCGGCCCGGCCGCGAAGCCGTTCGAACAGGAGCGGATCGGCGATGGCGCCCCGCCCCAGCATCAGCCCGGCGGCGCCGGTATCCCCCAGCACGCGCAGGCCGTCAGCGGCACTCCGGATATCGCCATTGGCAATGACCGGCAGCCGGGTCTGTTGCACCACCGCGGCGGTGACGGCATGGTCTGCCCGGCCGGAATACTCCTGAACCACCGTCCGGGGGTGGAGCACCAGAAAATCGACCCCGGACGCCTCGAACAGGGGGAGCAGGGTGGTTATCTGCCCGGTGTCATCGTAGCCGGCGCGTATCTTGACGGAAAAGGTTCCCGCAATGGCCTGGCGCAGGGCGGGGATGATCTCCGCCAGTTCCTCGGGGCGCCGCAGCATCCCGCCGCCGGTCAGGCCGGAAGTCATCCGCCCGTAGGGACAGCCCAGGTTCAGGTTGATGTGCACGGCACCGGCGGCCTGGGCGGCCTGGGCGGCGGAAACCAGTGACTCCCGACCGTGGCCGATCAGTTGCACGACCAGGGGGACCCCTCCTTCCGCGGCAGCCAAGTCACGGAGGTCCCCTGCCGCCAGCCGCTGCCTCGCCCCGGGGGGATTGACCCGCATGAACTCGGTGAAGACCGTGTCGGGCCGCACCCATTGGATGAACTGGGCGCGCAGGGCGCGGTTGGTCAGCCCCTGCATCGGCGCCAGCATCAGGGGAAGTTTGTCTGATGGCCAGGGGAGCGAACGGCCTGCATCAGCTCTTTCGTCGATCATCGTGTCTCCTCATTGATGTGTCAAGCTGATCCTATACCATGAATCCGTAATAAGTACGACCCCTTCCGATACGCAGCCGCATTGCCGTTTCGCATCCGTCAGGTATACTGATTCGACGATCATGGGCGGCTTTGCTGGAATTGCGGTCTTGGGAATATCATTGGGAGGGTTTATGGGAACAGATTCCGAGCTGCTGGAGAAAGCGGAGTTGTTGACGCTTGTGGAGTGCGGTCGCGAACTGGCGGCGGAGGTGAGCCTCAAGACCCTCCTCAAGACCATTCTCGACAGGGCGAGCATCCTGACGGACTCGCCCGATGCCAGCGTCATCCTCTACAGCGAGAAGCGCGGTGATCTCTATTTTGCCCATGCCGTGGGCGAAAGCGCCGGTCTGCTCCTCAGCCAGTGGGGAGAGTCCAGCACGCAGGGGGTTCCCTTGACCCGCAGCAAGGCAGGCGAGGTCTTCCGCACCGGCATGTCCCTGGTTGAGAACGCACTGGCTGACGATGCAAACCACTTCAAGGACGTTGACAGCGATACGAACCGGCCCACCGTCTCGATGATCTGCGTTCCCCTCACCGTGGCCGGCAAACCGATTGGCGCCGTTCAAATCCTCAACAAACGCAGCGACGGCTATACCGACCATGACCGTGTCCTCCTGGAACATTTTGCCGCCCAGGCAGCCGTGGCCATCAGAAACGCGCGGCTCATCGAGGAAATCCTTGCCCATATGGGGTTCTATGCCTCCCGCGACGAAGCCCGGGGGCCGACGGAACTCATCGACGAGCTCAATCGGCCGGCCCACCGTGAGACCATCACGATCCTCTTCGCCGACATGCGCGGTTTTACCCAGCTCTGCCAGATTTTTGGCAGTCCCGAGGACACTCAGCGGATCCTCAACGATTTCCTTGCCATGCTGGCCGAGGCCGTTATTGGTCAGAGCGGGATCGTCAACAAATTCCTCGGTGACGGTATTCTGGCTTTCTTCCGGGGGAAGGATCAGGCCCTCAATGCCGTCAGATGCGCGTTCACGATGCTGGCCAATTTTGGCGGCATGCGGGATGCCTGGGACGCGGAGACCAATGCGCCGTTGGGGTTTCTCGATGTCGGCATCGGAATCGCCACGGACTCGGTCATTCTCGGTTCCGTCGGCAGCGACCGGGCCAAGGAATTCACTGCCATCGGCGTCGGGGTGATCCTGGCAGCCCATCTCATGGAGCATGCGCGGAACGGAAGGCGCATCCTGGTCGACAAGAAGACCTTTAATGCCGTTCGGTCGACCGTGGCTGAGTACGAGGGGCCGGAACAGTTCGAGCTCAAGAAGCCGGGCGAAACCACGGGGAACATGTATGAGCGTTATCTGGTGAAGAGTCTGACGGAAGGAGGTGCGAAGCAGTCCGCCGCTCCCGCCTCTCCCGTTCCGAAAACACGCGGCGGGGTCTTTATCAGCTACAGCCACAAGGACGGGGCGTGGCTCGGAAGGCTCCAGACGCACCTCAAGCCCTATCTTCGCGGGAAGCCCATTTCCGTCTGGGATGACACGAAGATCAAGCCGGGGGGGCGCTGGCGCGAGGAGATAGCCCAGGCCCTTGAGGATGCCACGGTGGCGGTGTTGCTCGTCAGTCCGAATTTTCTGGAATCGGAGTTCATTGCGTCGAGCGAGTTGCCCCCACTGCTTGCCGCGGCACGGGAGCGGGGCCTGACGATCCTCTGGGTGCCGCTTTCCTTCAGTTCCTACGACGAAACGGAGATCAGCGATTACAAGGCGGTCATAAGCCCGGATCGTCCCATTGACACCATGAGCGAGGCGGAGCAGAACAAGTCGTGGGTCACGGTTTGCAAATGGATCAAGGAGGTCCTGCAGCTCTGAGAGCCCGGCGGTAGGTGCAAATCCTGCAACGACAAAGGCGGCCGGAGGCCGCCTTTGCTGTTTCGGTGCATGGGTGACTCTGGAGGGTCTAGAGGATCTCCACCAGTTCGTACTCGTAGGTGATGTTTTCACCGGCCAGGGGGTGGTTGGCGTCCAGGGTGACCCCTTCGTCGGTAACCTCCACCACGGTGACCCCGATGTCCTCGCCTTCCTCGTCGGTGAGCACCAGCTCCTGCCCGACTTCCGGTGTGATGTCGGCGGGAAACTGTTCCCGCGGGATGGAGAAGACCTTCTCCTCGTCGTACTCGCCGAAGGCCTCCTCGGCGGGGATGGTGACGGTCTTCTTCTCGCCGGGAGCCATGCCGATGAGCCCTTCCTCGATCTGGGTGAAGAACTCATCCGAGCCGATGGTGAGCTCCATGGGGCCGCTTTCGCAGCCGCAATCGCAATCATCATCGGTGCAGCCGCCGTCGCCGCAGTCGTCGGAATCGCACTCCGCGTTGTCAAGGGTAGTGTCGAAAACGGTGCCGTCTTCGAGTGTGCCGGTGAAATTGATGGCGACCCGGTCGCCCTTCTGTGCCTGTGCCATTACGTCATCCTTCCGTTGGGTGTTGTGTGCAGCCGGTGGCTGTCATCTGTACATCGTACGTGGGACGGTGCCCGGCCGTCCAGTAAAACTTTTGTAAATTTCGTGTAAACAATGAAACCATTTTCTGCCGGTTACTCGGTGAAGGCCAGCTTCCTCTCCAGATCCATGGAGCGGGTTATCTGCTTCGCCTGGTCGAAGGTGATGGTGCCGCTTTCGCAGAGCTGGAGCAGGTGCTGGTCCAGGGTCTGCATCTGGTAGAGGGAGCGGCCGTTTTCCATGTGCTTTTCGATCTCGTCGAGGCGTCCCTCCCGGATGCACGCCTGGATGGTGGTCGTGGTGCGCATGATCTCCACCACGGGAATGATCTGCTCGCCTGACTTGTCCTTGATGAGCCGCAGGGAGACCGTGGCCACGAGGATGTCGGCCAGTCGCTGGCGGATCACCTCCTGGGCGTCGGGGGGGAAGTGGCCGATCAGGCGGTTGATGGTGGAAACCGCCCCCTGGGTGTGGAGGGTCGAGAAGACCAGGTGCCCGGTCTCGGCCGCCTTGATGCAGGAGTCGATTGTTTCCAGGTCCCGCATCTCCCCCACCATGATGACGTCCGGGTCCATGCGGAGGGCGGAACGGAGCGCCGCGCTGAAGTCCTCGGTGTCGATCCCCACTTCCCGCTGGATGATGCAGCTCTTGTCCGACGTGAAGAGAAACTCGATGGGGTCTTCGATGGTGATGATGTTGAAGCAGCAGGTTTCGTTCAGGTGCCGGAGGATGGAGGCAAGGGTCGTGGATTTGCCGTTGCCGGTGGGGCCGGTGACCAGGATCAACCCGTTGGGTGATTTGGCGATATCTCCCAGCACGGGGGGGAGGTTCAGCTCCTCGAAACTCCCCACGTGGGGAGGGATGACCCGCATGACGATGCCGATGGCTCCCCGCTGCCGGAAGATGCTGACCCGGAACCGTCCGCCGCTGGGGAGGGAGTAGGAGGCGTCCATCTCCCTGAGATCGTCGGGAAGCCTGCGGTTGTTCTGGGCCATGACGGTGGTGGCGATGAAGGCGGTGTCTTCGGCGGTCAGTTTCGGCAGCTTTGAGCGGATCAACTGGCCGCGGGCCCGGAAGAACGGCGGATTGTCCACTTCGAAATGGAGGTCGGAAACCCTTTTCTCAAAGGCGATCCCGAGTATCTGATTCAGCAGGCTCATGTCCATGGTGGTACCTCGTTGTGTATTCGCGCATGTTACGGGGAGGATCTCTCCCGTTTCTTGCGATAGAGTCCGTTTTCCAGAATCAGCCCCGCGTGGTCTGCAAGGATATTCAGGAGATCGACGTTAACGGGTGAAAGCTCTTTCTTTCCGAAGTCTGCATAGGTCAGGGAGATTGTCTTTCCGGAGCATTTCAGGGGAAGCAGAAGAACCGTTGGGCGAAGCGGCGCACCGATGGCGTTGAAGAGATGCTCCTTCACGTCGCTGTCGTCGGTTTTTCCGTAAAACAGACCCCCTTTTCCGATCACATCCCGGAAAAGCGAAGTCTGTGCCAGGGGGATCCTGAACCTCATGGCCGGCGTAGCCCCTCTGCTCTTGTCGTCCCTGATCCCGATCCCCTTCTCGGCGATCAGTTCCGTCTCGCGGACGATCAGGGTAAGCGATCGCTCGAACGTTGCGGATACGGATTGCAGAAGGGCGAAGGCTACGTCGGAAGGCTCCCTGAGCTGCCGAAGGGCCAGGAAGCTCTCCGTGATCCATGAGGAGGGCGCGGCCTCCTCGTGGAGGCCATGGGTCTTCAGGTATGCCGGGAAGGTTTCCAGGAACCGGATGAGGTCTGTGGCAAAGGTTTCTTTCCGCTCGTTCCGGATCGGACGGGGCAGGACGGCCTTGACGCCATCCCTGAAAGCATGCAGCGAGAAGCCGTAGTCGAGAGGGGAGGCGAGCTGGATCGCGCAGAGGTGAGGGTATTTCGCCTGCGTCTTCCTCCTGAGGCCCCCAATCTGCGAGGAGCAAAAGCGGGGGTCGGATTCGTCGGGAGTGTCAAAGACGAGTACTGGCGTACTGTTTTTTGACAGGAACTGGTCGATGATAGGATCGAGGTCCGGCTCTTCGTTGGAGGCAAAGACGAAAATCCCTTCATGCCTGCAAACCGTCGTGGCGCAGTAGGTCATGAATTCGTCAGGGCTGAAAAGGATCACGGACAGACCCTGGGCCGTTCCAATACTGGGTCGTGCCGGTACGGCATGGTTGCCGAGAAACGAAATGAGCTTCTCCTGTTCCTCTTCCGACAGGTCCGTTCCCAGCTCCTCTATCTTTCGGCGATTGGCAAGGGCAGGGCCGAGATCATCCAGGGCTGAAAAGACCGAGGGGATCGTCTTTTCCAGCCGATCCAGGTCTGCCAGGCCCAGGTCATCCGCGGAGAGTACCGCGCCCCCGCCTGTCGAAAGGGGCTCTTTAGAGGAGAAATCATCGTCGGCAAGCTCTTCCTCCACCAGAAAGCCGTCGCGCTTTTTCTCGTCATAGATCCGCAAGGCATCCATCAGGACATTTTCGGTATGGAGCGTGATCTCCTGATGGAGCTTCTCGGGGAAGTAGCGGTATTCGTCGGAGATCGTGACGTTCTTCACGTCGAGGGTGAAGGTTCCTCTTTTCCAGGTCAGGATCTCGACGACCGTCAGCTCGATCAGCGTTTCCAGGCACCGGTAGGCGTCTTCCTTCCTGACCTGTCCCTGCTCGATGAGCGTGGCGACCAGGGGTTTGCGGTTCTCACCGGCAGCCTCCTGTCCCTCGAGTGCCCGGTCGAGGGTCTCGGCTGTTATAACGTTGGCCTCGACGAGGATGTTGCCGATCAGGATGCTGTTGTCGAAATGGTTCGCGCTGATGATGTAGCCGTCGTTGAAAACCAGCTGGCTCTCGCCCTTGCGCCCCTTGATGGAGAGAGTTCCCGACTTTCTCGTGGCGTGAAGGAGCTGTATGACGTCGATAATCGACAGATGTTCCAGGTCACCGGTAAAAGACATCCCCGTGGCACTCCTCTCTCGGGAAGGTAACGTGTGGGAATGTGCCCGTGGCGATTTGCCGTCAGCGGGTATGTGGCAGGAGGGATGGCCGGGCTGCTGTTGCCGGCGAAAACGAGCACATTCAAAACTGGGTGTCATTCAACTACTGTGCCGTTTGTGTGAAGGAGAGGATGGCATCCGGTGTCAGGCTGGAACTATCATCCGTCGTTTGCGGGTAGGCGCGCCTTCCGGCGGGAAGCACAAAAAAAGCCCCGGATTTCTCCGGGGCTTTTTTTGTGCCGTTAAGCAGTGTGCGTGAAGCTTACACCCTGGTTACGTTGGCGGCCTGCAGACCCTTCGGGCCCTTGACGACGTCAAACGTTACCCTATCGCCTTCAGTAAGGGATTTGAAACCGTCGCCCGTGATGGCGGAGAAGTGAACGAATACGTCTTCGCCATTCTCCTGCTCAAGAAAACCAAACCCCTTGCTGTCATTGAACCATTTTACCGTACCGTTTGCCATTTGTTTCTTTCTCCTGATGCTACTTGTTAAGTTTGTCCGGGACTATCCACGAACGTTTCCCCACCGTAGCAGGTTTCCATCACGAATGTCCACGAAATAATCGCAGGCGACGAAAAAATATTCTCCTCATCCGGAGGTGAGTACCATCCCTTGAGAAAAATTAAGTTGCCCCCCGCACGACCCCATGCTAACAGGTTCAGCTTCCGAATTCAATCCTATGGAGAAATCCGTGATCCACCTGTCCAACATTACCAAGCAGCACGGGGCCCAGGTCCTCTTCCGCGATGCCAGCTTCCAGATCCTTCCCGGCACCCGGACGGGGCTCGTGGGGCCCAACGGCGCCGGCAAGACCACTGTCTTCCGGATCATCACCGGCGAGGAGGAGGTGGATGCCGGCGAGATGAGCTGCGCGAAAAAAACCACCATCGGCTACTTCTCCCAGGACGTGGGGGACATGGCGGGAAGAACGGCCCTGGAGGAGGTGATGGCCGGTTCGGCGGAGACCGTCAGGCTTGCCGCCGAGTTGAAGGAGATGGAGGCGGCCATGTGCCTGCCCCAGTCCGATGACGAGATGGCGGCACTCCTGGAGCGTTACGGCGTGGCCCAGGAGGAGTATGAGCACCGGGGCGGCTACGATCTCGACACCCGGGCCCAGACGGTGCTGACCGGCCTTGGCATCGGACCGGACCGGTTCAACCATCCGGTGGAATCCTTCAGCGGCGGCTGGAAGATGCGGATCGCCTTGGCGAAAATCCTGACCCTGAAGCCCGACGTACTCCTGCTGGACGAGCCGACCAACCACCTGGACGTGGAGTCGATCATCTGGCTGGAGGAGTGGCTGGCCAACGAGTTTGACGGGGCGCTCCTGATGACCAGTCACGACCGGGACTTCATGAACCGGATCGTGACGCGGATCATCGAGGTGGCCAATAAGACGGTCACAACCTATGGCGGCAACTACGATTTTTACGAGCGTGAGCGGGACATCCGCCGCGAGCAGCTCCTGGCCAGCCACAAGCGCCAGCAGGAGATGCTTGCCAAGGAGGAGGAGTTCATCGCCCGTTTCGCCGCCCGCGCTTCCCATGCGGCCCAGGTCCAGTCGCGGGTGAAGAAGCTTGAAAAGATCGACCGGATCGAGATCCCGCCGGAGGAGCGGTTGGTCCGATTCGCCTTCAACGACCCCCCCCGTAGCGGCGACGATGTGGTGGTGATGGACGGCCTGGCCAAGAGCTGGCAGACCCCCGATGGCCAGGAGAAGCCGGTTTTCGGCGGTGTTTCGGGCATCATCCGCAGGCAGAACAAGATCGCCGTGGTGGGGGTGAACGGGGCGGGGAAATCGACCTTCCTCAAGGTGCTGGCCGGGCAGACCGATCCCACCGCCGGCAGCGTGGCCCTGGGCGCAAACGTGGAACTGGGGTACTTCAGCCAGCACGCCATGGAGGTGCTCGATCCGCGGAAGACCGTCTTCGAGACGGTACAGGAGGCGATGCCCCTGGCGAACATCGGCGTCGTCCGCAACCTGCTGGCGGCGTTCCTCTTCCCGGGAGATGCGGTGGACAAGCGGATCGAGAACCTCTCCGGCGGCGAGAAGAGTCGCGTGGTGCTGGCGACGCTCCTGGCCCGGCCGGTTAACTTCCTGGTGCTGGACGAGCCGACCAACCACCTGGATATCCGGTCGCGGGAGATCCTCCTCGACGCCCTGCAGAACTTCGCCGGCACGGTGGTGCTGGTGAGCCACGACCGTCACTTCCTCCGCTCCCTGGTGGACCGGGTGTTCGAGATTGATCACGGCGAGATGCGGGTCTACGAGGGGAACTACGGCTATTATCTGGCCAAGGTCCACGGTGACGAGAGCCATATGTAAATGGAAGATGAAAGACTTGTAATGGGCTTCGGCTCCGCCTATACTTTTTCTGCCAGGGCGTGGTATGCGCCCTTTTCAAAGGAGACGAGATGGAGACAATCCTGAACGACATAGAGGTCCGCGTCCTCGGCTGCCTGGTGGAGAAGGAGCTGGCGACGCCGGAGTACTATCCCCTGACCCTTAACGCCCTCACGGCGGCGTGCAACCAGAAATCGAACCGGGAGCCGGTCATGGCCCTGGAAGAAGCTGAGGTGGTCCGTGCCCTGGATTCCCTGCGTCAGAAAGGGTTCGCACGACAGTCGGCGGAAGGGGTGCGGGCGGCGAAGTACTGCCACTGCCTCTCGGAGAAGTTCCTTCTTGAGCCGCCTGAACTGGCGGTGCTGGCGGAGCTTCTCGTGCGCGGCCCCCAGACCGTGGGAGAACTTCGGACCCGTACCGAACGGATGCGTCCCTTTGCCGACCTGGGGGAGGTTGAACAGGTCCTCCAGGAGCTTATGGAGCGGCAGGCCCCCCTCGTGGTCCGCCTTCCCCGCCAGCCGGGGCGCAAGGAGAACCGCTTCGTCCACCTTTTCGCCGGTGTCCCCGAGACGGCGCCGGAGGAGCGTCTCATTCCTCCCGAAACGGCTCGGCAGCAGGTCATTGCCGAGATCGAGCGGATGGCGGCCCTCGAAGCCGAAGTGGCTTTCCTGCGTGCCGAGGTGACCGAGCTGCGCCGCGTGGTGGATGAATTCAGATCCCAGTTCGAGTAGGTAAGGAGGCAAAGCGATGCATGCCATCATCAACGGCATCACCCTCGCGTACGACGACCACGGCAGCGGCCAGGCGGTGCTCCTGATCCACGGCTTTCCCCTCTGCCGCCGGATGTGGCATCCGCAGGTGCAGGCAGTGACTGGGGCAGGCTTCCGGCTCGTCACGCCGGACCTGCGCGGCTTCGGTGAGAGCGATGCCCCCGAGGGGCCCTATTCAATGGACCTGTTCGCTGACGACGTGGTGGAGCTTCTGGACCATCTCGGCATCGAGCGGGCGGTGATCGGCGGCATGTCCATGGGGGGGTACGTGCTCCTGAACCTCCTGGAGCGGTATCCTGAGCGGGTGAGAGGCGCCCTCTTCATCACCACCCGGGCCACGGCCGATGACGAGGCGGGGAAGGCCCGGCGGCTTCAGTTGGCCCAGGATGTGGTGAAGTTCGGCCCCCAGGTGGTAGCCGACGCCTTCGTGAACCTCCTCTTCGCCGAGGAGAGCCTTACCGAGCGGCCGAAGCTCGTGGGTGAGATCTACGGATGGATGGCCGCCACCGACTCCCGGGGGCTCGCCGGAGGGCTCCTCGCCATGAGGGAGCGGAAGGACTACGCCCCGCTTCTCGGTTCCTTCACGGTGCCGGCCCTGGCCATCGGCGCCGTGGGGGACAAGGCGGCGCCGCCGGCGAACGCCGAGGCCATCGCGGCCGGCATCCCGGGGTGCCGGCTCTGCATCGTGGGCGAGGCGGGGCACATGGCCAACCTGGAGCATCCGGGGGCCTTTAACAACTGTCTGCTGGATTTCCTGAAGAGCCTGTAGCTCCTTCGTTAATCGACCACTGAAATGAAAAAGCCTGCTCGCGAGCAGGCTTTTTTTTCATGTATCACGGCTGCCGGACATGCGGTCAGGGAGGGCATTTCCCGCAGACCGAGCGGAAGAGGACGGTGCTCAGGTAGCGGTCCCCCCGGTCCGGGAGGATGACGACGATGGTCGAACCGGCCGGGGCGTCCTTGGCGACTTCCAGGGCTCCGGCCACGGCGGCGCCGCTCGACATGCCGACGAAGAGCCCCTCGCGGGCGGCCAGGAGCCGGGCGGTCTCGAAGGCCGGCTCGTCCTGGACGGTGAGCTTCAGGTCCAGGGCATCGGGGTTGTAGATGGGGGGGACGATCGCCTCCCTCATGTTCTTGAGCCCCTGCACCTTGTGCCCCAGGCGGGGTTCGACGCCGCCGATCCTCACGTCCGGCTTCTTCTCCCGGAAGTAGCGGCTCACCCCCATGAGGGTGCCGCTGGTCCCCATGCCGGCCACGAAGAAGTCGATCTCGCCCCCCGTGTCGCAATGGATCTCCGGGCCGGTGGTGGCGTAGTGGGCCAGGGGGTTGTTGGGGTTGGCGTACTGGTTCGGCATGTAGTAGAGGTCCGGCCGCTCCGCGACGATCCGGTGGGCGAGCCGGATCGCGCCGTCGGTGGCCTCGTCGTGGGGGGAGAGGACCACCTCGGCACCGAAGGCTTCCAGGACACTGCGCCGCTCAAGACTCACGCAGGCGGGCATCACCAGCTTTACCCGGTACCCCTTGGCGGTGCCAAGCATGGCCAGGGCGATGCCGGTGTTCCCGGAGGTGGGCTCCAGGATGGTCCGGTCGCGGGTCAGCTCTCCCGACTCCTCGGCCTTGGCGAGCATGAAGAGGGCGGGGCGGTCCTTCACGGAGCCGCCCACGTTGTTCCCTTCCAGCTTGGCCAGTATACGGACCCGCGGGTTCGGGTTCAGGTGCCTCAGTTCCACGAGGGGGGTTGAGCCGATGCTTGCTTCCAGGGAAAAGCGGGGTTGGTTCATTGCGGACGTCCTCTGCGGCGATTAATTCGGTTTCATGGTACCCGAAGGAGCACGGAAATACAACCGTTGTGGCGGATGGATCCGAAGGGGTTGCCGGAAGAGGTGAGCATGGTGTACGGTGGTACCATGGCTGGAGCAACGGAAGGAAGCCGGATCGGCGTTCATTTTCGCACCTTTGAGGACATCGCTTTGTCCCTGGGCTGTCGTCTGCCGGAGATTATTCACACGGATGGTCACAAGCGGGCGTCGGTGGCCTTTGTTCTCCGTGACGGAGAGGCCGGGATGGAGGTCCTGTTCATTGAGCGGGCTTCCCGCGACGGCGATCCCTGGTCGGGGGATCTGGGTTTTCCCGGCGGGCGGGTGGAGGATGGGGACGGCGATCCGCGGCGGACGGCGGAACGAGAGACTCTTGAGGAGCTGGGTCTCGACCTGTCGTCTGCCCGATGCCTGGGGAGGCTCTCGGACATCGTCGGCGCCCACCTGCCGGTGCATGTGGCGTGCTTCGTTTACGGGGTGGGAGAGGTGCAGGAGTTCAGGCTGAGTGATGAGGTGCGGGATGTCTTCTGGGTGCCGCTCGCGGAGCTTGCTGCTCCGGAGCGGCAGGTGACCGCGGCGGTCCGTTTCGGAGGCGAGGACTTCGAGCGCCCCGCCATCAGTCTGCCGGTGGAGGGAAAGCCGGTACTCTGGGGGATCACCTACCGGCTGGTGATGCAGTTTCTCAAAGTCCTTGCAGGTCCTTCAGCTGTCCAGAAATGTACCGCCGGCTGAATGGCTCGATACGGTGGCAATGAAATCCTCCAAGATACCTGGGGAGTCCTGGCTGTCGAAGGTAAGGAGCGATTCGAGGCTCAAGAGCATCAGCGGGTCGATGTGGGATGATTTGAAGCCGATGCCGTCTTCGCCGATGCGCGCGATTCTGCCCGGGACGGTGACCGAGAGGGTGACGGGACCCCTCAGGAAGTAGAGGGAAATGTCTGCTTCTTCTTCGGCGGTATACTCCCCCCGGACGTTCATGTACATGCCGTGCAGACTGATATCCCTCACCTCGCCGTAGACAACCTTCGCGTTGTGCTCCAGAAATGCGGGTGCCTTGAACGGCACCCGCGGATGCTTTCTCCGGTCGGAACTTTCCACGTCTCCCCCTTGCGGTGCCCGCCTGCTAACGGGTGTCGCGAGCAGATTTTGGTGGTCACCCATCGAGAGGGTGACCGCTTACGGAGACTTCACAGAGCAATTGTGGTGCCATCCTTAAAATGATACCAATTGAAGCATGTTGCAGGCGGAGTAGAGTGCCGTCTCCCATATAATGAATGGCTTCAGGCGGCGCAGAACCTGTCATGTCGATACATATGCATTAAGAATAGCATAGATTTGCTGTTGCGGGAGTACTGGCCGTGGAAATTATCTACCGTGACGAGAGTCTGGTTGCTGTCAATAAACCGTCAGGACTTCTGGTCCATCGCAGTCCCATTGACCGTCACGAAACCCGCTTTGCCCTCCAGGAGGTGCGCGATCTCCTGGGCCAGCGTGTTTTTCCGGTCCACCGCCTCGACAAGCCCACCTCGGGCGTCCTGGTCTTCGGTCTTTCGCCGTCCGCGGCCCGACACCTGGCCGATGCCTTCGAGGCGGGGCGGGTGGCAAAGACGTACCTGGCGGTGGTGCGCGGCGTCACCGACGACGAAGGGATAGTCGATCATCCCCTTGTGGAGGAACCGGACCGGATGGGAAAAGGCTCCGTCCTGTCGGCTCCGCCTCTCCGGTCCGCAGTCACCGGATACCGGCGCCTTGCCTCGGTCGAACTTCCCTTCGAGGTGGGCCGCTACGCCACAAGCCGCTATTCCCTCGTGCTCGCCCTGCCGCAGAGCGGCCGCCGGCACCAGATCCGCCGCCACCTGAAGCACCTTTTCCACCCCATCATTGGCGACACGAAGTATGGCGAGGGGCGCCACAACCGGTTCTTCCGAAAAGAACTCGGCTGCGACCGCCTTCTTCTCCATGCCGTGGAACTAACCCTTCCCCATCCCGCCACGGGATTGCCGTTGACCATAACCGCCCCGCTCGATGCTCCTTTTGCAGCGCTCCTGGAGCGGTTCGGCTGGCGCGGTGCCGTGCCTGAACGCTGGCTTCCGGCCCCTGGCGGGACAACTCCCGGTTTATGTGCTACGATTGGTGCAGACGGGTTGCTACGCTGACAACGGAGGAAGGCCATGGAAGAGACGAAACCACAGGAGAAAGCCACCTTTGGCGCTGGATGCTTCTGGCACGTGGAGGCGACCTTCCGCCGTGTGCCTGGGGTCGTTTCAACTCTGGCAGGATATATGGGGGGATGGAAGGAGCACCCCACCTACGAGGATGTCTGCTCCAGGACCACCGGGCACGCCGAGGTGGTGGAGGTGATCTACGATCCGGCGCGGGTTTCCTATGACGAACTGTTGCAGGTCTTCTGGGACCTCCACGACCCGACCCAGCTGAATCGACAGGGTCCCGACATCGGCACGAACTACCGCTCGGCCATCTTCTTCCACACCCCCGCGCAGGAGGCGGCGGCCCGGGCTTCCCTGGAGCGGGAGCAGCGCTCCGGTCGCCACAGTCGGCCCATTGTCACCGAGATCACCGCGACATCCACCTTCTGGTGGGCAGAAGAATACCACCAGCAGTACCTTGAGAAGCGGGGTGGGGGGAGCTGCAACTGGTGACGATCATCGACCTGAGAAGCGACACCGTCACGAAACCTTCACCTGCCATGCGTGCCGCCATGGCGGCGGCCGATGTCGGGGATGATGTCTACGGAGAAGACCCCACCGTCAACCGCCTGGAGGCCCTGGCCGCCGGGATGCTCGGCACCGACGCGGCCGTCTTCGTGGCAAGCGGCACCCAGTCGAACCTTCTCGCCATCATGGCACACTGCCGCAGGGGTGACGAGTACATCGCCGGTCAGGCTGCCCACTGCTACCGCTACGAGGGGGGAGGCGCGGCGGTCCTGGGAGGGGTTCAGCCCCAGCCCCTCGACTTCGAGCCCGACGGCACCCTCGACCTCGGCAGGGTGGCGGCGGCCATCAAACCCGTTGATTCCCACTTTGCCCGGACCCGGCTCCTCTGTCTGGAGAACACCCAGGCGGGGAAGGCGCTCCCCGTGGCGTACCTTGCGCGGGTCGCCTCCTTCACGCGGGTGCGGGAGCTGGCGCTGCACCTGGACGGGGCGCGGCTCTTCAATGCCGCGGTGGCCCTTGGGGTTGAGGCACGGGAGATAGCCAGGCATTTCGATTCCGTGTCGGTCTGCCTCTCCAAGGGGCTGGGCGCGCCGGTGGGGTCGCTTTTGTGCGGCAGCCGGGAACTGGTGGCCGAGGCCCGGCGCTGGCGCAAGGTGCTCGGCGGCGGCATGCGCCAGGCGGGCGTCCTGGCTGCCGCGGGGATCATTGCCCTTGCGGAGAACGTGGACCGCCTTGCCGACGATCACGCCACTGCCCGGCGCCTTGCCGAGGGGCTTGCGGCAATCGGTGGGCTCGCAGTCGATCCTGCGGCGGTCCAGACAAACATGGTCTTTCTCTGCCTCCCTCCGGCGCGGGCCGACGCCCTTGCCGCGTATCTCCGGGAGCGGGGGATTCTCATTTCAGGCCGGGAGAGCATCCGGCTCGTTACCCACCTTGACGTCACCAGGGAGGATGTCGACCGCGTCGTGGCGGTCTTTCGGGAGTACTTTGCCGGGCCCGGCCGGTCATTGGCTGAAGGAGGAACATGCTCGTGAATATGTCCATTACCCGATTGGTTTCCGTTCTTGTGGCGGGGTTTCTCGCCTCCTGTGCCTTCATTACCGTCAATGTCTACTTCCCCGAGAAGGAGGTCAAGAAGGCATTCCAGACCCTTGACGACAGGTACCTGAAGGAGGGGGGCGAGACGAAGCCGCCCGTTGAGGCGCCTTCTCCCGAGGCCGTGCCCCCCCCGGGGGAGAAACCCCAGAGTCTCAGGCATGGCCAGCGGTGGTCCCTCTCTCTGGGTGCGGCGGCCTGGGCTGCGGAGGATCTGGCCGGAGGACTGGTGGCGGAACTCTCGCGGATGCCCGAGGTGGTGAGGGCCTACGAAGAGATGAAGGGGCGGCTTCAGCTTCTGGACCGCCTGCGGGACAGTGGTGCCGTCGGCGAATCCAACGCAGGGCTTCTGGTTGTGCGTGACAGGACGAAACTGGGGGGCAGCCAGGCCGTCGTCGATGCGGAGAACACGAGCCGCACGGCGGTCATAGCCGGCATGGCCCGGGCAATCGTGAGGACCGCCGGCCAGCCTGAGACCCCCGATGCCATCGGGCAGGTGCGGGGCAGGGCGGCTGCCAGTTTTGCCCAGACGAGGCAGGACGCCGCCCGGCAGGGGTGGTGGATTCAGTTGGTCAACGGAAGGTGGGTGCAAAAATGACACAGCGTTCACATGGTTGGCGGCTTCCGGTGCTTGTTCTGGCGCTGGTCCTTATGGCTGCGGCTCCGCGGGCGGCGGAACGCAACCTCGGCCGCGAAATTTCCAATGAAAAGAACCTCTGCCTCCTCAACGGCGGTGACGACTGCCCGCAGAGCAAGATGACCATCATCGAGCTCATTGAAGGCCTGAAGCGCGAACTTGCCCGGGGAGGAGCAGTCTACACGCCCGAGGAACTGAAAAAGCTCCAGGCAAAACTCGAGCAGTACGAGTTCTACTATGATCGGCTGATGTACGGCAATACCGATTGATTCGAGAGCCGTACACTCCCTCGTCCACCGCCTGTTTTCCAGCCCTGCCGGTGACCGGCCGATGATGGCTAACCTGTCATTAAATAATGCGAATTCTTGTGATTTTGTTTATTGACTTTTAATGTAATACTGTTTACTGTTGCCGCTTGCGAAAAGCAGGAGGCGACGGTCCCAGACTCCGTCCGATCGGACGGAGGTTCTTGATTCCTCCCGGAATCGTCCTATCGGACACCCCCCCCACCTGCAACACAATCCACAATGACCAGTGGAAAGCGATGGCTGCGCGTCCGACAGCGCATTGCCGTGTGGCGACCGTTTGGTAATCGATGCCAGCGCACGGCTAGGCCTGCGGCCGACAGTCGCCGATCTCTTCTGGTTTGACTACCCGTACGAGAGGTTTCGGCATGCACCTGACAGACTGTTTCATGGAACTCCTGGCCTACGCGATCCACTTCCTCAGGACAGCAGCCGTGCGTCAGCCCCCCTATGGCGAGGTCCGCAAGGAAATCGACCTGCTCCTGGCCCAGAGCGAATCCGCATTCCGGCGGTGCAGCTTTTCCCGCGACGAGTATGAACTGGCTCGTTTTGCCGTCTGTGCCTGGATCGACGAAGCGGTGCTCTCTTCGGCCTGGAGCGAGAAAGGGCTTTGGCTCAGGGAGCAGCTCCAGCGGCTCCATTACAATACCACCGAGGCCGGGGAGGAATTTTTCGACAGGCTCAACGCTCTGGGGCTCCACCAGCGGGAGGTGCGGGAGGTCTTCTATCTCTGTCTCGCGCTGGGTTTCACCGGCAAATACTGCAAGCCGGGGGACGAGTATCAGCTGGAGCAGGTGAAGACCGCCCAGCTGAAGCTCCTGGTGGGGAGTTCCGTAGGGCTGCCGTCCCTGGAGCGGACCGAACTCTTTCCCGAGGCCTACCCGGCCGCTGCGCCTACCCTTGCCCCGGCCCGGCGCCGGCTCGGCTTCTCGCCGCTGGTGGCGGCATGCTGCGCCGGCCCGGCGGTCCTCTTTATCATCCTTTTTCTTGTTTACCGCTTCACCCTTTCCGGGGTGGGGGAGAATTTCATAAGGACGGTGCCGTACTAAGATGAAAACGAATGTTGTGTCGTTCCTCAAATGGTTTCTCGTGGCCGGCGGAGTGGCCGTCGTCGCCCTCCTGGTCTTCGGGGTGGTGCTGGCCCTCAACTGGCCCTGGTGGGTCGCCCTCTGCATTCTGCTGCTCCTGGCGGGAATCGGCGTCGGTGTCGCGGTGCTGCGGGCCATGTGGCTGCGCAAGCGGGAACAGAACTTTGTCCAAGAGGTGATCGAGCAGGACAAGGGGCTCCTCAAATCCCTCTCCGGCAATGAGCGGGAGCACCTCTCCCAGCTCCAGGCGCGGTGGAAGGAGGCCATCGGTACCCTGCGCAACTCCCACCTGAAGAAGATGGGGAATCCCCTCTACGTACTCCCCTGGTACCTGGTCATCGGCGAGAGCGGTTCGGGTAAGACCACCTCGCTGAACAGTGCCCGCCTCTCCTCTCCCTTCATCGACGTCTGCCGGACTTCGGGAATCTCTGGAACCCGCAACTGCGACTGGTGGTTCTTCGAGCAGGCGATCGTCATCGACACCGCTGGCCGCTACGCTGTTCCCGTGGATGGGGAGAAGGACCGGGACGAGTGGCAGAAATTTCTCTCCCTGCTGGTCAAGTACCGTCGGAAAGAGCCGCTGAACGGTCTTATCGTCACCGTGGCCGCCGACCGCCTGCTGGCCAACGGCAGGGAGGAAAGCGCCGAGGAGGGACGTACCATGCGCCGCCGCATCGACGAGTTGATGCGGGCCCTTGGTGTCCGGTTCCCGGTGTACGTGCTGGTGACCAAGTGTGACCTTATCGAGGGTATGAACCGTTTTGCCGAAATCCTCCCGGAGCAGAGCCTTCGCCAGCCCATGGGGATGATCAACCAGGACCTTGCCGCCGACGTGGCCGCCTTTACCGACAAGGCGGTTTCCGCCGTTGTGGAGCGGCTTCGGAGCCTGCGTCTGCAGCTGCTCCACCGGCCCGAGGCCCGGGAGGCCGACCCTGGCCTCGTCCTTTTCCCCGAGGAGTTCGCTGCCCTTGGCGACGGCCTTGCCGCCTTCATGGAGGGAGCGTTTCGGGAGAATCCCTACCAGGAGACGCCGGTCCTGCGGGGGCTCTTCTTCTCCAGCGGCCGCCAGGAGGGGAACCCCCATTCCCGCTTCACCGAGGCCCTGGGGCTGGCGGGTGACAAGGAGCCGCTTCCCGGCACCAGCAAGGGGCTCTTCCTTCACGATGTGTTCGCCCGGATCCTGCCGACCGACCGGTCGCTCCTGTCCCCCACCCGCCGGGCAGTGGAGTGGCGGACCCTCACCGGGAACCTGGGGCTCGTCTCCTGGATGCTTCTGGGGGTTGCCCTCTGCGGGCTCCTTTCGTTCTCCTTCGTCAAGAACATGACCACGATCCGCGAGGTTTCCCGCCAGTTCGAGCGAACACCGCGGCTGGGGGGAGACCCGGTCAACGACCTGCTGGTCCTGGACGCATTCCGCCAGGGGATCCTCAAGGTCGAAGAGCGGAACCGCTCCTGGTGGATACCCCGCTTTGGCCTCACCGAGAGCGTGGCGGTGGAGCGGGCGCTGAAGGAGAAGTTCTGCCGCCAGTTCCGGGACGGCTTCCTGGCACCCTACGACCGCCAGCTGGCCTCCGGTGTCGCCACTCTCTCCGCCGCCACTCCCGATGAGACCTTCGCCCAGTACGCCATCCACCTGGCCCGGCGGGTCAACATCCTGAAGGCAAGTATGGACGGAAAAAAGCTTGCCGAGCTCCAGGCCATGCCCCAGCCCGCCTCGGTGTCGTTCCTCGCCGGCGAGACCTCCGCCGGCGTTGACGCCCGCAAGCGTTTCGGCCTCCTCTATCTCCACTACCTCTCCTGGCGTGCCGATTCCCCGGACCTGGCCAAGGAATCGACACAACTCCAGGGGTGGCTCCGTCAGGTGATCCCCCTCAAGGGGGGGAGCCTTGCCTGGCTCGCCCCCTGGGTCGACCGGCACTCGGGCCTTGCTCCGGTCACCCTGGCAGAGTTCTGGGGGGGGACCGCGCCGGTTTCCGGTGAGCGGAACGTAACGGCCACGTTTACCCGCAAGGGGAAGGAGTACCTGGACGGCCTCGTTCGGGAGATGGAAGCGGCCCTCGGTGACCCGAGGCTTTTGGCAACCCCCCGGCAGGGGTTCGCAGCCTGGTACCGGAGCAGCTGCCTGGATGCGTGGCAAGGCTTCGCTGCCTCGTTTCCCCGGGGGGCAGAGCGGCTCCGCACCATCCGGGAGTCCCAGCAGGTGGCGGCGCGGATGGCCACCGACCAGGGACCGTACTTCGCCCTCATCACCCGCATGGCGCTGGAGCTTGAGCCCCTGGTGGGGCGCGAGGGCGCTCCCCCCTTCGTCCGGCAGCTGTATGCCTTCCAGATGGCGCGGGCAGGCGGCGCGATGCCGGCAAACGGAGCCCTTACCAAGGCCGCCGATAGCGGCAAGCGGCTGATCTCAACCATCGAGACGAAGCTCGGTTCCGAGGCGGTAGCAAAGGAACTGGAGGCCCCGCTGGCCGCCACGAAGGCCTGGCAGGAGTACCAGGCGGCCCTTGCCGCGGTCGCGCCGGCCGCGTCCTCGCGCCAGCAGGCGTTTCAGCTCGCCGCCCAGACCTTCGGGGATGACCCGGGCACCGGCAAGACCCCCTTCTACGCAGCCTGGAACGCCGCCGGCCGGGTCAAGGCGGGTGTGGCGGGCACCGGGGCCGAGGAGGCCTTCTGGCGCCTGGTCACCGGTCCCCTCGATTTCCTCTGGTCCTACGTCCGGCGCGAGGCGGGATGCCAGCTCCAGACCCTGTGGGAGGAGCAGGTTCTGGCGGCTACCCTCGGCATGACCCCCCAGCAGGCCGCTCCCGTGCTTCTTGGTCCTGACGGCCTTGCATGGCGGTTCACCAAGGGGCCGGCGGCTCCCTTCGTCCGGGGAACCTCCGGCGGGTACGCGGCGCGTCAGGCCCTCGGTAGCACACTTCCCCTGGAAGGCTCCCTCTTTTCGTTCCTCGGCAAGGGGGCCCAGGTCCAGGCCACCGCATCGGGCCGCCAGCCCAACTACACCGTCGCCATCAAGGGGCTTCCCACCGACGCCAACGCCGAGGCCCGGATAAAACCCCACGGTACGAAGCTGGAACTCCAGTGCGCCGGCACCGCCCAGAGCCTGGTGAACCAGAACTTCCCCGTCGGCAAGACCTTCTACTGGTCCCCCGACACGTGCGGCGACGTCATCTTCCAGATCGAGGTAGGCGACCTGGTGCTCACCAAGCGCTATGCCGGTCCCCAGGCATTCCCCGACTTCCTCCAGGAGTTCAGGGGCGGGCAACGGATCTTCCCGGCCCGGGAGTTCCCCGGCGAGAAGGATGCCCTGGCCCGGATGGGGGTCACCGCCATCAAGGTCAACTACCAGTTAATAGGCAGCCAGCAGGTGGTCAAGCAGGGCGGGGCCATGGCCGGCGCCTCGGCACCCCGCGTCATCGCGCGATGCTGGTGACAGACCGACCGGACATCGACGGGGTGATATTCATGGACGAAAAGGAGCAGACCTGATGCTCGGCACAGATTCTTCGTGGCGCTGGGCCGCCTTCGGCAAGCACCCGGCGGCGGCCGACTACTTCCGTCTCGGGGCGGGCTCCCCCTTTGTCGAGGGGCTCACGAAATGGGTGGAAAGCGGCTACCGCCTTCTCGCGGAGCGGATTGACGCGCCGTCTCCTTTCTGCTCCTGGCGTTTCTGGGGGCGGGGATACGGGAAAAACGGACTCATAGCCGGGCTGGTGAGGGTTTCCAGCGACAGCCTCGGTCGCCCCTATCCCCTGCTCATCATGGGAAGTGGCCCGCTGGAAGGGTGGGAAGAGCGGTGGGACCTTCTCCCCTTTGCCTGCGAGAAGAGCTGGTGCCAGATAGAGTACCTGGCAACCCACACCTTCGACGACCTCAAGAAGCTGGAGCGGGAGCTCCAGACCATCCGCCCACCCGACACCGACTGGGACGAACTGGCAACCCGCCGTCAAGGGATCAACCGGCTCGGTTCTCCCCTCGACCCCTTCGCTTCCTTCCTCGACCTGCCGGAACTGGAACGGATGGCGGAGGCCCACGGCGGAAAGGGGGAACTCCATGTCTCCCTCGACCGGGGACCGGTCAACGACAAGATCTCCCTCGTGAGCCTCTGGCACCTGCTGGTCAAGGAGGGCGCGAAAGGGGTGCCGAACGCCCTCTTCATGGGGGGAACCCTGGAGCGCTCCTTTCTCGCCTTCTACCGGCGGGCCCTGGCGCCGGGGGATTTCCTCCACCTCTGGTCCGCGTCGGAGGCGGGAGGATGGAAGAACAGCATAGGAACGGAGTATGCCATGGATATCGCAACACTGGGGCGCGAGCCGGTCCGCCCCGACCAGCCGGTCGGGCAGGATGTCCGCTACGACCCCCTCTTCGACACCCTCCAGGCTGAGGTGGACAAGCTCACCTCCCCGGCAGTTGCCGGCACCATCGACTGGGAAAAGGTGGTGCGCCTCTCCGCCGACATCCTCGCCACCCGCTCCAAGGATCTCCTGGTGGCCAGCTACCTGGCCGTGGGGCTTGTCCAGACCCGGGGGGGGGACGGTCTGGCCCTGGGGCTCAAGGTCTGGCGCGACCTCCTGGAGCGGTTCTGGAGCGACCTCTACCCGACCCGGATGCGGGGACGGCAGCGGAGCGTGGAGTGGTGGCTGGACCGGACCGAGATCGCCCTCCGCCAGCAGCGGGAGCGGACCCTCCCGGCGGAGCAGCACGCCATCGTGCTGGAAAGCCTCGGCGCCATCGACCGCTTCCTGGGAGAGCACCTGGAGGATGCCCCCTCCCTCACGAAGCTGCGGGAGCTGGTGATGGACCTGGCGCCGGAAGGGGGAGGGGAGACGGCCCCCGAAGCCGTGGCCGCGCCACCGGCCCAGCCCGAGGCTGTAGCCGCCGATCTCTTTGCGCCGCCGCGCCAGGCCACCCCCGCTTCCGTGGAGCCTCCTCGCCAGACCATGCCCCTCGGCTCCCCCCTCCAGGCCCTGGAAGCGGGGCTGCGGCAGGTGGGGGAGGCAGCCGGCGCCCTTCTCCAGCAGGACCCCGCGGGCCCCGTTCCCTACCGGCTCTCCCGGTTCGCCGCCTGGGGACAGGTGACGGAGCTGCCGCCGGCGGTGAACGGCCGCACCCGCATCTCCCCGCCGGAGCGGCAGGTGCTGACCCTCCTCCAGGAACTGGCCAGCCACGGCGACGGCGAGGCCCTTCTCAAGGCGGCGGAGGCGCGGCTTCCCCAGTTCATCTTCTGGCTCGACCTGAACCGCCTCTCCGCCGAGGCACTTTCCCGTCTCGGCGACCGGTTCGCCGGGGCCCGGGAGGCGATCCGCGCGGAGACCGCCGCTCTTCTGCAACGGCTTCCCGGCCTCGAAGGACTGGCCTTTGCCGACGGCACCCCCTTCGCCGACCAGGAGACCCGCCAGTGGCTCGGGGGGCTCATGCAGCGCGAGGCATCCGCCGTTGATTGCACCGCCGGGGCTGATACCGACTGCCGGGCCGAGGCCATCGCCCGGGAGGTGGAGGAGTCACAAGCCCTCATTCGGAGCGGCAGGCTCCTGGAGGCGGTGGAGCGGTTCCAGAGGCAGCTGGGCAACGGCGCCTCCCGCAAGGAGAAGCTCCACTGGCGCCTCGCCCTGGCCCAGCTCCTGGTGAACACCAACCGGGCGAAACTGGCCCTCCCCCACCTGGAGCAGGTCATGGCCGACATCGGGGCCTTCGGCCTCGAAGAGTACGACCCGGCCCTGGCCCTGCAGGGGCTCAAGCTGGCCTGGGTCGGATTCGATTCCCAGACCGAGCCCCGCTTCAAGGATAAGGCCGCCGAGGCCCTCCATCGCATCGCCCGCCTCGACCCCGTGGAGATGGTGCGGCTCGCAAAGGGGTAGAAATCCACCACTGATAGATTTGCACAACCCATGCGCTGATTGCGTTATCCACGGATGGAGAAACAGTCACCGTTACGATCGTACGAAAGGAGAACGACATGTCGAAAGAAGCATCCGTAGCACCGAAGGAGCGGGTCAACATCGTCTACCGTCCGGCCACGGACGGAGCATCGGAAGAGGTGGAACTGCCGCTGAAAATGCTCGTCATGGGGGACTTCACCGGCGCCCCCGACGGGCGCCCCATCGAGAAGCGCGACCCCATCGCCATTGACAAGGAGACCTTCAACGACGTCATGAAGGCCCAGGGGATCTCCCTCAATATCGCCGTCCCCAACCGGCTCGCCGGCACCGAGGGGGACGAGCTCCCCGTGAACCTGAAGGTGGAGTCCCTCAGGGACTTCGGCCCCGAGGCGGTCGTCGAGCAGGTCCCCGAGATGAAGCGGCTTCTGGAGCTGCGGGAGGCCCTGCGGGCCCTCAAGGGGCCCCTCTCCAACGTCCCCGACTTCCGCAAGAAGATCCAGGAACTGATCACCGACGACGCGGCCCGGGCGAAGCTTCTGGCTGAAATCGGCATCGAGGAAGGGTAAGGAGGAGCATCCATGAGCGCAGAACAGCAAAAAACAGCAGCAGTCGAGACCCGGATGGAAGGATCCCTTCTGGAGGAGATCGTCCAGGCCACGAGGCTCCAGCCCGCCGACGAGGCTTATTCCATAACCAAGAAGGGGGTCGAGGCCCTCATCGCACAGCTTCTGGAGCCGGGGACCGAGGCCCCGAAGGTCTCCAAGGCGGTCCTCGACGACATGATCGCCGAGATCGACCGCAAACTCAGCCGGCAGATGGACGAGATCCTCCACCACGCCCAGTTCCAGAAGCTGGAGTCCTCCTGGCGGTCCCTCCACTTCCTGGTGGACCGGACCGACTTCCGGGAGAACAACCGGATCGAGATCATGAACGCCACCAAGGAAGAGCTCCTGGACGACTTCGAGGACGCCCCCGAGGTGGCCAAGGCGGGGCTCTACAAGACCGTCTACTCCGCCGAGTACGGCCAGTTTGGCGGCAAGCCCTACGGCGCCATCATCGGCAACTACGACTTCGGCCCTGGCCCCCAGGACATCAAGCTCCTCCAGAGCCTGGCCGCCGTGGCCGGCATGGCCCACGCCCCCTTCATTGCCGGCGCCGCCCCCCAGTTCTTCGGCTGCGACGACTACACGGCCCTGCCGAACCTCAAAGACATCAAGTCGATCCTCGAAGGCCCCCAGTACACCAAGTGGCAGTCGTTCCGCGAGAGCGAGGATGCCCGCTACGTGGGGCTGGCCCTTCCCCGGTTCCTCCTGCGGCTCCCCTACGGCGAGGCCACCAAGCCGGTGAAGAGCTTCAACTACGAGGAGAGCGTCTCCGACAGCCACGAGCGCTACTGCTGGGGGAACGCCGCCTTCTCCTTCGCCACGCGCCTTACCGACAGCTTCGCCAACTTCCGCTGGTGCGCCAACATCATCGGCCCCCAGGGGGGCGGCGCCGTCCACGACCTGCCGCTCCACCAGTACGAGGCCATGGGGGCCATTCAGACCAAGATCCCCACGGAAGTGCTCGTCAGCGAGCGGCGGGAGTTCGAACTGGCCGAAGAGGGGTTCATCGCCCTCACCATGCGTAAGGGGAGCGACAACGCCGCCTTCTTCTCCGCCAACTCCGTCCAGAAGCCGAAATACTTCGGCATCAGCAAGGAGGGGAAAGAGGCCGAGCTCAACTACAAACTGGGGCTTCAGCTTCCCTACATGTTCATCGTGAGCCGTCTCGCCCACTACCTGAAAGTCATCCAGCGGGAACACATCGGCACCTGGAAGGAGCGGGGGGATCTGGAAAACGAGCTCAACCTCTGGATCCGCCAGTACGTCTCCGAGATGGACAACCCCATGCCGGGTGTCAGGAGCAGAAGGCCCCTGCGCCAGGCCCAGGTAACCGTGGAGGAAGTCCCCGGTGAGCCGGGGTGGTACCGGGTCGGCCTCAAGGTTACCCCCCACTTCAAGTACATGGGGGCGTACTTTACGCTGTCGCTGGTGGGCAAATTGGATAAAGAGTAGGGTCGCACATCCGAGTGCGATGGATTTTGATGATTTGTTTTGCAATGCGGACCATCACGGGCCGCGTATTCCACATCACAAGGAGGAAGTAATCAATGGCAATGCCCGCACACCTCACCCTCACCGGTGAAAAACAGGGGAAGATCGACGGTTCCTGCGAACTGCAGGGGCGCGAGAAAACCATTCTCGTCTTCTCCATGAATCACGACATCCACATGCCGAAGGATCCCCACTCTGGGCTTCCCACCGGCAAGCGGGTCCACGGCCCCCTGAGCATCGTCAAGGAATTCGATGCCAGCTCCCCCAAGATGTACCAGGCCCTCTGCACCGGCGAGCACCTGAAGGACGTCACCCTCAAGTTCTACCGCATCACCAAGCAGGGGACCGAGGAGCACTACTACACCATCAAGCTCGAAGACGCCATTGTGGTCAGCATCAAGCCCTACATGCCGGTCACGCTCCTGGCCGAGAACGAGCCCTACCGCCACATGGAAGAGGTGGCCTTCACCTACCGCAAGATCAAGTGGACCTGGGAGCCCAACGGCATCGAGGCCGAGGATTCCTGGAGCGTGCCCAAGTAAGCAGTTCACATTGTGTGATGCCATGCCCTCCCCGGCCACGGGGAGGGCTACTTTGATTAATGACCAAGGAGAACGTTAGATGTACCGCAAACTCGCCGTAACCGCAGCTATCACCCTCGCCCTCGGCCAGACCGCCCACGCCGGCTTCAGCCTGGGCGGCCTCCTCGATGCCGGCCAGGATCTCGCCAAGGCCGCCGTCCTCTCCGACGCCGACGTGAAGGCAGTTGCCGCCAACGCCAGCAGCAAATATGACAGCTCCAACAAGGTGGCTCCCGCCTCCAGCGCCTACGCCAAGCGCCTGGAGAAGCTCACCAAGGGGATCAAGATTGAAGGGGGCGTAAAGCCCAACTACAAGGTCTACCTCACCAAAGACGTTAACGCCTTCGCCATGGCCGACGGCACCATCCGGGTCTACAGCGGACTCATGGACGCCATGACCGACGACGAAGTGCGCTACGTCATCGGCCATGAAATCGGCCACGTAAGCCTCGGCCACAGCAAAAAGGCCCTCCAGACCGCCTACGCCGCCTCCGCCGCCCGCAAGGTTGGCGCCGCCAGCGGCAACGCCGTGGCCGCCCTCTCCGATTCCGCCCTCGGCGACCTGGCCGAGAAGCTGGTCAACGCCCAGTTCTCCCAGTCCCAGGAAAACGACGCCGACCAGTACGCCCTGAACCTGATGAAGGCGAACAAATACGACGTAAAGGCATCGGTAAGCGCGCTGCGGAAACTGGAAAAGATGTTCGGCAACGACAAGAGCCTCTTCTCCAGCCACCCCGCCCCGGGCGACCGGGCCGATGCGTTGGAGAAGATGCTTTAGAGGAAGGATGCAGGACGAATTACCCTCCCCGGCGACGGGGATGGTGGATTTTTGTCACGGATTCTTTTACCGACAAGACTTAATTTCCTTAATCGAGCAATCGTGTGAATCGAACCTCAGCCCCACAAACCCAGGAGACACGTCGACATGGCGTCCCGGCCTGACCCGCGCAACCAAGGATGGCTCTTCGTGAGCCCCGATGCGCCGGCGGGCGGTGGTGGACCAGGCTATTTCCGCCAATCCACCAGCACCATGAGCTGTCATGCCCACACTGCCGCGCCGGCCCATGGTTCACCCGCCGCCAGACGCATGACCCCCCAGGACCACCAGCGGGCTGATACCCTGCGGCGTGCCAGATGCGTCTATGATGCTCTGTGCAAGGCGCAGTCCCGGGTCGGTCCGGCCATCAAGGAAGAAACGGGGTGTGCCCTCGACGAGGCCCTTTCCGGGATACTCCCGGCTGTGGTACTCATGGTGGGCGGCCTGGCAGCCTCCGCCGCATTGGGCGGAGCGGCCGGCGCCGTGATCGGGTCTCTCGCTAGTGGCGTGGGAGCCATACCCGGCGCCGCAGCCGGCGCCGCGGCAGGGGCCGAGCTGGGAATGCTCCTTCTCAACACGTTGGGCATCGGCTTTCTGGCGGTTTATATCGTCCAGCACATCACGAAGGTGTTCGACCTGGCCACCCAAGGTGTGAGAGAAGCCTGGGATGCGCCCTCTTCACCCATGCCCACCAGCGCCAAGATCGACCATGCATCCCGCTCCCTGGCCCGGGCCGTTGCGGTGCTCATCCGGCTGATCCTGGAAGGGATCGTGCTGTATCTTCTGGCAAAGGGAGCCGCAGTCACTGCCCAGCGTGTTTCCGAGGTGGGGGCGAAGCTCAGGGCCAGCAAGCTTGGGGTGCGGCTTGCGGAGTATGTGGAGAGGAACTGGAAGGCGCTTGTTGAGAATCCGAAGTTGAATAGGAATGCTTTGGGAGAAGGTGTGCTAGCAAAATCTTCCACCAGGCAGAGCGCACGCAGTGCTAATTCCTCATCGTCTGGCAAAATTGGAGAATTTGATAAGTCAATAGAGTTATCGTCAAAAATTAAAAGGTTAGAATATAAGACAACATCAGGAGTAATATTACAATCTGAGCCAAACAAAACCGTCACAATATTGGGCAGCTATAGAAAAGATATGCACGCTGTTATCAGTGAGTTAGGAGATGTTAAATCTCTTGATTTTGGACCAAAGACAAATGGTTTCAATGTCTTGAATGTTCCAGACGAACTGTACAAGACACCCGAACAATTTTGGACAGAGTATAACAAGCCTTGGCTTGATGCGGCTATTGAAAGATCTGATTCTATTAAGTTGGCAACTAAACCTGAATGGCAAAATTTGGTAAAACTAAACCCTACGACAAATAAGTTGGAATTAACTGGTTACGGTAAAGAAATATCATATTTAAAAAAACATAGGTATGCTTACGATGAAATCACATCTTCTATGATTCTAAAATAGGTTACGAGGTAAGCAATGAATAATTATAGCAAAATTATAGAGGACAAGTTCAGTGACATCATAAATAGATATGGGTTAGTTTTGGCTGTAAAGAATCAAAACGAAACATTTTTATTAGGAAAGATATATGCAATTTCAATTTTTATCAGAAGAGACGAGCTAAGTATAATTTATATTGATATTGCAAGCAAAAATAAATTTACAGAATACGATCTAGGGCTCTTTATGGTGTCAAAACGCTTTAGTCCTAGCGATTTCGGTGAAAAAAAAGAATACTCTGACCATAATGAATTGATAGCTGAAGCGTTAAACAGGTATTCAAAGAAACTATTACAATACTGTGATGACATTCTTGTAGGAGATAAAGAATGGTTGAAGTCCTATCCTTGGAATAGTTCGGCTGTTGCAGAGGATACCAAATTATTCTTGTTGAATAATATTGGGAAGTAATTATTGATACCTACCTGTTTAAGGATGATTTTGTATTGAAGTTTTTATCAGGAGGGCAGGATGGCACTATTCGATTCCGCATCTGATGCAAGGTTCCTCTTTGAAATGACAGGGCTGGACTTCGACCTGTCCTTGGTGAGTTTCACCGTTAGCGAAGCCATCTCCGCTCCTTTTTCGGTGAGAATGTCCGTTGCGAGCGAGTTTGACATTCCCGACATCGGCGCCGTGGTTGGCAAGGAAGCCCTCCTGACCATCATCAATGACACCAGTGGCGGCATCTCCCTCGACCTTGATGTGGACATCGATACCAGCCGCTACTTTCACGGCATGATCAGGAAGTTCGAATACTCCGGCATGTCCGGGTCCTACTACCTCTATGACGTCCACCTCGTGCCGACCTTCTGGACGCTCTCCCTCAAGACCAACTGCCGCATTTTCCAGGACAAGAACGCCCAGGACATCATCAAGGAGGTCCTCGAAAAAGGGGGGGTCATCGGAGACCGGATCCGTTTTGCCCTTACCAACAAGAACCGCATGCGCGGCTTCTGCGTGCAGTATCGGGAGACCGATTTAAACTTCATCTCGCGCCTCATGGAGGAAGAAGGGATTTTCTACTTCTTTGAGCATTATGAGGACAAGCATGTGGTCGTATTCAGCGACAGCCGGGTGGTTCACGTCCCCATCGAAGGGGAGCCGGAGATCTGTTTCCGGCAGGGTGGAAGCATGGTGGCCGATCAGGAGAGTGTCCATGCATTTACCTTCTCCCACCGTCTGAAACCGGGGGCGTACACCGCGCGGAATTTCAGCTTCAAGAATCCCGCACTCGATCTTACGATCGCCAAAAAAGCGCAAGAAAACCAGCAGTACGAAATCTACGATTATTCGGGCAATTATGTCGATCCCAAACGGGGGGGAGACTTTGCCAAGGTCCGTCAGGAAGAGTTTGCGGCCCAAGCACAGCGGGGGCATGGGGCCAGCTCCTCTCCGCGGTTGATCCCCGGCTATACCTTTACCCTGGCGGACCATGACTGTGCGGACTTCAACCAGGAGTACCTCCTCGTCAACCTCGAACATTCAGGCACCCAGCCCCAGTCCCTTGAAGAAGGTGCCGGCGGCACGGCCTCGTACCACAACCAGTTCACAGCCATTCCCTACTCCGTGACCTTTCGCCCTGCCCAGAATACCCCCAAGCCTTTCGTTACCGGTGTCCAGACCGCTATCGTTGTTGGGCCGAAGGGGGAGGAAATCCACGTGGACGAACTGGGTCGGATCAAGGTTCAGTTCCATTGGGACCGTCAGGGGCAGGGAGACGACAAAAGCTCCTGCTGGATCCGTGCAGCCCAGACCTGGGCCGGCGGTGGGTGGGGGGCGGTTTTTACTCCCCGCGTGGGGGATGAGGTGCTGGTGGACTTCATCGAGGGGGACCCCGACCGCCCCATCGTAGTTGGCAGCGTCTACAACGGCAACAACCCCACCCTCTACAATCCCGCTGGAAGCAAAACCGTCAGCGGTATAAAGACCAAGAGCTACAAGGCTGACGGATTCAACGAACTGCGGTTCGAGGACAAGGCTGGGAGTGAGCAGATTTACGTACATGGCCAGAAGGATCTGGCCATCCAGGTCAATAATGACCGGACCCAGAGCTATGGCGGCAACAGCACCACTTCGGTCAAGGGAAACACCAAGGCCACCGTTGGCGGCAATAGCCAGACCAGCGTCACCGGTACCATGACCAAAACTGCCAAGGAGATCACCCTTTCAGCCGACTCCAAGATTACCCTCGTCTGCGGCGGTAGCACCATTGTCATTGAGCCGGGCGGCATAAAGATCAACGGAACGCTCGTCAAGATCAACACATGATAAACAGTAGCAACGGCACACAGGGAAACAGAGAAGCCCCGGACTCTTTCATGACTATTGCTGAAGCACACGATCCAGAAACCGTTGCCACCAACAGAAAGGCGCTAGAATTTCTTTCCCGGCAGAGCAAGCCGCTTTTTGCGCTTCTTGACACAGCCCGCGACAACGAGATTCTTCCCCTGCTTGCCGAAAGCGGCTGCGATTATGTCTGCCTCTACGGTGGCACCTTTGCCGAAACCATGTCCGATTATGCACCCTATCTGGTTGCCGTGCCTGCCGAATCGCCGTTTCTCCGGACGCTGCTCGATCTCGGGTGGGGAGAAAGCTGGGGGATATATCTGACCACTGCCGTGGAGTTGAACGTGCTCAGACGCCACCTCAGGCGCTTTCTCTCGGTGAAGCTCCCTGACGGCCGGCAAGTGCTCTTCCGCTTCTATGATCCCCGGGTATTGCGGACCTTTCTTCCCACCTGCACCAGCGAGGAACTGCAGCGCTTCTTCGGCCCCATAAGCGCATTTTATCTGGAATCCGGGACAGGTGACGCGGTTCTTTCCTATGGGCTTACGGCGGCCACCGGCGGCGATGGGGCGAATGAGCCGGCCAAACTGCTGCAGCTCAGCTGGAAACTCGGATAACAAGGGGAACGGCAGTGCTTCAGATACGCCCTGAACAGATGGAAGTGTTTTCGCGACAGCGGGAAGAACGGTACATCGACACCCTCGTCGAATACATCCACACAACCTTCCCGGAAGTTGCCTGGGAAAAGAGTGACGAGCAGATTCGCGGCCATGTCCGCGTCATCCTCGACGAGGCCGAAAGATTCGATCTGACCACCGAATACACCATCGGCCGGTTTCTCGTCTATCGGCTGCTGATTCAGGAAGAGCTCTATACAGGCCCTGACTGGAAGCCGATACTCGACATCCTCGGCAATGACTATCTGCATGAAGACGACAAGGTAGAGCAGATCGACACCCTTCTGTTCGGCGGGCCAATCAGGCAGGAGGAAATGGAGTATGAGTAGTTTTGAGTCGTTTGGGGATAAGCTGCAGAATATCCTTTCCCGTCGCGGAGCGCAGCTTGCGAAGATATTGTCCGCTAAAGGCAGTGAGGCCGAAGCGAGGATGAGCAAGGCTGGCGATACCGTCCGCAAAAATGCCGAAAAGGCTGCCGAGAGCGTCAAGGCGGAGCAGCAGACGCGCAAGGAAGGGGACAAGAAGAAGACAAAGGATGCGGCGAAGAAGAGTCAAGCTCCTCAGGGGAAGAAGCAGCCTGCGAAGGAGCCGTGTAAGAAGTGCGGGGAGACGGATAAGCTCGTATGGAAACCATACACTAAGACCGATAAAAAAGGGCGGCTCAAAAATCCTCACGGTGGCGGCTATGTTTACTGGGGGAGTCGAAAGCATGCTCTTGGCAAGTCCGGTGAGTGGGATAAATTGATAAGTGAAGGGGTTAAAACCGAATCGGAGAAAAAGGTGATTTTGGCTGTTGCAGGAAATGAGGGGAAGATGGATTCCGTTCAAAGCTATGACAGAATGGTTGTTTCGTTGGGGGCAATGCAGAAAACCATAAACCTAGCAGGTGAGGGTGAATTAGCGAATCAAATCGATGACTTCAAGAATGAAGCGCCAGAAGAATACAAAGAGCTGTTTGAAGATAAAGGATGGATTGTCAGGCAAGATAAATTGCCAATTTACAACAAAAAAGGTCAAAAGATTCGAGAGGTTGATTCTAGGCCAAGGCTTTATTACAAAAATAATAATGATCCTAACCCCAAAGAAATTACTGGTGATGAATTGAAGCAATATCTTAACTCAAGGGACAATGAAATTAATTCTGTAAAAGCCCACAAGGCGCTCTTGGAGGCAGGTCGAGATCCAGCTTTTCAAAGGAAACAAATACTAGACTACAATGTTCGCTTATTAAGCTCTATCAATTCCACTGCGCCTACTTACAAGCACAAAATGAAAGATTATATTACGAGTGAGAAGGGACGAGCGCTTGCTCTAGATACATCAGTGAACCTAGGAGAAGGCGGAGCCAGCAAGGTCTACCAACAATCTTTGGATGAATTTTTCAGGAATAATCCTTTGGCTGATAAGGATCCTTCCCGATGGCCTCCAAATCGGCGCCAAGGCTACGAGGATGCATTGGTAGGTTACTTGGAAAAAAATAGGAACAAGGTCACTGATTATTTCAATAGAAACGCTGCAATTTTAGGTAATTCAAGTCAACTCAACGGGGAAATACGCTCAATGCAGCTACCTAAGGGTTTATAATTAAATAAAGGAGTACAAAATGGTGAACTACAAGTTCTTTTTGACTATTTGCTCTGTTTTTGTGATATGCGCTCCAGTCTTAGTTTGTGATGTAAAAGCAGTTTCTATAAAAAATAAACCGTGTAAAGATAATGCTTTAAATAAACATAAGGTCGGTAATAAGGCAATGAGCAAACTAGAAATGAAAAGCCCAAATGGTAAACGAGTAGTGTTATTTTCTGAGCCATTGAATGGCAGGGATAAAGATATAAAATATTGGGGTAAAATTACAGTCTATCAATTTGGCAACAAGGGGCTCGAGGAGCTCGATATTCAGCCTCTCTACGAGACAAGTAATGCAGAGGCATTTCTTGCTGACGGCAGGGATGTTCAATGGTCTCCCGATGGACGCTATTTGGTGGTTTGGAAAATAGACAATTTGAATTCCGACAATGAAAAGCAAGCTATTGATTTTGTCGATGTGTGTGTTGGGGTGTGGGAAGGTTTTCGAGGAACACGGTGGGCGACAAGCGACAATTTCGTTGGCTGGAAAGAGGGCGAGCCACATACGATGCTCTTAGTTAGTGAAAGAGGCAATATTGAGGCACAACCGATAAACAAGCCTGAACCAAATGCTTGTGAGTAGGTAAACGCGTTTGAATTAAGGAACACAATATCATGGGACAACCGGCAGCACGTATCGGCGACATGCACACCTGCCCCCAGAAGGAAGGGAAAAGGCCCCACAAGGGAGGCCCCATCCTGGAGGGGTGCGCTTCGGTCATCATCGGCGGTCAACCGGCCGCACGGGTCGGGGACAAGGCCCAGTGCAAGGGGCCCGTTGACGTCATCGCCAAGGGGGAGCCGTCGGTGATTATCGGCGGCAAGCCCGCCGCGAGGCTCGGCGATCAGACGGCACACGGCGGCGTCATCGTGGCCGGCTGCGCCACGGTCCTGATTGGCCCGCCGCCCCAGGGGCGCTGCATGAAACAGGCGGCCCAGGAGGGTGCGATGTTTGTCGAGCTGCTCCCCCCTGCTCCCTGGCAGGGGAAACCTTCCCCCGAAATGACCGCTGCTGATGCGGTTCAGGAGAAGCCGAACGACGGAGCATCTCCTCCCGCCGAAGCAACTGCGGCTCCTGCCGAAGAGGCCGACTTTGAGCTGACAGGCGATGCTGCATCGCCCCAGCCCGCCGAAGCACCTCTGCCCCACGGCGGTCCGACACCGGGGGGATGGGGTAACCCCTCATCCCCGCTCACACGGGGCACGATGCCATCCGCAACCGGAATCGGAGGCTTTGCCGGGAAGATATCCGGTGCCGCCGGATCGGGGTTGGGCATTGATCCGGCAAAGCTTCGGGTCAGCGGCATTGCCGGCAATCTGGAACTCCACCAGGGGATGGGGAGCAAAGGTGGCATCGGCGATCTGGCAAAGATCGGAGTCGGAGGGTTTGCCGGCGGGAACTCCGGCAAGGGTATTGTCGAATCCCTCAAGCAGAAGGCGATGGACGAAGCTGCCGGAATCGTCTCCTCAAAGGCGGGAGAGCTTGCGAAGAAGATCGATCTTCCCGTGGACCAGCTCGTAAAGAACTACAACCATGCCGTGGATTTCGGCATCGTCGAACCGATGGGGCCTAAGGGGCTGGAGCAATTCGGCGCCCGCATTGCCACATTCATCAACGAACCCACCACCACCTCCATCGGCGGGACATTCCAAGGAAATCCCGCGGTTTTCCACGTGAACCCCAAATCCCGCCTGGCAGTGGTACAGAATCCTGCCGGCACCCTGGAGAAGTGCGGCAGGCTCAATCCAGACCAGTACGCCGACCTGTTGGTAAAAGGCGGGATTTAGGCTGGCGTTGCCCGTATGGCAATGCTGCCGGGAAAAACGAATTATCCCGGTTTTTCCCTCCTGTGCCAATCATCTGGAAAAACCAACACCAATCTGCTACGGTTCAGGGGCTCGGAGGGGGGTAACGACGGGTGCGTCTGCGGCGGCTCCCCTCCCGGCCCTTTCCCTTCCGGCGAGGGGGGGCACCATTCGGAACCGAAGGAGAATTGTCGTGGGTAAATTAGGGGTAAATTAGGGACACTCCCCATATTATTTATTGCATACCTTCATATCTGACGCTATTATCCCGCCATGCCAAGAATTGCCAGAATCATTGCTTCCCATTATCCACATCACATCACGCAGCGCGGCAATAATCGCGCAACGGTCTTCTTCGACGACGAAGACCGACAGTTTTATCTGAAATTACTGGCGGGCTACACGCAAAAACACAACGTGCAGATCTGGGGGTAAATTGGGGACACTTCCCATATTATTTGTTGCATACCTTCATATCTGACGCTATTATCCCGCCATGCCAAGAATTGCCAGAATCATTGCTTCCCATTATCCACATCACATCACGCAGCGCGGCAATAATCGCGCAACGGTCTTCTTCGACGACGAAGACCGACAGTTTTATCTGAAATTACTGGCGGGCTACACGCAAAAACACAACGTGCAGATCTGGGGGTAAATTGGGGACACTTCCCATATTATTTGTTGCATACCTTCATATCTGACGCTATTATCCCGCCATGCCAAGAATTGCCAGAATCATTGCTTCCCATTATCCACATCACATCACGCAGCGCGGCAATAATCGCGCAACGGTCTTCTTCGACGACGAAGACCGACAGTTTTATCTGAAATTACTGGCGGGCTACACGCAAAAACACAACGTGCAGATCTGGGCCTATTGCTTGATGAGCAATCACGTTCACCTGCTCGCAGTACCAGAGACGGAGACCTCCTTGTCGCGTGGGATCGGCCTGACCAACCAAATGTACACCCAGTATCTCAACCGAAAACTACAGCAATCCGGGCGTATCTGGCAGAACCGCTTTTTTTCGTGTGTTGTCGAAAATGAACGATATCTTTGGGCGGTGGCACGCTATATCGAACGAAATCCCTTGAAAGCCGGATTGGCAGTCACTGCTGAGCAATATCGGTGGTCCAGCGCCAAAGCTCATATAACCGGCGCGGCAGATCCTCTTCTGAATGCACACTCGTGGCTTTCACCGCAAGAACAACGGGCGTATTCCGAATTCGTGATCATGGAGGATCAAGAGACTGATCACGCTATTCGTAAGGCTACCAGAACCGGACGGCCGTTTGGTTCGGAATCATTCATAGACAGGTTGGAGTTTCAGTTGAATCAATCGCTGAAACCCGGCAAACCGGGACGTCCTCGAAAGAAAACAGGGGAGTGTCCCTAGTTTTC